>NZ_JACDIJ010000001.1:0-700241 GCF_050937815.1 Treponema sp. OMZ 840
GCTTTGTTAGGAAATGCCATTTACACAGATTTTGTGACAGGCTCTTCGATGAAACTGTATAGCTTTTATTTTCTTACATTAGTTATAATTCATTATCTTAGTATGATGCTGATATGTACTATCCAAGCAGGATTTTTTTTGCAGATATTAATACCTTATTATTTTATTGTGGGTATTCTTATATTTTTATTAGGAAAAAAAATATTCTATATTAAGTTTTATTATTTTTTGTTTTTTCATATTATCATATCGGCCGGTTCATGGGGATTATTCCTTTGCATGATGAGCATATCATATTTTCTAATATCTGATTTTCTTGAATATTTTTGGATATTCATTTTTAGGGCAAAACAAGATCCTCTTAGTGTTGTAGTTCTTGGTATATTAAATATCTCTTCATATTTTTTTTGTGTACTGGTAGGGTATATAGTTTCAATTTTTAGTGAAAAACTACTGAAAAAAATAAATCAATGAAGGGCAAACCCAAGTTCTGCTAACAATCTTATAAGGCTTTTTAGTATAATTAGGAGTGAAAAATGAAAAAAATAATTATTTTCACTGTTTTTATAATTATTTTATCGTTTATAATGCTTATGCCGATACATGTAGTTACATATGAAGATTTGCCTTCTGAAGAAATTAAAATATATCAGTTATGTATTTATCTTATAATTTTCAGTAGATATAAACTTTTTATTATAAGCAGTTTTGCTATTATATGTATTTTTTTATTAAAAATATGGAGATTGTTCTTCTAAATTATGTATGTTTTAGGAACGTTTATATAAGAGTGTGAGGGATTGCAGCGATATGGCCGTGCGTGAAGTGCTTGCATTAGAACGACACGGCCATACAAGCGAAAAGCCCGACCGCCTGTAAGGCGGGCACGCCCATACAGAGAAGGTATAGGAAGTGGCAGAAGGTAGGCGAGTTTTTTCAGACGCAACACAGAGCAGCCCAAGCGGCTGTAAAAAACTCGGTAAGCACGGCTCACGCAAGGGAGCCGTGCGACCCGGAAGTGCCGGGCACACGAGTACCGCAGAGGCAAGCACGTATTACTACCACAGTGACCACTTGGGCAGTGCACACCTTATTACCGACTACAGAGGCAACGAGTACGAGCGCATAGAATATACACCCTACGGAGAGTACTGGGTGGAAAAAAGAGCGCCGGAAAACAAGACGCTGCCCTTTAAATTTACCGGCAAAGAGCGCGATGAAGAAACGGGACTATATTACTACGGAGCGCGCTACCTGGAGCCGAAGACGAGCAGGTGGCTGACCGCCGACCCGGCGTTGGGGGAGTATATGGCGGGCTCCGCTATCGGTGAAGGCGGGATTTATAATCAGGTAAACTTTAACCTTTACCACTATGCAGGAAATAACCCAATTAAATATACTGACCCGACGGGGATGTTTGACTGGGAAACGAATACGATTGAAGCAGGTGATACTCTGTCAAAAATTACCGATGAGTTTAATAGAAAAAATGATACGAATTATACTTATGATGATATGGCAAAAGCAAATGGAATAGAAGACCCGAATAAGATATATGCAGGTGATAAATTAGATTTTTCAAGTTTATTGCCAGAAAAAACTGTAGCAACCACAACTCTTTCTGAGAAATCAAATAATACATTAGACAATATGCTAAATAGTTTTGAAAGGCCTATTGATGATATAGGGAATTTTTCTACTTATGCATATGAAGGATTAAAGCTCTTTGGAAATGATTTTAAATTTCTAAAAAAAATCTCTAATATTTTTGGTAATATTTCTCTTGGATATGATTTAAAGAATTTTTTTCAAGATCCTATGTTGTCAGAAAATCAACAAAATTTAATGACCGATATTGCAGGAAAAATACATCCATACTATGGCTTTGGTTTGCAGGTTTATTATTCTTATGTTAATTACAGTCTTAATTCTGATTCCTCAAAGAATGCTTTTAATCTTCTGGAAAATAATTTGCTTTCTGGTTCTTATGGGTGTAAGATAGGATGGTAGAATGAAGATACGAGAAAAAACTTTTATTGTTTTAATATGTATACCGTGTTTTATTATTATTTTCTTTGCCGTTAAGTTCAATAATACTTTACTGTTATTGATTTCATTAATTCTTATAGCTTTTCTTACCTTTTTGGGAGGGTTGATTTATGATTATTATATCTTGGATTTTCAATCGACAAGTTTTTTATATGCAGGCCGTGAAGCATTAAAGAGAGGGTACGATCCGCGAGTACAAAAAGGAACGTATCTTGATCCAGAAAAATATTCTGTAAGCGAGATTTACAATTCTTTCCCCTTGAATCGAAGTGCCTTACCTATGAAAGGTACAGCGGGTTTAATGTTTACAACATATGCAAAAGGAAAAAAAAGTAATAAAGTTGAATTCTATATATATAACTCAAATGATGACTGTTTTTTATATTGGCAATTTTTCTTTGATGTATATGAAACTAAACGGGATTTCACACGAGAAAAAAAGATGCAATTAGTAAACATCCCTAAAAACAAAGTTTTTATTGTTTTAAAACCAAGATCATATGAAAGAATCGAGTGACGGAAGACACACCGTATACTACCGCTACGGAGCCGACGGACAAAGAGCGCTTAAAAGCTCAAGTCAAAGCGAAACCTTATACTTTAACACCATGTGGAGCTGGATACACAACTCAAGCGCGTACAATACCGACAGGGAAATAAAGCACATTTATCTGGGAAGCGAGCGCTTGGTAACACGGACGAACGGAGCCGGAAGTGCCGGGCACACGAGCACCGCAGAGGCAAGTACCTATTACTACCACAGTGACCACCTCGGCAGTGCTCATCTTATTACCGATTACAAAGGAGATGAGTATGAGAGAGTAGAATATACACCTTACGGAGAATACTGGATAGAAAAAAGAGCGCCGGAGAATAAGACGCTGCCCTTTAAATTTACCGGCAAAGAACGGGACGAGGAAACCGGACTGTATTATTACGGCGCACGGTACCTGGACGCTAAAACAAGCAGGTGGCTGACAACCGACCCGGCGCTGGGGGAATATATACCCGTGGCACCGGTGAACGATGAGGCGAAAAAGCATAATCAAAATTTGCCGGGTGGTGGTATTTACAACACTCTTAGTACACATTTATATAATTACGCAAATAATAATCCGATAAAATACGAAGATCCGGACGGACGTATGCCGCAAGCTGTAGTTGGTGCTATCGTCGGTGGTATTACTGGTGCTGCTATCAATCTTGCAGTACAGACAGCGTCTAATATGATTAACGGTCAAAGTGTTGGAGATGCTATTAAAAATGTTGATGTTAAATCGGTCGGAGCTGCATTTTTAGGTGGTGCCATTACTGGTGCCATAACCGGTGGAGTGAGTTCAATAAAAGCAGTAGGAGATGTGGTAAAAGTTTATAAGGCAGCAAATATAGCTTTGAATGCATCTGCTAATATGACTGGTGCCGCTATCGGCACAGTTGCGGATAATGCAATGCATGGTGATGAATTGACCAAAAATGTCGGAGTGAATACTGCTATCGCGGGTGTTGCAGGTATTGTAATGGGAGCAACGACAACTACGGGAGCAAAAGTAACATATAAAGATCCTATAACTGGTAAAACTGTCTCGGAAATAAAGTACCTATCAAAGAATGGATTAACGGATATTGCAAAAAATGAAGCGGTAAAAGATACGCTTATTGGAGTATGGCAGGAAGTATTATCCAATTTACCATTGCAGGATAAAAATAAAGGTGGAAATAATGATTAAGATTATAAAAGAAATGGGATTCTATTTATTAATTCTCAGTTATGGGATTTTTATTTTATATGTGACAAAAAACTATGCATTTATCTTTAATTTGTATAACGTTATTTTGAAAATTGTAAAAAATATTCAATTTTCAAGATTTATATTGTTTCTATTTGTTTTAGCATTACCAGAAGGTTTATTAATATGGATATACAGAAGGATCGTTAATTGTTAAGCAATAAAACAATTAATAATATACAAGTTAAATTCACCGTTAAAGAATGCGATAAAGCACGCACAATAGCCAGCCTCTTGTGCGTGGGCTTATACTACTACGGCGCACGGTACCTGGACGCTAAAACAAGCAGGTGGCTGACAACCGACCCGGCGCTGGGGGAATATATACCCGTGGCACCGGTGAACGATGAGGCGAAAAAGCATAATCAAAACTTACCCGGAATGGGGGGAATATATAACACGGTAAACATGCACCTGTACCACTATGCGGGCAATAATCCGGTGAAGTATATAGACCCGGATGGGGAATCTCTTTTAGCAATAGCCGCTGTTGGATTTTGTATTGGAGCTGCAATTGAAACAACATCCCAACTATATGATATTTATAAAGAAACTGGCTCTTTTGATGTTACTCAATTAGATGGCAGAAAAATAGCTATTCAAGGTTTATCAGGCATGGCATCATCGCTTTTGTATGTTACCGGTGCTGGCTTGGCAATACAAGTTGCGGGAAATGCTATGATAAATACTGTTGCAGACTTGGCAGATCAGTTAACTGATAATAAAAAAGGTGTTGATGGTTGGAAGGTTCTTTCTTCCGGTATTTCTGGTGCAATTGGAGGATTAGTCGGCGGGAAAGGAAATAAAGAAATAGGTTCCCAATTAACAAGGATGGAAAAAAGAATTTTTGGTGCTTTGAAAAAAGGTGATTTTTCGGAAATAGGAAAGGCAGTTGCGTATTTCCAAAAAAATACAGGCACTCTTGCAAAGCAATTCAATAAAAAAGCTCTGAAAGATGCTCTAAAGAATTATTTACCTGAGAAAATCCGAGATAACGTAATTGATGAAATTCTTAATTATGTAAAGAAGAATTCAGAGGATTAGCTATGAAAAATATTGTAGGTTTTTTGCTTTTATTTTTTATACATCTGTTTTTTCTGAATCTAGGCATAAATGGAATTTTGTCAAAGAGAGAAAGAAAAATGGTAAAAAATAATATGCCTCTGTTATTAAAATTGTCGGGTTTTTATATTTGGAAGTTGAAGGATAAAAAAATATATAAATTTATGATATTTTTGATTTATTTTCTGCTTTTCTTTAATACTGTATGTGTTTTTATGCTTAAAATTTATGAAACGGATAGAATACATATTCTATTAGATTTTTTCATTGAAACATCATTTTTCTTAGTTCCAATTTTGATAATTGTAAATTTTTGTTACCCAAACAAATAAAAGTAATTTGATTTTTTTCTTAAAACCCCGTAGTTCTCGAAGAAAACTACGGGGTTGCTGCCGCAGGCCCATACAGCAAAAGTGTGCTCTTTTTTGTAGGCGCACAGGCACAGCATACAGCATTTTATGTCCGTGTGAAATACTTAACCGGAACGCCTGTTTGTGCGGGCGTTCAGTTGTTCTAAAAATGTTTTGCAAGTCTGCGGCAGCGACTTTTGCAAACTTGCTAGATATAAAGAATAAAATTGTACAACAGCCTGTAGACAACAGGATTTTTGTATCATACAATAGTTGAAAGAAGGTATAGGAAGTGGCAACAGGTAGGCGAAACGATATGTTTTAATTACCGGAGAAAGCGGTATTCTTATCGGGAATATTTATTAGAAAACATGTTCGTTTTTATACGATAAAAAAGAGATAAGATATGATAAAAAAGATATTAAAGAAAATACTACAGATTTTTTTGATTCTATTGGCCGCATGCATCGGACTATTTTTAATTATGGTGGTGTATGTAGTTATTGACGATAAAAAACAAGCGGAAGAAGAGCGGGTTGCAGAAAAGACATATACGTATGAACAGTTGCAGGAATTTACGGACGTTTTGAATCCGTTAGGGACGTATTTTTGGGATGAGTTTCCGGAATTAAAAGCGCAATATAATTTATCTAGTGAAGAATCGATGATATTAGGACGTTGGAATGGATTTGAAGCATGGGATGAATGGGGCGTAATAATAAGTGAGTGTTCCTATGAATTTTTTCCAAATAGGCTCGCTGTAGTAAATGTTAGCGGACATCGTTTTAAGAATAATGCTGATGTTTGTTTAGGCTTTCTTATAGGCACATGGGATATTGAAAATAATATTTTGAAAATGACTGTTTTTAGTTATTTTACCGCCGGAGGGGCGGAGCGAGAGTATATTAGATGTAATCGCTATAGATTTAACATTATTAATATATCAGATATCGATCCGATCGGGTATACAAAAAAAACGATGGCTCTAATAACAATTCCTGATGAGTTGAAAGAAAAGTTAAAACCGAAAACTATGCGGTATAAGTCGGTTCGAATGGCACGTTCTCTTGTTTCTTACAGTCCTTTTAAGGAAGGGTATGCTTCATATGGCTATTTCAAATATGTTGAAGAAATGGCACGAGAGAATTTAAGCGGGGAAGAAATAGCGAATAGCCCTGAATTAGTATATAGATTCTTTGGGAAACCTTTCTTTTTATGAAATATGAGAGCAGCTAGCGAAGAGAATGCTCGAATGAAAACGGTGCGCTTATAAGGAGGTGATTTTGACTTTGAATATACTTTTAAAGATTATGTGCATTTTGCACAAATAGATGTTGCCGGTAAAAAAAATATTCCAAATGAGCTTATTGCTACCAAAGACGGTTTAAGTTTTGCATTAAATTGGGATGGTGACGGATCCGTTTAAAACGATGTGGAATGAATTGTATCCATCCAAGTTACATAAAGACGATGATTACGGATTTCCCCTGGGAACAGGAGAATATGATTTTTCTGTATGGTCACGGATGGAGGATAAGGCTGAAGAATGGGCACGTAAAAAATACATGGAGCAATTTCATAAACATTATTGGGAAGAGGCTTTGAAAAGACCTAATTACGGGGGAACTATTAGATGAAAAAACGATTAATACTTTTATATATATTTTTTTTCGTATTATTTTTTTTGGGCTTACTGTATGCCGAAGATACGGCAAAGGTACCGGTAGATGAGAATCAAAGCATAGAGGAGCTATTAAATACCAATAGAGTTGGCTTTGATTTTATTGTTGATGGGAGGGCTACGAAGGGATATCTTATTTGCGATAAAGGAAGGTTTCAATGCGGTTTTATAGGTAGTTGGCAAACATATGTTTTCCAGCGGGTCGAATATGTCAATGCGGAGTTATGTAATGTGTATTTTATGGTTAGTACTGAAATTTTCGATACGCCTGATTACAACTTCGATAAATTGGAAACCGGTGACTCCGGTTACTCCGGATACACGCATTGGGATTTCCCTTACGGTTACCGAACTGCTCTTACGAAAGCCGTTGTTTTGGATTATATACATAATGAACGAGGTTTGAAGGTGTTTTACAATTCAGATGAGCGTTATCCGTCTCAATGTCAGGCAATAGTTATTGATAATTTACGGATTCGCAGTAAGCCGAGTATAAATAGTGAAATAATCGGAAACCTTGCGAAATTGTCCGAGATCACATTGTATGAAGAGAGTACCCATGAAGATACTATAGACAATTTTAAGTCACCGTGGTACAAAGTTAAAACGACAGACGGGAAGGACGGTTGGGTTTTCGGCGCTTATGTGAGAATATTTTTTACCGATAAAAAAGGGGTTCAGCCCAGGGAGGCTATATTGAGGAAATTTGGCGGTTAGGCTAGTTTGTAATAGCAGGGGAGTCGTGGTATTGGTACAAAGTAGAAAGCGAAAATTACCCCGTCAGGTCGGGTATACGGCAAGTATCTAGACATAGAAGAGGGTAACGAAGGGGAAGCGGACAAGGGCGGCTACAGTGAACGGTAAAAACTGGGTAGGAGCGGAAAAGCTGGGTGCATACGCGAACATTACAAACAGAAAGGTTTTGGAAGGCTCAATAGTAGCAAAGGTAAACAAAGACGGCAGCTTTACCTATGAAACGGTGGAAGAAAGAATAGGCCGTGATACGAGAAGTTATTATATATACAATGCCGAAAAAAATGAAACGCGGTCGGAATATGGAGGCTTGGATACTCGTACAATAATTTCACGTGATTTAGAGGGAAATATTATTCCTGAAAAGACAAAGAGCTTTGGCGGCTGGACAACAGTACAAAGCATGCTTCCCGGAAAAGACAGTAAAGGAAAGATTCCGTATACGGCTGATGCCTTTATATCGATGAATGTCAGGGATTTATATGGCGGGAAACGCACAATAAGGGTGGGGCCTGAAACTATCACAGAAGGGGCTGTCGCGTATAAGATTTTAAAAATGACACAAAATAAATGGGAATTGAATAAAGGTGATATTTATTTACAAGCCGTTATGGGGAATTTGCTTGCAAAAGGCTATCGTATAGGGGCTGACGGTAACGCAGGTTATGCAGAGGGTAAGCATTTAGGTCATCCGACGAAGAAATACGGAAATACGGGCTGTGAAGTAACCGGAGGGGATAATAATATGACAAATTTTTATAGCTATACCAACTTTTTAACAAAGACACTTGGATTACCGGTAGAAACGGTTCTTTTCGGAAAAATTTATCAAAAAGATAACCCCTATGAACGGGTGTATCGATAAGGAGTATTTGCATGAAGTTAAAACAAATTTGTGTATTCTGTATATGTTTGACTGTATCGTTCCTGTATGCAGAGAATGTGTGGTTTTTTCCTTCTCCTACATATTTTCAGTATCAACATCGCTATAAACAACCGTATTTATTTTCTACCGAAAAAGACCTATACTCTATTAACGGGACGACCGGAGAGTTTCCTGCTTTTCCGTGTTTTGTTGGCGATGATAAGTATATCTATGTTGTATATGAAGTAATAAGCTATAGATTGGATAGAAAAGATATACATATGGATAACGATTTATATCAAAGAGTGGATTTTGATAAAACGCATGCCATAATTATTGAGGGTGGAGGTTTTTTTACCAGTCAAAACAATTTTATCATAACCTCAGAAAAAATAAATAAAGAATTTATCGAACTTCGAAAAGACTTGCTTAAAGATAGCTATGATCCATTTTCAGACAGATATTCTGATTTGCTTGACTATGCTTGGATAATGCCGAATATGGTAAAAAGCATTAAGATGTCCGTTCCGTTTTTAACGGAAACGGTTAAGGGGCACCGAGTAGTATATGATGATGATATACTGCGGTTCCGTTGGTTTCTCAGATGTATAGATAAATCTTCAGATGTTTCGGCATTCTTTGTAAACGATTCGACTCCTATGGTAGAAGGGGCAGCAGGGAATGGAAAGGGTGTCGTATTGGACATTGATTTTCATATTCCCTCGGATAATCTGGTGGTTTTAAACGGTTTTGTAGATACGGATAGGCCGCATTTGTATAAAATGAATGCTCGAATGAAAACGGTGCGCTTACAAGGAGATGATTTTGACTTTGAATACACCTTTAAAGATTATGTGCATTTTGCACAAATAGATTTTCCCAAACAGGTAACGAAAGTAAAACTGACGGTTGCGGATGTGTATGACGGGGAAAAATGGGAGGATATGGCGATATCGGGACTATGGGTAAACCCCGATATATTAAAAACAGCAAATACCGACCTTGCACGAGAGTATCTTAAATATGCTGAAGAAGGGATGACGGAACGCATGTTGTACGGCTGGCAGTTTGAGCGTGATAAGAAAAAACAAGCCGAACGGGAACAAACAGAACATCAAAACTTGGAATAAGACAGGCGGAGTATCTAGACATAGCTTCAAATAACGAAGGGGAAGCGGACAAGGGAGCAAGCTTCTAAAGAACAAAGAGATGTATATACAAAAAAGGGTTAACGATATACAAAAGAACGTAACCGTCTGCGAGTTTTTGCGCAGCAAAAACTCGGTAAGCACGAGCTCCCGTAAGGGAGCCGTGCGGCGGAATGGGCGGAATCCGCAACATAAAATACAATAGCTAGGATTATCATTTATTGCAGGGTGCATGCTGTGACCGAATATTTTAACCGTATTGAAACACTCTTAAAAAATTGCTATATTGTCAGGGATAATATTGAATATGGATATACAAAATACCGCGCCGGTTGACCGGCATAATCTTATAGCTTTTTTTGCCTCTCTGTGTCTTTTTTTATCGGCTATAGAATACGTTATTCCGAAGCCACTGCCTTTTATGCGGCTCGGTTTAGCGAATATGCCGATTCTCTTGGGCCTTTATATCTTTAACCGCAAAGAAACGGCTCTTTTGGTTTTGTTTAAAGTGCTGGGGCAGGGCTTTATTACGGGAACTCTTTTTTCCTATATTTTTTTATTTTCGGCGGCAGGATCCTTTGCTTCGGCCTTTGTTATGCTTATTTTACATCGGACGGGAAAAAAGCGTATCGGAACTGTCGGTATCAGCTTGGGAGGAGCCCTTGCAAATACGGCGGCGCAAATCCTGCTTTCGCATTTTATCCTCTTCGGTAATGCCGTGCGTTATATCGCTCCGGTACTTTTAATTTCGGGTTTTGTAACCGGTCTTGCGTTGGGTTTTATAACCGGCGCTTTTGCCGCGCAGTCAAAGTGGTTTGCTCTGTTGCCGAAAAATGCCTACGCACAAAATCTGTGAGGCGGTGTCTTTATGAAAAAGGTCTTTGATTCTTTAAATCCGTCCCTGTTGTTTATCACGTCTCTTTTGTGTTTGCCCGGTATTCTGTTTCAGCAATCGCTTGCATATTTATGGATAGATCTTGTTCTGTTTGCCCTTTTGTCCGCTCTTAAAAAGGGACGGTTTCGTATTGTGCCGCCCTTGGCAATCTGTTTTTCAATCGTGTTTTTTAATTTATTTCAAGCCGACGGTTATGTTTTGTTTTCGATTTTTTCTTTAAAGGTTACTTCGGGGTCACTTCAGGAAGGCTTAAAAAAAAGCGGGGTACTTTTGGCTATGGTATTCGTTTCTCAATACGCCGTAAGCCGAAACTTAAACTTGCCCGGAAGGACGGGCGGCTTTTTAAGCCGTGTATTTTTGTATTTTGATGCTTTAAGCCAAAAAACCGACTCTGAACGGGAGAATGATTTGCAAGAAAAAACGGGAATCAAAAATAAAAACGCAAAGAAAATAAAGCCTTTTAAAGCAATCGGCGAAAGCGTTTCGCTTCTTATGAAAAAAACGGATGAACGCCTTTTAAACGTATTTTTTTCGATTTCCGAAAACGCTGAAAGCTCTGCATCCCCCGAAAACGCTGAAAACGGAATCGGGGGCAAAGCCTGCGCAAGTACGGGAAAACCGCCCCGTGCGCAAAGGGGCGGCTCCCGCGTTGCGGGCCTTTTTATCAGCGTTCTGCCTCTTTTTCCGGTATATCTTTTGCTGATTTTGTCTTATTTTGGAATCTTTCCGGTATAATAACGGCCGCTACAATGTAGGCTATTAAGCCGCTTCCCACTCCTGCAAATAATAAAAATACGGTTATAAGGCGCACAAGGGTAGGGTCTATGTCGAAATATTCGGCAATTCCCGCACATACGCCGCAAAGCATTTTATTCTCGCTTTTATACAATCTTTTTGCCATTGTCTTCTCCTATGAAAAAAGTGTCATCTTTCATTTATTGTATCGATACATCAATGCTGCCGACCGCTGCCGACAAATCGAGGTGGTTTATTCGTGTACTTCCCGAACTGTTCAGGTTTGCAAGTCCCGACGAAACCGAATCGTTTACCCGTATGTTGCCGAGGGCGGCCTTTGCATCCCATGAATAATCTTCGCCGCCGCTGTCTATGGTCAAGTCGATTTTTCCCGCATTGCAATCGGCTTCGGTTTTGCCGCGCAGGCGGCCGTCAATACGTACTACACCTGCATTGCAGTCTATATCGGTATGCAAACTGGTTACATCCCTGATTGAAACGGAACCCGCATTTAACTCGACGGATAATTCGTTTGCCGTCAGCGATCGGTGGTGTAACGACAGGGCACCTGCGTTCACCGCTATGTCCAATTCATCCAATACCGTGTTTTCGGGAATCGTTACGTCTATATAGGCGGTATCGGGCTTTTTCCGTTTTCGCTTCCAATTAAAGCCGCCTTTTTCATCTATTTCCAAAACGCCGTTTTTTAAGCTGCTGTACACGTTTCTGTGCCGTCCCTGACGAACGGTTACGGAAAAAGTCGTTCCGGTTTTTATGTCGATACGGGCCGCGCTTACATCGATTTCGATTGCACTCACGTTTTTCCCCTCATAGCTGTTTGTAAAAGCGACCGGCAGGGATTTTAATTCGCCGTTTAATTCATCAAAAGCTTCTTTTAATTCATCGTATTCATCGCTCAGCTCTTCCCTTGCTGCCCGTAAATCTTCTTTGGCGTCCAAAATGTCATCAAAATCTTCATCCCAAACGTCATCGGATAAAATAGCGTTTAAGTCATAGATTATGTTAAAAAGATTGTCCCGAAAACGGCGGTTTCCGTTTATTGTATAATTAAAATATTTTAAGTCTTTAAAGCGCGCACCGCCTGCAAGGGCTGCGGCCATAAAAACCGCCCCGATACCCATTAAAATGAGCGCCCATATTACTATTTTTTTTGTTGTCGATTTCATATCTACTCCTATAAAAAGTCATGAAGAAAGTGTCAACTTTCGAATGACTTTTTAATCACGTTCACAGCGAAGCGAGAACGTGCACGTAATAAGCGATGTTTTGCGCAAAGCGCAAAACTCAACGTTGAAGCAAGGCGCGCTATTTGAGCGGCGAGCTTCAACCCATCTCCTATATATTGTCGATAAGCCCGCAGCTTAGCTTTTTCGTCTAAAGGGCAGGCTGCATACTTTTACAATGCCGCGCATAACGGGCGGAAGAATCTTTGTACATATCCGAATAAAAATGATACCGCACAGCAATGCAAGGCCGACTAAAAACAAGCCCGCTCCCAACCCCAATAAGGCGATAAGGGGTGCGCTGAAAAAAAGCGAAATACCCGTAACGACAACGACAATGCCCGCAACAAAGAGGGCCGCCGCTGCAATAACGCCTGCAAAAATAACGGCAATAATTGCGACAATAATACCGAGCGCCGCTGCCAGTAAGCCCAAAACAACCGGGCCCCATACCGGAAAGGTAACCGTCAAAAGCAGTATAAGAAGCAGCATATTGATGCCGCCGGCATTATCCCTAATCGTTTTCGGTTTTCCTTTCGAATTTTCCCCGTCCCTGACCGGATTTTTTCCGGGTACGCAGGCAAAATTCGACCGTATATATGCACCCAATTTTTCCGGTGCTCCCAATTCTTCAATTACGGAAGCGTCATCGCCGGCATCTTCAAAATAATTGCGGTAATAACTCATTGCTTCCTCTTGTTCATCATGCGGTAAAGCCTGCAATTCCGTACGCAGCAGGTTCAGATATTCATCTTTTGTCATCAGTATCCTCTCCGAAAAGAACGTATTCTATGTTTTTGCGGTACGACTTCCACTCGTGTCTGTATCCGTCCAGCCGTATCATGCCGTTTGCCGTTATCTTATAATAACGGCGATTCCGGCCGGCAAATTCCATATCGTAGGTTTCAAGACAATTATCTTTTTGCAAACGTCTTAAAACGGGATAGAGGGTACTTTCCGATACATCCATGATACCGCGCACATCTTGGGTGATTTTGTATCCGTATGTACCTTCAGCTTCGCGGGCAACAACCGCTAAAACGACGGCATCCAAAAGGGCCGCACCGGTGTTAAAGGCCAAACCTATACTCCTATTAGAAATCTTTATAATATAATGTATCTTTTTATATTATATATTATATAATATAAAAAAGTCAATATTATTATGAAAAAAAATGTGTTTAAAATAGCGGATTGTTCCGACCGGTGCGGAACGACGGATTTTTACAGTCCGCTAATCTTACATGCGGCTTTATGAAAAAAGGTTTTTATAAATCCCGCCTTAGCGACATCTCGGTCGGCTATAAGGGGAATTTCTTTTACGATAATTGTATCTGCGCTATAGACGGTTTTACCGATAATATCTCCCGCCTTAAACGGGGCGCGAAGACAGTTTGCATTTTTAAACACAAAAGTGCGCGTCACTGCGGAAGCCGAGGCGGGCAGGGTAAGGGTGTGCGGGCCGCTTTTTCCCGCTTCTCGTGCAAAAACCGCATTTTCGGTTCCGCACGAAACGGCGACGGGAATTGAAATTCCGCGTTCGACCGAAACGCTTTGAAAATTATCGAAAGCGTAAGAAGTTAAAATGCGCGCGTCTTCCAAACGGTATGCGTTTCCCTGTGCGGTTCCCTTTCCCGGCCCGCCGAGGGTAACCGAAAGAATATTCATAGAACCGCGTTCCGCCGTCAAAGCGAGGTTGTAGCCCGATTCGGGAATAAAACCGGTTTTAAGCCCGTTGACGCCCTCGATGCGTCCTAAAGCAGGGTTTGTGTTTTTTTGTATAATCGGCTTTACGGCAGGATAGCGGAACTCTTGTACCGAATGAAAATCCCGTACTGCGTCGGGATACAGCTGTAAATAGGCGCGTGCAAAGACCGCAAATTCGCGTGCGGTGGTACTGTTGTGCTCGCTGTAACCCGAAGAATCGACAAAACGTGTATGCTTTAAGCCCAGTTTTTTCATTTCTGCGTTCATACGTTCTATAAAAGCGCTTTGCGATCCTTCGATATAATCCGCAATCGCAATTGCCGCATCGTTTCCCGAAACGACGGCAAGGCCTAAAAGCAATTCCCGTAACGTTACTCTCTGTCCTTCGGCTAAAAACATTAAAGAAGAACCCGGCGGAGCATTTACTGCCCAAGCGTCGCTTTTAAGCGGTACAATATCGTCAAGAGAAACCCTGCCTGTTGTAATGTCTTGAAACACGACATACATAACGACCAGTTTTGTCATCGATGCGGGCGGTATCATCCGGTCTGCATTTTTTTCGTATAAAATAGTGCCGTTTTTTACGTCTATTAAGATTCCGGATTGTGCATGTATATCCGCTTTTTCGATACCGGCCTTTTCGGTATTCCAAAACAAGGATGAAAGCGGCGGTTCTGCAAAGCGTACCGCTGCGCTTTGAAATGCCGCTTTTTGTTCGGCCGTCAGCGTACCGGGTTTCGGATTTTTAAGCGTGTATACGGAATAACCGAGTAAGGCGGCACACAAAAAAAAGAAGATGAGAAAAACGGCAAGGGCGCTTTTGACATATATGCCGCGCGCCGTATTTGATTTTTTTTTCGGCATGTAAATACTCTCGTTCAGTGTATATGTGCACTTTTGCTGCGAAGATACATATCCGCAAGGCAAATAGCCGCCATAGCCTCTATGACGGGGGCAATCCTCGGACACAAACACACATCGTGCCGGCCTTCTATAACGAGGTCGGTATTTTCATAAATTTTACCGTCCGTATCGGCGGTTCGGGTTATTTTTACGGTTTTTTGCGGCAAAAAAATACTCGGAACGGGTTTTACGGCAGCGCGGAATACAATAGTGTTTCCGTTGGATATGCCGCCTAAAATGCCGCCGGCATTGTTTGTTTCAAAACATACGGCGTCGGCATAGCCGGCATTTTCAGCGTCGGTTGTGTCCTCGGTTTTACCGGCGACGGCGGCTTTATCGGTTGTATGCACGCGCATAGGGTCATTCCATTCGGAGCCTGTCATCCTGCACCCTGCAAAGCCCGATCCGAATTCGATACCCTTTACCGCACCTATAGACAATACGGCCTTTGCAAGTTCCGCATCCAGCTTATCGAATACGGGTTCTCCCCAGCCTGCGGGAATTCCTTCAATGCGGCATTCTACAATCCCGCCGGCACTGTCGCCTTGTTTGCGCAATGCTTGTATACGTTCAAACATTGCCTTTGCACTGTCTTCGTCGGGTACCTTAAGCGGGTTTTGTTCTATACGATTTTTATCGAGGGGCTTTACCGGCGGCAAAGAGCTTGCCGGGCAGTCGATTCCGGCAGCCTGTACCGTATATGCAAATATATCTATATCGGCTGCCGCCCTTGCAGTAGTCGCCGTCCTTGTTTCACTTGTTGTGTGTGCCGCATTTGTCGTACTTGTCGCATTTGCGGCGGCTTTTTTTAAAATAAGACGGGCGACGGCTCCTGCTGCCACCCTGGCTGCGGTTTCCCTCCCCGATGAGCGGCCGCCTCCGCGGTAATCGCGGATGCCGTATTTTTTTTGCCATGTATAATCGGCATGTCCGGGACGGAAGGTATGCGCGATGTTTTGATAATCGGCGGAGCGCGCGGAGGTATTTTTTATTTCAAGGGCGATGGGGGTACCCGTTGTAACCCCGTCGAAAACCCCACTTAAAATACGCACCTCATCTTTTTCGGCGCGGCTTGTAACGGCAGGATTAACCGTTTCGGTACCGTCGGCGGCAACAAAGACGGCGGACGGCCGTCTGCGGTTTAATTCATATTGGATATCTTCAACTTTGAGAGGAATTCCTGCAGGACAGCCGTCAATTAAAGCGCCGAGTGCTTCTCCGTGGCTTTCGCCGAATGTGCTTACACGAAATATAGTACCGAATGTGTTTCCCGACATAAGCTTACTGTAGCATATTGTGCGGATTTTGTCTGCCGTGCCGGATATGTTTTATAATATTATAGGCACCGTCATACATTCCCGTTTTTGCGTTTTTTATAATATGCGTGCAGTATAAATCCAAAAGATCGGTATCTGTCGTTAAAACATCCAAGGTTCTGTACAAACCCGAAGGGGATGATGTTTCTATCGTTCCGTCTCCGCATTCGGAACTGCGGATAGCTCCCCATGCTTCATGGCGTCCTACGCGGTGAATAAAGAGCTTGGGAACGGGGTAAAAGGACAATTCGCTCGGTTTTGTTATCAGCACATCGCATACGCGCATAAGCAAGTTCGTTGCATAGACGGCGGCATAAAAATCATCGTGCAAAAAAATATGTACCCCCGTAACATCTCCTTCTCGTACTTCGTTTATAAAGTTGCGCGTTTGTTGCCAGTCGGTATGGAACGTCCATTTAATGCCGCTTGAGCGCAGTTCCTGTTCCAATAAAGCCCAGCGTCCCTTGTGATCTCCCATATTGATAAATAAAACCGCTTTTCCGGCTTCAATCGCACCTTTTCCTTTTCGGGCAATGTCGGCGAATTTCATTACTTGAGCACCGGCTCCGCCCATGCTGAGCAAAAAACGGCGGGGTTTGCCGTCCTTTATGCGTTTGCGCCGCAGATCGCAGTCGTATTCTATATTGGATACGATTTCGTGATCCACAAAATGTCCGGCTTCAAAAATATCGCCGGGCGGCATACAGTTTTGTATGCCGAATCCTTTGTCGCCCATCGCAAACAAGGTTCTGTAGCCCATAAAGCTCGACGGCGACTGCACCGCATGAGTTGTTCCTTCGACAATGTGAAAGGCGAGGGGAAAGTTGTCGGGAACGACGGTGATAATGTTTTGTAACCCGGCGCGTACCGCCCCCTGTCCCACCCAAGGATGAGTCGATAAAACGCTCATGTTTGCCGGAATATCGCGGAAAAGAGCGGCATATATGTCGGCCATAGCGGCATTTTTAAGCGAAGCCGAAAGGGTTTGTGCCGAAACCGACGTAATTTTTTCCCAAAACAAGGTTTCGAACAATTTTGAATGCTGTGATATGCGCGATCCGAGATTATACCAGTGTTCAAGACTGCGTATTGTTTTTCCTGCGGTCGTATCGGGAAACGAAAGCATATCGAACCAATAGGGAATAAAACCCGCATGTTTTGCGGCGGAAGCGAGGGCAATGGCCATTCTGCAATGCCCGAATCCCATGCGCATAGTACCGAGTAAAACACCTTTTTCGGTGTTCAAAGCGGTTTGTTTGTCTTTAGCAACGGATTTTTTTTCAACTACCGCCATTAAACCGAAGTCTTCATAGCCTCCGGTATGCGGAACGGCCGTAAGAGAAGGCGGCTGTTCGCTGTCGAATCCGTATGCATGTGCATAATATTTTGACAAAAAATTTCCGATACGCAGTTTTTTAGGTGGAACGAGGTTTCCGTATACAGTATAGTTCATCCGCTGACATTCCTATTCTATAAGATATATCGGTGTATAAAAGAATTTACAAGAGGCCGGGTTTTGTTTATTGACTTTTTTTATATAAAGTTTTATAAATACTTAAATACTTTAGTGTAAATAAAATTTTAAGAGAATGGTATGGGAAAAACGATAGCCGAAAAAATATTCGATGCACATCTTGTCGATAAACCCTTTGAAAACATGTGCGTTTTAAAACTGGACAGGGTTTTTTGCCACGAAATAACCACACCGGTTGCAATTATGGATTTGACGGAAAAAGGAAGGGATAAGGTATTCGATCCCGAAAAAATTAAAGCCGTTATCGACCATGTAACGCCGGCGAAGGATTCGAAAACCGCAGAACAGGGAAAGATTTTGCGCGATTGGGCTAAACGCAATAAAATTCGTGATTTTTTTGATATAGGTTCAAACGGCGTATGCCACGCTTTGTTTCCCGAAAAAGGCTTTGTGCGCCCCGGTTATACGATTATTATGGGCGACAGTCATACCTGTACACACGGAGCGTTCGGCGCTTTTGCGGCAGGGGTCGGTACCACCGATCTTGAGGTTGCCGTTTTAAAAGGCGTGTGTGCGTTTTACGAGCCTAAAACGATTAAAATCGAATTGAACGGTTCCTTAAAAGAAGGAGTATACGCAAAGGATGTTATTTTACACATCATTGCACAACTCGGCGTAAACGGAGCTACGAACTGCATTATGGAGTTTTCCGGCACTGCCGTACAACAGATGTGCATGGAAGAACGCATGACTATTTGCAATATGGCTGTAGAAGCCGGTGCTACATCGGGAATATGTATGCCGGATACGGTAACGGTCGATTATTTATGGCCTTTTATAAAGGACGAATTCGAATCCAAAGAAGCGGCTTTAAAAGAATATACCGCATGGGCTTCCGATGTAGATGCCGTTTACGAAAAAGCGTTCAGCTTCGATGTAAGCTCTTTTGAAAGCGTGTGCACCTTCGGTTATAAGCCGGATCAAGTAAAAACTCTCAAAGAAATGGCCGGAACAAAGATCGACCAAGTGTACATAGGCTCCTGTACGAACGGCCGTATAAGCGATTTACGCATTGCCGCCGCCGTGTTAAAAAAAGGACTTGATAACGGAAAAAAAGTTGCCGACGGTATTCGCGCCATCGTATCGCCGGCTACGCCCCTTGTGTACCGCCGCGCTTTACAGGAAGGCCTTATCGACATTTTTATGGAAGCGGGTTTTTGCGTTACCAATCCGACATGCGGAGCCTGCTTGGGTATGAGTAACGGCGTCCTTGCAAACGGAGAAGTATGCGCTTCCACAACAAACCGCAATTTCAGCGGCCGTATGGGCAAGGGCGGTACCGTCCACTTAATGAGTCCTGCCGCCGCCGCAGCCGCTTCTCTTGCAGGCCGTATAACGGCAGACTGGTAGCATTTGATTGTACACGTATTTTATGTAAAACGGGGAGACTTCCATGACAGTTTTTGAAGGCAACGTACTTTTTTTAGACAGATCCGATATAAATACCGATGAAATCATTCCGGCCCGCTATTTAACCGAAATTTCAAAACAAGCTTTAAAACCCTATTTACTCGAAGATTTAAAACTTGAAGGTTTTAATCCGCAAACCGATATAGACGGAAAAAGCATTATCATTACGCGCAATAATTTCGGCTGCGGTTCTTCACGCGAACACGCCCCGTGGGCATTGGAAGTAAACGGTATTTATGCCGTCGTAGCGGTTAATTTTGCGCGCATATTCCGTCAAAATATGTTTAACCGCGGAATGCTTGCCGCCGAGCTTGACGAACAAAGCGTTGAAAATATATTTTCTCTTTTTGCCGATAAAGACTGTAGATGCCGTATCGAAGTAGGGGATACGGCATCTACAATAGCTGTAAATACGGCTGCGCTCAGTAAATTGTATCGATTCCATTTAAACCCCTTTGATAAGGCCCTTGTCGAAAGCGGCGGCTGGCTGGGGTATGCGGAACGTCACTATTAAAATCCTGCAATACGGCAGTGTATCGGGCGGCTGCTTTTACCCCAAAACATCAAAACCGCATAACTGTATTGCGTTTCGTATTGCATGTTCGATATCGGGTATTTTTTCATCATAGGTTACAAAAACTTGGGCTTTTTCATAGCTGACAACACAGTGAGAAACGCCCTGTACCGACAAAACCGCCGAAGCGGTTTTTTGTTCGTCCTCAGTACTTCCCAATCCTTCTACGTAAATCTTTTGTTCCATTTTTTAACTCCCTCTGTTCACGATCTTTGCGTATAAAAACATTGACAATCCGTATGTTCACCTTTGTCAATCCGCTTTATTCCGATTGTGTTTTTCCCAATTGGCCGCACGCTCCGGCAATATTTGAGCCGCGTTTTGTCCGTATTGTTACGTTAAGCCCGGCACCTTTAAGCTGCCGATAAAACGATGCAATTTCTTCAGCGCTCGGAGTTTGATAGGGTAATCCCTCCGCCTTATTCCACGGAATAAGGTTTATATGAACGGGAAGGCGGCGGGCAAAATTAATTAAATTATGCGCGCTTTTTTTTCCCGTATTGACACCTTTTAACAATGCGGCTTCCAAAGTACAGCGGTGCCCCGTTTTATCACTGTAATATTGTATCGCTTTTGCCAATTTTTCAAGGCTCTGGGACCGTGCAATCGGCATAAGTTCTTCGCGCAAATCGGGATCCGCCGTTGTAAGCGATACCGCCAAACGGACAGCCGGGCCGCGGTCGGCCAAATCATAGATACCGTCAATGATACCGCAGGTAGAAAGCGTTATTCTGCGTAAAGACAAAGCGCGCCCCTTTTTATGCGAAAATATACATACCGCATTTCGCACTTCTTCCAAATTTAAAAGAGGTTCGCCCATACCCATAAAAACGATATTTTGCAGCTTTCCGGCCCTTTGTTCAAGATATAAAAATTGTTCGACAATCTCCGCTGCCGATAAATTGCGGGCAAAACCTAAAGAACCCGTTTTACAAAAAGTACAGCCCATAGCGCAGCCCGCTTGAGATGAAAGACAAGCCGTTTTTCGCCCTTCGCCGTCAAACAGTAATACGGTTTCTATCATTAAACCGTCGCCTAAATCTATTTGCAGTTTTGTCGTACCGTCCGTATCTTCCAGTATTCGGCTTACGGACGACGAAAATAATGTTGTTTTTTCGGCTAAGCTGTGCCGCAATGAAAGCGGAATATCGGTCATTTGATCGAGGGACTGCGCGCCCGATGCAATCCATTTGAATATTTGCATACCTCTAAAGGGCGGCTGCGACGGGATAAGTTCGGCTATACGTTCCGGCAGCAAACCCGATAGAGCAATCTGCGGTGATTCGACGGTCAACACGGATTCCTTACTGTTGTGTCAATTTGTCAAGCATTTCGGTAACGGCTTGGCTGCGAACGCCGTGCTTTTGAAAACTTTGCAGCACATCTACCGCTTTCGCTTTTTGGTTTGTTTTTATATAACAGTCGGCAAGATCCATATATAAACGGTAATTTTTGGGATCCGTTTGTATTAAGCGGCTTAAACTGATAATGGCTTCTTCATATCTGCCTTCACCCTTGCTGATAAGGGCGAGTCCCAATACTGCATATAAATCGTATTCGATATTCAATGCCCGATTATAATAATCGGTTGCGGTTTTGTAATCGCCCATATTGCGGTATGCATCGCCGGTACGGGTCAATATTACCTTGTTTTTAGGATCCAGCTGTAAGATTTTATTCCAATGTTCTATCGAGCGGAACTGTTGATTCATTCCGCGGTAACAATCGGCTAAGCCGAATAAGGCATAAAAGTTTTTCGGATCCATTTTTAATGCGCGCTCGAAATAAGAAACGCCCTTGTCGAAGGTTTTTAATTTACGGTGACAGTTTCCTATTGAAGTAAGGACGCGGATGTCTACGGCAGCTTCATTTACTTCAAGCATTTTTGTCCAATAATATAAGGCATCTCTGTATTCTTTAAAATCATAATGTAAATGCCCCAAGCCGATAAGGGCATATGCATTTTCTTCTTCCATATCCAAAACACGTAAATACAGCTGTTTTGATTTTTTCAAATCGCGGATTTTCCGATATGCATCGGCGACACGGGTTAACACTGTTATGTTTTTATCGTCATGAATTAAATACTGTTCCCAAATTTCTATTGCCTTATGGTATTGATTCATAGCTTTGTAACAATCCGCAAGCCCGAACAATGCATAATTGTTTCCCGGATGCGAGGAAAGGCATTTTGAATAATATACGGCGGCTTCGCTAAAATGATTTTCTTTACGTTCGGCATCGCCTAAACCGACAAGGGCATAGTTGTTGTTTTCATCCAATTCCAAAATGCTTTTAAAGGCTTCTTTCGATTCTTCTATTTTATTTTCTTTTATTAATGCATACCCTTTTTTTGACAATTCGGCTATTTGATTTTCCAGCGTGTCGGCGCCTTCCTGCCCGCTTTTTTGAATTGCATCTTCATCACATTCCGTTGAGGTACTTGATTTTAAATTCAAATCTTCCTGCATATATTAATCCTTTTGTTTTAAATAAAATGAAACAGTATCCGCTATTTTTTCATATAACAGTTCGCTTTTTGCCGTATTGTGTGCAAGCAGGTAGAATTTAAGAGCGGATAATATATCTCCTTCTTCCTGATATACATCGCCGACTCTTGTAAGTCCGTCGGAATAACCGGTTGTTATAAACAACCGCTTTGCATTTTGAATATCTCCCTGATTGAAAAGAACATTACCCTTACGGTTTAACAGTACTTTTTGCTCGGAAGTTAAAGAACCTACGGGCGTATCCGATGTTTTTATAAAACCGCCGGATTGCTGTTTTTCAAATATTTTTTTTAAATCAGAGGGCATTTTATTTCCTTAACTGATTATTTTACATTATATGATAACCGAAAAAGTTAAATTAGTCAAAACCTTTTTGATAAAAATCGACAATTGAACGTCCGTATACCCGTTTATCTTTTTTTACAAGGCATCCTATAGTGTCGGGCATATCGATTTCGGCGGGGCGGTGTATGAGGACGGTACCGTTTTTCTTTAATAAAGCGTTGGGCGTACGGCTTTTGTCGGCTATGCTTTGTATAAGCTGAATGTGAAATTTATAGGGGAATGGCGGGTCGCAAAAGATAATGTCGAAAGAATTTTTCGAACGTTTTATAAAAAGTTCAACGGGCATAAAACGGCATTCTATTTTTTTATGCATTTCTTTTTCACTGAGCGAAACGTTTTGCAAAAGAGTAGTAATTTTTAACTTATCTTTTTCACATAAAACCGCGCATTCGGCACCGCGGGAAACCGCTTCAAGCGCGATAATCCCGCTGCCTGAAAACAAATCCAAAAAAGATTTTCCGTCAAGCGGTCCCAGTATCGAAAAAAAAGATTCGCGCATTTTATCCATTGCAGGTCTTATAATGCCGTCGGGGCACTTTATAAGCCGCCCCTTTAATTGTCCGCCGGTTATACGCATGTGTAAACTATAAACAAAGTTTTTTTATGTGTCAAGTTTTATACAGTCGAAGGGGGACGATACCGGAAGGGGCAAAAACGCTCTTTTTCGCTGCGGCATATCTTTTAAATGATATATTTTTTTTTAAGGATACATTTTTTTTATTGCAAACCTTTGCAATAGTTATTAAAATAGGTTTTGTGTAATTGCTATATCTAAAAAGCTGTGTTTTCGGATTTATAATGAGGAGAAAATATGAAAAAAACATGTTTTATGAAAAATTTTGTATGTATCATATGTACCGCTTTTTTGATTTTTACAACCGTATCCTGCGGTAAATCAAAATTAAAAAACGGAACCTATACGGCTTCCGTTTACGGTAATAATGATTACATAAATGTACAAACGGTTTTTAGTGCAGGTAAAATTGCTTCGGTTAAGGTTTTACAACATTCCGAAACACGTTTTATCGGAGATTTTGCAATTGACACGATATCAAAAGATATTGTGGATTATCAAACGGTAAATGCGGATACTGTAAGCGGAGCGACGGTTACAAGTGCTGCGCTTAAAGCTGCCGTTCAACAATGTATTACAGATGCCGGCGGCGATATATCCGCTTTTAATAAACCCGTTCCGCCAAAGGGAACTAAAAAAGATACGGTTACTGTAGAAAAAGCCGATATCATTGTAGTCGGTTCCGGCGGTGCCGGATTATCCGCTGCCGTAACCGCAGCCGAAGGCGGTGCAAGCGTTATCGTTATAGAAAAAATGCCCGTTATAGGCGGCAATACGATTCGCTGTGCAAGTGCGTTTAATACTGCAGATCCTGAATTGCAAAAGCTTTTACCGATGACGGACACATTAAAAAAAGCGGTTCTTAAAGCTATCAATGAAAAACCCGTACATACGGCTCACGCACAACTTATAAAGGACGTAAAAGCAAAATATGATTTATATATATCGTCGGGAACGTCTACACTTTTTGATTGTCCCGAATGGCATGCTTTACAAACCTTTAACGGCGGCGATAAGGTAGCGGATGTTGCATTGATACGAAAATACACTGAAAATACGTTGGATACCCTGCATTGGATGGAAAGTTTGGGTATGCCTGTGCGCAAAAAGGTAAGTCAGGGTGCCGGTGCATTGTGGCAAAGAACACATCAGATGGATTCGCCTGCGGGAACGGGTATTATAGGTCCTTTATATGAAGCGGCCGTAAAAATGAATATTCCGATTATAACAAATATGCGCGCCGATAAGCTGATTGTCGAAAACGATAGAATAACGGGCGTTCATGCAGTCGATAAATTCGGCAGCGAGTATACGTATATGGCCTCCAAAGCCGTTATCCTTGCTACGGGCGGATACGCCAATAATAAAGAAATGCGTCAAAAATCAAATCCCGGTTTAACGCCCGATATGGTATCCACTAATCAGCCCGGTACGACAGGCGACGGTATTGTTATGGCCCTTGAAATCGGTGCGGGTACTACGGGTATGAACTACGTTCAAACCTATCCTCTTGCAACTCCTCGAACCGGTACATTGCAAGGGCGCGCACGTAAAATGTCCGGTCTTGACAATGTGATTAATGTCAATAAAGAAGGCAAGCGTTTTGTCAATGAAGATGCCCGCCGAGACGCTTTTGTAGCTGCAATTAAAAAACAAACGGACGGTATGTGTTATGATATCAATGATTCAAGCATCGTAGAAGTAAAGAATTCTTTTAACGAAAACGTTGAAACCTTGGTTGCCTTAGGACGCATTTACAAAGCCGATACCTTAGCCGCCTTGGAAGAACAACTAAAAATGCCGGAAGGCAGTTTACAAAAAACGGTTTCCGAATATAACCGAATGGTAGCGGCAAAAACCGATCCGGAATTCGGCCGCAAACTTTTTGCAAATCCGATTGAAAAACCTCCGTTTTATGCAACACCGCGCGCCCCTTCTATTCATCATACGATGGGAGGCCTGACGATTAATACCGACGCACAAGTATTGGATACATCCGGAAAGGTCATCAAAGGTTTGTATGCGGCCGGTGAAGTAACCGGCGGAATACACGGTTCGAATCGCTTGGGCGGCAATGCGACTGCCGATGTACTTACCTTCGGCCGTATCGCAGCTAAAGCGGTTTTGAAAAACTGAACCGGCATGTTCGAAAACACGGCTTTTTTCCTACTTGCAAACCTTTGCAATATTTGCTATAGTATATGCACTAAACCCCTTGGGGCGGGTTTTTTAACCTGCTTCCAAAGACCGTAAGGAGTATACATGAGAAAGTACGAATTGATGACAATCTTTCCGTTGGAAGAAGATTTGTCGAAAAGCGGTATTGAAGCTGTGCGGCAAACGCTTGCTTCCTTCGGTGCCGAAATCCAAAGCGAAGAACCTTTTGGGGATCGCGATCTTACCTATGAAGTAAAAAAACGCAATAGAGGCCGTTTTGTTTTACTTAATATTAAAGTCAATCCTGCAAAGATTATCGAAATTGACCGACAGTTTAAGCTGAATACAAACTTATTGAAATTTATGTTTGTACGGATTGACGAATAAGAGGGTTTTATGACTGACCTTAATCACGTTATGCTGATCGGACGGCTTACCCGCGATGCCGAATTAAAATACACTGCAAACGGTTTTGCCATATCCAATTTTTCCATAGCGGTAAATCGCCGCCGTAAAAACGGCGAACAGTGGGTCGAAGAAGCCAATTTCTTTGATATTACCTTGTACGGAAAATCGGCGGAAAGTCTTAAGCAGTATTTGATAAAAGGAAAGCAAATCGCCGTAGACGGTGAACTTCGCCAAGACCGCTGGGAACAAGACGGTCAGCCTCGCAGCAGAGTGGTTATAGCCGCCAATAATGTACAGCTTTTAGGCGGCGGCTCGGCTTCCGGTTCGGGTTCATACAATGCCGGAGCAAAACCTTCTTATGATAAGCCCGCTTACAATGCGGATTATCCGGTAAAAAATGAAGGCCCCAACTACGACAATCCTCCCGTTTACGGCGGCAACGAAGCCGATTTTCCCGAGGATATTCCGTTTTAACTAATTATTATAGGAGATTATTATGTCTGATGAAATGAATACAAATAGCGAAACAATGGATCAAGACGATTTAAAAGAAGATGTTATAACCGAAGAGCAAATGAATGCCGCAATGCGTGACGACGGCCGCGACGGAGAAGACCGCAACGGACGTGCAAAGGGAAAACAGTTTTTCCGCAAAAAGGTATGCCGCTTTTGTGCCAATAAGGTGAAAATCGATTATAAAGACCCCGATGCATTGCGCCGTTTTACAACCGAACGCGGCAAAATTCTTCCGCGCCGCATAACCGGTACTTGTGCAAAACATCAGCGCCGTTTGGCTTTGGAAATAAAACGCGCGCGTTCTATTTGTTTATTGCCCTTTGTTGCCGACTGATTCGCATAATCGTGACAAATCGATTCGGCTGTGTTTTTGCAGCCGCATAATTTTAACGGAACGATCCCACTCCTGGTAACGTTTCCGTTTATTGTATAGGAGCTTGATAATGAAAGTAATTTTAAATGAAGATGTAAAATACCTCGGTGAAATGGGCGATGTAAAAACCGTTGCAAACGGTTATGCACGAAATTATTTGTTTCCCCGTTCTCTTGCCCTTCCGTATAACGATGTTACGGTTGCATGGTTCGACAGCCGCAAAGAAGAAATAGAAGCGCGCAAACAGGCAAAACGCGCCGATTCGGCCAGTTTAAAAGAAAAACTTACGGCTTATACGCTTACTATTGTTATGACCGCAGGTCCTAACGGAAAGCTTTACGGTGCCGTTACGGCGCAAACGGTTGCCGACGCTTTGGCAAAAGACGGATTTGAAATTGAACGCAAGCGTATCGACGTCCCCGGTGTAACGATAAAAAGTGTGGGAAAATATACCGTTACAGTGCGTTTATATGAAGCCGAAACGGCGGAAATTCCTCTTATTGTAGAAGCACAAAAAGAACCCGAAGCGGCTTCATCCTCTAAAGCAAAAAGCCCCAAAAAAGACCGACGGTCTTTTGATGCAGCCGCAGCCGATTCGACATCGGCACAAGATTCTACTTCAGCCGAAGAATCATCGGCTGAGCCGGCCGCCGGCGAAACTGCGGACAGTGCAAATAACGAAACGGACGAAGAAAAAACCGATATCGATACCGATCAAGGAGAATAAAGTTGGCATCTCTCAAGGATAAGGTTCCTCCCCATAATCTTGAGGCCGAACAAGCCGCTTTAGGAGCCTTGCTCCTTGATTGGGATGCCGTCGGAACTGCAATACGTTTTTTGCGTCCCGAACGCTTTTATTCGCTTCAAAACCAAAAAATATTCGCCGCGATACTTAAATTATATAATGAAGGTGTACGCGGCGATTTGATTACCCTTATCGAAAAATTGCGTTCCGAAGGCGAACTTGAAGCCGCCGGCGGCCCTGCCTATATCACTTCTTTAACCGACACGGTAGCAACCAGCGCGAATATAGAATACTATGCACAAATCGTTTTCGATCAAGCTATCAGACGCGATTTAATCAGAATTTCGGCGGAAGTTGTCGCTCAATCTCATAATGAAACCGTAGGCAGCCGTGCCGTTTTGGAAGACGCACAACGAAAAATTTTCGAACTTACCGATTTAAATACCGTTCATTCTTCCGTTTCCATACAGGATTTGGTTACCGATGCGATAGACCGAATTCAAAAATTGTATGCGGATAAAAAAGCATATACGGGTATTCCTTCCGGCTTAACCGACTTGGACAAATTAACCAGCGGCTTTCAGCCTTCGGAATTGGTTATTATCGGAGCGCGCCCTTCTATCGGAAAAACGGCAATGGCTCTTTCGATGGTTCAGCATATAGCGATTTCCAATAAAGTATGCACGGCTTTTTTTTCGCTTGAAATGTCGAATATGCAGATAATTATGCGCCTTTTAGCCCAAGAATCGGGTATAGCTTCGGAGCGCATCCGTACCGGCTATTTACGCCAATCGGATTTTTCAAAACTGCAAGATGCGGCGGGTAAAATATACGATGCCCCTCTGTATATTGTCGATACTCCGAATATGAAACTTTTGGATTTACGTGCTATGGCGCGCCGTCTTAGGGCGCAAAAAAAAGTTGAAATTATCTTTATCGACTATATAACACTGATTCAAAGTGAAAATACCTTAATTCCGCGCCATGAACAAATTGCCGAGATTTCGCGGTCACTAAAAAGTTTAGCGCGCGAACTCGGTATACCCGTTGTCGTCTTGTCGCAAGTTCGCCGCGATGCCGAAAACAAACAGCCGAACCTTTCCGATTTACGCGAATCGGGGTCTATAGAACAGGACGCCGACGTTGTTATGTTTATACACCGCGACAGAACGGATAAAAAAGAAGCTTCGGACGACGATACCGAAAAGGGAATAGAAACGGAATTGATTTTGGCAAAACAGAGAAACGGACCTACCGGGCTTGTAAAAATTTTATTCCAGCCGACATATACCAGATTTGTAAATGCCGACTTTTCGGAACACCGGTAATTTATCGCACAATTTAAAAATCAAACTATTTAAAATTCAAGCCATTCTCCGTCGACGGTTATATACCAATTTTTATACAATTGCTTTGTGTCGGCATCGTACCACGATATGCTCCCGTCTTTGTTCAATACGGCCAGTACCGAATCCGTTCCGGTAATTTTTACGGGTAAAGATGCGGTACGTTCCAAAAGCGTATCTTTATTTTCGGCGATATTGTATGCATGGATTTGCGTTTTTCCGATATTGGTAAATAAAGTGCCGTTTTTTACCCATGTAAAGGCATTGTTGTCTTCATCCGCCCATTTAAAAATCGTTTTATATTGTTTTGTTTCGGGGAAAAAAGCGAATATTTCGGTTTTTCCCGCCGAAGATGCCGCTGTAAGAGAAACACCGTATACGGGGCCTTTTTTAGAATCGTCTTGCGAAAGCGAAAACATAATATCGATTCCGTCCATAAGGGCTGTTGTTTCTTTTGTAGACGGATCTATTTGTATAAGGGGTGTTTTAGGATGGGCGGCGGAACTTTTTGCCGCATATAATTGCTCCGGAGTATATAAGAGAACATCCTGAATACCCGTACCGTTGTAGGGCTGTGTCATTGTACCCGTTTGTAAATCGTATATTTTAACCTTTGTATTTCCTTCAATCATTACCAGTTTATCGTAATATACGTGAAGTACTTGCAGCGGCTGTGCAGGCGTAAAAAGCGTTTTCGCAGGTTTTCCTTCGGATACAAGCTGGACGCTTTTTTTAGTATTTTTTGACCACAAAATAAGATTGTCACGATACGGCTCCATATTGGTTTGATTTATGCCGGAAAAAAGCGAATAAACGGTACCTTCTTCATACGAGGCTTTAAAAAGCATTTTTTCGGTTAAAAAATAAAAGAAATTTTCTTTGCGGGCAATATCGCATATTTTATCGTATATCCGTTTTGAAATTTGCATTGCCTGCGTTATTTGTGAATCGGCTTCGGCGCTTAGCGTATACAATTGCCCGTTTTTGGTACCGATATATATATTGTTGCCGTTTTTTATTGCAAGGACCGGAACTTCTTTTTGCGGAAGAAAAAAAGTTTTGACGATTTGCGGCGACTGCTTAATATAACCGTTTTCAACTTCAAGCATCTTTAGATACAGATTTTTTCCGCTTATATCAAGATAATACAAGTTCGTATCCGAAACAGAGGTGCATAACAAAGCTTTTTTTTCGGGTACAAAGGCGGCTTTTTCTCCGGTATCCGATCGGAAAACATAGATACTGCCGTTTTTTACTCCGGCAAAAAGAATATTATTATAAAATAAACAATTTTGATGCAGGTTTTGTTCTATGGAAAAGCGGGCTTTTTGCTTTCCGCTTCGCAAATCCGTATAGATAAGAGAACCCAATGCCGAGTACATTATGCATGTGTTTTCACTGGGACTTGTCAGTGCAAAACCGACGGCAGCGGCTTGTTCCTTTATTTTATGCTGCACAAGTTCACCGTTTTGTGCATTAAAACAGAGTATGCCGTCCATATTCGACATACCTACAAGCACATAATTTCCTTTTGCCGAATAATTCAAGCTAGCCGGCGGGGCATTTAAACGTTTTGCGAATTTTCTTTTTTGCGAATGCCAATCCCATACCGATAAGCGATTGAGCGCGAAGCCGTCCGTTTCATAAATTGCAATTTCCTTACCGTTGGGGTGAACCGCCATAAGTTTTATTTGATTATCCGAAAATTGAAAATGCTCTCCCGATTCAATGTCCGTCCATTTGATAATAAAACCGTCTTCGCCGGCCGTAAATACGGGTAAAAAATGATTGTCGGAATCCCGTGAGGATTGCGGCATTTGCACTGCCGCGGTAAGAGCTCCGCTATGCGGATGGGATGACATATGTACTTGTGCATATAAAAGGCAAAAAAAACTTTGTACAATAAGTCCCGCACATACATACCGGAGCTTTCGCATTTTCGTATAAAAAAAATTGTTCATAATTATTGACCTTGTAAATGTTTAATAATACGGCTTATATCGGTAAACATACCGAACATAAATATAACCGCTATAAAGGCGATTCCTATAAATTGAATTTTATAAAGGGTTTGCGGTTTTAAGCTTTTTTTTCGTATAAGTTCGACAAGCGCAAACACTATAAGGCCTCCGTCAAGAATCGGTACAGGCAAAAGGTTCATTAAAAACAGCGATATGCTGATAACGGCTAAAAAATTGCACACGGTGACAAGCCCGGCAAAAAAACCGACCGAAAACCCTTCTTTTGCCGTTTCGCCGAGCATAACGGTAATTCCGATAGGCCCGGAAACCGCTTGCTTTACGTCCACACCTTTAAATAACAATCCTATACTTTGCAGTGTTACACCCAAGAGTTTAAACGTTTCCTTTGTACCTTGAATAAAAGCCGGAAAAAACGAAAACGTTTTTGAGTGCACTTTTTCCGTTTGCCACTGTATGCCGTCTATAAGGGGAGTCTTTTCGGTAAGTTCGGTATTTTCGGGAACTGTCAGCTGTGCCGAAATCGTTTCGCCGTTGCGTTCGTACCGTATATGCGCATTGCGCACGCCTTTGAGCTGTGTGTATATGTCGATTGTATTATAGACGTTTTTACCGTTTATTTGAACGATACGGTCCCCGCTTTGTAAACCGGCGCGTGATGCCGGACTGTCCTCCGAAACAATGTGTGCAATAAGGGGATCGGTCCAGCTTACAATTCCTATTTTGCCGGCACCGGTGGCTTTGTCAAGTTCCGGAATAACGGTGTAATTTATAAAACCGCCGTTTCTTTCGACTTCGATATGCAGGGGCTTTTTTGCCGAAAGGGCTACGGTTTCGACTATATCGGAAAAATACCGAATCCGTGCACCGTTTATCGCCGTTATTTTATCTCCCGTCCGCAATCCGGCTTGAGCAGCCGCTCGGGAAGAGTCGGGGTATACTTCCGTTGCTAAAATTATTTTATTCGAGGATGTATAGTATTCATAACCGATCATTGCAACAAAAGACAGTGCGATAATTGCGGATACAAGATTGGCAAAGGGACCTGCGAAGGCAATACCTATGCGCTTTAAAGGATGTACCCCGTAAAACGAATCTTTTTCGGCCCGTATATAATCGAGCTTTTCGTCTATCGCTTTTTGAAAATCCTTTTCGCCTTTCATGCCGCAATAACCGCCGAAGGGAATAAGAGAAAGCCGGTAATCGGTGTCCTTTATGCGCTTGTGCAATAAAACGGGACCCATACCGATTGAAAAACTTTCAACTTTTACGCCGAAAAGCCGTGCGACGGCAAAATGTCCGAGTTCATGAATAAAAATAATAATGCTTAAGCCTAACAGCCCGTATATGATAGTCATAATATCCTTTTTGTGCCGATTTTTTCGGCGGCCTCAAGCGATACGATGCGCACTTTTTTATCCGTTTCGAATACATCTTCAAAAGTTTGCGTTTCGCCGCTCCAATCCTTTGAAAGCACGTCCAAAACCGTTTCGGCAATTCCCGTAAAGCTCAGCTTTTTTTCCAAAAAAAGAGAAACCGCAACTTCATTTGCCGCATTGTAAGCAATCGTATAGGACGCTCCGCGTTTTTGCGCTTTATAGGCAGCCCCCAAAAGCGGAAAGTCATCAAAACGCGCGGGGAAAAAACTCATTGTAACGCCTTCGGCGTTTCCGTCCGGATTGCCGAGTGCGGAAAACAAATCGAGTTTTTTAAGATTGTTTTCGATCATTTCAGGATAGGTAAGCGCGCTTATAATCGGCCGTTTCATATCGGGTTCGGATATTTGCGCATATAAGTCGCCGTCAACCGTTTCTATAAGGGAGTGGACGAGGCTTTGCGGGTGAACGGTAACCTTAACTTTTTCAGGCTCCATATCGAAAAGGCGGCATGCTTCGATAACTTCCAAGCCCTTATTAGCCAAGCTTGCGCTGTCTATGCTGATTTTTTGCCCCATATTCCATGTCGGATGCTTTAAGGCGTCTTCAGGCTGCGCTTTTTCTATTTTATCGCGCGTCCATGTGCGAAAAGGCCCGCCTGAAGCGGTTAAAATCAACGAATCGATATGTTTTTTACCGAAACGTTCGATAAGCGCGAACAGTGCCGAATGTTCCGAATCGACGGGAATAAGGCGGCGGCCGTTTTTTTTTGCAAAATCTTCGATAAGATGGCCGGCCATTACAATTGTTTCTTTGTTCGCAAGGGCAAGATCGATACCGTTTTTTAAACATAAAACCGAAGGCATAAGGCCGGCAGCTCCGGCAATGCCGTTTACGGCGATATCCGCCCCGGATTTTTCTATCAGCTTTGCTATTTTTTCGTTTGATGCTGCCGCTGCGCTCAAATCCCGGTGTACAGCCGTATTGTCCGCTTCGGCTTCGGTTCCCGTAAGCGCCGTATTTTTACAGCCGAATTCGGCCGCCGCTTCTTTGAGTTTTTTTTCGTTTCGGTGAGCGCTTAAACCGCATACTTCAAAACGGTCGGGAAAAGAGCGTATAATATCAAGGGTGCTTGTACCGATAGAACCGGTACAGCCCAACACAAGAACCTTTTTTTTCATAAAATGCACCGCTTACTCATAAACCGCCGTTATACAAAGAAAAAGTTTATAACGATAAAATAAACGGGTGCGGAAAATAAAATGGAATCGATGGAATCCAAAAAACCTCCGCGGCCGGGAACAACCGCCCCCGAATCCTTACATTCGGCAGAGCGCTTTATAACCGATTCGGTTAAATCTCCGGCTATTGCCGCTAAGGATACGCATAGGGCGGCGATAATCAATTCGACCGGTTTGTGTAAAAATACTTCGGGGAAAAAATAATATACGGCTAAAGCCGCCGCCGCCGAACCTGCAATGCCGCCTAAAAAACCTGCAATGCTTTTATTGGGACTTACGGCAATCAAGCCCCTGTTGCTTTTGCCGAACAGCATACCGAAAAACCACGCAACCGAATCGCATGCAAACACAAGCAAAAAAAACAAGGCGATAAACACTTGCGAATGCTGCAAAACCGTTAAGCGCGATATATACGTAAGCAAAAAGCCGATATAAACAATGGTAAAAGTTGAAGAACACAAACGCGAAATTGCATTTGCAAATGATTTTTTGTTTTCGGGAGAAAATATTTCATAGCTGTAGCTTGCCAAAAGCGAAACGATGAGCGCTAAAGAAATCCATGACGGCGAGCGGTCCAAAAGGCAGGTGAGGGCGGCGATAAAGGGAATAAAGGCGGCCGAAAATACCACCATAAATTTCGGCTGGCTGGGCAGTTTATGCTTTAATATACCGTGCAGTTCCATAGATGCGATAATTGCTCCGCCGACAATCGCACAATGTAAAACAATATGGTGTGCAAAGGATATAACGGAAACGGAAACCACAAGCGGTACGCCGATAAAAAAAGTCAATAAACGTTGGGTGATTTTATTCATGTTTCCTCCTCGGTATTTCCGCCGAAACGCCGGTGCCGTTTTTGAAAGGCGGCAACGGAAGTATAAAATTCTTCTTTTGTATAATCCGGCCAAAGCGTATCCGTAAAATCGAATTCCGCATAAGCCGCATGCCACAATAAAAAATTGCTTAAACGTTTTTCGCCGCCCGTTCTGATAATAAGATCGGCGTCCGGTAAAAAGGGAATATCAAAAAAACTGCCGATATGTTCGGCAGAGAGCACCGCTTCGGTGTCTTTTGCCCCCGGTTTTTCCGCGCCCGGTTTTTCCGCGCCCGATTTTTCCTCTGCCAAAGCAATCATTTTTTGTGCGGCTCTGATTATTTCATCGCGGGCGCCGTAATTAATTGCCAATACCAAATTCATACCGGTAAAATCGCGGCTTTCGTTTTCAACCGTTTCGATTTCGCGCACAACATCTGAAGGAAGGCCTTTTTTGTCGCCCAAATGTAAAACTCGTACCCGTTCGTTTTTATAAAATTCGAATTCGGCGCGCAAGTGAGCTTTTAAAAGTCCCATTAAAAAAGAAACTTCTTCGGCTGTCCGCTTCCAGTTTTCGGTTGAAAACGTATACAGGGTTAAATACCGCACACCGATTGCCGCAGCGGCTTTAATTATTTCGCGTGCGGTATTTACACCCTCTTTATGGCCGCCGCTTCGCACCATATTGCGTTTTTGCGCCCAGCGTCCGTTCCCGTCCATAATAATTCCTATATGAACGGGAACGGCGGCTTTATCGATTAACTGCGAAGCGTCCGACATCAGCCTTCCATTATTTCTTTTTCTTTGGCTTCAAGAATTTTGTTGATTTCGGTAATGAATTTGTCCGTTGATTTTTGCAAATCTTCTTCGGACGTCTTTAGTTCGTCTTCGGTAAGCTTTGCATCCTTTTGCATTTTTTTCAACTCTTCATTACCGTCACGCCTGATATTACGGATGGCAACCCTGCTGTTTTCGGCGGTGGCCTTTGCCTGCTTTACCAATTCTTTACGCCGGTCGGCAGTCAGGGGCGGAATTGCTATGCGGATTATCTTTCCGTCGTTCGACGGATTTAATCCCAATTCCGATTTTTGTATCGCCTTTTCGATTTCACCGATTAATGATTTATCGAAGGGCTGAATAACTACCGAGCGGGCTTCCGGTATGGAAATTGTAGCTACTTGATTAAGCGGCGTGGGTTGACCGTAATAATCGACACGTACCTTATCGAAAAGCGAAGCCGATGCACGGCCGGTTCTTATTGCATTGAACTCGTCTTTGAGAGCGGCAATGCTTTTTTCCATTCTTTGCACACTTGCTTCATTCATATTCTTATGCACCTAATTGAAAATTAACAACGGTTAAAAGATTCAATTTTGTATTTGTTTCTTTTCCGACTTGTTCCATTTTTTTTGCAACGGAAACCTTATCGTCTTTTACAAACATTTGATCCATAAAACAGATTTCCGCTAAATGTTTGTTTAATTTTCCCTGCACAATGCCGGCTTTTACATTGTCCGGTTTATCCAATTCGGCGGTTTGTGCGGTAAAAATTTCTTTTTGCTCGTCTATATAGGCGGCATCTACATCTTCGCGTTTGATATACCGGGGGGCAAAGGCGGCAATATGCAAACAACAATCGAATGCGAATTGTTTAATATCGGCATTATCCGCGGATGAAGCCGGATCGCAGCCGAATACCGTAATAACGCCGGTTTTACCGTCGCTGTGAACATATGTGGCGGCGGCGGCTCCTGCAGGTACTTCTACAAGCTGTACACGGTTTACGTTCATGTTTTCGCGGATTTTGGTCGCCAAATCAAGAAGCATGTTCGACAAAGTGTCGTTTACGCTTGTATAGCCTTTGGACAATATTTCGTTTACGATATTTTCGCCGACTGCCAAAAAATCGGCATTTTTTGCGACGAAGTCGGTTTCGCAGGTAAGTTCGGCAATGGCTATTTTTGACCCCTGAGCTTTGATAAAAACGCGACCTTCGCCTGTGGATCTTCCCGAACGTTTTTCGACTGCAGCTAAGCCCTTTTCTTTTAAAAGTTTTGCCGCTGCATGTGCATCGCCGTTGCATTCCACAAGAGCGTTTTTACATTCCATCATGCCCGCACCGGTTACATCGCGCAGGGCTTTGACATCTGCTGCTTTAATTTCCATGTATTTTCTCCGTGTTTATTCGTATAATTTATCTTCGTCCACGAGCGAATCGTCGCCTTCGTCTTCGAAATCCTTATCTTCTTCTTTCGGCTCGGTCGGAGTGTAATTACTGTAATCGATAATTTCTTCATCGTCCGTGCGGATTGAAGCCGTATCCGTAAGATCTTCTTCTTCATCCTGAAGATTTTCGATGATTTTAAGACCCGTTTCGTTGTCCGCTTCGATAACGGCATTTGCAATTACTTGAGTAAAGAGGGTAATCGCACGGATTGCGTCGTCGTTACCGGGGATGGGGTAGTCTATGCCTTCGGGGTTGCAGTTTGTGTCCACAACGGCAACAATCGGAATGCCCATGCGGCATGCTTCGGCGACGGCTATTTGTTCTTTATGCGTGTCGATAATGAACAAAATACCGGGCAGCTCTTTCATTTCTTTAATACCGCCGAGGTTTTTTTCCAATTTTGCTTTTTCTTTTTGAATGGCTGCAATTTCTTTTTTGGTGAGATTTTCAAACGTACCGTCAACTTCCATCTTTTCCAGTTTTTTTAACCGTAAAAGGGATTTTTTGATGGTACTGAAGTTTGTCAGCATGCCTCCGAGCCAACGGTTGTTTACATAAAACATACCGCAGCGTTCGGCTTCTTTTGCAATAGCCTGCTGTGCTTGTTTTTTTGTACCGACGAACAGGACCGATTTTCCTGCCGAGGTTACTTTGCGGACTGCTTCATACGCTTCTTTAATCGAAGCCATTGTTTTTTGCAGATCGATAATGTGGATGCCGTTTCTTTCCGCGAAGATATATTTCTTCATGCGGGGATCCCAACGCTTAACCTGGTGGCCGAAATGCACACCCGATTCAAGCAAACTCTTCATGGTTACTACTGCCACGAAATACTCCTTCATCGGAAAAGATTTTTTTTGCAGGACTCATTAAAGATTCCGTTGCTTTTAATCTCTTCCCCAAACTCTGTTTCTCGTCACCGATAATTCGGTACGGAAGATTGCATGATTGCGTTATTCAACCGAATACGCACAATCAGGGCATATTTATGCCGAAGCGGTAATTATGCTCTTTAAGTATCTCATAAAATTCAAAAATAGGCAAGCCCATAATGGAAGAGTACGAACCGTCCATATGTTCGATAAACGTTCCGGCAAAACCTTGAATTTTATAAGCGCCTGCGGCATCCTGCCATTCGTTTAAATTAAGATATCTGTCTATTTCGGTTTCGCACAATTTTGCAAAACGGACGCGGCTTATGCAAGTACGCGAAATTGTGGTTTGCGTTTCGCGGTTATATACCGCTATTCCCGAATATACCTTATGCGTTTTTCCTGAAAACGAGCGTAAAAAGGCGCGGGCTTCTTCTTTGTTTTTCGGTTTTCCGTATACATTATTTTTAAACACAATAAGGGTGTCCGCCGCGGCTATTAAACGGGCGTCGGGGTACCGTGCGCAAGCCCCTTTTTTTTGTGCCAAAAAGCGTGCGCTGCTGAGCGCTTTTTGTACGGCAAAGTATTCGGCGGCATTTCGGGCGGCCGTTCCTTTCGGGAAAATTTCTTCAAAGGAGGGGGAAACGGTATAAAAGGGAATACCCAAATTTTTAAGAATGTGTTTACGCCGCGGCGAAACGGAGGCAAGAATAATTTTTTCCGCTTTTAAGTCCATGTTTATTTAAACCGTGAATTTATTTTTGCTTTTATATGCTCAATCGAAAGAATACGCTTTTTGTTTTGTATGGACGGAAATTTTTTGAAAAAGCGTTCGACTGCGGGATAGCGCTGAGAAAACGAATCGATTTTTTGCAAAATGCGCTCCGATATTTCTCCCTTACGCATCCGGGAACGTTCTTTAACCGCGGCAAACATATCGGTAAGCGATTGTGATTTAAACCATGCTTCATTTTCATACCGCTCTTTTAGAGATTCCGCAAAATCTTCCAAACGGGTAAGGTATTCGGTAAAGTTGACCAATTTATGAAGGGTAAGGGCCAAGTCGGCGGCAAATACGGCTAAAAGCCCCAACGCCGCATATTGGCGCACCCGCTGTGAAAGATTATCCACACATGCGGCTATATGCGGATGCACAAACATAACGGCTATGCTTCCGCCGGCTGCAAATAAAAGCAGGTTCCATAAACACACACGCCCTTTTATATTGAATTTGCGCTGCGAATAATCCCACCACTTTGTGTTAAACAGGATTTCCAAAAGCCATCCGGTTATATATTCCAAAATTCCGGTAATTAAAAATGCGGCAGGGTAGAGTATATACAAGTTGTTTTTAAAAGGCCGTAACAAACCTATAACGAGTAAGCCGCCGAATCCGTATACCGGACACCACGGACCGTGTAAAAAACCGCGGTTTATAAATTTATGCGCAAGAGTACCGCAATAGATAACTTCGCATATCCAGCCGACGGTACTGTAAATAATAAAGAGTAAAAATAAGCGCGAAAAAGTAATCGTAAACATACGAGTGATACAGGATTCGAACCTGCCACCTTCGCCTCCGGAGGGCGACGCTCTATCCGAATGAGCTAATCACTCAAGCGGGGTTGTGTTTTTTCTTTTTTTTGACTTTTAACAACCCTTAAAAAGACGGGGCGGTTTTCGGTAAAATCCGCCCCTGCTTAAAGGCGTTTTAGTTGCGTAAAGAAAACAGTAATTCTTTTGCTTTTTGGCGCACGGGAATTACATAATTATAGTTCGTTGCAATGGCCGCAATCGTTTCGACCAAGGCGCCGGAATTCTTTACGGTTGGAGCAAGTTTGCCGTATGCATCGAGTACCGAATAGGCAAGACTGTCCGTCGGATTTAAAATCGAAAAACGTTTATGAATCATTGAAATTTGGTCTACAACTTCATCGTTTTCATTTACTCCGATATTGCCGAGCGCATAAATAGCCGCCGATAACACCATCGGCTCGTCTTCGTCTTTTATAAGACGCATAAGGGTATTTTTGCGCTCCTTTAACTGCTCTTCGGAAAGTCCGTCGGTTTGACCGAGCATAATGCATGCTTGGCGGCGTACTTCGGTATAATTATTCATTAACCGGCGGCCGGTACGCGATTGATTAAAAACACCCTCACCGGCCATGTTTTGCAGGGCGGTTTCGATTGCGGGAGAAGAACGTCCTTCATCAAGCGCCGTTTTTATGTATTGCAGCGTTAAAAGCTTTGTTTCATAATCGTCAACTTGACTCATTTCGCTTATGATCAAATCTTCATTGGTGCCGAAATATTCTTCTTCGACGGTAACTTCGGAACGGGTATTTCCCTGTGCCGACGCATGTAAGACTACAAAGCACAAGACAGCCGCACACAGCGCGACTTTGGATATTTTCATGTAAATCCTCCTAATAATTCCCTTTACCTATTGTAAATACCGCCTTAAGTATACAGGTATTCGGGAAAAAAATCAATATTTGCCTTACTTATAGTGTCGGCAGTTTTACGAGCCAGCGTCCGTCTATTTTTTCAAATTCGTAATAAATAATGTCTTTATTGTCCTGTACTTCTACCGCCTTTACTTCGGACGGCGCTATATACCGGATTTCGTTTACCTTACGGTCTATGCGCGAGGGGATAAAAACGTGTGTAAAATAATCGCCCAAGTTTCGCAGCGTTAAACCTTTTTTCGGCAGTTTTGTGGCAATAACCTGTAAATTGAATTTATTGTTCCAATATGAAATGGAACCGGGCGTAAGATAGCTGCGCCAAAGATTATAATCCCTATTTTTCATACTTTTATCCAAGTCGGCTATAACGGTTAAAATTGCCGCTTTATCGCGCTGAAAATCGTCGTAACTTACTTTCGTACCGCTTAATGCGCTGACCGAGCGCGAATATTCGGCATCTTCGGCGATTTCGATTTTTTGTACCGTTTCGGTACCTTTGCTCTTGGCAGCCGGCTGTACCGCCGTTTGTGCCGCTTTTTCGGTTGTTTTACAAGATACAAACAAAACGCCGAGTGCTACTAAAAAAATAAATTTTACTTTCATGAGCTTAATATAATAGTATTGTTGTAAATTGTCAAATATGTTATAGTTAAGCAATGGTAAAAGCTTTGTTTCCGGGTTCTTTCGACCCGCCCACATACGGACATTTGAATATCCTTGAACGCGCACGCAATATTTTCAGTGAAATAGATGTGGTGATTGCGGACAATCAAAATAAAAAATATCTGTTTTCCGAACAAGAACGTTTGCGTTTTATGCAGGATTTAACATCCGCTTGGGATAACGTGAGCGTACATGTGTGTCACAGCCTTGTCGTCGATTACGCACATAAAACCGGTGCCAAGGTTCTTATCCGCGGTATACGCAATACCGCCGATTTTTCGTATGAATTCGATTTGTCGCTTTTGAATCGGGCTTTGAATGCGCATATCGAAACATTGTTTTTTCCGACGGACTCGCGTTTTTTTCTTTTAAAATCAAGTGCAATAAAAGAGCTTGCCTCTTTCGGCGGAGATGTATCCGATATGGTTCCCGAGCAAGTGGAAAAAGCTTTAAAAGAAAAATTCGGTGCGCACAAGTAAAAATATCCGTAATCGCTGCATGCTGGTTGACAAAAACTCAGAAAATGTTATACTGTGTTTTAACACTTGACGGTCTTGTCATAATATGGCATTTCGGTTATAATAATTGATATTTTTAGAGAGGTTATATAATGGCAGTACCCAGAGCAAAAACGTCAAAAGCGCGTACAAGAAGACGGCAGGGAATAAATATGCGTTTGAACGCTCCCCACCTCATTGAATGTGCTAATTGCGGAAATTTAATTATGCTTCACCGTGTATGTCCGAAATGCGGATTTTATCGCGGAAGGCAGGTAATTACGCCGGAAACTAACGGCTGACAGGAGTTTTAACAATGGATGAATTATTCAGCAAAATGCAAAAACTGATTGCCGACAAATTGGAAATTGAAGAATCGAAGGTTACACTGGATGCTTCGTTCCGTCAAGACCTCGGTGCCGACAGTCTTGATACCTATGAATTGGTCTATGCTATTGAAGAAGAATTGGGCGTAAGCGTCCCGGATGATAAGGCAAGCGAATTCGAAACGGTGCGCGATGCCTATGAATTTTTAAAAACCCAACAAGCATAAGTTTGTTTTCGGGAAACAAAAAATAAGCGGCTTTTAAACAGCCCTTTTCGGGAACCGGACATGGACGAAAACTTTTTTTTGCGTATGTCCGGTTTCCGCTGTGTGCCAACCTACGTGCGTTCCTTTTTTAAAACAAATAAAACCATATCTTCTCGCCGTAAACCCTTGCTTAACGATTTTCAAAAGCGTTTAGGCATTAAATTTAAAGATATACAACTTTTGGATACGGCGTTTTATCACCGTTCTTTTTCAAACGAAATCTCCGGAATTGCCGAGAATAACGAACGCCTTGAATTTTTAGGCGATGCCGTTTTGGGAATGGTAACGGCGGCATATTTGTATAAATCGCTGGCGGAACATCCGGAAGGCGAGTTGACAAAAATAAAATCTTTTGTGGTATCCGAAACGTCTTTATCCGAAATTGCCTTGAGCATCGGCGTCGAACAATGTTTGTGCTTGGGCAAGGGCGAAGAACTTTCCGGAGGGCGCGGGAAAAAAGCGATTTTAGCCGATGCGATGGAAGCGGTGTTCGGCGCCTATTATTTGGATTCGGGTTTTAAAGCGGTTGAAAAACTGATACTTGATTTGTTGATACCCCAGATACAAAAGGTAAAAGAAAATCGGCATGAAAAAGATTATAAAACCTTGTTGCAGGAATTCTATCAAAAAAAATATAAACAATGCCCGCATTATGAGTTGGTGAAAAAAAGCGGTCCGGATCATGAACAAATATTTTGGATAAGCGTTTTTTTGGGCGATAAGGTGTACGGGCCGAAGCAGGGCAAAAGTAAAAAGGAAGCCGAGCAGGCTGCGGCACGCTATGCATGGGAACACTTACGGGAATCGGGCGAGGGGCAAAGTCAAAAGTAGATAAATAAATGAATTTTGTATATTTTTGTACGATTTTCATTGACATTATATGTTTTTTTTTGTATGGTTATACTATGAAGAATAAAAAATGCACATTGGTGTTGCTTTTATGTGTTTTTATAGGCTTTCCTCTGTCGGCTTTTCAAGGCGGTCCTCTTTTGTACTTGCGTGCCGACTTCGGCGGCGGTATAACACTGCCGAGTATTTCGCAGGCAAGTTTAAAAGAATTCAATAAAGACGCCGTTCGAATGAGCGGTATGATGAGCAGCTTGTTGATGAGCGGGGAGGTTGAAGGCGGCTATGTGTTTGATTCGGAGCGTTTTTTCGGATTGCGTAAAAATCATCCCTTCAGTGCATTGGGAACCTTTGTTGCCTTAGGCGTGGGGCAGGGAAACACTTCTCAAAAAGTTGAAGCGGTTACTTCCGCAGGCCCGTTCGATACCTTTATGATTGTGGATTTTACCCCTGTCGTTAACTTCGGTTTAAGTGCAAAGGCTTATTTTTTTAACAATCGATTAACTGTCGGTGCCGCTGTGGGCGGCCGCATGATAGCTGATATGAGCCCGAATTATCTGGTATATTCGACGGATCCGGGAGTTATTCAGACCGAGGTCGGTCAAATTATCGTTACTCAGGAAATGATGAAAAAAATGAACCCCCTGATGTTTTCGGTTAAGGGAACCCTTGAATATAATATTCCCGTTTTGGATACAACGGATATAGTTTTGGGCTGGTATACCCGCTACAATATTTACCGTCCCAAATATTTAACCGCACCGAAAAAACTTGCCGATTTGGCGGCAACAAACGGCGGGGACATTACAAAGCCCTTTCCCGATTATTGGCTTAATTCGCTTGACTTCGGCATAAACTTGGGTTTTGCCTTTAAATTATAAACGGTTTTGCAAGGAGGATATATGAAACCCTTTTCTCTATCAAAGCTTTGCTTCATCTTTATTTTTGCCGCTCTTTTGTTTTGGGCTTGTTCATCCCCCTATATGAATTCGTATTATATACAGCAGCAAAATAAAAATGTACAAGGCGGCGGCAGTCCGGAACCTGATTGGGGAGGCGGCGATACTCCTCCTCCGCCTCCGGAGCAGCCTCTTGAACCGGGAACAATATCTATGTTTTCGGTGATATTGCGTGACGGCAAACTTGCCGAACCGAATCACGATACAACCGTTTATACTCAATTGGCGGGAAAGTTATCCGCTTCCGACGGCTTTCCCTTTGCTCTTTATCCGACAAATAAATTTACCGATTGGAAATTCAGCAGTAATTTTTCGGCTGCAAATGTGCCCGAAATGCAGTATTCCGGTACGGTACAGTGGGAAGGTTCGGAAGAAGAACAGTGGTACAACGGAAGTAATGCGTCTGCCGGGGGAAACACCATAAGTTCTATGAAATATTTCCGCTATTGCGGTAAAAATCCCTTTAATCTTTACACTAACGATGAATACGATTTATACGGCGAAGACGGTAATCCCACAGGTGAAAAAGAAGTGCTGATGAAACGGTTTATATTTTACCGTTTTACAGGCAACGGAGGCGGTGTCGTTTCATTAAACAACTATCTTGTTGCTGTAGATACGTATTCGAAATTGGTATTTTCGTTTGCAAAACCCGTCGAGTTTAAAAATGTGCTCGGAAATCAGGTGCCGACAAAATGGGCGCCCGTAGATATAGTTTCTACGGGACCGGGCGGAAAAAAATACCGCTTTTACGAATACGATCCTTCAGGCTATGTAACCGAAGACGGTACGTTTCACATGAGTGCTGCATACAAAAATAATTTGGCAAGCGGCAACTACGATCCCGCCTTTACCGGAAAATCTCCGTATCTGGGTTTTGTCGGCGACGTTCAAAAGCCCATGTTCAAAATATCGAATATTATTCTTAAAAATATTTCAATAAAAGATGTCGGAGGTGATTATCCTATAGCAGGAGGCACCGATAAAGCCGAATTCAGGTATGAGTTAAAACTCCGCCACAATAACGGTGAATGGGATATTTTTTCGACGAATAACGGCAATCATTTATCGATAGACAGGGGAAGTCAGGCGGATTTGGTGGGAAATTATGCGCTTACAATTGAAAAACCCGAAGAAGGTACTCATCGAATAGATATAAGCTGTGATATATGGGAAAACGATCCTTTGGCGGGTAATGCCGATGATGTAATCATTAAACATGAAAAATCGCTTTTTACACTTGTATATGATGAAGCGGATAATTCATGGTCGTTAACGGGAAATCCCGTTCAGTCATATAAGGACGATGACGGAGAATGGAAAGTTACGGCGGTAACTATGCCTAAACTTGAAAGCGGACAAAAAGAAACGATGACAATAGGCATTTCAGCCTATATTTGGGATTGGATAGCCGTTTTCAAAAGGGCCGGCTGGGGCGATATGGAATTGTCCTTTGATGTCGAGTGGAAGTAAGCCGCTGAAATAAAACACGTAGCAAAAAAGGCTGTTTCGGAAAAATCCGGACAGCCTTTTTTATGAGGGGCGGCTGTACCGCTTTCCGCCTCTGTGCAGGAAGCGGTATCAGTCAGTTTCCGCTTTTTTCTTACTTTTTCTTTATTTCCCGTATGTGCTCTTTAGGCAGTGCGGATTCTACCGTTTTGCGGATTTGCGCGGGGATTGCGGCCTGTTCTTCCTTTGTCAAACCCGCTGTCGCAACGGGAGGATGTATGGTCAGTATAAGATGACCTTTTTTAAGCGATTTATGTTCTTCCCACAAGCGCCAGGTTCCGTCAATCGTAAAGGGAACTATGGGAGCTTCGGAACGGTAGGCCAGCTTAAAACTTCCCGCTTTAAATTCGGCCACCGGTCCTCCGCGGCTTCTGGTGCCTTCGGGGAAGATAACAAGGGGGTAGCCTCTTTGTACGGTTTTTACCGCTTCGCTCATAGCTTCAACCGATTGGCGTCGGTCTTTGCGGTTGATAAACACGCACTGCATTTGTTTCATCCATGCGGATAAAAGCGGCACCTTTAATATTTCGATTTTCGAAATAAAGGCGATGCTTTTGGGAACATAACCTAAAAGAAGCGGAATATCCATATAGCCTTGATGATTGCCTATCATAACAAAGCTTTCGCTTTGAGGAATATTTTCCATTCCCCGCACTTCAACGGTACTGCCGCTCAAACCGATAACCATCTGTGTCCATTCGGCAATCTTTTCTTTTACTATTGCATCGCGCTCGGCGATTTTTCCCTCGGCTTCAAGGCGCCTTACCGTTTTTAAAAGGGCGCGTGATGCGATAAGATAAACTGCAAATTTAAAAAAAGCGATTATTGTATGCAACATAAAGATGAGTATAGCGGATTTTACCTAAAATGTATACGGTAAAATCCGCTTGGGATATCAGTTCAAATTGTTATCGGCAAGGACGGCTTTATACGATTTCAAATCGACATAGATATCCTGTGTAACGGGGCAGCGCTTTGTCTTTTTGATCTGTATAATTTCATATACCAATACCGCAAGGTTCGATACAATCGATAAAATACTTATAACCGTCAAAGCCGCAGGTTTATAGCTTGATGTTATCGAAAACAGGGGCGAAGTTGAATAACTTGAAAAGGTTATTGAAAACATTGCCCACAAAGCGAGGGTTTGGGCGCGGTGCTGAAGCCATGCGCCTTTTTTAAGAAAAAACTCACTGATTGTGCACGAAAGCAGCAATAAAAGACCTGCGTACATCGAGCGAGTGGATATACAGTTATAACAGTATGAAAGGTTCCACAAATCGTAGGCAATAATCCAAAACCACAATTGGTCGGGCCAAATCATATCCTTTGACTTTGTTTTTGCAACACGTATGCCGAATATACCCGTTAAAGTTAAAATCAATACGATACCGGCGATTGCGTTTAAAATATTCCATATGCCGCCTTGCATAAACAAACCGTCTACGGGATTGACAACCGCTTGACCGGCATATGCGGCATATACTTCAAAGTCGCGGTATACGGCTTCGGCAATATTGATTGATAAAATCAAAGCGGGAAAAAACAACAGCCACTTTTTTGTGTCGGCACCCTTTATGTAGCGGATTGCCATAAAGCCGATAACACCGGCAAGGGCCGAATAGGTTTTTACGACGGGAAACCAGTCGCCGCTTCCGCGCACGGCCGTTTTAGGCCATACCGTAAAAGTTAACACAAGGGGTAAGACGATATATACGGCAATCGACAGCCATTTACTGCGCCGTGTAAGATCATTGACCAAAATAAGGCCGGCAAGAACGGCTAAAGCGATTAAAATATTTTGCCATGTATAATTTGTAAAAAAGAACATAATTCCTCCATGCGGAGCGGGCGAAAGCCGAAGTTCCGTCCGCCCCGAAAATCGGTTAAAAAGATATTTTTATATCCGATATCGGATAGGCTTTACACGAATGTATATAGCCGAATTTTTCGTCCGCCAAGCGCAAGAGGGCGCCGCGGGGCATAAAAACCTTGCCGTCTTCCAGTTTGACGCGGCATAAACTGCATTCGCCGCTTCTGCAGCACACGTTTACGCGCACGCCCGCACGCTCAAGGCTGGTAAGAAGCGATTCGCTCGATTTTCCTTCAATCGTTTTACCGCCGACCGAAATTTTAAACACTTCTTTACCTTTAAGGTTTTCGGGCCAAAAGGGTTCGTTTTGAATATCCTGACGCGAGCCGAACATTTCGCGGCGGATATTTTTCGGTTTAATTTTTAATTCTTCAAGCGCTTTGGTGCAAAAATCGGTCATAATGTGGGGGCCGCATAAATAGTAGGTTGCATCCGCCGGCTTTTTTACAAAGCTTTTTATGCGTTTTGCATCGATAAAACCTTTTTCACCCTTGTATTTGGGATCGTCGGATATAACCAGCTGATAGTGAAAATTCGGATAGTTTTTGGCAAAAGCGCTCAACTCTTCGTGATAGGCCGCATATTCTTCCGTGCGGTTGCCGTAAATCAAAAAGATTTCCCGGTCTTGGCCGCTTTCAAGAATTTCGCGCGTCATACTCAAAAAGGGCGTAATACCGCTTCCGCCGGCTAAAAACACCGAGCGTTTTGAGTGGAACACGGGGTTGTAATGAAAGCGTCCCGAAGGAGAAGTCGCCGTAAAGGTATCGCCTTTTTTTACCTTTTTCAAAAAGTAATTGGAAACAAAACCTTTTTTTACTCCTGCAACCGTAATTTCGTAATAGGAGCGCTGTTTGGGCGAAGACGAAATACTATAGGGCCTGCTTGTACATACGCCGTCTATTTCGACATAGACATTGATGTATTGACCTGCTTCAAAGGGGGGAAGGTAGCCCGTTTTCGATACAAAGCGGAATACCTTTGTGTCTTTGGCGACGGTGTAAATATCCGATACGGTTAATTCCAATTTGCCCGGATGCAGTTTTGCAAGGCAGCTTTGTACCGAATCCTTTTGGACTAAGATATCCATACCGCTTTTGCGGGCGAATTTAATTTCTTCAAGCACTTCCTTTCCGTTTTCCATAGTGCCGATAAGGGTTTCTTTGATAGTAGGCATCAGTCCATCTCCTTTAGAATTTTTTTAGCGACGGTATTGCCGTACATATAGTTAGGGCCGAATCCGCACGTGTTTACCCAGCCGCTTGCAAAGTCGAGGTTGGGGATAAAGGTATCGCGCGGAAAGAAAAACACGGAAGATTTTAAATCCTGCTCATAACCGTAAATCGCTCCTCCCGGATGATTTAAATAACGCATGTGGGTAATCGGCGTTGCGATTTCCATTTCTTCGATATGGCTTCTAAAGCCCGGATAGCGTTTTTCGAGGCGCTCTACAATCGTGTTTGCCGCATCGTACTTTGCTTTGTGGTATTGTTCGGGCGAAAGTTTTTCCCAAGCGGTACCGTATTTGAGGGTTCCGGCCGTTACGATACTCGTTCCTTTGGGCGATACTTCAGGGTCGTCAACCGTGTAACAGGTGGAAACAATCGGGTCTATGCTCGTATCCAATTCATAGGAGTTCATAAAATCGCGGTTTGCATCCAAACTGTCGTAGGTTAAATTGAACGAATCGGTAAAGCCGATTGTTTCGGGCGGGCAGTCCAAACCGATAAAGCAGGTGAGGGCGGAAATACCGACGGTGTACGCCTTTAAATATTCGCGCGCTTCGGCAGGAACTTCTTTTTCGTCGAGGAGGTTTGCATAGGTTGCCGTCGGCGAAATGTTGGAAATGATTTTTTTACAGCGGTATTTTTCGCCGTTTTCGTCGATAACTCCGACCGCCTTACCCTTTTCCAAAACGATTTTTTTAATGCCCAAATTAAAAAATACCGCGCCTCCCGCTTTTTTTATCGCTTCGGTTAAAGCCTGCGAAATAACCTGAGAACCGCCGCGGAGGTAGTAGGGCTTGTCTTCGGTGTAAATATAAGTACAGCGTGCCAAAATCGTAAAGGGAAAGCGCGCGGGCGGCATACCCATAAAGCACCAGTAGGCCGAAAGGCAAAGCTGTAATTCTTTACTTTTAAAGAATTCGTTTAAAACGTCGTCCGTGCTTTTAACCCCGTATTTTGCAAGGGTGGGGTACAGTTTCGGGAATCCCGCTTTCATAATCAGTTTTTTTAACGCAGGAGGCTCGCCGCCGGAACTTTTAGCGCTTTTTTCCATAAAGGCGACGGTTTCTTCGTTAAACTTCCATACCATTTCGTAGTAGCGTTTTATTGCTTCTTTTTCTTCGGGAAAGGCTTTGATAAGAGCCGCTTCAGCCTTCATTCTGTCCGCAGGAAGCGCAACGCCTTTTCCGCCGGGTAAATTGATTTTATACAACGATTCGATTTCTATCCAATCGATTTTATCGGTAATACCGTATTCGTCGAAGAGCGTGCGAAGCGGACCGGGTTTTTCCGGCGTTCCCATTGAACTTAATTGGTGCAAAGCTACTTCGAATTCGAACCGTCCGCGGCAAAAACTTGTTCCGCATCCGCCGGGAATATTGTGCCGCTCGAATACGGCAACCTTTTTTCCCGCCTGTGCCAAAGTAACTGCGGCCGAAAGTCCTCCGTTACCGGCACCTATAACAATAACATCATATTGCGGCATAATGCCTCCTATAAAATTATCACGGGCTTGTCTGAAAACAAACGGTTCTTGAAACAACCGTCTTTTAAAACAGCCCGTGTCGATAAGCAAAAATTATAAAACGATTTTTATTTTACTATGCTCATAATTGCAAAATAACAGGGAACGGCCATTAAAATCAGGTTTATAATCATGAGAACTGCCTGTACCCCCGTTTTTTGACTGGCCTTAACAAAGGCGGTAACTTTTTCGCTTTTTAATTTTTCTTCAAAGATTTGTTTACATGAAATCTGTAAAATGCCGCCGACGGTCAAAGAATTTGCACGGAACAAAAGCCATAAACCGGGGTTTCGTGTGATAATACAGCCGAGAAGAGGCATACCGAGGATGGCAAAGTGCAGGTAGGCAATCGAGGGACTGAATTCGTCGGTAACGAAAATCCAATTCCAAATCGTGTATGCGATAATCCAGCATACGGTTCCCCAAAATACGTACTGTTCGCTTGCTCCGTAGCTGTTTGCTTCGTAGATGTACGAAAAGACATAGCTTTTGCCCGAAAGGTTATACCACGAGGGTGCCAATGCCCACACGGATACCGCCAAAACCAAACCGGTTACAAAGTTAAAATATTTTTTATATTTTAAATCGGTAAAGGTTGCTTCAAGAATGTTGATGCTTAAAAACGCCAATACCACCCAAACAAACCACTTACCGTTAATGCCGGCAAAATAGTCCAAAAAGACGGCGGCAACGATTGCGGTGCGAAGAACGATAAGCGTCGAAAGTTTAAGCTTTTCGAAAAAAACGGTTTTTAAATACATTAAAACCAAAAAGGGAAGCACTACATTAACGGGTATGTTCGCCCAAATCGGAAAATACGACGTTAAAAAAGATACAACCCAAATGATGAGCGCGGTGCATACCCATACGCCGAAATGCGGCAAGTTTTTTGCCATAACACGATTTTGAAAATTGTTCATGGAAATCCTCACTGGTTGGAAATACTTATATAGATATTATATTATATAATTAAAACGGCATAATGGCAAGGGGGAAAATCGATGATTTTTAATTAAAAGCGATACATATTGTGTCAGTGCTTTTTAAAAAAAGACAATAGGCGTTTTTTAGGCTTTGCCGTTTTCCCCGACGATGAACTTTCGCTTTTGTCTTGACCGGTCATATTTTCATATAATTGTTTTACCGTTTCGCTGCCTGAGGATATAATCGTATTTTTTTCAACGATAACAAAGAGGCCGCGGACATTATTGTTTTTTTCGCACACGGGGAAAAAGCGGAATGTGTGTTTTTCACCTTTTTCGATATGCTCGGTACGGCTGTACGATACCGTTGTAAAAATATCGTCGTACTGTATGCCGGGATACAAATCCGCAAAATGCGTACCGTTTCCCTGCTCAAGGTTATTGCTTTTTTCAAACCCCTTTGCCGCATATTTTATTTCGCCCACGTCGTTTACAATAGCGATATTTTCATTCGATTCGCCGCATACAAGATGCAAAGCCCGGTCGAGAAAAACGATTCTTTGTGCACGCCGTTCACTGATATCCAAGATGTTTTCAAAAAAACTTTGAAAGAATTTTCCCAGTTTTCCGAATTCGGAAAACCGCTTTATTGCGGCGGCGCTGTTTACGCGCACCAGTTTATTTATACGGTACAATGCACTGCGCCTTTGCCGCGAATATATAATAACGGAGGCAAAGCACAGGCATAAAAACAGGGCGGCGCAAATCGAAATAAACAAAAAATTTTCGGCGCTTATTTTATTTTCCGTGATAAAAAAACGGTATGCGGTGATACCCATACCCAAGCTTAATCCCGCTGAAAAAATAAATAAAAAAATAAACATGGGCAGCGATATAAAAAGCATCGGTTTCTCCTCATCCTTACAAAATCTTTTTAAACTCTTCGATATCGCCGTGCCTTCCGGCCGCCATTAAAATATCGGACGCTTCAAAAACAAAACCCTTGTCGGGAAAGACAATCACTTCTTCCCGTGTGGGATTTCCCAAATCGTCTATGTCGGTTTTAATGCGTTTTACCATACACAAATGCAAACCGAATTTTTCTTTTAAGCCGATATCGCTCAGTTTTTTGCCGATAAAGGGTTCGGGTACATAAAGTTCGGCAAAGCTGTATTCGCTTGAAAGCGGAATCGTTTCCAAAATTTCGGGGGCGATTAAACGCTGAGCGAGCGATTTTCCGACGTTTTCCTGTATATTGATAACTTCGTTTGCACCGATTTGCTTTAAGATTTCTGCATGAACATCGGAAACAGCCCTGCTTATAATATAAGGAACGCCGCGCTGTTTAAGCAGTACGGTTGTAATAATGCTTGCTTCAAGATCGTCGCCGACCGTTACGATTGCAATATCGGTATCGTCCAGCGGCGCTTTTTCAAGCGCTTTTTTATCGGTTGAATCTATGTGCAGTGCGGTGGTAACCTTGTTTTTAAACTCTTCAACTACTGCAGGATCGTTATCGACTGCAATAACTTCCGCCCCCTTTTCCGTCAGGGCATCGGCAATCGTTTGACCGAATATGCCCAAGCCGAATACCGCAAAAACCTTTTGTTTTATCTTCGCCATATTTACTCCATTGTGCAAGTGTTTTACATTATCCTATTGCAATATCGGCTTGGGGCAAATTGATATTTACCCTGTCCGATTTAAAAACCGCCGCCGCCATTATCGTCAACGCGCCCAAGCGGCCGAAAAACATTAATAAAATAACAACCGCTTTTCCTGCAAGCGACAAAAGGGGCGTAATACCCGCCGTAAGGCCTGCCGCGGTAATTGCCGAAAATACTTCAAACACAATATGTACCAAATTATGTTTTTCGGTTATCGACAGTATAAAAATTGCGCTTAACACGGTAATAATGCCTGCAAAAAAAATAAGGACGGCGCTTTTAACTTTATGTTCCGGCACTTGAAAACGGCCGATAACCGGTTTATCGCCGCCCGCAAAAAAAGCTTTTCCCGCCGCAAACAGTACGCTCAGCGTTCCCGTCTTCATACCGCCTGCCGTTCCGCCGGAGCCGCCGCCTATAAACATAAAGGCGCACATAAATAAATAGGTGGGCGTTAAAAAATGCGAAAAGGGAACGGAGTTAAAACCCGCTGTCCGTAAGGTTGCCGATTGGAAAAATGCCGAAAGGTATTGTTCTGCAAGACCGTAGTCGGCCATGGAGTTTCCGTGCTCAAAGCCGTAAAAAAGCAGGGTTCCGGTAAGCAGCAATCCGGCCGTTAAGCTTAATGAGATACGCGAGTTTAAACCGATATGATGTTTATAGGCGGTTTTTTCTTTAACGACGCAATGCGCAATGCGTTCTTTAAAAAACAGCCTAAGCTCTTTTAATACGGAAAATCCTATACCGCCGAAAATAATTAAAAAAGCTATCGTAAGCAAAATAAGCGGGTTCAGTCTAAACGTTTCCAGACCGGTGTCGTAAAGGGAAAAGCCCGCATTGCAAAAAGCCGAAACGGAATGGAAAATCGAATAATAGAGATTTTTTGCGCTCAAACCCAGCGTCGGCACAAAACCGATAAAAAGCAATACGGCTCCAGCGGCTTCAAGAACAAGGGTTACGGCGACGATTTCCAAAACGGTGGAACGCAAACTTGACGAATCGTCTTCGCTGAGCATATAGCTTAAAAGCATTTTATCCTGCAGCGATATTTTTTTTCCCAGTAAAAATACCGTAAAAAACGACAAAAGCATAATGCCCAAGCCGCCTATTTGCATAAGAAAAAGCAAAACGATTTGTCCTGCAAGAGTAAAGTCGCCGACGGTTGATTTTACGATTAAGCCGTTTACGCAGGCTGCCGATGTAGCCGTAAACAGGGCGTCTATAAAGGAAATACCTTTTTCATCGACGGTACTGAAGCTCATCATTAAAAGCAGGGTGCCGGCTAAAATCAAAAATACAAAGCTGAGTAAAATATTTTGCGCAGGGTTTGCCGTAAAGCGTTCAAAATAGGATGACAGTTTTTTTATGCGCGTATAGATTTTAAAGCCGACCACGAGGTTGCGTAAAAATAAAATCAATACGGCCCAATTGCTTGCAACTGCATGTGAATGAAAAATCTTTGCATAAGCAAAGGTCAGCAGTGAAAAAACGGTAAAACTCAAGGTAAACCAATTCGAGCGTATGTACAAAGTTTTATATTTTGTTTGAATAATCGGTACGGACGTTTCGATAAGTAAAATTAAAATGAGTAAAGCGTCGACCGCATTTGTAAAAATGCGCAGTATAAGGCCTTTGCCCGGAATTTGCTCCAAAAAGAGGGCGACAATGCTTAATAAAACAAGGGCAAAAATAAAGCGCTCATACAGTTTGACGTTTTTTTCTTCTTTCACAGTTCGTCCCTTTGTGCAAAAAAACGTTTAATTTCGCGTTCGGCAACGGCCTTTTTTATAAGAGCGCTGCAGTCAAGTTTTTCATAGTGTAGACGCGCTTCTTCGACGCTTGCGCGCAGTACCGGATGTTTGGGGGCAAATAAAACGCAGCAGTCTTCGTAGGGTAAAATCGATGTTTCATAAGTACCGATTGCAATTGCACTTTGTGTTATTTCTTCTTTATCCATGCCGATAAGCGGCCGTAAAAGTGGAATATCCCCTGCGCTTTCGGTAACGCTTAGATTTTCGATTGTTTGGCTTGCAACCTGCCCCAAGCTTTCTCCGCTTATAAGGCATAAAGCCCCGACTTCACGGGCAATTGCGCTTGCAGCCTTCATCATGCACATACGAAGCAGCATGGTAGACCAGTTTTCCGGTCCCGCCTGTTTTATGCGCATTTGCACTTCGGTAAAAGACACAATATGCATACGCATACAGAGGGCGTAGCGCGCCAATACGGCTGCCAAATCTTCGGTTTTCTTTTTTGCTTCGTCCGAAGTATAAGGATAAGCGTGAAAATATACGGCCTCCATGCTCATGCCGCGCCTGAGCATGCGGTAGCCTGCAACCGGAGAATCGATACCGCCGGAAAGCAAAAGAAGTCCTTTTCCGCCCGTTCCGACCGGAAGGCCGCGGTGAGCTTTGTGAGGATTTCCGTATACAAAACAGCGTTCGCGCACTTCGACGTGTACGGTAAGGTCGGGATGATGAACATCTACCGCCAGCAATTGCGCATCGCAAACCGGTGCTGCGGCCTCACGGCAAATATCGTAGGAAGTAAGCGGAAAGTTTTTATCGCTTCTGCGCGCTTCTATTTTAAAAGTTTTCGCACCTTTTTCTTTTGCCGCCTGAACTTCTTCGAATACGGCTTTTTTTACGGCTTCGATATTTTTTTCGCATATACGTGCACGCGCCCAGCCGCTTATACCGATAAGATGTGCAAGCGCATATTCGATATCCTTTGCATACGCTTCGTCGGCTTCCGCATACATTCTTCCCGCACGCAAAGCGATGTGCGCTCCGGTGTGTTTTAAATAGGCTTTTATATTATCGAGAAGTTTTTTTTCAAAAAATCGTATATTCGAACCTTTTAAAGTCAATTCACTCAATTTTATAAGATAGCTGCAATTCATACTCGGCTATTTTAGCATTTTTTTTATGCATAGTCTATGAATTTTCAATTTTTTCATATATACTTTATGCGGATATGTATAAGAAAAGTGTCGATAAAACTTTACCGGTTAATTTGCCGCTTTTATTCCAATCAAGAGCAAAGATGTGTCCGTTTGTAACCGCTCAGGCTGCAAAGAATTCAAAAGGGGTTTTTAAGTTTTACGGTTTTAAAAAAGTATATGAACAAATCCTTTTATGCGCGCTTGCACTGAAAGATATCGGTATTACAAAGGGAACTCATGTTGCCCTTATTTCCGACAACAGAAGAGAATGGCTGATAACCGATTTTGCTTTACTGTCTTTAGGAGCGGTAGACGTACCGCGCGGCTGCGATTCCACCGCCAACGAACTTCATTATATTATTTCTTTTGCTGATTGTACCTACGGTGTGTTTGAAAATATGCATCAGTTGAATAAGGTTTTAAATAAAATACCGCAGTTTTTAAAAACGGTTATATTGTTTGAAAAAGCCTCAAAAGATGATGTTGAAAAGGTTGAAGCTTTAGGTTTAAAACTCTATGATTTTCACAGTTTAATGAAGCGGGGTAAAAACATAGGGCTTTCACATCGGGGCGAAATTGAAGACGGAATGTCGGAAATTAAAGGTTCCGATCTTGCAACTATTATTTTTACATCGGGTACAACCAATATTCCTAAGGGCGTTATGCTTACGCACCGCAACTATATTGCACAATTGGAAGTAGTGCATACGGTTTTAACGGTTCAAGAAGGCGATATGTGGCTCAGCGTTTTGCCCGTATGGCATAGCTTTGAGCGTGTTATGCAGTATATAGCGATTACTTTAAAAAGCGGTATTGCATATTCGAAGCCCGTTTCGCATATATTACTGTCCGATATGAACAAAATTAAACCGCAATGGATATGCGGCGTTCCCCGTTTGTGGGAAGCATTGGCGAACGGTATATACCGTACTATGCGTAAAGAAGGAGGTATTGCATATTCGCTTTTTGTATTTTTTATAGATATCGGAAAGCGTTTTACATGGGCAAAAGAACGCGTATACGGCCGTGTATGCCGTTATACAAAAAAACCGCGTATCTTTGATTTTTTAATCGGTATATTTCCCTTTCTTTTTTTTCTGCCGTTGTATATCTTAGGAGATTTACTCGTGTATCGAAAAATAAGAAAAAAATTCGGCGGCCGCATTACTGCCGCCATATCGGGCGGAGGAGCGCTTGCTCCGAAAATAGATGAATTTTATAGGGCCATTAATTTCAAATTACTTGAAGGCTATGGGGTAACCGAAGCCGCTCCCGTATTGTCCGTGCGCGATTGTATTAAGCCTCGTCCCGGATGTGTCGGGATAGTGTATCCTTCAGTCCAAATAAAAATAGTACCGGAAAAAGACGGCTGTGCAATCGGTACGGCGCCGCTTTCTCCCGGACGCATAGGTCTTATTTTTGCCCGCGGCGAGCAAATTATGAAAGGATACTACAAAAACGACGATTTGACTTCTGCCGTTATCGATAGTGAAGGGTGGTTTAATACGGGCGATTTGGGCATGCTCAGTTTTGATAACGAAATTAAAATTACCGGACGCGCAAAAGATACTATCGTACTTTCCGGCGGTGAAAATATCGAGCCTGTCGTTATTGAAAAAGCATTATGCGTCAGTTCATTTATAGAAACGGCATTTGTAACCGGGCAAAATCAAAAATATTTGGGAGCGCTTATTGTTCCGGACAGAGAGGATTTACGCAATTTTGCCAAACAAAACAATCTTTTGTATACCGATTATCAGGATTTATTACAATTGCCGCAAATACAAAAATTGATACGCAGCGAAATAGACAGTTTAATTAATGAACATACGGGTTTTCGGTATTGTGAACATATTTATCGATTTTGTCTTTTGCCGAATTCCTTTGTTATAGGACGCGAGCTTTCCGCCAAACAGGAATTTATGCGTCATAAAATACATGAACTATATAAGGTTCAAATAGAATCGCTTTTTTAGAATACGGCCGTATAAAAAGCATTGTTTTACTTATTTATGCCGATATATAAAGTATGAAGTTTTTTCTTAAATATGCATGTTTTATTTTTGTATGTTTTAATTTTTTTAAATGGTATTGTCCGGCACAAAGCGAACCGTATTCCGTTTTAAATGAAAAAACGGAAGCCGATAAAACCGAAGGTTCGGATACAAAACCGCTTTTTTACGGCATATGGGAAAACAAAGAACGCATTATTTATTTTGCGCAAGAAAGTGATAAAACAAAGGGGGCAGTCGTTTTAAAGCCTTTTTATCGTTATTATTATGACGGCATATATGAACCGCATCCGGATATGGATAATATACCATTGGCTGTTTTCGGCGATGATTTATATATGCAGTTTTGGACCGCCGTCCCGACCGAAAACGGGGTATTTTGGTGCCCCGAAACAAACCGCAGCGAATTTTCAATAGACAGCGTTCCCGTTCAAACTGAATTAAGCGGCTATTATACGGACGGTTCGAATGTGTATGAAATACGTTATTGGCGGACAAAGGCGGATTACAACAGTGAAAAAGCGGAATTACATACGAGCGATAAAATCGTGCTTGTAGATAAATATATTAAAATCGGTGAAACCGTATATACGGCTGCCGTCGGGCGCCGTACTTATATCCGCAATCCCGTAAAACGTACTTCTTTACCGCCGAATGCACGTATAAGCGCCGACGGAGGTTTGCTTGTTTTCGGATCGCCCTATGCATCACGCTCAAAAATAGTCGATTTGGAAGGCGAAATACAAAAACACAATTCCATAGTATATCCGCCGCGAATCGGCCGTGCAAAATTCATCGAACCGTCGATATACAAAAAACTTGAAAGTATGAGTATAGAAGATTTCAAAGTAAAACCGCTCAGGGTAGGCAATCGGTAAATATTCGGAAAAAAAGAGCGGATGATGGGAGTCGAACCCACGTCATCAGCTTGGAAGGCTGAGATAATAGCCGTTATATGACATCCGCAAAAAAACGGCACTCAAAAGTATTGCTTTTGAGTACGTCCGTATGAATAAAGATATTAGCAAAAACAATGAAAAGTGTCAATATGCATTATTGTAAATTTTTCTTAAGCCATTGGCTGAATTCACGATAATCGTTTTTCATCGGAACGGAATTATCCGGTAAATGAAGCAGTTTTTCCAACCTATCGGGCATCGGAGGTTCTCTGCCTATTGCGCTTTTTACCGTTTCGCCGAATTTTGCAGGATGAGCCGTTTCCAGCAAAATACCTACGGCTTTGTTGTCCAAAACGTTTTGTGCCCAAGAAGGAATATTGGGCGTTAAGCCGGGATTTTCGGTTTTATTGGGAAAGCCCGACATAAGCTTAAGCATTGCGCCCTTGCGTATATCGTACCACGCCTGCCAGCCGACCGCTCCGTGCGGATCGATAATATAGCCTGTTCGTTCATGGCAGCATTTAATTCCCTCCAAAGTTCCGTTATCATCCGTCCAGTATGCGGCAAGTATTTTTTTTACTTCGTCATCCGTATACATGGCGGTAATCCGTTCGTGATTGCTCGGCGCCCCTACATCCATGGCGTTTGAAAGGGTTGGAACGGAACGGCGCGGCTCATATCTGCCTGACGCGATCCAATCGGGAACCGTTTTATTTGAATTGGTCGCCGCAACAAAACCTGCAATGGGGGCGCCCATTTCTTTTGCAATTAAACCCGACGTTAAATTACCGAAATTGCCGGAAGGAACGACGGCTATAATAGCCGGATTTTCAATTTTATTGTCATGTAAACTGCGGCATTTTACCGATAAAACGGCGTATACATAATAAAAACTCTGAGGCAACAATCGTGCTATATTTATGGAATTGGCGGACGACAATCTGAATGTTTTGCGCAGTTTTTTATCCGTAAAAGCGGTTTTTACCAAACGCTGGCAGTCGTCGAAGGTTCCTTCTACGGCAAGGGCGCGCACATTACCCGTGAAAGTGGACAACTGTTTTTCCTGCAGCGGACTTATTTTTCCTTTAGGATACAGTATCGTTACACCTATACCGTCTACGCCGGAAAACGCACTGCCGACGGCGCTGCCGGTATCGCCGGATGTTGCAACTAAAATATGAAGCGGTTCTTTTTCACTTCGGTTAAAGTACGCCATAAGACGCGCCATAAAACGCGCGCCGAAGTCTTTAAAAGCACAGGTGGGACCGTGGAATAATTCCAAAACATATGTTACCGGATCTACGGGTACGACGGGCGTATTAAAGGGATAACAATCGGCGATAATAGCTTGTAAATCCGTATCGGGAATTACATCGCTGCAATATAATTTTGCAATTTCAAAAGCAATATCGCGGAATGAAGGTGCCGAACACCTTTCCAACAAAGCGGGACTGAGTTTGGGAATCCTGACCGGTATGTATAAACCGCCCGTAGCCGGATTCATACCGCTTAAAACGGCATCTTTTAGATTTACCCTGACCGCATTATCTCTTGTATCGGTATATTCCATAATATATTCCCGTCGTTTTAAAAATTGTAATATATATATTCGGCTATCGCCGGAGCTAAAAGCTTATTCCGTATAGTATCCAAAACTTGCCATTGATTTTTTTCTTTAGCGGAAAAACTGTAACTTGTCTGTAATATAATATCGGATGTTTTTATGTCCATTATAAATAAATCGATTCTTTGTACCGCTTCATATAATTCATCTTCCGTCTTTGTTACCGGCGATTCGTACTTTACCGTTCCGAATATCAAATAATCGATTTGTCCTCTAAATAATGCCGAAGCATTTTTATAAAGCAAATCGATATTACCGTTATGTATTTCATTGATAAAATCCGAATTACCCGCTCTGCGGAAACCTTTTCTAAACAAGGCTTTTAAAAGCGAGGAGGAAGTTAAACTGTTTGATGTAATCGCTTTGCCCGATTCCGTATAATCCAAAATGGAAACCGATAAGCTTTTGTTTGTTTTATCGGTATATACCTTATACGGTATTTTTACGGAATTTTCTTCGGCATATTGCAATACTTGGGAATCCATAACCGCGGCGGTAGGGTAGAAGGACACATGCGTATTGCAGGAAAATTCTGGAAGAGGACTTGAAAAAACGACAATACCGTTTTTATCGCTTTGTATTTCTTCCGTTGCAAAAACCAAATTGTCGTTTATACGGCTTGACGGATATTTTACCGTAAAGCCGACCGATGCGGCGGGGTGTCCCTGTTTGTCGGTTACCGCAATCGAAAAAGCGGATGTAAAAGCAAATCCGCTTTTTGTTTCCGACGGGGAATTTACGATTTTAATGTTTATGTTTTCACACAGCAGTTTGTATTCGGCAAGCAAGTCAACGGTTTTTTGTTTTTCTGCGGAATTGTCGGTTTCATCATATACAACCGTCAATTTTTTTCCCGTTTTTTGAACGGTATCCGTTTTTTTTTCTTCCGGCTTGCCTTTTATGTTTTGAACGGAAACCTCTTGCGCCGCATCCGGCTGTGACACCGAATCTTTCGGGGTGCTTAGACAGGAAATGAAAAAAACTGCAATGCAGCATAAAAAAGAAAATCGTATATATTTTAGTATATGCATGATGGAAAACTCCAATATATGTATGATATCTATATTGTACTCTTGAAACAAAGGAATTTCAATATCAAATTGTTTTTTTCTTAACGATTTCTCTTGCAATAGGGGCGGGCTTTTATTATGATAGTACGGGTATGAGAGGAACACAGGCACGTATACATCTTTCAAATTTTGAGCACAATATTTTTCAAATAAAACAACATACCCTCGCAAAGCTTTGCATATCCGTAAAAGCAAATGCATACGGACACGGTGCCGTGCATATTGCGCAAAAAGCCGTAGCCTGCGGTGTCGATTGTCTTGCCGTTGCCTCAGTTCAAGAGGGTGCCCAGCTGCGTCAAGCGGGTATTACAGCTCCGATTCTTTTATTCGGTCTTACGCTGCCCGATGAAATTCCCGATATTGTACAATGGAATTTGCAGCCCTTTGTATGCGATATGGAGTTTATCGAATTACTTGAAAAAGCACTTGAAAAGAATTCCGATTTTAAAAAAGCCGGTGTAAAATATCCCGTTCATTTAAAAATCGATACCGGAATGGGACGTATAGGATGCGCCGAGCGGGATGTTTCGGCTTTGGCTTTGTATATATCGAAATCACCGTATCTGCATTTACAAGGTGTTTGTACTCATTTTGCCGTTTCCGATTCGCTTGAATCCCGAGACATTGCATACACAAACAATCAAATACACACATTTACAAAAAGTATCGATGCAATAAAAAAACAAGCCGTAGAGCCGGGAATTCGTCATTGTTCGGCTTCGGGCGGCATTCTTATGTACCCGCATGCGCATTTCGATATGGTTCGTGCCGGCATTATAGCATACGGCTATTTCCCGTCTAAAGCGCTTAAAACGGCTTTAAGCGAAGGTAGGGAAAAACTGGTTAAGTTAAAACCGGTGATGGAACTTACAGCTCCGGTTGTCAGTATAAAAACGCTTAAAGCCGGCCAATCGGTTTCATACGGGCGCACGTGGACGGCACAAAAAGACACGCGAATCGCAACCCTGCCTATCGGCTACGGTGACGGGTTGCCCAGAAACGCCGCACCGGGTTTGCATGTCGGTATAGGGGACTCATCCTATCCCGTTGTCGGACGCATTTGTATGGATCAATGTATGGTAGATATCGGAAAAAACTCGGATGTTCAAAGATGGGATGAGGCCCTTATTTTCGGGCCGGGCGCAAACAGCCAAACCGCCGAAAATATAGCGGAATTGGTGAATACCATACATTATGAAATCCTGACCGGAATATCGGCACGGGTTCCGCGTATTATGGTTCCGTAGATAAGCCGCTGTTTGCCGGCTAACCTCTTAAGAAATTATACAATACAGCCAAAACGATAGCCAATAGTATAAAGGTCGCGATATAAACCCAAACGGGAAGCGGATCATCCGCTTTTTTTCCGTATGCGCCGCTTTTTTTTGCGGAATCGGAAGAACCGCCGAAATCTTTCATAGCGTAACCGCATTGCGGGCAGCCTTTTTTAAAAGCCGAATGTTCGCCCGTGTGCCCGCAATTCGGACAACGCACCGAGGCGAAAAAACGTCCGCATTTGGGGCAAAATCGCGCATTTACCGGAACTTCCGTATCACAAAATTCGCAAAAAAACTTGGGACGGTGTTTTGCGTTCATAAAAAAAGCATAACCTAATTGGAAAAAAAAATCCAGAGGGAAATACATAAAATGGAGGTTTTTTCCGTTAATGCCCGGAACAAGACTTGAACTTGCACACCCGTGAAGGCTCTAGTACCTGAAACTAGCGTGTCTACCAATTCCACCATCCGGGCAGGAAAAAACGCAGCCGTTAATAAGCCGCTTATTTTTTAACTGCATTAAATATAGTGAAAAAACGGACTTATGTCAACAATATAAATTATTAAAACAAGCGGTACCTATTGTAAAATTACGGCAAACGGCAGGTATTTAATGCCGCAGTTATTTTTATTTTTTTAAAATACACATTTCGGCAACGCCATCATCGAGGCCTTGTACTTGTACCGATACGTTTAAAATTTCATCGCCGCGTTTTATAATGCCGCTCGACTTTTGTCCGAAACGCAAACTGCGGAATAGGTTTTTATCGTCCGGTCGGAAAAATAACAAAGGCGGGTTGTATTCGACTATAGAGCCTTGTACGGCCGTTTTTGTTGACGGATGCACAAAGGTAAACGTATTCGCTTTAGCGGGTTGTTCCGGTTTGCTGTCGGCGGTAAAATCGGCATTAAAATCGTCTTTTACGAAAACAGTTTCCGACGCGTCTGCCTCAGATTCGATTTCGATAGGCTGTGCCGGAATTTCAATTTCAGGTTCGGTTATGCTTTCAAATTCTTTTGTGTTTGTGCCGATTTCGGGTAGCTCTTCAATGTACTCCGGTGCAATGTCTTCGTTATTTTCCAGCTCAATAAGTGTAATACATTCTTTCGAAACGTTCGGACTGCTTTCAATCGGTTCGGCAAAATCTATAATTTCAAGTTCGTCCGCATACTGTTCGTTTTGATTTTCCCGTTCGGCAGGGTTGTCGGGTTTAAGCTGCACTTGCGTATGCGTTTGTGTTTTTCCCGCTGCATCGGAAAAGAGCAGTGCGGTAATTTGCTCTTGAATGTCTTTTTCTTCGATGGAAGTATCGAGGCAGTGGACGCCCAAAAAATCTGCTTTTTCACTTTCTTCTTCCGAAAGGTGTGCTCCAAGAAAAATACGGGGCTGCAAGGGACCGAATCCGGTTTTTATGTGTTGTACCAGTGTTTTCCAATGACGCGGATAATCGGAACCGTCTATAAACACAAGCTGCGGTGCTATTTCTTCCAAATTGTCCATCGCTTTTAAAAGCCAGCGATAACAAATTATATCATAGCCCGCTTTATTAAAAAAAGCTGCATATGAGTTCAGCACATCTTCGGATTCCGAAATCAATAAGGCTTTCATTCTGTCCCCAAATTATCTACCGTATAATCATATATTTGCCATATTCCGTCGCGCAAACGAACGTAATAAGTGTAGCGTTTTTTTTCTTTAAAGGTCGGGTATTTGAACCATTCTATAACACTGACAGTTCCTTCGTTTTTCGTATATGCGGTTTTTTCAATCGTAAACATTTCGGGAATTGCGGCTATATCCGAATCCATATTTTCGGCTGCAAGGAGTTTTTTAAAATTAGAAAGCATTGTTAAGCGTTCCTGTTCGGAAGCTGCCGTATATTTGCGTTTGTTAATATCGTTTTTCATATAAATGGCTTCTACATCCATATATAAAAAAAACTGATCCCAAAGGCTGCGCTGTCTAGCTATAATTGTATATTCGATAACTTTATCCGGTGCAATCGCTTCCGGTTTTAAAATATGAGCCGTTTCATAATCGATAGGAATCATAGTAGAGGCCCCTATTCCCGGATCCGGATTGATTTCAAGGCTCAAACGATTTGAAACAAGGGTAATGTCTTTTGTTTTATATAATTCGGGATAAAAGGTTAATTCAAAATAATACACGGAAGGTTTTTCGATAACCAGATAGTCTTTTAGATTAACGATAAAGGCGTATTCTTCTTCCGGTTCAAGGGCAAGTTCTCTGAAATATACGGTTTGACTTGTTGTACGCTTTCGGATAAGGTTATCGGTTTGTGTAAGCTTTATATTGCGTGCATCAAAGGCCGTAAAATCCACACTGAATACGCGGTCGTCGGCCAATTTAAAACGTAAAGTATTTTGCCCCTTGTTGACGATACTCACATGAACATAGACGGGGTTTGTGTCGGTATTATTCGGATAATACATTGTTTTATCGTACAGCTTAATTGCAACCCGTGCCGTATCCGTTTGTTGTGCATAAAGGCTCTGGGCAAACAAAACAAAAATCGTTATACTATATGCAAGAATACGTTTCACAACCTGTTCTCCGTAAAAAAATATCCATATTATATTATCGGACAAAATTCATGAATTCGTTATATCATATCATACATTCTTCAAAAAATATACAGGGAATTATACAAAATTTTCAAAAAGAAGATGTTTATCCCTGTCAAATCGAAGGTGCGCAAAAGGGCTTGTATGCCTTTTTTTTAGCCGAGTTTTTGAATGCCGATAGAATAAAACCGCATAACGCAGCGGATGCTTTTACGGGCGTTCAAACCGTTTTTCTTATCGTGCCGGAAGAAAAAGAAGCTAAGGACTTATTGACCGATTTGCAAAGTGTGTTTTCGGACAAAGACGGAAATGCATTAGCCGACATATACAGCCTTCCGTGGTGGGGAACTCTTCCGTACCGTGCGGTGGCAAAGGGCGCGCGTGTTTTCGGCGAAAGGGCTTCCGTTCTTGCAAAAATGCTTATGGCAAAACGGGAGAGCGGACAGTCATCCGTGCGCCCGTCAATCTTTGTTATGACCCAGCGCGCTTTTTTAACGCCCGTTCCTCCGGCCGCATACACCGAAAGTCTTATATTTTCCCTTTCGGCCGGTCAAAGCTTTGACCCCGCCGCATTGGCGGACCGTTTAAGCGCTCAGGGCTATATACGGGTTCCGCGCGTTACGGTTAGAGGCGAGTTTACGATGCGCGGCGAAGTATTCGATATCTTTATGCCGGGCGAAGATTATCCGCACCGCATTGTGTTCGACTTTGACCGCATAGAAAGCATACGTTCCTTTGACCGCGAAACGCAAACTTCAATTGAAAAGCTTACAAGCCTTATTATCTATCCGATGAAAGAAACCGTTTGGACGGACAATCTTATTCAAAGGCTCGATACAAAGCTTTCCCGCCTTGCCGGAAAAACGGGCTTAAGCTATGATACCGTGCTTGAAAGTTTAATCAATACGCGGGAAGCCGACGGCGAAGAGCTTTTTTATCCGATTGTACACGCCGAACCGGACGCACAAAGTGCGGGCGTAAAAAGTTCATCGGTACTCGATTATGCGTCAACGGATACGGCGGTGTTCTTTTTCGACTATGACCGCCAATTAAACGCCGTCGAAAACCTGGCAAAAGAGTACTCCGGCTTATATAAAAAAGCCTGCTCTTTTTATCCCGAACGTTTTATTCCGCCGCCCGAAACCCAAATCCTAGACTTTGAAAGCTCCCTTGAATCTCATAAAAAACGCCTTTTATTCCGCACTATTCATACGGAGCATGCGGACGAAAAAATCCCCCTCAAAATCGAATGCGACCCGCCGCGGAGCTTTTTCGGCAATATCAATTATTTAAAAGAAAGCTTGGAAGCCCTGCAAAAAGACGGCTGGCGCATTTTTATCTATGCCGACAGCTCCCCCCAGGCAATGCGCATAGGCGAGCTTTTAAAAGATTTTCCCGGCGTCATTATAGTTCCGCTTCAAATATCGTCGGGTTTTGCTCTTGCCGACGTAAAAACCGCCGTTATTCAGGAAAACGAAATATTCGGCCGGCGCAAACACACGCCCAAGTCGATAAAACAGGCAAAAAGCGCGGTTTTGGACACCTTTGTCGAGCTTAATCCGGGCGATTTTGTCGTACACGTCAATTACGGTATCGGGCTTTTTAAAGGCATAGAACGTGTAAAAGCCCTCGGCCACGAGCGCGATTACGTTAAACTCGAATACGCCGACGAAGAAACCGTTTTTATTCCGATTGAACAGGTGAACCTCGTGCAGCGCTATATCGGAAACGAGGGAGATGCGCCGCGCCTTGACCGCCTGGGCTCCAAAAACTGGGAAAACCGCAAAAACCGCGTTAAACAGTCGGTTGAAGATATAGCCGAAAAACTGATAGATTTGTATTCACGAAGAAAGGCCGCCCGCGGTTTTGCCTTCCCGAAAGACAGTGAATTTATGACCGCCTTTGAAGCCGCCTTTCCCTATGTGGAAACCGAAGATCAGCTTACCGTTGCCGAAGAAATCAAAGCCGATATGGAAAAGCCCGTTCCTATGGACCGCCTTATTTGCGGCGATGTCGGTTACGGAAAAACCGAACTTGCCATGAGGGCGGCTTTTAAAGCCGTTATGGGCGGAAAACAGGTTGCCTTTTTGGCGCCGACAACCATCCTTGCAGAGCAGCACTACGAAACCTGTGCCGAACGTTTTGAAAATTTTCCCGTACGTATCGCCCACATGTCGCGCTTTGTTTCAAAAGCGGAGCAGACAAAGATTTTAAAGTCCCTTGCCGCAGGCGAAATCGATATTTTAATCGGCACCCACCGCATTATTCAAAAAGACGTGCGTTTTAAAGATTTGGGGCTTATGATTATCGACGAAGAACAGCGCTTCGGCGTTAAAGATAAAGAACGCTTAAAACAGCTTAAAACGAATATCGACGCCCTTGCAATGAGCGCAACGCCTATTCCCCGCACCCTGCACATGAGCCTTTTAAAAATCCGCGATATGAGCCTTTTAAAAACGCCGCCTCAAAACCGCCAAGCGATTGAAACCGTTATCGACGCATACAATGAAGAGCGCGTTGCCGAAGCCATCAGGCGCGAAGCCGAGCGGGGAGGGCAGGTGTTTTATCTTCACAACCGCGTCGAAAGCCTCGAAGAAGTACGCATAAAATTACAGCAAGCCGTCCCCGAAATGCTTATCGATACCGCCCACGGAAGAATGAGCGCGGGCGAACTTGACGATATTTTCCGCCGCTTTAAAATGGGCGGTTTTCACGTATTGATTGCCACCACCATTATCGAAAACGGTATCGATATACCCAACGTCAATACGATTATCATAGACCGCGCCGATATGTACGGCGTATCCCAGCTTTACCAGCTGCGCGGGCGGGTAGGGCGCAGCGACCGAAAAGCCTACGCCTATCTTTTGTACCCCGAAAACCGCGCCCTAAGCGAAGTGGCCATGAAGCGTTTGCAGGTAATAAGCGACTTTACCGAATTGGGAAGCGGCTTTAAAATTGCCATGAAGGATATGGAAATCCGCGGCGCGGGAAACCTTTTGGGGCGCGACCAATCCGGCGACGTATATTCTGTCGGCTTCGACTTATACCTCCGCCTTTTGGAAGAAGCGGTGCGCCGCCTCAGCGACGAAAACTACACCGAAGAAGAAGACGTTTTACTCGAACTCGAATACACGGGCTTTATTCCCGACAGCTATATTTCCAATGCACAAATTAAAATGGAAGTCTATAAAAAAATTGCCGCAGCTTCGAGTTCGGCCACAAGCGAAGACGAGGCGGCCCTTATTTATGCCGAATTGGAAGACCGTTTCGGTCCGGTTCCTCCTGAAGTATCGAGCTTGCTTGCTTTGGCGGAGATAAAAATCATGTGCCGCAAATTGTCGATTTCGTCGCTCAAAGAGAGAAACGGAAGCGCAGCAATCGAATTTTCGCGCGTATCCGATATTTCCGTCGAAAAGGTTTTGCGCCTCATAAAAGAAAGCGCCGGCCGCGTAAAACTTGATGCCCGCAAACCCAACGTATTGATTTTACAAACCGGAAAAATCGGCCTTCAAGAAAAAAGCGAATTTATAAAAGAAAAACTTGAAGCTTTAATGGCTTAACCGTGTCAGTTTTTTTTGTCCTTGTGTGTGAACACACCGCCCGCCGTACACGGTCTATAAATCTTATTAAGATGAGCACAAAAGTGCACAAAGGAGCGAAAAACCGCTTTTTCGGTGAAATTTTCGGCCTTTGAATTTCCGGAATTTTTATCACCATGTATACAAAAGTGCTCATTTACAGTTTGATATTTTGTTTTCTCTGTACTTTTATGCCGAAATAAGGTACAATGGGGTATTATGATTAAAGCTTTAATTTTAGACTACGGAAACGTCATTTCAAAAACGAATACCGGCGATTGTGCCGATGAAATGGAAAAATTAAGCGGTGTTCCGGCCGATGTATTTCGCGGTGTGTATGAAAAATACCGCTTTGATTTTGACCGCGGTGTAATAAACGGTGCCGAAATGTACCGCCGCTTACTGGAAGAGGCAGGCTATACGGATGTTGCATCCGACCGTCCGTTGCTCGATAAAATCGCCCGTTTGGATTTGGAAAGCTGGAAAGATATTCACGATGATGTAAGCGATTGGGCGCTCGGTGTACAAAAAGCAGGGTATAAGCTCGGCATTTTATCGAATATGCCGTATGAGTTTTTGGATTTGTATGAAAAAAGCATTCCGCCTTTTGTGCATGCCGATTATGCCTGTTTTTCATGCCGTGTAAAACTTATAAAGCCCGAACCCGCGATTTATAAAGATTGTCTTCGCGGTCTTAAAGTGGAGGCGGCTGAAGCTGTTTTTTTCGATGATATACCTCATAATATCGATGCCGCGCTTGCACTTGGCATGAATGCCTTTGTGTGGACGGGGTTGGAGCAAGCTCAGCGGGATTGGGCGCGCTGTGTAAGGGAAAAAAATACCTGAATATCTGGAAAACTGCAAGAGCCTGAAATTTTGTGATATGAATTTGGAAACACGTGATTCTATAATCATTTTAACCGATAAATACGGTACGCAGGATAGAACGGCGGAAATTACAAACATCACATATAATGCTTCAAAAGAATTGTGGGATATTGAATTTGCGGGCGGCAAGCATACATTTTCTTATAAAACAGAAAATGTAAAAATTATTAAGAATTGTCTTAGAGAAACACAGTCAGCTGCTGTTTTTGATTTTCTTCTGCAAATGGCGGAATTCAGTTCTATCCAAAATGACGACGGACAAAATCTTCTTGTCAAAAAACTTGAAAAATCACGTTTCGTTAATGATCAATCCGTTTTGGCGGTATATCTTAATCCCCAAAAAAAGAAGACGGAACCTGTCAATATTAAATCTCTTATTTTTCCGTTTGGCTGTAATACGAGTCAGTTTAAGGCTGTACGGATGGCCTTACATAATCAAATAAGTATTATTCAGGGACCGCCGGGAACCGGAAAAACTCAAACTATTCTTAATATTATTGCGAATCTCTTGATGGATAATAAAACGGTACTTGTTGTTTCCAATAATAATGCGGCAACTGCAAATGTGTATGAAAAATTAGCATCGGAAAAATACGGTTTCGGTTTTATTTGTGCTGTGCAGGGTAAACGGGAAAATGTTGAATGCTTTATAAAAAATCAAAAACAGTTTTATCCCGATTATATTTCAAACTGGAAAAAATCATTACAAACCTTTTCAACATTATTAGATGAAGAAATAAAGCGGCTCGGGTCCTATTTTGACGCTGTAGAATGTATTTCAATAATAAAATCGCAGATATCCGCACTGAAAACGGAGCAAAAGTATTTTTATTCCGTTATTTATGATATCTATGATAATACACGATTACTTCAGTGTTCTTCTTTAATATTAATGAATTTACTGCACGATATTCAATTCACGTATTCCGAAAAAGAAAGGCTTGGCTTCTTTAAAAAATGGAAATTGAGATTACAATTCGGTATAGGCGAATTGAAGTTCTGGAAAACCGAACCTGAAAAAGTTATAGAGACTATCAAAGCTTCGTATTACCCCGTGAAGCTGGAAGAGCTCAATAATGACTTACGGAAAAAAGAAGAAATTATAAAAGGATTTAATCCAGCTGAGGTTTATGAAAAATGTCTTGCCGTATTAAGATTTCAAATTGCAAACAAGTATTCAAAAAATACGGCACGAAGACAGTTTAAAGACGCGAAAGAGATTTATTTTCATCCTGCCGCCTTTGTCGATGAATATCCGGTGATTTTTAGTACAACATTTTCTTCGAGAGCAACAATAGGCCGGGGAACCGATTTTTTGTTTGACTATGTAATTATGGATGAAGCATCTCAAGTAGATATTGTTACAGGTGCTTTAGCTTTATCGTGTGCAAAAAATGCGGTTATTGTCGGTGATAAAATGCAGCTCCCGAATGTCATTGAAGAGAGTAAGAAAAGAACAGCTCAAGACTTATTCAATAAAACACAGCTGCCGGACGGATATAATTTTATTCACAGTTTCTTGACTTCGTTGGAGAAGATACTTCCCGAAACTCCTCAAACTCTGTTGCGCGAACATTATCGCTGCCATCCTAAGATAATTAATTTTTGTAATCAACAGTTCTATGGGGGCAAATTATTGATTATGACACAAGATAAGGGAGAACCCGATATTCTCGAAGCTGTAAAAACTGTTCCCGGAAATTTCTGTAAAGATCACTGTAATCGGCGTCAGATTGACGTCATTAAGAATGAAATACTCCCTAAATATACGGAAGAAGAAATAAAAAATATCGGAATAATTGCTCCGTATAATAACCAAACGGATGCAATAAGAGCTCAAATTCCGGGAATTGATACTGCAACCGTCCATAAATATCAAGGACGGGAAAAAGATATTATTATTATTTCAACGGTGGATAATGAAATAACAAGTTTTACAGACGATCCGAATATGTTGAATGTTGCAATTTCGCGGGCAAAAAAAAAGCTTGCCATCGTTATTTCGGGAAATAAACAGCCTGAAAATTCCAATTTGTCAGCTTTACTGAAGTATATTGAATATAACAATTTCACGATAGAAGAGAGTAGGCTAACGTCAATTTTTGATTTTTTTTATACCGCGGAAACAGAGTCAAAAATGCAATTCCTGAAACAAATGAAAAGAATTTCAAAATATGATTCCGAAAATGCTATGAATACTTTATTGATAAAAATCTTTGAAGAACCTGTTTATTCAAAATTCGGATTTGTTTTTGAAATGCCGTTGAAAGATATTGTTCACAGAAAGTTTATCGGTAATTTGCCTCGGGGGTTGGCTGAGTATGCAGAACGCAGCTGGTCTCATGTGGATTTTACAATTTTTAATCGCGTAACGAAAGAAATACTTTTTGGAATTGAAGTTGACGGTTATAATTATCACAAAAACGGTACAATACAGGCTGAACGTGATGAAAAGAAAAATAGAATTTTTAAAATCTTGGGTATTCCTTTGTTAAGATTTAGTACAAGAGGTTCGGAAGAAGAAAAAGATATAAAAACATTATTGGACAAACAAAATGAGATGCACTTTTGTAAATGACGGCGTGTATCTTTTATGGTGGAGAAGATTTTATCCTTTGGTAGACAGAATATGCGTTATGGGAAGTAGTGTAAGGAGGAGAATTTTACACAAAGAAGAGAAACAAGGTTTATTAAAAATCCAGCCGGCGGTAATGAATGCTCATTAAAAGACCGATTGCCCACATAGAAGTCCATAGCGATGAACCGCCGTAGGATAAAAATAAAAGCGGAATGCCGGTAATGGGCATAATACCCATTACCATGCCGACATTAACGACAAAATGAAAAAAGAACATAATGAGAATACCGACGCCGATATAATAGCCGAAAGTATTTTTTGTATTGTGAATAATAAAAATAATTCTCAATAAAATAATTAAAAAAAGTACAAAAACAAATAAGCTGCCTATAAAACCTATTTCTTCGGATAAAATGCTGAAAATAAAGTCGGTACTTTGTTGGGGCAAAAAACGGTAATGGCTTTGCGTTCCTTTTAAAAAACCCTGCCCCGTTATACCGCCCGATCCGATTGCGATTTTCGATTGAATGATATTCCATCCGGAACCGAGGGGATCGGTATACGGATCCAAAAATACGATGAGGCGTTTTATTTGGTAATCCTTTAACACCTTGTTTCCGACAATAGATGCACCGAATGCAAGGGTAAAACTTCCCGAAAACCACGTAATAAAATAATAGTATTTGTTTCGATAAAATAAAAAGCCCAATGCGCCTATAAGACCTATCATTGCAAAAGTTGCGATAACGATAAGACGCAGGCGGTTATCGCTGAAAATACTTAAAAAAGCGATATTTTTTTGCAAAATGGATTCTTGCCACACCGGTAAAATCGTAAAAACAATGGTTAAAATACCTGTAAGTATAATGAACAATAAATATGCTGCAGGAATGCCGGCTGCAAATAGCATTGCGATGCATATGGGGAAATACACGCTTGCAGTTCCCATGTCGGGTTGGAGCAAAATCAACAGAGCTGGAAGGCCTAATATGGCAATGCTTATCAAAAAGCGTTTTAAAGGCAGGGTGTTTTCCGATCGTTCCAAATACCAGGCAAAAAATACAATATAAATGATTTTACCGAATTCGGAAGGCTGAATACCGAAATTACCGATACCGAGCCAACTGCGGGCGCCGTTGACATAGCGGCCGAAAATTATTGTGTATATGAGTACAAAAATTAAAACTGCAAATGCCGGCGGTGCAAAACGCTGCAATTTTCGGTAATCGAAAATTGCAAAAAAAACCATAATAACCAAGCCGGAACCGGCAAAAATAATTTGCTTTATATATTCTTTCGATACCGATATTTGCTCCGAGTTTACTCCGGAAGAATAAACAAAAAGTATGCCGATAAAAACCAATAAAAATACGCAGATAAGCAATACATAGTCGAATATTTCAAAAAAACGGAATTTCATCTTATTCCTGCCTTCCCGAAGGTTTTACCAAATAACGGAAACGCAGCGTATCCAACGCTTCGTCATAAGTTTGGTTTGCAAATATTCCCTGGAATATAATCGTTGAAGCATAGGGCGCCCACCATTCCCATGGATTTATAGCTTCTACAAGTACGCATACCACTACAGCATCTTCGGGGGGGGCTCCGTAGGGACCGTAACCGACAAACCATGAATGCCAGCTTTTATCAAATCCGCTTACTTCCGCCGTTCCGGTTTTTCCAGCTATATCGACGGCTTTGTTTTTCATTAAGACGCCTTGTGCCGAACCGTTAGTAACCATATAACGCAAATATTCTTTCATCGTTGTCCATACGGCTGTGTTGATTGTCGATTTATGCAATATTTCAGGGCGTACCGTTTTTATAATTTCCGAACTTACCGGATCGCGTACTTCTTTGAGTAAATGCGGCTTATAAATCACACCCTCGTTTACAAACATAGCCATAACGTTTGCAATGTGCAGGGGCGTTGCAACCGTAAAGCCCTGTCCTATAGACATACTCATAGTATCGCCGCCGAGCCATTTTTCATGATAACGCCTTTCTTTCCACTGGGCATTCGGTATAAATCCCGTTTTTGCAGCCGGTAAATCTATTTGCAAACTTTTACCTAAGCCGAATTCCTTGGCATAGGCGGAAATGCGTTCTACCCCCAAATAATCGCGTCCGGCCGTCCAAAAGTAAATATTGCAGGATTGGGCAAGGGCATTTTTTAAATCCATATGCCCGTGTCCGGGAACACCGATATGGCAGCGAAAACTGCGGTCTCCGTAATCCATCAAGCCTCTACACTCGATTTTTTTTTCAGGAGGAACGGTACCTTCCGCAAGCAAGGCGGCAGTCATAATTGTTTTGAAGGTTGATGCCGGAGGATATTCGGCATTTACGGCACGGTTAATAAGCGGCTTATATGCATCGTTTGCAAGCTTTGTGTAGGCAGCGGCGTTATTCGTATTAAAAATATTCGGATCGAAATACGGATACGATACCATTGCCAAAATTTCACCGTTTGCGGGTTTTAAAACAACGACTGCCCCTACCCGTTCTCCAAGGGCTTTTTCCGCGAGGGTTTGTATGTTTGTGTCTACTGTTAAAATCAAATCGCGGCCGCTTATGGGAGCCGTTATCACGGGTTTTTCCGATACGAGCCGCCCTTTTACGTCAACCGTATGGGATTCGATTCCGGATTTTCCCTGCAGCAAGTCGTCATATTGTTTTTCAATTCCCGTTTTTCCGATAATGCTGGTATTCGTATAGCCTTTATTGTACAGTTCTTTTAGCTCTTCTTTAGTAATATCGCCTACATAACCGACTATGTGCGATATGGAACCTGTTTCTACATAGTTGCGTATGGGTTTTGACCGCCAGCTTACGCCCGGTAAATCAAAACTGTTTTCCGCTATATTCGAAATAACGGAAAAAGGTACATTCGATTTGATTTCTATGGCAGTGTACGAATTTTTTTTGTGTCCTGCCGTTTTTGCATCTATTTCCGACTTTTTTATGCCCAAGTACGCGGCAAGCCGTGCACAAACACCGTCTTGCATACCCGGCGGGATTTCTCCGAGCGTAAGGTCAACGGCAAAAGAATCGTTGTTGATAACCATCGGCAAGGTTGCGTTTCTGTCAAAAATCTCACCCCGCTGAGCCGGAATAATCCGTATACGCTGGGAAATTGTATGCGATTGTTTGCGGTATTGTTTGCCTTCAATAATTTGCATTGAAAAGAGTTTTAAGATATATACGGTAAAGGTGAGAATAATGAGCAGGGCAAACACTGTGCTGACATGAGTTTTTTCTTTTGCGCTGCCCGACCGATTTTTAAGATCAAACGAACGGTTTGGGGACTGCATTATTGTATTTTCTCCGTCGGAAAATCTTTAGCCAAAATCTTAAAAAAAGATAAAAACCAAAATACCACGGGGGCGCACAGTGCGCTGAAAACACATTCATACCATAGAACGGAAGAAAAAAGCGAATACGTTAAAATGCTTCCCGGATAAAAAAACGATACAAATCGTATCAAGATTGCCTTAGCCGCGGTGGCGGTAAAACCGAGTACGGCAGGTATTATAATACCGCTTGTTTCAAAGTTGTTATAGAATAAGCCGCTTAAAAAACCGATAAGCGTGCGCACCAGTGCATTAAGTCCGAGAGGGGCTGCACTGAGAAAATCCAATACAAGACCGGAAAAAAAACCCGATACTTCTCCGGTTAAACTTCCGTTATGAAAACCTATATATAATACGACAAGTAAGAGTATGTCGGGAACAACCGGTAAAGCATACCAATTTGAAAGTACGGCCGTTTGAATCAATAAAACGAAGATAATCAATGCAAAAAAAATCAAAACCCGTTTCATTGAAGCGCTCCCGTTTCAAGCGTATTTTTTTGTGTCGTATCTACCACAATAACTTCTTCCAAGCGCGAAAAATCCACAATCGGTATAACCGAAATCGCCAATGACGTATCGTAATCGACGGTTGCGACCGAATTTACGGTTCCGATGGGGATTTCGCGTATATAGTTACCGTTTTCTCCGGAGGTAACTATAATGTCGCCGAATTGTAATTGATCCAATACACGTTTTTTTATATAATCCATTTTAAGGGGCGTATCGGGGGAACCGGTTCCGCTTATAAGTCCCAAATCGCGTGTATGCTGAATACGCGCCGATACGCTGCACTGAAAATCATATATGGGCATAATCATACTGGTATAGGGACCTACCGTTACAATCTTTCCGACTAAGCCGACGCTGCCCTTTTGTACCGCAATAACGGGCATATTTTTCTTTATTCCGTCTTTGCTTCCCTTATTTACAACGATAGCCGAATATAAATTGTCCGAATCGCGTCCGATAATACGTGCCGGAAGGTTTTTGTATTCATATCGTTGGGAAAAATGTAACAGCGCGCTTAAACGTTCGTTTTCTTTTTTTATTTCGGCATTTGAACGCTGCATATATTCATAGTTTTTCAGTTTTTCGGTAAGCTGTTCGTATTCCTTTTTTAAATTCGATAATTCGCGTATAGCGTTTGATATGTCTTTAAAGCCGGTAACGACGGAGTTAACCCCTCTTTGAGCGGTTGAAATAACCGAAAACCCCGTTTGTTTAAAATTGATAACAAAGTTACCGGTAGATAGGCCTAAAATAAGGGCTGATACGATAAGCAGTATCGCAAGTATGATAAGAGAAAATTTGGAACTGTAAGCAAGTTTATGCGCGCCCATACGTCGTTTGCGTTTACGAGTTTAAACTGTCGTAAATACTTCGGTCGGTTGACATATCTCTGAAGATTTCAAACGAACGGCCTGCTCCTATGGCAACACACTCAAGCGGGTGATCCACTAAGATAACCGGAACGCCCGTTTCTTTCGAAATCAATTTGGGAAGGCCCTTTAAAAGCGATCCCCCTCCGGTCATAACGATACCGCGTTCGACAATATCTGCGGCAAGTTCGGGCGGCGTTTTTCCCAGTGTTAATTTAATTTCTTCGACAATTTGGTTGGTCGGGTCTTTTAATGCTTCACGCACTTCAATCGAATCGATTTCCAAGCGGCGCGGCAAACCGGTAATGGCGTCCGTACCCTTTATTTCCATTTTTTCGATATTTTTTTCCGGCGATGCGTTTCCTATTTCGATTTTTAAACGTTCGGCGGTTTGTTGACCGATAACCAAACTGTGGACGCTGCGTACATGTTTAATAATGGCCTCATCAAATTCGTCGCCGCCTATGCGTATGGCATTTGAAACGACCATACCGTTAAGCGAAATAACCGATACTTCGGTAGTGCCGCCGCCGATATCGCATACCATATGTCCTGCCGGCTCATGTATCGGAATGCCGGCGCCGATGGCCGCCGCCCGCGATTCTTCGATAATACTTACTTCTTTTGCACCGGCTTTCATGGCAGCTTCCACTACCGCTCTGCTTTCGACTTCGGTAATACAGGTAGGAATACCGATTTTCATTTTAATCGACTTTATAAGCTGGTGTTTGGGAATCGTTTTTGATACAAAATAGCGAATCATCTTTTCGGTGCTGTCCATATCCGCTATAACGCCGTCCGCAAGCGGCCGTATCGCGGTAATATCGCCGGGAGTTTTCCACAGCATGCGTTTTGCTTCCGCCCCGACTGCGACAATGCGCTTTGTTCCGCGTTCGACGGCCACAACGGAAGGTTCGTTGATTACGATGTTTTTACCGGGAACATAGATTAACGTATTGCAGGTACCCAAGTCCATTCCGATATATGTTGTAAATCTGTCAAAGAAAGCCATTATTCCTCCGTTATTTTTTTGAATCTATTTTATGCAAGGCTCCCGGATGGTTTACTTGCGCTTTTAAGGCTTTTCGCCAATGGGCACGGGCTTTTATTAAATCACCTTCTTGTTCGTATATAAGCCCTAACCCGTAATACGCATCTGCCGCATTCGGATCCTTTTTCAAAATCATTTCAAATTCCGCTTTTGCATCCGCGAAATTGTTTTCACTGATATAAATATCGCCTAAAAGTTGAGCGCAGGTAAGGATAAATACCTCATCGGTACTCATGTTTTTTATACGGTATAAATAAGGTTTTGCCGCTTCGGTTTGACCGTTTTTATAATATTGCCGGGCAATCGCTAAAAGTAGGGTTTCCGAGCTGTTTACCGATAAAGCTTCGGTAAAAGCCGCGATACTTTCGTTTGTCATGCCCAAATCCGCATAACTTAATCCCAAATACTCATATATATCATCTGCAGTGTACCCCGAAGCGAGTGCTTCTGTCAAATAGTGTACGGCCAAGTCCGCGTAATAATGATAAGCGGAAAGAATATTTTTATGAAAATATGTTTTGCCGAGCATGTATTCGATTTGCGGTTTTAAATTCTTTTTTGCACTTATAAGGGAAAGCCGAAGAGAATTGACGGCCGTATCCATATATGATTGCGCTTGCTGCGGATCCGTTTGAGCCAGGGCTAAAAAAAAGGCGGCATAACCTCGATAAGTAAGGGCGAGATTTTGAAACGGAACATCGTGCAACAGCGTTTCGGTTAAGGTATATATGCTTTCATAGTCTTTCGCAGCCCACAATGTTTCCAATTCCGCGGCTGCGGAAGGCTGTGAAGCGTGTTTAGCGATAAACCGTATAACGAAAAAAACGGCAAAGCCGAATAAAACAAGGGCAGTCAATATAACTGCAACACGGGGAAGTTTGATTTTTCTTTTTACTGTTGCAGTCCGCGTATCGTATCTGTTTTTCATCCCCCGCACCCGTTATTTTATTTTAGGGTTTGTTTCCGAAATTTCGGTTTTAAGCACCCAAAAAAAAGAAGAGTATAAGCCGGATTCTGTAAACGCCTCCTATACGGATGCGCCGTAACCATCTATCTGCAATGCAGATTACCCTGCATTTTTTGCGGCCTACCTGTAACTATAGATTCGGAACAATCAGTTACCGCTTGGCCTTGCTCCGGATGAGGCTTGCAATGCGATATACGTTACCGTATATCCGGTGGGCTTTTACCCCGCCTTTTCACCCTTACCTGCTTTCGCAGGCGGTTTATTTTCTGTTGCGCTGTCTGTACTCCGTTTTTGCAGTGCAAAAACATTTTGCAGTGCAAAAACAAAGCCCCGGCCGTTAGCCGGCATCCTTTCCGAAGGAGCCCGGACTTTCCTCAGGTTTTATACCCGCGGTTACATACTCTTCTCAAAAATCAGTTATCATAGCCCAATTCTTTTAAAGTTTCGCGATCCGCCATCGATTCTCCCATGTCGGAATCTTCGTCTTCGTCGTCATCGTCAAAATCGTCTTCAAAATCGGTCAGGCTTCCCGTATCATCAAGGTGGAAGTAGTCGTTTTCACCGTCTTCAGCTTCCTGATAATATAAAATGCGGCTGCAATACGGACAAAAATTAATATCATCTCCGTTCCGTACTTGGTTGGCAAATTGTGCCGGTAAAATCATGTGGCAGCCGTCGCACACGTTTCCTTTTACGGCAACAATACCGGTTTCTTTACTTTTTATTATACGTTGAAATTTAAAAATAATTTCAGGGTCTATGCCCGGAATAATTTTTTCTTCTTGTTTTGCCAATTTATCGAGTTTTTTTTGCATGCCGGCGGTTTCTTTATTCAAAGAGGCTTTTCCGGCATTCAATTCGCTTTCTTGTACTTCAATTAATTTTTCGTCCTGTTTGAGTTTTTCATTTTGCTCGGAAAGGAGTTTTTCGTGTTTTTGCAATTCTCTGCGGATGTTTTGCTCGGCTTCGGCGGCATCGTGAATTTCTTTTTCAAGAATTTCATACTCACGGTGCGATGTTATGGTATCCATACCCTTTTCGCCTTTTTCACGTGCGGCTTCGGCTTCCGCCAATTCGGTTTTTAACTGTACAACTTTTTTGCGAAGCTCTTCATAGCCGGCATTTTTTTCAATGAATTCTTTTTTTAAACGTGCAAGCAATTCATCCTGCGAAAAAAGTTTTTTAGGCGCTTCTTCAATTTCATGCTGAATGGCATATTTTTCCGCTAAAATATCCTGTAAATTTCTGAGCTTTTCGAAAATTTCCGTCATCTGTTTTATATACCTCTTCTTATTTTATATACTATTATCGGCTAAATGTCTATATAATCGCGCAAACCGCTGGAACGGCGCGGATGCCGAAGCCGCCGGAGCGCTTTTGCTTCTATTTGGCGTATGCGTTCTCTGGTAACGTTAAAATAAAGACCCACTTCTTCCAAGGTGAGCGAATAACCGTCATCCAAACCGAAGCGCATTTTAAGAACTTCCTGTTCCCGCGGCGGCAATGTGGACAAAACCCCTTGAACTTGTTCTTGTAAAAGCGTGTAAGCGGTTTTTGTCGCCGGATTTTCGACTTCTTTGTCTTCTATAAAGTCGCGCAAAAGCGAATCTTCTTCTTCTCCGATGGGCGTTTCGAGCGAAATAGGTTCGCGCGCAACGTTTTTCACTTGTTTAACGCGGGAAACGGGCCAGCCCAATTGGTTTGCAATTTCTTCATCGCTCGGTTCGCGTCCCAAACGCTGCATAAGCTGCCGCGATTCACGCACCACCTTATTGATTTGCTCTATCATATGGACGGGAACGCGGATTGTACGCGCTTGATCCGATATGCTGCGCGTTATAGCTTGACGTATCCACCAGGTTGCGTAAGTCGAAAACTTATACCCCTTGCGGTATTCGAATTTTTCTACCGCTTTAATAAGACCGATGTTTCCTTCCTGTATCAAATCGAACAGCTGCAAACCGCGGTTTGTGTATTTTTTTGCAATAGATACGACTAAGCGCAGGTTGGCGTTTATCAGACGGTTTTTCGCTTCTTCCATCATTTTACGGCCGGCATTGATTTCTTGGGCCATACTCATAATGTCCTGCACATTGTTTTCGAATTCGCATTCAAGGCGGCGAAGCTTACGGTCGATTTTTTGAATTTGTGTGTATACGTCGCGGATTTCATCGGCGCTCATACCTAATTCTTCTTCAAGTTTTGCACGTTCGGATTTTATGGCAACCTTTTTTCCGAGCGTACGCAGTTGACCGTAGTCGCTGATCCGTAAATCCTTTGCTTTTTTTTCTTGGCGATGCCGGTAATCTTGAATACGGAATGTAGCGTCCATAAAGCGCGCCGAAAACCGTTCGATTTCTTCCGATTGAATGTCGATGTTTTGCAAAAGCGGCAAAATATTTTTACGCAAACGCACCAATTCGTCGTCGTCAAAAATATTTTTTGTGGGGTCGGCTTCATAAAGCTGTTTTTTTAAGGCAACATATTGACGCATTTCGGATAAAATGGGTTTTAGATGTTCACCGTATGCGGTCCGCAAACGTCTTTTTTCGGCCATTTCTTCGTTGATTTCTTTACGGGGTCTGCCGCTTTCATGAATGTCGATGCGCGTATACGCTTTTTGGGCGACAAAATAAAATTCGGGTATCATCATGCCCGAATTCTTTATGACATTTTTTATAATATTTTCGCCGTCTTCCATTTTTTTTGAAAGCTGTACTTCCTGTTCGGCAGTCAATAAATGTTCTTTTCCTATTTCGCGCAAATACAGGCGTATAGGATCGTCGCTTCCCGAATCTTTTTCATTGTTAACCAAATGCTTTCGTCTGCTTTCATCGATTTTAATTTCATCGGTAATGGTTTCTTCTTCAATAAGGTCATCGGGGTCGTCTTCTTCGGAAGGGTCCTCTTCTACAAGCTGTATATTATTTTTTTCCAGCAGTATCAGAATTTCTTCCATACGATCGGAGATAATTATTTCCTGCGGAAGGAATTCATTTACGTCTTCCCATGTGATTATTTGTTTTGCTTTTCCGTGCTCAATAAGTTTTACGACGGCAGGATCCAGTTCCTGATCTTGATCTTGATCCATCATCAATAAGTACCCTTTAAATTATTTAATTCTTCATCTATGTTCATTTTTTCCGTTAAAAGAGTGTTGAGTTCCCGCATCGTTTCCGGAGAACCGTCATTTAAGTAACGAATTCTGTTCACAATACGATCGCGTTTGCGTTTTAAACTGTTTTTGCGAATCAAACGTATACTGTCATCGACTGCTTGGCGGGAATTAAGGGTGAATTCCCCGGATGTAACCGCTTTGGCTATCATAGTACGTATTTCACCGCTGCAGCGCTGCAATATACTGTCGGAACTGACCGCATCTTCTCTAAAACACTCTTCCAATGTAACGAACATATCCCGTGCTATTGCATCATCAAAATCATCGGCAGTAAGAGAGGAACGCATTATACTGAAATAATCGGGATTGGCAATAACAGCAAGAACAGAGCGCATTTCGGCGTTAGGTTTAAAACCTCTATTTGAACGCTGTACTGTATCCGGTTCCCTAACCTCCAGTCTTGTGCGTGCAGATTCACGGTTTACATAATCGGCTCTTACCGCTTCAGGTTTTAACTGCAATGCCTGACATAATTGTTCAAAACACGATTCTCTATGTATGTCCGATTGCAGAGCGTCCAAATACGGAAAATAGGCTAAACATATTTTTGTTTTACCTTCGGGCGTATGTGCCGGATATTGGCGCATCAGATCGGATAATAAAAAATCACCATCTAATATAGCATTTTTAACAAAATTTGTCAACGTTTCGGCTCCCGACTTTAATAAAATTTCCGCCGGATCTTTGCCTTCATTGAGCACAATAATTTTTACCGATATATTGTTTTTTCTGCACAATAAAACGGCCTTATATGTGGCCTTTTTGCCTGCCGCATCGGAATCGAAGGAAAGATAAAAAGTGTCGGCAAAGGAACGCAGTATGTGCACTTGTTCTTCGGTCAAAGCCGTTCCCAAAGGCGCAACCGCATTTTTTATGCCGGCTTGATGATACGCGATTACATCCATATATCCTTCACATAAAATAACCGTTTTCGAAGAGCGTATGTGCTGTTTTGCCGCATAAAAAGCGTAGAGTGTTTCGCCCTTTTTATATTGTATGAGTTCGCCGGAATTGATATATTTCGGTCCTTCACCGGATAAAAGCCGTGCGCCGAAAGCTACTACCCTGCCCTGTCTGTTTTGAATGGGGAACATAAGACGGTTTGAAAAAAAGGATATGTCCGGATATTTTTTTGAAAATAAGCCCGATTCACTTAGAAATTCGTCGCTGTAATTTTTTGACTTTAAAAAATTTTTAAGCCAATAACGGTCGGCGGGTGAAAAACCGAGTTGAAACTCTTCAATGCTTTTATCGGAAATGCCGCGCCGTTTAAGATACTCCAAAACCGGTTTTCCCATATCGGCGGACGTTAAAAAAAAGTGATAAGTTCCGCTTACCCGCTCGTATAAGTCTATGTATCGGTCTTTTGAATTTTTTAAATCCTGCTCGATGTTTATATTGCCGTCCTCGAAGATAACTTCGGCACCGCATTTTTTTGCCAAAAATAAAACCGCTTCGGAAAAATTGACTTTTTCCATTTCCATATAAAAGTTTATGAGGCCGCCGCCGACACCGCATCCGAAACAGTGGTACATTTTACGCTCGGCATTTACATGAAATGAGGGCGTTTTTTCGTTGTGAAAGGGACAGCAGCCCCACCACTCTTCTCCGCGTCTTTCCAGCCTTGTATATTCGCCGACAAGGGCAATCATATCGGTGCGTGCGTTTATTTCATCTATAGTGTGCGGTGAAAATTTCGCCATAGGCTATTGTGCCGTCCGTTTTGTAGGTATGGGGGCAGCTTCTTTATGGCTGTCGAAATTTTCGGTAAAAATATGGCTTCCTTTTGTGCTGTCGGTAAGCCTAAAGTAATAATAGCTTGTTTTAGGCGGTGCGGCGGCGGCCTTCAAAGCGGTTAAGCCCGGATTTGAAATGGGACCGGGCGGTAAGCCCGCCCACTTATATGTATTATAGGGGTTGTCGATTTTCGTATCCTCTATTTTGATTAGTTCCGGATGTTCTCTGCCTTCAATTTCCGTTAAAATATAGACAAGGGTCGCGCAAGAATATAAACCGATATTTTTTTTCAGTCTGTTTACAAAAACGCTTGCAATCAGGGGCGCTTCTTCCGGAATACGGTATTCGCGCTCGATAATCGAAGCTAAAATAACGATATTATGTAAATCCTGTGCCGTTTGATTGTTTTTATCGTTCAGCTCGCTTAAGCTGCGTATTTTTGTGAAAAAATTGTTTGCCAAAAGCCGTACTACTTTTTCCGCGTTCATTCCGTAATCGAAATTATACGTGTCGGGAAAAAGATAGCCTTCGAAAGAAGCTGCCGGAATGCCGAATTCGTTAAGCAAATCGGTTTTGTGTGCGGCTTGTATAAAATCCTGTGCGGATGTAACGCCGTTTTTTTCAAGAATTTCGGCGATTTTTCGCAGGGTAAGACCTTCGGCCAGGGCTACGCTGATGTATTCTTGACGCCCGGATTGCAAAAGCGCGCATATTTCGGAAACGGACATACCTCCGTTTATTTTATAGATACCCGCTTTTAAAAATATCCGTTTAAACCGTCCGTACAGGTAAAAAAAATCGGCCGAACGGATTATACCCTGTGCTTTTAAATCGCGCGCGACCGTACGCAATGTCGCTCCGCTTGCAACAATCATGCGGTATTCGTCTGTTTCGGTACCCGTATCCGAAGCGTCACTTTTGTTCGAATCGGTACTTTTGTCTGAAGCGGCTAACAGGGGCACAAAGGCATGATAGGCGTACAAGGCATAGGCCGCCGCCGGAATACAAATCAAAAGCAGGATTGCACATAAAACCGTGTATTTTTTATTTTTCTTTTTATTTTTCATTAAAATCTTCATTAAAAAACCTTTCCGCTTCTTCAATCGTCATGGAATTATAAATGCAGGATTCGAGAAAAGAAAAAAAATTCTGCAATTCTTCCGGAAGACTGTCTTCGTGTTTGCGAAAAAATAAAGCAAGCTGCTTTATTTCATGCAAGGAAAAACGGTATTCGCCGGTTCCGGTTTTCATAAATGGATTTCCTGTCCCTCTATTGCCAAATGAACCGTCACTTTTCCGCCGCACACATAATCGGAATACCATTGTGCGGATTTTAATATTGTGTGTACTTTTTTATCATCGTACATGGGTTCGTGATGAAATAAATATAAGTGTTTTATATGCCAAAAAACGGCAAAATCGATGGCATAACAAAAAGCCGAGTGCCCCCACCCTTCTTTTTGTGCCGTTTCTTCGACTGTGTACTGGGCATCCAATACCAAAACATCGGTATTTTCAAAAAAGGCGATATTTTCTTCGGTACGATCAAAATCGATTTGTCTGAGTTCCACATCGGTTGCGTAGATAAAGCGTTTGCCGTTTTCAATAAACAAATACGAATGGGAGCCTCCGGGATGGAACATCGCTTTTGTCATAATTTGCATGCCGCCGATGGTAAAGGGCACGGAATCTTTAATATCGTGCCAGATAATTTGTTTTGTTAAAGACTCGATGGGAACGGGAAAAAACGGCGGCTGCATTTGTTCTTTTAAAAAACGGCGCATGTTCGGATAATTCGAATAAATATTCAAAACCGTATCGGGTTTATATGCCGGATCGAAAAAGGGCAAACCTTGAATATGGTCCCAGTGAAAATGCGAAAATAAAAGATGAAAAACCTCATTTTGATTTTTTGTATATTGCTTGCCGCACATACGGATGCCGGTTCCCGCATCTAAAATAATATGATCGCGGTTTTCGTTTGTGATTTCCAAACATGCGGTATTGCCGCCGATAGTTCCGTATAAATATTCGGGCAGGTTTGCAATAAAGTTTTGGCGTGCGTTTTCCGATTCCAAATCGCGTACCGAAATTCTGGATACAACGGCAACTATTTTCGATTGTATTTGAGCTGCGGTTATAGGGGTTGAAATAGAGCCTCGTACGCCCCAAAAACGTATTTTCATATTTCCGTCCCGTCCGTATTTAAGATACGGTTTATTTCCGTATATGTCAGCGGATTGTTTTTTTCGTATTTTTCGTGCAAATGTTCGATTTCTTCGGCACTGTACAGCTTGCCTCGATTTATGCCGGGGCAAGCCGCCGCTTCGGATTCCCATGTATGCCGGTTTTGTAAAATAAAAGACCAAAACGGATAGGTGGAACACTGAATGGGTCTTGCACCGTATGCCGTACAGCCGTTATTCCATAAAATACAGTCATAACCGGGTTTTTCCCGCAACGAAAGCACCTTTTTGCCCTCCGCATTATATACAAAACGGCAGTATAAACGTATAAATTCCGCCGCTTTCAAATTAAACCATTTGCAAAGATTTGTCAAATCGCTTTGGGAAAGATATACGAATCCCGGCTCCGCTCGGCAGCAATGCGAACAACGAGTACAGGAAAAATGTAAACCCTGCGAATAAAAGGTATCGGCCATATCACTACATAATCGGTACATAAATCGATCACAATAAAAAAAAGGCTATTCCACTGGTTTACAATGAAATAGCCTTTGGGGAGAGAAGGATTCGAACCTTCGAAGGCGGAGCCAACAGATTTACAGTCTGCCCCCTTTGACCGCTCGGGAACCTCCCCGTATATTCTCAGTTCACAGCAAGCCAACTCAGGGATTCGAACCCTGGACCCCGAGATTACAAATCACGTGCTCTGGCCAGCTGAGCTAAGTTGGCGGTAACGAACGTGTAACAATCTACACTAAGATGAAAAAAAGGTCAATAGTGAAAAGGGGTAAATTGTATTTTTAAACATTTTTACACACATTTTCATAGAGCGGAATATATGCAGTACTTATGATTTTTTTCCATGAATATTCGTTTTGTACGTATTGTGCGGCTTTAGCGGCGAGGGCGGTAAAAAAATCGGGATTTTTTTGTTTTTTGGCGGCCAATGCCGATAAAATCCGCGCAAGCGTATCCGGCGTATTGTCGGCATATAAAAAACCCGTTTTACCGTCTACTATTTTTTGCAAACCGCCGCATGCATGGGCAATCGGTATGGTACCGTACAGTTGTGCAATAAAATCTTCCAAACCGCAGGGTTCGAAAATACTGGGCAGTACTATAAAATCGGCTACCGCAACGCATAATCGGGCTGCCGAACGTTCGTAGCCGCGAAGATACAGGTATTTACCGGGGAATTGGTCTGCCAAAGCTTCTTGCTGTTTTTCCAATTCGGTGTTTCCCTGCCCCGTTACGATAAATCGCACGTAATCACAGTTTTTTAATACGATTTTTGCCGCGTCGGCTAAAATATTCGTTCCCTTTTGATGAACCATCCGTCCGTGATACGAAAAAAATACCGTTTTATGTAGGCCGTTTGTATCCGGCATTGTCGAATCCGGTATCGGCATTGTATCGGGCGGCAAAAGAAAACCGTATTGTTTTAATTCCGGGCGATTTTTTTTATGAAACGGATTCGAATAATACTCGATAAATTCTTTACGGCATCTATATTTACCGGTAAAGTCGCCGGCCGAAGGATTGAATGTGTGCGGAAGCATTGAAACGCTTATGTTTGCAGGATTGTATGTATCGTATTCTATGCCGTTTGTGATGCCCGTAATCCGGGTGTTGCGCCGTGCAAAAACCGCCGAAAGCCCCCCGGAATTGGCATCGCGGGGATCCGTCAGTTCTTTTGCATACCAAGGCGATACCGTTGTAAGCTCGGCATACGGCTCGGCAAGAAGATAGGGTTCGCAGCACCCTGAAATCACGCAGCCGTCAAAAAGATGTTCCGGCAACTGCAAAAACAAAGCCGCCCTGTCCTTGTCTATTTCGTGCCGATAGGCATTGCCCGCATTGTGAATTGTCAAAACAAAACGGGTCGTATTATATGTGTTATCATATAAGGCATCATTACGGGCTATAAACGGAATAAGGGCGGCGGCGGCATCATGACAGTGAATTATATCGGGGATTGAGTTGCGCTTTATATCCTTTGCGGCACACAAACGCCCGTATTCGAGAACTCCTTTTTGAAACAAGACGTTCAGTAAAAGCGCATCTTCATGGCCTTTTCCCTGCATATGACGGTGATTTAAACGTTCTTCGGCTTCCGTATAGGTATAAACGCCACTTTTTTCCGTAAAAAGCGAGTGAATAATAAAAACAAAGGAAATATGGTGAAAAAGCCCTTCGGCAAAATGGAGCGTGTATTCGCGGTTTTCGGCTTTTATACGGGCGGCATGTTCACGGATTTTAAAATCGCGTATTTTTTGCACCGCGGTGCAGCCGTATAGAGGAATAAATACGCAAACGTTAAAGTTATTTTGATACAGCTGCTCGGCTAAAGCCCTTACGACATTTTTAACGCCGCCGGCTTCGGCAATACCCGCATATTCGCGGCTTACAAGCCAAATCGTTTTTTGTTCGTTCATTTTTATTGCCGGCCGCTTCCCGTTTTTGCCAAGTCCGGCCGCAGTTTTTGCGCTTCGCCCGCATATACATGAACGGGTTTGCCGCTGCAATAAGCGGTAATGAGCACACGTATCGTTTTAGGCATAGAACCGCTTATTTGCGGCTCGGCCGAACAAAAAAGAGCCGTATGCGTACACAAACCGTCTTGGCGCAAAGCGGCTGCCGGGTTCAAACAGTCCAAATCTTGTGTAAGCGTAAATTGAAGCGATACAATATCTTCTTCTTCTTCTATAGCATTTTTTTCAAAAATTTCGCGAATTAAAGCACACACAGCGTGCCGAAGCTCATCCGGATTGTTTTCCGTACACACCGCCCCGCGTATGCCGTATAACCGTTTTGTATGCATGAGATTCATTGTACTCTCTATACATAAAAAATGTCAACGTACAATTTTTGTATATACACCGCACTTAATACCTATAAAATTATTTAATATGTCAGCCCTTTGATTTGTAATTTCAACTCATCGGCAATCCATTTTGCAGTATATCCTTCATTGTCAACAATACTTATATCCGCTCCGTGTTCTATTAAATATTCACAAATATCTATTCTACCGTTATTTACCGCATACATAAGAGCGCTGCATCCTATGGAATCTATAGCGTTTACATCTATTTTACGGTTAACCAAGAACTTTACACAATCAAAATGCCCCATTATAATTGCGCCGAACAAAGCCGTTGAATTATCTTCATTCCTTATATTTATATCTTTTGTTTTTTTATATATCATATCAAGTACCTCTACATTTCCTGACATTGCTGCACACGACAAAGGAGTTGCTTTTCCCTTATTTGTAAAGACTTCAAGATTTATATTATATTTTAACAATAATTTAATAGCATTTATATTTTCTTCAATTATTGCTGTAAAAAGGATTGAATCACCACTATAAGGTGACAAAGCATTAGGATTAGCGCCTTTTTGCAACAAAAATTCTGTGATATCATCTTTATGAAGAATTATACTACTTTCCAAAGGATTTATCATAAATAACCCTTCAAGACCGTATTGTTCTACCGATCGGGGGCCGAATCTCTTATAATATCTTTTTACACCCTCCAAATCTCCGTTTTCCAGATACTTTGAATATTCGGCAAAATCTTCCAATGTAGGAAACTCTTCCTTGCAGGAAACAACCGACAAAACCGATATCACAATCAGTACATATAAAATTATTCTTTTTACATTCATTTATTTACAACTCCATGCAAAATTTGATTCCCAGCCGCAAAAATCATTTTTTTTTCGGAAACATATCTAAAATATGCAACAATACTTAAGTATTGCATAAAAAGTCGCAACTGATACACTTAAGAAACCTTTCGTTATTATACATTTATCTACTTTTTTCCAACATATCATAAAATTCCAGCTTTCCTGTCTGAGTGTTTTTTCTTCTTGTTATTACAGCTTCTTCTACATAACTGTAGTCAGACAAAAGACGGTAAATATGGACACGGCCTTGGTTCTCTATCTTGGGGATAACGCCCTTCCAACCTTCTTTATGGGCTTTTGTTTTCAACTTTTCTCTTTCGACAATATTATCATAGATTGATTTATCGGAAAGTATCATAAACTCATCTGTAATATAGGGAACTGCGCTAATAAAGCCGGCGGATTTATAATCAAAGGTATTTATCAGATTAATACCGTTTTTATTCATCGTATATAGTTTTACTCCCTCTTGTCCCGTTGTTATGAATTTGTTATCGTACGAATCAAAATTATAAGCAGCCTCGATAGTCCATAGAGGTTTTCCCGTATCGCTTTTAACATCAAAAGCAAATAGTTCTTCCGAATCATGTACAATAATTATATCGTCGTTTTTTACAAATTTTTCACCGAAACTTCTGCCCGCCGCATATTCTATAAAATTTTCAGCTGCAATTATTTTTTCCAAAATATAATCATTGTCTATTTTCTTATAAAAATATACTTTTCCTTCAGCACTCTTAGGAGGCTCTTTTACTCTTATTTGGCTTTTTGAGATAATATAACGATTGTAAGCGGAATCGGAAATTATTACCTCATCTTTACGTATTAATGTATAGTTTCCGAAAACACCCTCGTTATCTTTATCAGGCGAATGAAATTTATACTTTAATTTTATTTGTCTTTCAGCCAATTCATATAAATATACCTTTCCCGCATTATCTCCAACCAATAATTTATTTCCGCCCAATGAAAGCGAACAACAATCATCGGTCATAAGAATTTTTTTGCCTTTTTTCCATTTCCCGTCTTTAGTATCCTTATAAAAAGTAAATACACAGCCGGGCATAATACTGAAATTGCTAACCCCTACAGCTAAATAGTCATCGGATACAGCTAAATACATCGAATCATAATTTCCAAGTCCGATATTACTTACATTAAATAAGTCCTTTTGAACCCATTTATCACCTTTTTTCTCAAGTAATAATACATATGCTACAGAGTTATTATATGCCGAACTTCCGATAGCAAGTGTATTGCCATGCACTGCTACCGAGTTTCCTGTTACCAAATCGGCTTCAAAATAAAAAGGTATTATGCTATAAAAAAACAGTAAATAAATAACTATGGGCAGTATAAGTATTACTACTAAAAGCACTATAAATTTTTCCAAACAGCTCGAACATCCTTTTGCCGTTTCAGTTTTCATCCGTTACCACCTGTATTACTGCTGCCTGTAAATACCAGTCTAATAGTTGTATGCGATTTTGATAACATTACCAGAACACTTCACTAAAAAGCTCTTCCAAAATATCACTATGGATAAATAATTCTTCTGCACTCATGCCCGTCTCCGCCATTGCGGGGAAAATAGATAACCAACCGTAATGTTTACCGGGTGTCGTGACAAGACCATCATAAGGATCTGGGAGAGTGTAAATAATTCTATATCTGCGACACGGTGTGGGGTGCCAAAATTTCGGATAATTTTTTCCATATAGCTTTAATTTATAATTACTTTGTCCAAAAGGTATCGCCGCAACCGGACCGATACTGTACCCCTGCGGCGATAGATCGTTTACATCTATCAATTCATATTCCTGTGGCTCGTATGGTTCAAAAACTCTTCTTTCATCTATCCAATACATAAAACCATGCATTTGCACATAAAGAATCCCGTTGCGAATATACCATGTTCCCATTTCAAAACTCGCATGCCCCTTTTTTTTATCTATTGCCATTTGTCTGCTAGTAATAAACAAATGATTCGGATAAAAAACATACGTCGGTTCCAGCCCGGCAGTAACAATCATTTCTAACCAACGCCCTAATATTTGAGATTCGATTTCATCTAAGTTATATAAATGTTCATATGCTTTAAATTCATCCCAGAATTTAACACCGATCGGAATTGAGCCTTCTCTGCTGAATTCCTGCAACTGTTCGTAAGTATAGAATTTCCTTGCAACCCGCTCTTTTTCCGCTTGTTTTTTATCGTCAATAACTACATACACCACCATAATTAAAAATAATGCGATACATACGGCCAATAGAATCAAAAGAATCTGTAGTATTTTCTTTACTATCTTTTTTATCATAAAGTACCTCTATTTTACCACCGTATAAAAGCGAACATAGTTCTACCGAAAACGGCACATATCGTAAAAATAAACAATATGGAAATTATTGCAATTATTTTTTTCCCGTTCATAACGTTTTCTGCCATCTTTAACTTATCTCCGGTATTAAAGTCGCGGGGCGGCCGTATTTCTTTTAAAGATTATTTCGGAAAACCCCGAATATGTTGAAAGAATATTACTCGGCAATTTATAAATACCGCATCATTTTAGAAAGCTTGCGCTCCCTTGTCCGCTCCCCCTTCGTTACCCTCTTCTATATCCAAATACTTGCCGTATACCCAGCCGTCGGGGTAGTTTTCGCTTTGTACTTTGTACCAATACCACGTTTCCCCTGCTATTACAAAAGGTTGTTCGCTTTTATCTTTTATTTTTACCTTATCGCCTTTATTTAAGAAGCCCCATGTATCGCAGTCCAAACTGGGCTTTACACGTAAACGCACGCGGCTATCGTTCAAAACGGCATTTTGTACGGGTATGCGGGCAGGACCGGATATGCGGTACCATGGATAATCATATATTTTTCCTCTTCCAACAGACCTATATACCAACATTGTATCATCGTCTAAAAGTTTTAGAACAACTTCCAGAGCAAATCGCCCTTCTTTCGATAATTCCAACATAACAGTACCGTTTTCCAATATCTCTGTTTTTGTTACATCAAAGATGTTTCCGTCCCAATATTCCCCAATCCCATCGTCGTTAAGAGCAATGCTGATTCCATACCTGCTATTGTTTTTACCATGATTTGAGATTTTCAAATCATATACAAATTGGTGTATCCAAAACCCGTTTAAATCAGTAACATCGTATGAATATACGGATGCTGATAAAATACATATAACAACTATGAAAACTATTGCTACCTTATTATTTTGCATATAAATAAACCTCCACAGGTTCAGGAATTCCTATTATACGGGTGTTTTTCTTTGGGTGCAAGGGTTTGATTGGCTTTGTGAAGCGGTTGGTATCCACTGTTCCGGCATAAAAACTAACATTTTGTCATCTTTGCCCGCAGTGCTTTACCCTTTGTTTCGGCAGATTAAGTATTATTATAAGGCTTGATTCAGTCTTTTTTGATATCCTTTTTATTTCATCGAGCGTCATAGTTACTGTAGTACTCATTTATTTCCTCCTTTTCTGCAAAACGTGCGCAAATTATCCTGATATTCTCATTACGTTCGGTATATAAAATTAATGCAAATTTTAACTTTGCGGTATTTGGCAGTTATTCATCCGTGCCCAACGTAAAACATAATTTATTCGAGTTTGATAGTCTTTTTTACCAAAGCTTTGAAGCCAATCAAGATTATCAATATCAATGCTAAACATCATAGCTTTTTTAGGGAGCTTCCGGTATTTAAAATATCCTCTGGCAAAATCTTCTTCCGTCAATTCCGGTATATCGGTCAAATCGATTTCACTGTCGGGTTTCCCGTTTGCTTCACACTTGGCGATATAATCTTCTAAGTCTTTCAAAGTATACCTCCCGCTCTTTTCGTGTTGCATCACGAGCTGAAATTATGTGTATACGTTTTTCATCCGTATAACTTACTTGCAAGACAATATACCTATCTGCAATACTTCCAAGTCCCAAATATCTGGTTTGTTTTTTCGTCGAATGTTTTATATCAAATATTTCATAAAAAAAACGGTCATTAAAAACAGGTAAAATTTCTCTGAATGTGTAGCCGTGCTTGGCAACATTACCTGCTTCTTTTTCAGACCACCACTCAAAACGACCGTTTATGATTAACTTACCTTTTGGCACTTGTCTACTCTGTTAGCCTATTTTATCATACATGTCTAAAAAAATCAACGAAAATAAGATTCCGTATAAGGAAACCGATTTTCAGGTATCACCGGCCATAATTCTGCAATAAAATGCTGCTTTCACCACAGTCTAACAAGTTCCGATATATATTCATCCGTTTGTTGCGGATTAAGTAAAATTTTTCCTATCCTACTTTTTTCACGCAAATGCAAATCATTTGGCAAAAAAAAGTACGCCGCTTGTAAACAAAAGCTGCGCAAAACAAACGATAAAGAAAAAAATGTATAAAACCAAAAAAGGTATAAGCCGTTTATTTTTAGTTTTAATAAGATATACTACAATTTGCACAAAGCCTGCACATAAAAAACAAAGCAAGCCGGCAGATACAAAGCGGACTATGTTCAATAATAATTTTTGGTTTTCATCGGAAAATTGCTGACGGTTTCCGGCAGCGTAGAAAAAAAAGATAATAAGCGAAAAAGAAAACAAAAACAAAATACTGCGGTTTGTAATTTTAAAAAGAAAGGGTTTTCGTTTTTTGCGGTTTTTCACCTTGCATATCCTCTTATAAGACTATATACTACCGATAGAAACGACTTTAGGCAAGGCAAAGGTATGAAAAAAAAATCAATTGTATCGCTGATTATTCTTCTCTTATGTGCGGCAGCCGTATTTTTTATCGGATGGGTTCCTTTTAGAATTCCTGCGGGAAATTACGGTGTTATGGAATCGAAAACCGGCGGCGTGTATGAGCGTGTTATACAGTCCGGCCGATTCGACTGGCGGTGGGAACTTTTGCTGCCGACAAACGCAAAAATACACGTATTCGAAAATACGCCCGTTAAAACCGTCAAACACATTTCCGGAAGCTTGCCTTCGGCCGATTTATATTCCAATTTGCTTGAAGGAAAGCCCGATTTTTCATACCGATTTTCGATTACCGTCAATGCACAAATGGCACCGGAAGCCCTGCCTGTCCATTTTGAAAAAAGCGGTTCCCTTTCTCAAGATGAATTGCACGCATACCTTACCGGCGAAACGGAAAACATCGCCCGCGATACGGCCCGCTTTGTTCTCGATAAAGCTTTGGAAAATCCCTCCTTTGTGCTTGAAGCATCGGTTTCCGATACGGAACTCTTGCGCGGAATTGCCGCCGAAAACCGCTATCCGGGCATAATAATTTCGTCTTTGCATATCGACGAACTGCGCATTCCGGACACCCGTTTGTACAATGCCGCACAAAGCGCTTATACCGTATATCAAAACGCACTCAAAGAAAAATTGGAAAAAACGGCCCTTGCGCAATCGAGTCAGGGAGCGTCTGATTATTTGGAATTGGAACGCTTATCGCGCTTAGGACGTATTTTATCCGAATATCCGCTTTTAATTGAATTTTTATCCGTCAGCAAAGGAAAAAACGTTACCCTTGAATTGCCGCAAAATCCCAAAATAAGCGGAGAAGAACGCTGAAAAAGGCCGCCGGGCCTTCCTTCAAAAGTCCCGTACCGGGCGTCAATATGCCTGAACCTCAGGGGCGGCGCTGATATCTATACCGATATTTGCGGCAGTCCACGCGCTTATTTCAAGGGCGTAATCGAGAACGGAAGGAACGACGATAAAAGTATCGCCTGCAGGATATATAAAAATGCCGGTGTTTTCTCCGTTTGAAAAAACCGCCCGTATTTCGTAGGATTTTTTACTTTCGGCAAAAAACGATGTATGCGGTTTTGCTCCGATTTTGGACGTGCGTGCGGAAAACACATTATAAACCGCTTTTTCGAAGCCCGTATCGCCTGAAGCAAAGGTTTTTTGCGTATACAAATTTCCGCCTGCCTCATATACGCTGTATACGAGTTTTTGCACCTCATCCCTGCTTTTACCGCCCCGTGCGTAATCCGAAAAAAGCGTACCGTCCGCCCATAAAGCGGGATAGCTTAAAAAAGTCGACAAATCGCCGTCCGCAGCATAAATCTTGCCCGTATCCGTACTTATAAGCGTTTTTGCGGCATTTTCGCCTTTTTGTACATAAAAACGTGAAAAAAGCCGCTCGTCCCGCAAAAACTCAAAGCCGAAAAAGTCGTCGTTCGGCTCAAAAAAGGGGCTTTTATGCATGTTTTGAGCGTTATTGTCTGAAATTATATACATGATGCGAACTTTTCTTGAAACATCGAGCAAGGCGGCAATCTGCCCCTTATCGGCGGGAAACAGTATTTTTCGGTCCCTTGTGTCCGTATATTCGCCCGTCCACATTGCAGGCACAAAGTCCGTTTTGCGCAAAATAAGCTCGTTTTGGCCGTTTTTATGCCGTATACGTATCGAATTTACTTCGGCCGCATATTTGGGGTTTAAAAGGGCTGTTTGCACTTCTTTTAGGTTTTTACCGTTTTTTTTAAAGAAGTTTCCCGCAATGCCCGTACATAAAAGCACAAAGCACATACCGTATATAGCCTTTGTAAAATCGGGTTTTTTATGCATTTTTCCCCCGTTTTCGGCCGTTTTGAGGGGTAAAGGGCGGTTTTTCGCTGCCGGAGGTACCGGTGCTGTAAACGGCATAAGGTGCATAAGCGTGCTTTTTGCGGTAAAAACGCACTAAGATAAAAAAAACGCCGAAAGCCGCGCAGCACCATAGAAATAGGCATATAAGCGTTATGCGCGCTTTTTGCGCAAATTCGGCCGAATTCGGCGCTTTTACGCGGTAATCGGTAAAGGCGCGGTTTTTTATTGACAATAAGCCCTGTTCGCCGGAAAGCCGTAAAAGGGCGTTTACGGCAAAATCGAAGTTATAAAAAGCGCCCGTATACTCAACCATACGCGACAAAAAGTATTGGTCGGCAACGGCAATTATGCGCGCGCCGGAAAAACCGTCTTTGTATGCCGTATCTGCAGCGCAAACAACCGGAAAGCCCCTGTGTTCTTCTTTCGGCATAAAATCGGCGGCAAAAAAAGGATTCGTATTATACGCTTTTTCGGCATTGTCCAAGGGTTCCTGCAAGCGCGATAAAACGCTTGTATGAGCCAAAACGGTTGTATCGGTTGTATCCGTGCGTATATATGAGGGCCAAAACAAATCGAGGCCGCCGAAAGCCGTACAAAGCGGATCCGTCTTTTCCGCATTGTCGGTGCGGATTTGTACAAAAAACGGATAATCGATTTCTTCATACGCTTCGGCAATACCGCTTTGCGTTCCGCCGCCGCTTTGTTGACGCAGCATACGAATGCTCGCACAGCTTGCGTCCGCAACAATCGGGTTTTGTACGGAAATGCCGTATTTTTCAAGCAAGGACAAAAACGGATTTTGAGCAAGCGGTTTTAATTCCCATGTATGTAAATCGGCTTCGTGGGCGCTTACCGCGCATAAAAGCGAACCGCCCGACGCTAAAAAAGCATCGAGGCTTTCGCACTGCGCTTCGTTTAAAGCCGAAGAGCCGACAATTAAAAGCGGTTCTTTGTGCGGTAAAAGGCGGCTTGTATCCGTTTGCCCTTCGGCTTCGCCCCCGAACCCGGAAAAATCGGAAAGCGATTCGAGCATTGCAGGCTCCAGTATGCGCACGGCAAAACCGGCAGCTTCCAGCCACTGTGTAAGGTAGGGATAATCGGCTTCAAGGCTTAAACCGTTTGCAATAAGAACGCCCACTGAGCGCCGGGCATGAGAGCCGGCAGGGGAACTGTCCTGCGTTATAAGGGGCAGCATATCGGCAATAGCGAATTCGGCGTCAAAGGGCGTCAGTACAAAGGGAATGACGCTTTTTTTTGCCTTGTATTCGAGGACGATACCCGAATATACCGACAGCGCTTCCTTATTACCGCCGAAAGCGGTATCGCCCCCTCCCGATAAAGCCGCATTTTCCAAAATCTGCGGAAAAACGCCTGAATCTTGGGCGGCCTTTTTTTCCGTATCGGTTTTTACACGCACAATGCGCACTGCAATATCCTTCGATATGTCTGCGTAGTTATACAAAAACTCTTTTACATCGTCTATAGCAGGATAACGGTATGCAAGTTCCGAAGAAACATAATACGAAATCGTCAAGCGATTGTGTAAAATGGAAACGGCTTCCCTACTCGCCTCGGATAAACTGTAGCTTCGCCCCCTTGTCAAATCGGTTCGACCATAAAAGATACGGCTGTTCCACAATACAAGGGCGTACAATAAAAAAAGGGCCGTATATTTTGAAAACAGGGCTTTTTTATGCGGATTTTTCGAAGATGCCGAATACCGTCCGTATTCGACAATAAAAGCGCTTATGCTTAAAAATAAAAGCGTTACGCACAGATAAAACAATATATCGCGGCTGTCTATAATGCCCTTTCCCGCAGCGTCAAAATGCCGTGAAAACGATAAAAAGCGCATAAGTGCTTGTACGCCGGAATGTGAACTCAGGGCAGCCCCCCGGTGAATGAGGGCGGTAAAAGAAAATACAAGTGCCGAAAGTAAAAAAGCCAAGGGCTTGGAGCGGCACACAAGGGAAAGCGCTTGAGCAATGGCAATCATGGCGGAAAAAGCGCACAAAATGCCTATATAGCCGGTACACACAACCGAATATTCGACTGTACCGAAAAAGGAGGCGGCAAAGGGAGCGGCCGCCGACACAAGTAAAAAAAAGGACAAAAAAATAAGGGCGGAAAGCCATTTTGACAGGGTGCGCATAAACGAGGATACGGGAAGTACCGTATAAAAATCATAGGCCGTCCATAAACTCATCGTTACTGCGGGAATGCATAAAATCGATATAAGGGGCATGGGCGCAAAAAAAGAGCGCATATCGGTCGAACCTGCAAGCGGTACAAAAAAACGGCGCAGTATAAAAAAATTTATAAAACAAAACAGGGTAAAAAAAATACCGCTTGCACGGGCTGCAGGATTTAAAGAAAGAGAAAACAAATCGCGGCGTAAAAGGGCGCCGAAGGCTTTATGACGCATCCGGGCATTCTCCTTCGGTTATGCGCAAAAAAGCATTTTCCAAGCCCTGTACGCCCGTTTGACGGCATAATTCGCGCGCACTTCCCTGTGCGGCAAGATGTCCCTTGTGAAGAATAACGATTTTTGCACACAGGTTTTCCATTTCGTGAATAAGGTGGGTTGAAAACAACACGGTTTTGCTGCGGCCCAAATCGGCGATAAGGGCGCGCATTCGGGCGCTTTGGGAGGGATCTAAGCCGGAAGCAGGCTCGTCGAGTACAAGAATCGGCGGGTCGCTTAACAGGCTGCGCGCCAAAGCGGTGCGTTTTTTTTCACCGTTTGAAAGAAAAGCTATTTTTCTGTCCGCCAAGGATTCCAAATCGCACAGTGAAACAACGCGCTCAAGCGCTTGTGTGCTGTTTTTTATCCGTGTGCCGCGCTCGCTTTGTTTTTTTTCTTGCGCCGCACAGAGTATAAGGGCTTCGTGATACAAAAATTCGTACACCGTCAAAAAGGGAGGAAAAACGTTTTGCTCGCCCATAAAGCCGACCGATAAAGCCGCTTTTTCGGGAAAGAGCGCCGTATCGATACCGTTTACAATGACGCGCCCCGAATCGGCGCGGTGAATGCCGCATACCGCTTTTAAAACGGTGGTTTTACCCGCCCCGTTTAAACCGGCAAGGGCGGTTACGCTTGCACGCTCGGCGCAAAACGACAGGTTTTCAGCCGCCCTGCGCCGTCCGTAGCTTTTTGAAAAATCTTCCAATACAATCATACCGCCCCGTATTATCTTTTATCAGTGCTCCGCACCGCGTATTAAAATCTTAATCCTTATAGGGGATTTCAAATATCATCCTGTCCTTTGTAAGAACCGTTTCTTTAAAAACCGCTTGGGCTTCAAAAAGTAACTGTTTTAATTCGCCGTCCGTATAGCGCGGGCTGTAATGAATAAGACCGAGTTTGTCGACTTGGGCATCTTTTGCGATTGTTGCAGCCTGTACGGAAGTCATATGCTTTTTTTCGGCCGCCTGATCTGCAAATTCCTTGGTAAACATTCCTTCGCAAATAAGTAAGTCAGAACCGCGCACTTCTTTTGCTATCGACGGAAGATAGAGGCTATCGGTTACATAGCTGAATTTTCTTCCGCGGCGTGCAGGCCCCAACACTTCATCGGGGAACACGTGCCTGCCGTCGGGAGTAACGACGCTTTCTCCGTGCTGGAGTTTCGACCACATCGGGCCGACCGGAACGTTCAATTCCTTTGCCTTTTCCGGTTTGAACTCGCCGGGTCTGTCCAATTCTTCCAAAGTATAGCCGACGCAGGTTTTTGTATGCTTGAGGGGAAAGGCGCGCACATAAAAACCGTCGCCTTCATAGCATACGCAGGGCGCTTCTATTTCCTTTACGATAATCGGATAATTGATGTACATGTCGAGGACGGAACGGCTCGATTCTATATATTCGGCAATTTTCGGCGGTCCGTAAATATAGAGCGGTTCGTCGCGCTCTACCTGCGACGAGAGCATCAATATTCCCGGAAGACCCGTTACATGATCGGCATGGGTGTGGCTGACAAAAATCGCATTTATTTTTTTCCATTTGAGATTAAGCCGGCGAAGCGACACTTGAGTCCCTTCTCCGCCGTCGAATAAAAAAAGCTGCCCTTCGCGCCGCAATAATACCGATGTTAAATGCCGGTACGGAAGGGGCATCATCCCGCCGCATCCCAATACAAAAGCTTCAAGATTCATAGACTTCAGTATAGCTTAAAAACGGAAACATTGACAAGCGGGAACAAAACGGATATACTGCGGTTATGGCCTGTGCATTTCTGATTATAGACCCGCAAAATGATTTTTGCTCTCCCGACGGAGCTTTATTCATTCCCGGTTCGCCGCAGAATTGCTCAAACACGGCCGCTTTTATCCGAAAAAATGCGGCGCATATAGATTCAATCCATATTACGCTTGATTCTCATCCGTCTTATCATATAGCCCATCCGGTTTTTTGGAAAGATGCCGACGGTGCAGTGCCGCCGCCCTTTACTCAAATTACCTATAGGGATTTTGCAGCGGGAAAATTCCGTCCGATTGATGAGGCTGCCGCAGCAAAAACCGAAAAATACCTTCAGGAATTGGAAGCAAAGGGGCGTTACAATTTAATATTATGGCCGCTTCACTGTCTTCAGGGAACCGGCGGTATGGCCGTTGAAAAAAACATATGGCAGGCGGCACACGATTGGGAACTTGCCCACCCGTTTTGCAATATCGACTATACGACAAAGGCTTCGAATGTATATACCGAACATTACAGCGCACTGCAAGCCGAAGTACCCGACCCCGAAGACACTTCAACCTTAATGAATTTTACGCTTATCAATAAATTAAAAAAAGCGGACCGTATTATTATTGCAGGCCAAGCTTTATCGCACTGTGTTGCAAATACGGTGCGCGATTTATCGGCATTTATACCGCCTGCGTCATTTGTTTTATTAAAAGACTGTACGTCCCCCGTTGCGGGTTTTGAAAAAAATGCTCAGGTTTTTGTCCAAGAAATGGAAAAGCGCGGTATGACGACAAGTGTATCCTGCGAATTACAGCTTTAACACCGAAACGCTTTTCGTACCGAAATCGGCTTTACTGCAAAGGCAGGCCTAATTAATACGGCTTAATAACTTTTCATAAAACGTATCGGAATAGAAAAAGTCGTATCCTGAGGCACGCCGTTTTCCACTGCCGGAAGGCAGTGCGGAATATTTCGGATAACGTTTTGGGCCGCCTCATCGAGTATTTTGTGTGCAGACTTTATAATTACAATATTTTCAACGGTACCGATTTTAGTAACGGTGAATCCAATATGCACTACACCGTGAATACCTTCTTCCAAAGCTTTTTGAGGATATACCGTATTTTGTGCAATGTAGCTGTAAATGCTCGCACCGGTTTCGGCGATAAGAGGCATAGGTCTGTCTTTCGGCAGTGTTTTACATGCTGATATTCCGCTTATAAAAAGCAAGATCAGAGTACAGGATACAATATGTTTTATTCGGTTGTTTTTTAAACAGTCCAAAATAACAGTCCGGCATAAAAGGTATTGAGGCCGGCAAAAAAGCGCTTACTTTTTTAGCGCCTTTTTGCCGGCCCCGGTTCGAATCGGCTTATTCGAAGTCGAATTTATAATTGAGTTTGTAATGGTTGCGGAGGTCAATCATTACTTTTTGCAAAGACGGCGGAACGGGGCATCCGTGTTCTTTACGGTACAGCCATGCAAGGTGTTCTTTTTCGCCTGCGGTATAGATTCTGTCGTGGCCGGGAGCCTTTCTCGAAGCGCGTAATTCGCGCAAAATGCCGCCGGTAACTTTTTTAAAGACTTCCAAGCCCATAAAGCGCTCCGGATCGATGGCGATAAAAAAGTGTCCTAAAGGATAGGGAGTTTGCTTTCCGTTTGCGTCGATTCCGTTCAAAGCCTTTAAAAAGGGGCCGTTTTGCAATGCTGCACAAAGGATTTCCACAACGGTTGCATAACCGAAGCCCTTATAACCTCCCGTTTCATCTCCCAGACCTCCCAGCGGCGTTAAAGCGGCCTTACCCTTAGTTAAGTCGACCAAAACCTGCTGTGTGTCGGTTCTCGTGTTGCCGTTTTCGTCGATTACCCAGCCTTTGGGAAGCTCTTTTCCGGCCCGGCCGTACACTTCGATTTTTCCGCGCTGACTTACGGATGTGGCGCAGTCCAACACAAAGGGAAATTCTTCATCGGTGGGCATACCGAAGGTTAAGGGGTTTGTTCCGAGCATGTTTTCAACGCCGAAGGTCGGAGCAATGGACGGGCGCGCATTTGTTCCGGTAATGCCTATCATACCGGCTTGGGTTGCCATCGTTACATAGTAACCGGCGATACCGTAGTGTGTGGAGTTTGTAACCGCCACCATTCCCATACCGTATTCTTTTGCTTTGGCGATTGCCATCTCCATAGCTTTGTGGGAAACGACATGGCCCATACCGTTATTGCCGTCCAAAACGGCGGCGGTTTTATCGTCTTTTAAAACATCTATCTTTGTAACCGGATTTAAAATCCCGGCTTGAATGCGGTCGATATAAATCGGTTTTAAACGTCCGATACCGTGAGAATCGATTCCTCTTTTGTCCGATTCAATCAATACGTCGCCGATGATTTTTGCATCTTTTTCGGGAACCCCGGCGGCTTCCAAAACATCGGTCATGAATTTTTCAAGATACTCAAAATCCATCCAAATGCAGTCTTTGTAGGCATCTTCATACGCCATTTTATTACCTCCAATTAAAATTTCCGATCTGCTATATAGTTATAGCCGGAAAATTGTTTTCCGTCTATAGACATATTATATAAATAAATTCGGAATAAACAAGGCAACATTTTTCGAATATGTTACCAAAAGCAATACGCATAAAAGAGCTATAATAAAGGGCCAAATCTCTTTTAAAAACTCTTCAAGCTTTACATTCACAATAGAACAAACCGTAAACATCATCGAACCGAACGGAGGGGTGAGGCCTCCGATCATAATGTTGACGATAAAAATAACGCCGAAATGCAGAGGATCCACACCCAAAGCTTTTACGGCAGGAACCAAAAGAGGCGCTAAAATAACAAGGGCGGCCCCCCCTTCGATAAACATGCCGATAAATAACAAAAGCACGTTTATTACCATAAGCAGGATAAAAGGATTTGACGTAAAATTCATCAACATTTCGGTAATCATTTGCGGAATCCGTTCGAGCGTCAAATAATAACCGAACACCTTTGCACTTGCAATGATTATCATAACCGCTCCGGTACTTTTAACCGTTTCCATTAAAATAAGGGGTATATGGTGCAGTTTTAACTTTTTGTATATAAAAAATCCTACGATAAAGCAAAACAGCACGGCAATGCCTCCGGCTTCGGTGGGAGTAAACATGCCTACGCGCATACCGAGAATAATACCGAAGGGAATTGCAAGCGCCCAAATCGATTTAAGAGATTGTTTTCCTATTTCCTTAAATGTCGCACGGCGTTCCCGTGAGGGAGCATAGCCTCTTTTTACCGAAACGATATGGACTGCAATCATTAAGGCGGCAGTCATAAGAATACCCGGCGTATAACCGGCAAGAAACATATCGCCGACCGGAACGTTTGCAATAAGGGCATACAAAATAAGATTTGTGCCGGGAGGAATAACCGGACTTACCGCCGACGAAGCTGCGGTAATAGCTGCGGCAAAGGGTTTTGAAAATCCCTTTTTAATCATTTCGGGAACAAGAATTTTGGATTCCATCGCAGCATCCGCATTTGCCGAACCGGAAATGCCTCCCATCAAGGCGCTTAAAATACAGTTTACCTGTGCAAGACCGCCTTTCATATGACCTGCCAACACTTCGGCCATATTCATAAGCTGTTCGCTTATGCCCGAATAATTCATAACCGAACCGACCATAATAAAAAGCGGCACGGCTAAATACGGAAAAGATTCTATCGATGTAACGAATCGCTGAATAACCATATTCATCGGCATTGTGTTGTTTAAAAAAACAAAATAAAACAAAGACGAGCCGATAAGAGCAAAACCGATGGGAATATCTAAAAAAAACAGTATAAATAAAATTATAATCGGATAAAACGACTCCATATTTCCTCCTAAAAACCGCACAAAAACATATTCATATCGTACCGCTAATTTTTTTTGTTCAAAAAAGCTTTTTTAAAACTTTGCACAGCAAAAATAAAGGAATATATTGTCATAAGTCCGAAAGAAATAATGATGGAAGAATTGATATATGCATAGGAAACTTCCAAAGCTGCGGTTATTTTCGATGATGATGTAACATAGGTAAAACTGAAATACAGCATAACGGCGCTTAACAGCAAAAGCAAAAGATGGGTAAAAAATGCTAAAATATTTTTGCTTTTTTCAGGCAGCAATATGACAAGGGCTTCAACGCCGATTAAAGCTTTTTCCTTATAGGCGGCCGCCGTACCTAAAAATATTGTCCATACAAAGCAGCCTACTGCAACTTCTTCAGCCCAAAAAAACGTAAACTTTAAAACATAGCGGGTAAATACGTTCATACCTACAACAAGAACCGTTATGCCTATAAAAACGCTGCCGATATATAACTCGAATTTTTTAAAAAACTCTTTCATTGCACACTCCGTATTGAAAGATAAGAAAGATTAAAAAGGGGCCGCCGCAAAAATCCCGGATTTTTCGGCAGCCCGTTCATGTTATAGGGTTATTTCCCGTTTTTGATATCTTGTCTGATTTGCACGAGGTTTTCCATAATTTTATCGTAAATTCCTTCCGACCACTTGGGGAATTTGGAATATACGGGAGCAACGACCTTATTAAAAGCATCCGCATCGACTTCATTAAAGTGTACGCCGAGTTCTTTTAATTTTACTTCGTACTCCGCCTCAAGTTTTACGGTTTCTCGCAAATTATCTTCGGCACCCCTATTTACTTCTTCTTGAATAATCGTGCGCTGTTCGTCCGTTAAACTTTTCCAACATTTATCCGAAATACATACGGCCGAAACGCCGAGCAAGTGTCTGGTTAAAGAGAATTCTTTGACGTTTTCATATTGCTTTGTACCGTACAAGGTCATAATCGAGCCTTCGATGCCGTCTATAACACCCTGTTGCAAGGCGGCATAGGTATCCGGATAAGGCATCGCAATCGGGTTACCTCCGAGCGCTTCTATCGTAAACGTATAGAGCTGGCTTGTGGGTACGCGGATCTTCAATCCCTTCATATCGGAGGGAACCTTAATCGGTTTTTTGGTAATCATACTTCTAAAGCCGAACAGCCAATCGAGCGACAAAACTTTAATGCCCTTTTCTTCGGCAGCGGCATTTAAGTTTTGTACCAGCGGTGTCCGCATCATTCTTAAATATTCATCGAATGATTGATACAACATCGGGCCGGTAACCGCATTGTAATCGGGAACGTAATCGCCCAAAAAGTTTACTCCGTCAACCAAAATCCAATCGGAGCCGGTGGCAACCTGTTCCATACCGTCCTTACCGATGGGAAGCGTACCGCTTGTAAACAGCTGTAATTCAAGGCTGCCCTTGCTCCGTTCGTTAATAGCTTTTACAACTTTGACCAACGACTTTACGGTTTGTTCGTCATCGACAAATTTTGTACTGACCTTGATTACCCGCGGTTTCGCCGTCTGTTTTGATGCCTCATTATCTTTAGAACAACCTATAACCAAAAGAACCGCTGTACATAAAGACAGTACGAGCCATAATTTTTTCATATGTCTTCCTCCTGGTTACATTAATTATCCCATAGAAATATGGAGTTGTCAATTTTATTTTTTACTCCATACATTGCCGCCTTTGTTACGTTTTTTTATATTAGGATGTAAATAAATCTTATTTCCGATTGACAAAAAGTCGTTTTTATTCAATAGTGCAGGAATACGAAAAGGGAGATTCAGATGAAAAAAGTTATCGTTATAGGCGCCGGAATGGGCGGTCTTTCGGCTGCAATACGCTTGCAGCATGCAGGCTATGAAGTCGAAATTTACGAAAAAGAAAAGGTAAGCGGCGGCAAAATGCATCCGATACATGAGGACGGCCACCGTTTCGATGTAGGACCTACCATTGTTATGATGCCGAGCGTATACCGCGAAGTGTTCGAGCTTGCAGGCAAAAATCCGGACGACTACATACCTATGACGCGTCTTGACCCCATGTACGAAGTATATTTTAAGCAATCTTCGCAGGGCTCTTGCGAAAAAGCCCCTCCCCGTCATTATAAAGTCAATAACAATCTTGTCGATTTAATGAATATGGCCGAAGCCAAGGGAACCGAAAATTCGGCAGGACTTTTATCATATTTGAGCGAAATATACAAGCGTTATCTTGTCGCCGTAAAACATTTTATAAGCCGGCCGTTCAGAAAAGCGACGGATATGTATAATCCCTATACCCTGTACCAGGCGCTCAAATTAAAAACCTTTGACAGTGCCGATAAAATGATGGCGTCTTTTATACCGGATGCGGACTTGCACAGTATGTTCAGTTTTCAAACCCTGTATATAGGAGTTTCGCCCAAAAAAGGCCCCTCTCTTTATAATATCATTCCGATGATTGAACTTTTTTACGGCATATGGTTTATAAAGGGCGGAATGTACACAATGGCCGAACAAATGGCCAAGCTCTTTAAAGAATTGGGCGGAAAGATTCATTATAACAGTCCCGTCGAAAAAATCCTTATAGAAAACTCAAAGGTAAAGGGAGTCCGCGTAAAGGGCAAGACGGTAGAAGCGCCCTATGTTATTTCGGATGCCGACTTTCCCTACACGATGAGCGAATTGATTGACGATGAAAAAACGCGCGGAACATACACGGCGGAAAAAATTAAAAACATGGATTATTCGTGTTCCTGTTTGGTATTTTATTGGGCCGTAAAAAAGCCGCATAAGGATTTAAGCGTACACAACTTTGTCATATCCGAAGATTTGGACGATAACCTCTCATCGATTTTTACGGGCGATTTGCTTAAAGATCCGTCAATATATCTTCACGTGCCTTCGAATGCGGATCCGGACACGGCTCCGAAGGGAAAGGCAAGCTTTTACCTTTTAATACCGGTATCCGAACTTAAAACCGTAAAATACGAGTGGGACGCAAAAACCGTCGATTATTACCGTGAAAAAGCCCTCGAATCACTTAAGTCCGTTCCGGGGCTTGAAAACCTTAAAAAAGAAATCGTTTCGGAACACGTATTTACCCCGAACGATTTTAAAAACCGCTTTAACGCCCATTACGGTGCAACCTTCGGTCTCCAGCCGACCTTACGGCAAAGCAATCACCTTCGTCCCCAATCGAAGGCAAAACACTGCGAAGGCCTGTATTTTACGGGAAGCAGCACTCATCCGGGAGCGGGCGTACCGATTGCGATTGAAGGCGGAAAAATATGCGCATCCGAGCTGCGAAAAGACAATCCCGATGACCGCGGCAAAAACTGAAGATACGGGGCCGCTGAATCTTGCGCCGTCCTATCGGGCGGCTGAGGCGGTTATAAAAGACAGGGCAAAAAGTTTTTACCGTGCCTTTTCGCGTTTAAGCGAAGAACGTTTTAACGCCGTCGCCGCAGTCTATGCCTTTTGCCGCTATGCCGACGATCTTGTAGACGATACGGGAAGGCGGCGCCCTCAAGCCGAAACGGAAAAGCTTTTGGACGGCCTTGAAAGCGCCGTCCTGTCGCTTTACGGAAGTCAAAAAAAGACGGCTGCGGCGGGAAACGGTACCGGTACGGATCGGGAAGTCCGGAACGAACTTTGGTGGCCCGCCTTTTCCGATACGGTACACAGGTTTGCAATTCCGAAAGACGGGTTTTTAGCCCAAATACGGGGGCAAAGGCTCGATCTTCACTTTAGAGATATACGCACAGGCGATGAACTTATCGAATACTGCCGCCTCGTTGCAGGCTCGGTAGGACTAATGCTCGCCCCCGTATTGGCGGATAAGGCGCAAGCGGCTCAAGACGGGCGCTTTCTTTGCGCCTGCGAAAACCTCGGCATCGGTATGCAAATAACCAATATTTTGCGCGATGTGGGAGAAGACATACTCACACGTAACCGCCTTTACCTTCCGCAAAACATGATGAGCCGGCACAATCTCACAAAACATGACATTAAAAACATCGCCGATACGTCATTAAAGGGAAACATTGAAGTACCTTCAAACTTTAGGGCATTGTGGGAACAGCTGGCTATGCTCGGAAACGGCTTTTATACGGACTGTGAAAAATATCTTATGTATTTTCAAAGCTCATGCCGGCTTTCCGTAGCGGCGGCATCTCTTATATATCACAGTATTGAAGATGAGGTGCGAAAAAACGGGTATAACTGTTTTTCAAAACGCTGCGCATCATCAAAATTGACAAAGTTCAAACTCATCATAAAGGCAAAAAAAATTATCAGGCAAACCGAGCGCCTTCAGGCGCCGAAAATTTTAAAGGACGGATAATATGCAAAACGCACTCGCTTTGGGTATTTCGATGGCTTATATTTTAGCCGTTATCTTTGTGTCGGGCATTATTGCAAAGCTGAAAAAGGGCAGTACCGAATTTACCCGTAAATTCGTACACATCCTTGTAGGAAATTGGGTGTTTATCGTACCCTTTTTTACCGACTTATGGGCGGTAGTGCTTATACCCTTTATCTTTATCATCGTCAACAGTTTGAGTTTAAAATATAAGCTTATTTCATCGATGGAACGCAACGACGACAGCTTGGGAACGGTTTACTATGCGGTTGCCATGTTTTTTCTTTCCGGTACAGGCTTTTTGCTGAATTGGATGATGCTGCCCTTTATAGGTTTATTGACCATGACATACGGCGACGGCCTTGCGGCAATTATCGGCAAAAGATGGGGGAAAAAAAGGCCTTTTTCCTTTGCCCCCGAAAAATCCCTTTTGGGCTTTTTTACGGTTGCCCTTTCATGCCTTATCGTAAGCTTTGCGGTTATGATGTATTTTAATACGCATTTAAATGCCGACGCTGCTTTTTCCCGCTCCGTTTTAAGTTTGATTGCCATATCGGCGGTTAACGGGGTGTTTGCCGGTTTTACGGAATTGACCGGCAAACGCGGCTGCGACAATCTTTCGCTTCCTATAGGTTCGGGACTGCTCGCTTCGTTTTTATACTATCACGGCAGTATCGAATTCGCTTTGTATTTGCTTGCGGCAGTACTTTTACTGTATATTGCATACCGGAAAAAATCCCTAACGGAAGACGGCATTGTCGCTGCGGTTTTGACGGCGGCTACCCTCTACACTTTCGGCGGAATATGGGTCGGCATAAGCTTACTTGTGTTTTTTGTTTTCGGAAGTATAAGCAGTAAGCTGAAAAACGAGCGGAAACAACAGGGCGAGCTTATTCAGGAAGCCGGCGGAAAGCGCAACTGGAAACAGGTGTTGTGCAATTCCCTTCCGGCAACTGTTCTTGTGTGGCTTTCGGTTTTTATAAAAAGTCAAAGCGATATGTTTACGCTTTTAGCCTTTGCCGTGTTTGCCGCCGCCTGTGCGGACACCTTTTCTTCGGAACTGGGAATGTTGTGCAGAGGACGGGTGTTTAACATTATCAACGGAAAAAGTCTTCCGCGCGGCTTATCCGGCGGCGTTTCTTTGTGCGGTTTTTTTGCCGGCATTACGGGAAGCGCATTGATAGCCCTGTGCGCCCTTCCCGGCTTCGGTATAAGGGGATTTGCCGTAACGCTGATCTTGGGATTTTTCGGTTCGCTTATCGACAGCGTATTGGGTTCAACCATTCAAAGAAAATATAAGGGAATAAACGGTTCATTGCAAGATAAGGCTTCTTATAAAGGCGAAATACCGGCTGCGGGTTTACAATTCGTAACGAACAATACGGTCAATTTGTTAAGCCTTTTTATCGTCGCCCTTACAGGCACCCTTATTTTTATCGGAACGCCGCTTTAAAAGAGCTAAAAATCGTTCTTTTTTTATGAATTGCGCTTTTTTACGCGGATTTTTTTAATGCGTTTGTGGTAAAAGCCGCGCAGTTTTTCCGCCGCTCTGAAAAGAGAATACAGGAGCGACAGGGGGAAGTCTATGCTTCCCGGACGGTGGACGTTTTTTCCGCCGAAGCCGGTTTTAAAGCGGTATAAGCCGTGCATGGGGTGATTTTCATCATCGGTCGGCGGTATGCCGTAAAAATCGTATGTGGTGCAGCCGGCTTTTTTTGCGTCCTTTATCGCCGTCCATTGCAAAAGGTAGGCGCTCATAAGGTTACGCTTATTGTTTGAAGAAGCGCCGTACAAATATACGGCTTCACTTCCCGAAAAAAGCACGATAATCGCCGCCAAAGCTTCTCCTTCGTGCTTTGCGATGTACATAGTGATTTGTACGCCGTCCCTTCCCGAACGAAGCAGCAGGTCGCGGTAATAGTTTTTTGCATGCACGGCAATACCGTCGCGCTTTGCCGTTTGAAGGTATAAATCGTAAAAAATATCGATACCTTCTTCGCCCGCTTTTTCGACAACGACGCCACGCTTTGATGCCAAATTGATGTTATAGCGCCACTTACTTTTCATATTTGCCGAAATTTTATCTTCGCTTAGAGTTAAATCGAGGATGTTCGTATCGGGCGGCTGAATGTCCGAAGGCGCTTTTACAAGCGGTTTTGAAATCGAGTACACAAAGTCGCCGCGCTCCTCAAGCGAGTAAAAGTCGAGCGGAACGTCCATGCGCACACAAAGGCTGTTTCGCGGCAAAAGGGGCTTTAAGGCACGGGCGGTATCGGCAAGCACTTTGCTATACAAGACAGGCGGCGTATTTTGCATGAGCGGAAGCTCCGGCCCCATGGGAATATAGGCAAGGGTAAAAAAACGCTTAAAACTTCGAAGCAGCACCGATATCTTAAAGGGGCTTTCCGCTCCCGTTTGTCCGTCTTTTAAACAAAGGCTTACTGAAAGCGGCTTCCAGCCGTGAGCTGCTTTAAAATCGGCCCAAAAGGCGCTTTGCAAAAAAGAAGCGTTCCCCGTTCGGGACGAAGAGCCGCCCTGCTCCGCAGTATCGCAGGCGCCACCCGTGCTCGGCCCACTGGGCGATTCTATGAGGCTGATTGTATAGGTACAGGGGCTTTCGCTTTTCAAAGCCGCCTCAGTGTACGTCGCCCGATACGGTTTTGCCGGTTGTAATTTCTTTTCCCGCCGCGCTTAACACTTTACCGCCGATTGTAAACTTATTGTGTTCGATTTTCATCGGGCAGGCAAAAAACACATCGGCGTCGATTTCCGCCGGCTTTGAAACTGCCGGTTTTTCAGACGCGGCACCGGATGAGCTTCCGGAATCCGAAAAAACAAGGGGCGTTCCCGGAGGGACACCGGGGCATCCGAGAATTTCGACGCAGGTTTTGCCTTCGCTGTCGGTATAATCGGCGGCCAAAAGCATACCGCGGCTTTCTATTCCGCGCATTTTACGCGGCTTTAAATTATCGGCGATGATAATATCGCGTCCGGTCAATTCTTCTGCGGTAAAATACGGCACAAGGCCTGAAAGGATTATGCGCTCGGTGCCGCTTCCGTCGTCAATCGTTTCGATGTAAAGCTTATCGGCGTCCGGGTGGCGCTCGGCTTTGAGAATTTTAGCCGTTTTAAGCTGAATGTATTGATTAAAGTGGGAAACGGGATCCTCGGCGATAACCGGCTCGTTTTTTTTCGGTGCGGATTTCGCGGCACCCGAAGCGGAGCCTGCACCCGAAGCGGATTGAGAAGCCGCCTTTGACGTGGAGGATTGAGCGGCTCCTTTTGCACGCTCTGCCTGTGTACCGGCATAGCGCTTTCGGTAGGCGTCGGTTTTTGCGTTATCAAGGGGCGTAAAAATGATTTCCGTATGTACTACTTCGCTTAAGCCCTCGGTAAGGCCCACATTGTCCCATAAAAGCGCGTCTTTTTGCGCAGGGATGCCGATTTTATGCGTACAGCCCTTTTTTCCGAAAAAGCCGAGTACCTTTTCGGCATACTGCGGCATAACCGGATGTACCAAAATCATCAAATCTTTAATGATGTAGCACAGGTCGCGGATAAGGGACGCCGCTTTTTCAGGCGCGCTTTCGCGGGTTTTCCACGGCTCACCGTCCTGAAAAGCCTTGTTCGCAATCGAAGAAAGGGCAAAAATTTCGTGAAAAGCGTCTTTTAAGTCGGCCCGGTCGTATAAATCGGTAATGCGTTTTTCGGCTTCGCGCACCTTTTCCCAAAGGGCTTCGTCGCTTTTTCCTTCGGGGATTTTTCCGCCGTAATAGCGCGAAACAAAGGTTGTGGTGCGGTTTACAAGGTTTGCCAAATTGCCCACCAATTCGCTGTTTACCTTATCCTGAAAATCCTTCCACGTAAACTGGGTATCCGACTTTTCGGGACGGTTGTAAAAAATATAAAAGCGCCACATATCGGCGGGAATACCGGATTCCTTGGCGTCGCTTCCGAAAACCCCTACCCCCTTCGACTTGCTGAATTTTCCGCTTTCGTAATTCAAATACTCGGTGCTGCTCATGTGGAAAAGCTTTGTCCAATCTTTGCCGCTTCCGATAAGGGTCGAAGGAAAAATCACCGTGTGAAAAGGAATATTGTCTTTTCCGATAAACTGAAACAGCTCGACCGGCTCTTTTGCGTCGGGAGCCTTTGATTCTGCAGGAAGCCACCACGACTTCCAATCGGGCACCGTATCGGCGGGAATTGCACCCTCGCGGGCACTTTGTTCCATCATATCGCACAGGGCCTTGGTTATAGAAATATAGCCGATGGGAGCGTCGAACCATACATAAAAGACCTTATCTTCAAAGCCCGGCTTGGGAACCGGAATTCCCCACTTTAAGTCGCGGGTGATGGCCCGCTCGTGCAAGCCGTCGCGAATCCACGCTTGGGTCATTTGAACGGCGTTTTTAGCCCACATGCCCTTTTCGCTTGCTTCTTTCATCCAGGGCGTATATTCTTTTTGTATGGCCGGAAGATTTATATACAAGTGCTTGGTCGATTTTAAAACGGGGCTGTGAGAACAGGTTGAACAGCGCGCTTCTTTTAACTCGGTCGGTTCCAAAAGCTTTCCGCAGTGCTCGCACTGGTCGCCCCGTGCATCATCGTAGCCGCAGTGGGGGCATGTTCCGCGCACATAGCGGTCGGCTAAAAAGCGCTTGCAGTCTTCGCAGTACAGCTGTTCAATCGTATTTTCGCTTATAAAGCCGCGTTCGTCCAAGGCTTTAAACAGCGACTGTACGATTTCGGTTTGCTGTTCCGTTGATGTGCGGCCGAAATGGTCGAAGTTTATACCGAACCATTCGTAAATGTCTTTATGAATTGCGTGATAATAGTCGCATAATTCTTTGGGAGTTTTACCCTCTTCGAGGGCGCGGGTTTCGGTTGCAGTCCCGTATTCGTCGGTGCCGCACACATACATGGTTTTATAACCGCGGCTGCGGCAAAAACGCGCAAAAACGTCGGCGGACAATACTTGAATCAAATTACCCAAGTGGGGAATATTGTTTACATAGGGAAGAGCCGAAGTGATGAGTTTTCTTTTCATAAAGGACAGTTTAGCGTTTTTTGGGCTTTTTTGCAACCGTATTTTTTTTAGGCGCTTTTATCGTTAAATTAAGGATTTTTTCCGTTTCCATGCCGGGAAGAAGCTCTATATCCCAGTAAAAGGCGCAAGTGTGCGCTTCGTATTGTGTAAGCGTACTTCCGTCGTCCGAATGTACGGATGTATAAAAGGGTTCCAAATAAAAGCCGCAGGATTCGTTCGGTTCGAAAATAAAATTGATTTCCGAAGCGGTATCGGTAAGCTGCACAAAGGAGATTCCTGACTGGCGTATATATTGGCGGTCGGTCAGGGGATTTTCCCGCACATCGTTTACAACAATTTCGGCATTTAATACTTGTACGTCGCTGCCGGGTAAAGATATATTATGCTCGACGGCAAACCGTGCTTTTAAAGGAACGCTTCCTTCGTTTTTTAAAATATATTGACAAAAAATATTATTGGCGGTTACGGCATAATTTTTTTTCAAACTTACCGGTATCTGCATTTTTCCCCATACGGCGGAAGTTTGCAAGCGCATTTCTTTTTTAGATCGGTTAAAAGATATTTCTTTATATTCTTCGGCGGCAAAAATAGAAGAACCGGTTTTACCGGAAGTAAAATTATCAAAATCGGCTTTATCCCATAAATGATCGATAAACATTTTTTTCGGATAAGCGATTTTTTCCGAATTCTGAAGACAATACTGTGCGGCAAGACAATAATTCGATGCATTGTGCATAATATCAAGCTCAAACAATATTCCGCCTTGCAAATCGAAAAAAGCGTTAAAATTTTCAAAACAGCATAAAAAATCTCTTTTACCGGACATATTAAAGTCGAAGGCGCTGGCATTTTCTTGAAATCCCGTTGCTTCGCGCACCAGTTTTTCCGCAGTAAGTAAGCGCCGATAGGTTTTACAGCGCAATTCTTTATTGCTTATTCCGCCGCTTCCCACATAGATGTAGGGAGCAAAGTTTTGTGCCGCATGTAAGTGTTCTTTTGCGGCTTTTTTTCGTACCTTATCGCCGCGGCATTGATTTATAAGCATACTTACGTACATCATGCGCGAATATAAATTGCGGGCTTCCGGATATACGGTTAAAAAATCTTTTACGGTAGGCCGTATCGCCTCGGTAAAAACCCTCGTATGCGGTACAAAGGGTTCCAATGTCCATAGCGCCGCATCCGACATACAGCCGGCCGGAATATATGTGCGAAAACGGGTGCGGGATTGTTTTAAATAAAGCTGAGGAAGAGATAAAGAAGTGACGGTATCTTCTTTAAGCAAGTTTAAAAAATGTTCGAACCATTTTGCTTCCAAAAGATTGAGAAAATTTTTCGGAGAAAATACGCATGCTAAAATCGATGATTCTCCGGATTCGGCAATCGTATGGGTGAAATTCAAATATTCCTGCGGACTTTGTTCGATACGCGGTAAGCTGCTTTGGTGCAAAGGAATAACGGTTGTCGTTTTTCCCATCTCTTCCATAAGGAGGGGCGAAAAAGTGGAAACCGGCCGGAATTGACTTTTCGGAATAAGGCGGCTGTCGAGCAATGTATATTCAATACCGCACGTATTAAAAGTTGAAATAAGGGAAGGATCCCATACGCTTTCGGTTAAAAAAACACCCCGCGGTCTTTTACCGGCTGCTTTTCGTATAGCCGTTATAAGCGCTTCAATTTGCGCCGAACGGTCTGCGGGGAGCAAAAGAGGAAATAAGGGTTCATAGTAGCCGCCGCCGAGTACTTCAATTTGTCTGCGGTTTACCATTTCCGAACAAATCGATATGATTTCTTCGTGTTTTTTTTCAATCCATTCCAAAATGAGTCCGGGAACAAACAGGGAAACGCACATGTCCGGATGGGCATATAAAAAGCTGAGGATTTTTTTATATTTTTTTTGATATAAATCTTCAATATTTTCCGGCAGTTCGCTGCCGGATATACTGAAAGATAATACAAAGCATATTTTTACAACGCCCATATTCTTACATGGTATATCAATATTTTATTTTTTTAAAGTGGATTTTACACTTTTTTTTGTTTTTTCTTGCTTTTTTTTATTTAAATATTTCAGGATTCAGCCAAGACAAATTCCATCCGTAAAATCCGCAACTTATAAGTGCAAGCGTAAGAAAAATCATAATATTATCGGCAAAAGCCGGATCCGTATTCGTTATGCGCAAGCGTTTGCGGATAGCTGCAAGAAGCGGATACAGTAAATAAAAGGACAATACGCAAATGACGGCTATAATAAGGGTTTGTTTAAGCGTAAAACCCTCGCTGACGGCTAAAATAACCGATAAAAAAGCTATATCGAATTCTTCGGTTTTTATTTTAAAACATATGTTGATTATCTTATCGAATATAAATGAAAAAAGAAAACTTATCGCTACGGTAAAAAACGGAAAAAGAACCGCAAGCGAATACGGCGCAAGTAAATTCAAAGCCAAAAACCATGTGGCAAGAATGGCGGATACTGCGGTACAAGCGGATTTTATACCGGACAATACAAGGTAATTAAGACTGTAATTTGTATATAAGAGTTTTTTTATACCGATTCCGTATATAATGGGTACGATACAAAGTATGCCGTACATAAAAAACGAACGAATAATCATTGCGCATCCTCCCCTTTTGCATATCTGCGGTACATAAAGGATAAAACACCGAGCAATCCCGCCAAAATAACAAGTGCGCCGGGTACGGTTGCCCAAAAAAATACGGGATGGGCGTGAATATAGCCTATAACAGTAATTACCCTTAATCCGTTTGAACTCGGTACGGAAAGCGTTCCGTATGCAAGTATTTCCCGTATAGTAAAAAATAAAATACCTAAAACGCTTAATACCGCAGCATCTTTAAGACTTGCGTATGCAGTTTGTTTTAAAGTAGGATATTCGGATTTAAAAAAGCCGTTACTCATAAACAAGGATACGGGAATAATATATATAATAAAACCCAAGGTAAACGCAATTATCGGAGACCATACGGTAAGCAACGCATATAAAAGCATGGTAATACCCAAAGTTCCGGTCATTGCCGCCGGATTTTTATATTTTTTAATATTCAAATAATCGATTAAAGCATGTAAAAACAGCACTGCAAAGACGATGATATTTGCATACAATAAAACAACAAGTCCGAAACCTAAACGGGGAGGAACCGGGACAAAAAGGCTTAAACATAAAGCGGTAAATAAAAAAGAAGCTTTTTTTGTCATTTTTCTAAAACCTCCGCAAAGGTGCTTATGCGGGAAGTCCAATAGGAAACCTGCATATCCGTTAGAGCGCATACTTCTTTTGTAAGCATTCCCTCTCCCGGTATTCCGACAAAACCTATGTTTTTATCCGCATCACATACAAAAACTGCCGGTACGGGGCCGCATATACCGGTAATCCGTATTAAGCATACAAAGCCCGACTTTTTGCCTGATTTGTTTTTAAGGGCGAACATAACCGTACTTGTTTGTGCGGGAGTTTTTAGAATAAGGTGGTCGGCAACGAAATCGGGGTATCCTTGTGAAGTCAAAAGCTTTTGAATTTCATCGCCCAGTTTTTTTGTTTTGATTTTTTCCGCTTGAATGTATATGACAGCCAAAACGGCGGACAAAATCAAAAAAGCAAACGCAAAGCAAGACAGTTTATATATTTCTTTTTTATTCATGACTCGCCTCTTTTATACCTGCATGTGTAAGGATTTTGCCGAGCTGTATACCATATACGGTATCTTCGATATATTGGATTGCGGGGGAAATAACGTTTAACATCATAACGGTAAATATTGCACCCGCAGAAGACATGCCCCCGCCGCAAATACAAAACATCAGGATACCGCCGAGCATACCGTATATGCATTTGCCCGCAAAGGTTTGCGGAACGGTACCGAACCATCCCAAAATAAAAAAGGCCGTAAACAAAGTACCGCTTGTACAAAGGGCAAGCAACATGTCGCCGCCGCCGAACATGCCGCCGTAGGGGTATAGACTGAATATGCGCACTAAAAAACCGTACACAAACAAAAATACATAAGAACAAACCGCATCGGCGGCTTGATACGATACAAGTACAAGGGATGCCGCCAAAGTCAATATATTAAAACGAAAAGCGGGGATCATTGACTGAGAATCCCACAGTAAACTTATGTATCCCTCCGGAACTGATATGCCTAAAGAATAAAACATTGTGTTTAAAAAATCGGTAAACACGATGTCAAAGGAAACGGGCTGCAATATTCCTTCCGAATACAAACGGGAAGCGGCGTTTGTATATGTAAAATATTCATAAGAAGGTAAAGAGGAAGAAAATGGCTGCGGATTCATCAAATATAATAGTATCACGGTTACGGCAACCGTATTTGCCCAGGATTGGGCAAAGGTGCCGAAAATGATATTTTGCAAAAAAAGAACACAAAAAACGGTACAAAAAATAAAGGGCAAAGGATAAGATGCCGGTAAAAATAAACCGACAAGAACGGCTTGCAAAACGGGAGGCCATGCAAAAAACGCCTTTGTTTTTTGCATAAGAGCAAAGCATATTTGAGAAAGCAATGCCGCAATGATACTGCATAAAATTATATATAACGAAGCATAGCTTTTTGTAATAAATAACATTACAATTTGCGGCAAAAGAACGACGAGGCTCATTTTAATAATGTCTGTAACCGACGGGCTTGAGCTGCAAAAGGGATCCAATGTGATAAAATCATATGTTCGCCGCATTATTTTTTTTCCTTATATGTTGATACTGTTTGATATAGGGGAAGCCGTGCCGGACAAGCGGCATTGCAAAGCGCACAATTGTCGCACAAATGCGCCGACAATAAAATATCCGGTTCAAGCGGCGCTTTGTTTGTATAGTGACTGTATATACGGTCGGGTTGAATACCGAGCGGACAGGCTTTTCGGCAAAAACCGCAGTGTATACACTGCGATACCGTTTGATCCGGAAGATCGGTGGCTGCAAGCAGGGTAATCGTTTTTACATATTTTGTAACGGGAATATCCAAATCGCAAACGGCAGTTCCTTTTATCAATCCGTTTATGACGATTTTTGCCGGCGGTTTTTCGCAGCCGCCGCACTCTTCCAAAAGCCGGCGTATCGGAGTTCCTATTTTAACTTTAAGCATTTTGCTTTCATGCAAAGCTTGTCCGTTTACCTCAATGATTGTGTCGGTAAGGCTCATAGACAAAACGATACACTTATACACACTGAATGCCGTTCTGCTGTCTATAAAAAGATTGACGGACGATACCGCATTTTGCACCGGCGGCGTTTTTTTTACGATTTTTTGCAATACCCGTTCCGATCCGGACGGATAAAAACGTGTATCCGTTTTTATAAACGAATATGAGATTTTATTAAAATAGGCATCCGTTTTTTCTTTATCGGGCAGTACAAAATCCGATGCGCTGTAAAAAAAAACGACGGACTTTGCCTGCATTGCCGTTGCACAAATCAGTACGCCCTGCAATACTTCATCGATAAAAAAAGAAGATATAAAACCGTCAACAAAACAGCTCGGATCGAAGTCGAATAAACGCACACCCAACACGGGAGAAGCCGAACATTTTTCCATTTGCCATGCCAAAGAAGCGTTTCCCGTATCGAAGGTATTGATTATTCCGTTATGACGTATTTGCGAAATAAGTTTATGTGCCGATTGTTTATTCCAGTGCAGATTTGCACTACAGTTTTTTCCTTCAAAATTAAAACTGCCTTTAAATGCAATGCAAATACATTCGGCGTTTTTTCCGTCAGGCATTGTCCGTTCCGTTATGTCGATTACGGTTCCGGGAATAGGTGCATGAACGGGAACCGATGTTTTATATCCGGAGGCGATTGTTTGTCCTTCAAATACGCTGTCGCCGGGTTTAACCAGCGGTTTTGATACGCCGCCGCCTTGCTCCAAAGAAACAAAAACGGCATTCGGTATATAAGCGGGATGCAAACACATATATTCGTAACGGGGAAAATTAAAACGTTCTTTTTTTTCTGTCATTATATCAGCCTCTTTATTCCCAATGCACTGAGTATCGACAGTATATAGATAAACGCCGCGAGGGTAAAGATAAAAACGGATGAACCGCTTTTTATACTGTCGGATCGTGCATAGGCGGTACGTAAGAATCCGTTTTGTTTTGCCAGCAGCATTTCCGCACCGCCGTTTGCTTGTGTTTTACCTATAAGGTCGATTATGTGTGCAATATATTCGGCATCGAATACTGCGGCGGTAACCCGAACTTCTTTTAATTCGTTTCCGATTTTTTTATAATCCGCATATTCGACTTTTTCACCGATGGCAGGCAGCACATACGTTTTTTCTACGCCGGTTTTTTCGAGCCTTCGAAACGGATAAGTATGAGTGAACCAAAACCTATGGACAAAATCGGTTAAATCCGGCAAACGGTTTTCCGTGTCATATGATAAAACACGTGTGTATGATGTAGACGAAAAATCTTTTTGTGCCGTTTTATGTACCGGAAAAGGAATATACAGGTTTTTTACTTTTTTGCCCGATACACCGAGCGGTTTATAAATTACCATAATCATAAAAAACGACACGCATAAAGCCGGAATAAGGGCAAAACGCAGGCATAATACATCGCGCACGGGTATTGTACGGGCGGGAGCAATGGGTACGGGAACAAACGATTTACGGCTGCGTAAAAAAACATCGATTTTCAAAAAGAGGTATGTGAGCGAACATGATGCGCCTATAGCGGCGCACAAAAGCAAAAATTGGCGCAATCCCGAAAAAGCGGCGGATATGCACAATAAAACAAACGACGATACAAAAACACTGTGTATGACAGGTTCGCCGAAAAAACCGCGTCTATGCCAAAATTTTTGGATAATAAACAAACCGTATCCGCAAAGGCATACAAAGGCCGCACTGTGATACAAGGGAACCGCCGCCGCATAGCACACCAGCGGAAAAAACGAAGATATAAAAAACAAACGCTTTTTTGCAAAAGCGGCAAAACATAAAAAAAGCAAAAAAACGGCCGCGAATACCGCAGAGCGTGCAGCGCCGCTTCCGTCGATACCCCATGTTACCGGAAGCGTTTTCAGCACTTTAACGGCTTTTTCTTTATATTGTTCGGGGATATAATACAAGCGAAAAGCATCCGACTTATCCGAAAAAAACAGATTTTGCAAATCCTCATACGAAAAAACGGTATCGGCTTTATCGTTGTATTGAACGGGAGCAAAGGGTGAAAGAGGCGGAAAGCCTGTGTGCGTCGCCGATAAAACGCCCGTTATACCCTCTTGTGCAAACAAATCGAGTATATCTTCAACGCGCTCTTGTTTTTCCACATATACGACACTGTAGGACTGCCATATTTTAACCGCAGGAAGGGTGCGGAAAAAAAACAGTACGAACATACAAGCGAAAAAACATATAAAAGCCGTAATAATAAAGGTTTTTTCTTTCATCGGAGGGAAATTTTCTAAAGCACTGAAAAAGCGGTTCCTGTGAACAGTCCTAAAAGACAACCGACAAATACTTCCAAAGGTTTATGACCGTGAACTTCTTTTACCGCTTGAAATTCTATAATATCCTTTTTATGAAGTTTTTTTCCTATTTCATTTAAAGCACGGGCTTGTAATCCGCTTGCCCGCCGCACACCGACCGCATCGCGGATAACAACCAGTGTAAAACAGCAGGATAATACGAATACATCGGAATTCATGCCCGAATGAAAGCCTATTGAAGCGGTTAACGCACACACAAGGGCAGAATGGCTTGAAGGCATACCGCCGGTGCGCCACACGAGTAAGGCTATAAGTTCTTTAAAATCCGAAACCTTCCCCGTTAAAAGTTTAATAACCGTTTTTATAAACTGTGCGGACAGCCAACTGAATACGGCCGATAAAAACACAGGATTGATACAAAAAATATATAATTGTTCCCGCATTGTTAAAAACATATCGATTCTTATTGTACCCGTATACCGTTTTTTGTCTAGTAGGCAAAAAATTTATGAGTTGGTATACTTATAAAAATGGTTTTTGAATATTTTTTTATAACGGATGATGATGAAAACAGAAGGCTGGAACGTATTGCCCGAAAATTTCTAAAACACCTTCCACTCAGTCTTATACACAAAAGTATACGAAACGGCTGCATTAAAATAAACGGAGAAAAAAAAGACGCCTCATACCGCGTGCAAAAAGGAGATCGGCTTGATATCGATAAAACGCTTGTACCGCTTTTACAACACGGTTCCGTATCGGATTCGGCCTGTTTTTCAGCGGATGCTCCGCACACATTATTTACCGACATTTTTATAAACGAACATATACGGATTGTAAACAAAGCTTACGGAGTGCCCGTACAAGGCGGAAATCCGCGTATTCCCTGTGCGGACGAACGTATAAAAAAAGAATATGCTGAAAATTCGGTACAGAATTCGCAGCATTCCCTTTCGTTTGTACCCGGTCCCCTTCACCGCCTTGACCGCAGAACAACGGGCTTGCTTGTTTTTTCGCAAAGTTTGTCGGGCGCCCGATGGTTTTCAAAAGCGCTGGCGGAACACAGAATACAAAAAAAATATATTACCGTGCTTGAAGGAAGGCTGACTCAAAACAGCATTTGGGAACACTATATCGAAAAACATACCGCAAAAAACAGCCGTGCGGGTTTTAATACCGTAACCGTACACGGGACAAAAGGGACAAACGGGGATTGCAGCACCGATATGCGGGGAAGTATGAGCAAAAATCGTGCACAAACCGAAGTACATCCGCTTGCATACGGTATGTTCGGTAAAAAAGAATTGACGCTCGTATCGGTCGGCATACAAACCGGAAAAATGCACCAAATACGTTCTCAAGCCGCTTTTTGCGGTTATCCCCTTTTGGGAGATACCGCATACGGCGCCTCTTTTTTTTCGTTTCCCGACAGTGCCGGACAGCGGCTTTTTTTACATGCATATACATTAGGCTTCGAAAAAGACAATCCTTTGGGCTTACCGCCTAAAATATCGGCACCGCTGCCCCCTTTTTTTCGACAATTTATTGAAAAGTACTTGCCCGCCTTTAAGCTTTCAACGTATACTGATACCGATGAAATTTATTGATGATATTTTTTCTTTTTTCAAAGGAATTACGGTATTTGCTCTTGTAGGAGAAAGCGGAACGGGAAAAAGTTTTCGAGCCAAACTGCTGGCGCAAAAATACGATATCAATGCAATCATCGATGACGGTTTACTTATTCAGGACGATAAAATTTTAGCGGGACATTCGGCAAAGCGCGAAAAAACCTTTTTGGCGGCGGTCAGAACCGCCGTGTTTGACGATAAAGAACATCGGGATGAAATTGCGCGTGCTTTAAAAAAAGAGGATATACGGCGCTTGCTTATTTTGGGCACATCCGAAAAAATGGTTTTAAAAATAGCAATGCGCTTACAAGTTCCGCCGCCTTCCAAAATTATAAAAATCGAAGACATCGCCACAAAAGAAGAAATAGAGCTTGCGATACGCTCGCGCCATATCGAAGGGAAGCATGTTATACCCGTTCCTTCATTGCAAATTAAACGCAGTTACCCGCAAATCTTTTACGATTCCATCAGAATAAAACTTGCACGCAAAGAAAAACCTTCGGGAACCAATACAAAGGTATATGAAAAATCGGTAGTGCGTCCCGAATTTTCAAAAAAAGGCAGGGTAAGTATTTCGGAAGCCGCCCTCACCCAAATGGTTATGCACTGTGTCAGCGAATTCGACCCCGAAATAAAAATTAAAAAACTTGCAATAAAAACAAACGCACAGGGCTATAAACTGGTTATTACAACCGATGTCCCCTTCGGGACGGAATTGGCCGGGAAAATTCATAATTTACAAAAATACGTTATACAAAATATCGAACGCTATACGGGAATTCTTATTGAAAGCGTAAATATTATTGTCGATAAAATATCGCGGTAAAAGCAGGGCACCAAAACATTTTGCCTGTTCGGTTTCGCTGCAGCGGGCGGCTTAGGTTGCCGAATCGGCACGGATGCCGGCTGTTCCATACTTACGAGTTTTTTGCGAGGCAAAAACACTCGCAGCTCAAAAATGTACACGGATGTACATTTTTGACCCCCCTCTAGTGCCGATAAGCCAAGCGGAAGCCTTGGCGGGTATCCGTGACGGTGTGGCCGAGGTTGCTCCTAAAGCCTACAGTGCAGAATTCGGATTCGTTTTCCCAATGGCCGCCGCGGATCACACGGTAAAAACCCGAAGAGCTACCTACAGGATCCGTTTCATTCCCTGCCGTTACATCAGCGTCCAAATCCCAGCACCACTCGGACACATTTCCCGACATGTCGTATAGGCCTAAGTAATTGGGTCTTTTTTTTCCCACGGGATGCGTTTTACTTCCGGAATTAGCGGAATACCATGCTACTTCACCCGTTTCGGCCGTGTTCCACTTGTCTTTAGCTCCGCTTGCACTGTTTAAGTTTGTAAGCCAAACAGAGCCGTATTGCTCGGCATTTGTTTTATTTGTTCCCTGCCAGCGGGCGGCATATTCCCATTCGGCTTCGGTAGGAAGTCTAAAGCCTTTTTTAGCCATATCGGCATAGGCTTTATCACACGCATACACTGCGTCTGATCCTTCTCCAGTGTGTTCTGTTGCATCCTTTAATACGGTAGTGTCGGCAGAACTTTTTTGGTATACACATGCGTCTATTCCCTTTTCTTTTTGTGTATAGGCATTGCACCATACAATACAGTCCCGCCAAGAAACCTTGGTTACAGGCTCGTTGTCGCTGCCGCTTCCGTCACTACCCTTTTTCCCCTCATTGGCAAACGTATACCCGTTTTCAGGTCGTACCGCCCAGTCGTACACTTCTTTCCATAACGAATAGGGAACTTCCGTCTTTAAAAGGGCATAGGCGCTTAACTTCACCGTCCGGCCTTGTATAAAAACACCCTTCCAATAATCTTCAGATCCCGGCAATTCATAAGCAGGATTTTTTCCGGTAATAGTGACCTCGGGAATGTGCACAAAAGAATCGGGAACGGCAGGAACTGTCGGGCCGCCCGAACCGCCTCCGGCCGCATTGGGGCAGGAGGTTAAAAAGATTGTAAAGACTGCTGCGCAAAACACTGTAAGTGCCGCAATTCCTAAGCTGAAGCTGCTTTTTTGCCCCACTCGCCTACTTTTGTAGACGGTTACTGTGTTGTCGGATCTTATCATAAGGCCCTCCTTATGTAATTTCAGCCGTGCGGAACATAAAATTGAGTGCCTGATTGTAACGACTATAGAATATTCTAACTCACTATTTCATATAATGCAAGGGCAAAAAGAGAGCACGGGATGTGCCGGATGTACCTATTACACAGTAAAAATTAAGTATTGGCATTGCCCGGTACCGATTTTGCTTTTTTTGTCTTAGCCGTCTTTTTTTGACTTTTTACCGGTATTCCCCGTTTTTTTAGACAAAGCCGTACCGCATATTCCAATTCGGTGCGCTGCGGATTCATAGGAAGCACAAAGTTCCTGCACTCTTTCCACGCAAACTTATAAAGTTCGGCAGCCGGTGTTTTTTCGGCACTGTACCGTTCCCAATCTTCCAACAGGTCGATAAAATCGCGGATTAAAAAAACCAATTTGTTTCCCAAACGCATATCCGGATCCGCATGCTGAAGCTCGTCAAGTTCTTTTAAGCCCTGCATATAATTTTGTGCAAAGTCTTTTTTTTCGGTAATCAGCACGGCGGCGGCAGGCTGTAAATACATGTAGAGGCCCGTTTCTACACACATGGATACGATATCATAGGCTTGGCCGGAATTGATTATTTTCAGCAATTCTTCGGTTAGGCGCGAGGGCGATACCGGCGATAATAAATGTGAAGATGCGCTTATTTTACGCCGCAGCAAAAACGGCATTTTAAAACCTGTTGACGCCGCATATTTTATTGCCCGCAGCATTCGCACCGGATCTTCTTCAAAGATTTGTTTTAAAGGAATTATCGGTACAACCCTTTTTGCGCATATATCTTTTACGCCGCCTACATAATCTATAATATGGTTTTTTGCAGGATCGTAATACAATGCATTTAAAGTAAAATCTCTGCGATGAACGTCTTCTTCAATTGTCCCGAACGTATTACCGACCGTTTTACCTTCGGCAAAAGAACGGAATGTCGTTACTTCAAATATTTTCGGACCAAAAAAAACGTGCACAATACGGAAGCGTTTTCCGATAATACATGAATTGCGGAATATTTTTTTTATACGGGCGGGAGTGGCGTTTGTAACCAAATCAAAGTCTTTAGGCGTTTTGTGCAATAATAAGTCGCGCACGGCTCCGCCGACAATATAAGATTCGAATCCGTGACTTTTTAATTGACGGATTATCCACAAAGCGTCAGGATCTATAGCGGTTTTTTTTAAACAATGTTCCGTTTCGGTGTAGATGACGGCGGTTTTTACGGGCCGGCCGTTTTTATTTGCTGTATATCGGAATAACACCGTTTAATAATAGAGCAAAAAAGCATTGCAGGTCAAGTATGGTTTTTTCGAAATTGTACGCCTTTTGTTAATTTTTAATGAGATGTAATCCACGAAAAAATATCGGCGTATACTTCATCGTAATTCAGTTCGTTAAGCATTTCGTGCCGTCCGTCCTCGTAATATTTTTCGCTCACATCTTGTATACCGTTTTTACGGTATACGGCAGCCAAAGCACGGATTGTTTTTGTATAGCCGCCGACGGGATCCGCCGTTCCGGCAAATAAAAAAACGGGCAAATCGCCTCTGATACCCGCCATGTTTTTTTTGCGGTGAATACGGCTTAAACCTGCGGTTAAATCGTAAAAAAAGCCCGCCGTACACAAAAAACCGCACAGAGGGTCGGCTTCGTATTTTTTTACCTGATCTTTATCGCGCGAAAGCCATGCAAAGGGACTGTTTTTTTCGGATTCGGGAATTCTGTCCAAATAAGACGAAAAACTGAGCTTATCCAAAAATTTTGAGCGGTAACGGGAGCCTTTAAAACATTTTACCGCAGCGGCAATACGGTTGCCGGCAATGCTCAATGCTAAGCGCGGCCCTGCAGTTCCGGATAAAATGCATGCGTCTATTTCGTTTGAAAACTGCTCGATAAAAGACTGCGCGACAAACGAACCGAACGAGTGTCCGAACAGGATAATTTTAGCCTGCGGAAAATCGAGGCGGCTTTTTTGTATAATGCGGCGCAAATCCGAAACAACCCGCTGAAATCCGTCTTTTTCGGCTAAAAAGCCCAAATCGTCTTCACAAACAGCGGTTTTTCCGTGTCCGCGGTGATCGTGCGCATAAACCGCAATACCGTTTTCGGCTAAAAAACGTGCAAAACGGTCGTAACGCAGCGCATATTCGGCCATACCGTGGCTTATAACTACAACATACCGTATTCCGATTTCCGGAATCCATGTATGCAGTGCAAGGCGCGCACCGTCATCCATAGCGACAAAGTCGCTTTTTGTATTGATTTTCATAGCCCCCTCCGTTTACGGTTTTTGACTCGCAGCGGTATTTTTGTTATACTGTATCCGTGATTGAAATTATAGCACAAAAAGCGGTTTTTGGGGGAGATTGTATCGGAAAAATCGACGGAAAAACCGTTTTTATCGGTCAAAATACGTATAAAATCGATAAAGCCGCCGACAAAACGCCGCACGCGTTATATCCGTCCGGGGCATTGCCCGGAGAAACTGTCGAAATAGATATCGTCGATTCAAAAAAAGACTACGACAAAGCTGTCGTAACGAGGGTTTTAAAAGCGTCAAAACACCGCATACCTCCCTTTTGCCCGCTTTACGGCCGTTGCGGCGGCTGTAATTTTCAATATGCGGACTATGCATATCAGGTAGAATTAAAAAAAAGTATTGTGGAAGACATAATGCAGCGTTCATTCGGTAAAGACGGTATCGGTTTTCCTCCCGTACACACCGTTTTCGGCCCCGATACCGAATACCGCAGCAGGTTCCAATTTTATGAGGGCGGATTAAAAGAGCGCAATTCACATACTGTCGTACCTCTTGACGATTGTCCCTGCGCGGTAAAGCCGTTAAGAACCTTTTTACAAAACGGACTTTTAAAACAAAGCGATTTTTCAAAGCGCGTAAACGTTTTTGCCGACGAGCGCCTTATCGACGCCGATTTTTCCCGCTCGGGAAAAAAGCCGGCGGATATACATAAGGTTGTATGTGCAAGCGGTAATTCGAGCATATGTACAATGAAAATTGCGGGTAAAAGGATTGCTTTTGACGTAAACGGCTTTTTTCAGTCAAATATGCCCATGCTTGAAAAAACCTTAAGCCTTATAAGCGGCGGTTTATGCGGCGAACGCCTCTTGGATATGTACGGCGGAACGGGGATTTTATCGCTTTTTGCGGCCGCGCACTTTACTTCGGTAACAATTGTGGAATCCGATAAACGTTCCGTGTCGTTTGCAAAGCAAAATTACAGGGAAAACGGCATACAATGCGCTTTATCCGTACAGGTAAAGCGCGGCCGCGACTGGGCACTCGAACAGATAAGACGCAAAAATGCGGCGGGGCGTTTTGACGCGGTTATTATAGACCCGCCGCGCACGGGAATGGAAAAAGAAGTAACCGATTATTTGTGTATGCATAAACCGCCGCTTATCCGCTCACTGTCGTGCGACCCTGCAACTCATGCCCGCGATTTAAAACGCTTGGCTCAAGCCGGCTATACAATCGAAAAATTATATATGCTCGATTTTTATCCGCACACATCGCATATAGAAACGCTTGCTTTTTTGAACTGCACGGCAAAATCCGCCGAAAAAAGCGGCAGGAGTGATATATGAAAGCGGCTGTTCAAACCGTAAAACGGTATCCGATTCTTTTTTTATTTTGCGCCGCTGCGGTTTTTGTCTTCGGACAAACGCCTTCAAACAAAGGCAAGGCGAAAACCGCCGGAGCCGACGACGCTTCGAAACCGTTGTGGCAATCGGTTTTAGGGGGCGATGCCGTTTCTTCTCCGAAGCGTACGAGCTACGGTTTTGTCGGCTTAAGCGAAGGAAAAATCTTAAGCGCATGTACGGGAAACGGAACGGTTATTTGGCGGCGCAGTTTACCCGATTCGCCTTCGGCATGGTTTACCGTAAGCGCTTACAATTTTATATATCTTGTGTCCGAAGACGGCACAAAGCTTGCGCTGTACAATCCCGACGGCATTATGCTGTGGCAAACAGTATTGGAAGAAAAAGCCGTAAGCGACCCCTTATGCGGCCGCGACGGCAGGGTGTTTATAGCCGGGAAAAATTCGCTCAGCTGTTACGGAACGCAGGGAACAAAAAAATGGACGCTTTCTCTTCCGCAAGCCGGCCGTTTCGCTTTACAGGAAATGAACGACGGAAGCGTTCTGTATATTCCCGAAGCGAAAAAAAACGGTGCAAGTATGGGAATCCGCATATCACCCTACGGAGAATTGATTGAAGATATCGTTTTTACCGCCGAAATTTCATGTCTAGCCTCGCACGAAAGCGGCCTTATACTCGGCTTTAAAACGGGGACGGTCGGCTGCGCTTCGGTTTTAAAGTCGGTAACAAAAACGCTGTGGTCAATTCCTCCGCAAAAAAGCGGATCCGTTCCCGGTTTAATTATACCGGGCAGTCAGGGGTTTTGCGTTTTGTATTCCGATTTTACTTTGTGCGAATACGATTTTCAAAAACGTTCCGTTTTATGGAGTGCACAAAACAGCCGCTTAAAACCGGGAGAAAACTTTTTTGCGGCCTACGACACGGATTCTTACCTGTTTGCGCACACTGCACCTTCGGGTACCTATGCGGCATCTTATACGGCAGCCGGAATCCCGGAACAAAATGAAAAAAAATCGAACGGCGGTGCAAAAAACGGAGGAACAAACCGCGATAAACGCGATAAAAAAGACGAAAGCAAAAATAACGACAAAGCTGACAAAGCGCCGCAGCGCTTGCTGTGGGAACGGGAAATAAAAACGGCGGCGGATTCGCGCTTTCCGCTCATTACGTCCACACTCCACTTAATTGTCTGCGGTAAAAACTGGGTTGTGTCGGCCTATGATTTAAAAAATAAAAACGAAAACATAAAGCCGCCGATTTACGACTTTGAACCCTACCGCATACAAAACTATGCGGGTTTTACCAATACGATAGAGCGTTTAGCAAAAGAAACCGAACAAGCCGTCCGCAGCGCACGTTACGAAAAAAATGCGGATGTTGCCGAGCATTTAAGGGCGGGAAATTACGGCGTAAAAGAATACGGGTATAAAAAGCGTATACAAAACGCACTGAACTCATATGCGGAAGATTATCTTTTGCCGAACCGCCGCAGTACGGATACCGTAGAAAAAACGACAACGCTCGCACTTATGGCGCAATTCGAAACAACCGATTTTAACTATGCCGTTCCCCTGTTTTTGAAAAACGAAGAAGAACCCGTTTTGCTTGCCGCCGCTATGCGTTGTGCAGGTTCTATTGGCTACGATCCGGACGGCAAAATGCTTGAAGCCATAGAACACTTGTATGCGACAAAAAAAACGGTTTTGCCCGACCCCGTTCTTGTGGAACTTGCCGAAGCCGTATATGCGCTGTGCCGTTACATGGGGCGGCCGGCTTTTATCAAACGGGGTAAAGCCGTATTATCCGATATGCTTACATCGGGCAAAAGCGGCAGCGTTCAAAACAAGGTACGGGCTGTTATGCTGCGCTTTATAGCGCTGGAACAGTAAAAAAGGGTTGGCATTTTAGCGATTTTTGCATTATACTATATAAGACTGTATAAGCCGGGTGTCCGAAAACCGACGGATTTTTGCGGCAGTTCCGGATTCGGAGGATATGATGAAAAAATACATGTTTTTGTTGAGTGTCTTTGTTTTTTTCTCAGTAATGCTGAATGCTTTGGAAGTTGACAGAGCCGAAATAGAATCGGCCGGTTCCGCCGCTTCCGTAGTATTTATAAACTATTCGGGGCCGCATCAAATTATAAATACGGCGGATCAAATTCGAAGCATCGGAAGCGGTTTGGCCGGTGCCGTTATGCAAAATCCGCAACGGGAAAGTACGGCCGGACAGTCGGCTCGTTACTATGTTATCCATGCGGTAGATCCGTCGGTTAAAGAAAAACTCGATGCCGACATATTGATTTTAGGCGAGCGGGCTATCGTAGACCATATAGATAATGTCCGGCGCATTATAGCCGCTTATTTGGAAGGCGCATACGGCTACAGCCGAAAAGATGCCGAAACTTTGGCGGTTTTTGTTACCGTATACAATGCCGTATACCGCGGCAACATGGATGCGTTTAATCAAAAATATAAAACGGTTGTTACCAAGCATTTGACCAAGGATAAAGCCGGTTTAGCGCTCAATTATGAAGAATGGCCGGGAAAAACGCAGATTGTCATTCCCTTATCCGACATACAGGCAAAGGGACTCGGAACCATAGAAACAAGCGTTATTTCGGACTCAAAGGTTATCGAATCGATGAAAAAAGAGCCGGATAAAAGTATCGATGAACGTAAAAGTATGGTTACGATAAAAGAAAAAGAAGCCGAAAAATCACAGATAAAAGCCGAACAAGCGCAAAAAAAAGCCGTAGAAGCTAAAAAAGAAGCGGCCGTAGAAAAGAAAAAAACGGAAGAAATAAAAAAAGAAGCGGTACAGGCTAAAAAAGAAGCCGAAGCAAAACCCGGCGATAAAGAAGCGCAAAAAAAAGCCGAAACAAAGCAAAAAGAGTTGGTAAAGCAAGAAGAAAAAACGGCCGAAGCCGAAAAAAAAGCCCGCACGCTGGAAAAAAGAGCCGAAACGGAACAAATAATAGCGGATAAAAAGCAAACCGAAGCTCAAAAAGAACGGATAGAAATTGCAAAAGACCAACAGCAGCTTATCCGCGAAAGTGCGGGTTTGGATTCGGTTATAAAAGCGGCTTACGGTCTTAAAATTACCGACGAAAGAGAACGGCTTTCCGCTATGGTTTTAGTCGATACAAAAACCGGCCGCACGGTAAAAGAATCGCCGGTAACCGTTATCCGCAACCGTGTTATCTATCCTTCCGGCAAAGATTATATTGCCGTAGCGGGAAAGACCGGCGGCAATGCGGCGGTCAGATTGGTAAAACTCGATGCCAAAAATATGGAAATAATCGCTCAAAGCGAAGAAACGCTTGCAACCGATTCGGTACTGGTAAAAGAAGGCGAGTTTTACTATGTGGTTATTCAAGACGGTAAAAACTATGTTGCGGCAAAATACGATGCGAATTTAAAGCAGGTTTTAAAATCGAACGTTCCCGTTATTGCCGGTACTCCGATTACCGTTACCCCCGAAGGAGTTATGGTAACCGATACTTACGGTTTTGCAAAACTGCTTAAAACGGAAGATTTGCAGGGTGTAGAATAAAGATAAAAGCCGGACAAAGAAAACGCTTTTTGTCCTCGGGCGGTTTTCCGAAAAACGGTGCCGCCCTTTTTTTTAAGTTTGTTTTTAAGGTTTGTATGGATTTAAAAAAGCCCGAATGGTTAAAAATAAAGTACCGCGAAACCGACCTTTCCGAAGTCGCTTTGTTGATGAAAGAGCTTTCGCTGAATACGGTGTGCAAGGAGGCCGCCTGCCCCAACCTCTGCGAGTGCTATAAAAAGGGAACGGCAACCTTTATGATTTTGGGCAGACAGTGTACGAGAAACTGCCGCTTTTGCAATGTGGAGTGCGCTCCCCCCTCGCCCGTCGATAAAGACGAGCCCCTTCACGTTGCCGAGGCGGTACAAAAACTGCGCCTTAAATATGCGGTTATTACAAGCGTTACGCGCGACGATTTACCCGACGAGGGGGCCGAGCACTTTGCGCAAACAATAGAAGCAATTCACTCTTTATGCCCCGGTGTAAAAGTTGAAGTGCTTATTCCCGATATGCACGCAAAAAAAGAGCTTTTGGACAGGGTTTTGCAAGCCCGCCCGGATGTATTGAATCACAATGTCGAAACGATCGAGCGCCTCTACCCTTCCGTGCGCCCGCAAGCCCGCTATGAGCGTTCGTTAAAAGTTTTGGCATATGCAAAGCGGAATTATCCGGATATTTTTACCAAAACGGGGATTATGGTCGGCTTGGGCGAAACGAGCGATGAGGTTTTAAAGCTTATGGACGATGTGCGGGAAGCGGGCTGCGACATTATGACAATCGGCCAATATTTACGCCCTTCGGCGGCACATATCGAAGTTACGGAATACGTAAGGCCCGAGCAGTTTGCAGAATACAAAAAAATCGGCCTTAAAAAGGGCTTCCGTTACGTTGCAAGCGCTCCCTTTGTGCGCAGTTCTTACAATGCTTCGGAAGCGTTGTGCGGAAACGAAAGCATTTGTACACACGAACATGTACAAAACTCCGATGCAGCCTGTGCTTGCTGAGCCGGGAACGGAAGTATGACTTATATCGAACACGATAACACCGACCCCTGTTTTAACTTTGCCGCCGAAGAATACTTTATGAGCGAAAAGGATATAGGCGACGACAATCTTTTTATGTTTTGGCGCACAAAGCCCACCTTGATGATAGGGCGCTTTCAAAATACGGTTGAAGAAATAAATACTTCCTATGCCGAGCAAAACGTTTTGCACATTGTGCGCCGCAATTCGGGAGGCGGTACTATTTACACCGACGAAAAAACCTGGCAGTTTTCGTTTATTGTAAAAAACTACGATAAAAACGCTTGCGAATTCCGCCGCTTTACCGAGCCGGTTGTAGAGGCTCTGCAAAGGGCGGGCATACGGGCGGAATTCGGCGGGCGCAACGATTTGTTTATCGAAGGCAAAAAGGTTTCGGGAAACGCCCAATTCCGAAGGCAAAATGCGATGGTACATCACGGTTCCATTCTTTTTGCAACCGATTTGGAAGCGTTGGTAAAAAGTATCAGCGTTTCCGACGATAAAATCGTTTCAAAAGGGATTAAGTCGGTGCGCGAGCGGGTTACGCGGATTGCCGACCATTTGAAAACTCCGATGGACGAAAGTGCTTTTCGTGACTTTATGGTACAAAGCATTTTACAAACGGGAGCCTCGGTGTACCGCCCCTCTGCCGGCGACATTCTGCGTATCGAAAAAATTGCCGATACAAAATTCCGCACATGGGAATGGAATTACGGCACTTCCCCCGCCTTTAATATAGAGCGCAAAAAACGCTTTGCTTCGGGCGGAATCAGCGTGAACCTGTCGGTAAACAAGGGCATAATCGAAGCGTGCAAAATATACGGCGATTTTTTCGCTTCGGGCGATATAGAAGCCGTGGAAAAAGCCCTATGCGGCATCCCTTACGAAAAGCAGGCCCTGGCCGCTCTCATCGAAAAGCAAAAACTGCACGCCGCCTTTTATTCCCTGAGCGCCCAAGAACTCCTTGAAAGTATAATAGGGTGAAGATATCTATGCAAATACAGGACGTTTTTTTTCTTGAGCATATATCATAAATATCTGTCAAGAGTTTAAAAAACGGATAAGGAAGCACTCAGGACAAAAAAAGAAAACAAAGCTGAAAGCATCGATTGTAAAAATAACTATTATTATACAACCTTTTTTATTTTCAAATCAAAATCGATTTGTTAAATTATAAAAAGATGACAGCATAAATTGAAAAAAACAGCCATAATATTATTAGAACTATTCCTGTAACAATATTTAATTTATTCCATGTCTTACGAATAAAAAAATGAGAAAGTGTAGACAGTGAAATTGCGGCTGTTCCAATCAAAAACAACCTCATTATTTCTATAAACTTACTCATACAGAAATCTTGTCACAGGATTTTAATTTGTTTATTAAAATCTTTTTCTTTTGCCGGCAATTCATCTCTTCTTCTTCTGAAGTATAAGACACACAATCCGGAGGTGATAAAGTTAAAATCCTGCTATTTAAAATACTAGAAATAGAAAGGTCAAACTCTAAATCGTACTTATTGGAATTTTCAAAATTTTCAATAAATTTATTTTTTCCATTTTTTATCAGAAATTCTTTTAAAATTTTATATTCAGAAAAATTTAATTGCATCGGATCTACTGAAACACCATAACTAAAGGGGCTGTACCCATTATGAAGGAAAATAACATACTCTCCATTATCTACCTTATCTAAATATTTATTCATTATGGCTCTACCGCCTCCGGCGTTAAGATTGTAGGATTTATTATAGCATAATTTGAACCACCGGGGTTCTTTTCACTTGGATAACGAATCGCATCGATACTTGATAAATTCCAGTTTTTCATTGGTATTTTAATCAGCAGGTTCAAATCTAAAATTATCCAGAAAAATATTTCCGCAAAAAATTGAATAAGGATACTCCATTACATATGAAACAAAAAAAGCTTTTTTCTTATTATCAAATCTTATATTAATAGTAGCTCCTATATAATCCTGTACTTCAGTAATATAAAATTCTTTTATTCTTTTTTCGGAAGCTATATCATAAAGAGAAGGAAATAATTGTTTTCGATGTATTACAGTCCCTAAGATATCCCGGGTGTTAATATCAGCTTCTTCTTTCACATTAGTTTTTATTGTTGTGCAAATATATACTCCATCACATGAGACTGAAAATACGTAATCACACGGTATTTTCGTATAAAAAAGTTTTTTCTGTAAAATATCATATTTAATTAAAAGATTATTATTTCCCACCAGAAATAAAAAATTCTCATTTAGAACATATTGCCGAGCAGCATTAAAAACATCATAGGAAATGATATCCTGCAGGATTTTTGTTTCATTTTCTATAGAATATATTTCAAGTCTGTTATCAAAGCCATTGTCAATAACAGTATACTGTAATTCTAAAGAATATATGTTGTATACAAACATAGATATAAATATAAACGATAATTTTCTCATAATTTAATCCTCTAAAAAGATAACGCGTATTTCCTTTAAATTCTTGATATTATATGCAGACTTCTCACGAATATTTATCAACCGTAGATAATCCCCATTACTACTACCGGTTATTCCGGAATTAAAGTACCCTTCAGAATCTGGAAGTTCCGAAATACCAACCATATGATTATTAACACTAGGGGTATCTTCACTTAAATCAAATATTCCAAGTATCATATACGCTTTATTACTTTGTTTATATTCTTTAAGTTTTTCTAAGAGCCCATCTGCTCCTTGTTTATCTTTAGTCCAATAATCCCATTTCCCAGTACCAAATAGCGCATTCATAGCATCTTTTCCTTTCAGTTCCCCTAAATCTTTTCCAAACAGTGCTTTATCGCTATTAATTTTTAGCGGAGAATCATACTTTTCAGCATTTATTAGAGGTAATCCATAATATTTTGATGATGCAAAAACATTGGCAAAAGCAGTAATATAACAACCATGCGAATTAATTGTTTCTGTAGTAGAATTCCCTAGAAAATTGGTATAATTACTCATATTATGAATTGCATTTATCCCGAAGATTACTCTCCCATCCGGGTCAATATACTTCACCGGATTATTGGCTTGAAGCTCGCTGTCGCTTCGCTGCCCGATGCCCGCATAATGGTACAAGTGCATATTTATGCTGTTATATATACCACCCATGCCGGGTAAGTTTTGGTTATGTTTACGGGCATTGTCATTTGTCGGTGCCATGGGTATATACTCACCTAACGCCGGGTCTGTTGTCAGCCATCTTGATGTTTTAGCGTCCAGGTACCGTGCGCCGTAATAATACAGTCCCGTTTCCTCATCGCGCTCTTTGCCGGTGAATTTAAACGGCAGGGTTCTGTTCTCCGTCGCTCTTTTTTCTATCCAATACTCTCCGTAGGGTGTGTATTCTACTCTTTCGTACTCCTTTCCTTCACTGTCGGTTATAAGTTGTGCGCTTCCCAAGTGGTCACTGTGGTAGTAGTACGTGCTCACCTGTGCCGTGTATGTGTTACCCTGTGTGCCGGCTCCGTTTGTCCGGGTTACCAAGCGTTCGCTTCCCAAATAGATGTGCTTGGACTCCCGCTCGGTGTTATAGGCACTACTGTTATGCAGCCAGCTCCACATCGTGTTAAAATACAAGGTTTCACTTTGGTTTGAACTCTTTAAAGCTCTCTGCCCGTCAGCTCCGTAGCGGTAATATACCGACTGCCTGTTTTCGCTACTTTCTTGCATGAGGTTGCGCTCGTTCCACACATATTTTCTTTGGATCATGACCGATACTATAATAATATCAATATTATAAAGAATATTATTACACACCCACTTATTAAAAGGACCTTACTTCTTCTGGTAAATTTTTTATTTTTTTTACCTATTGTTATTGAATAAGCAATACAAATGATTGCTCCGAAAAGCGGTATTAAAACATTAAAAATTTTTTCAAACATTGTTTACTCCTACTTACAAATAGTTGTTGCTGTATCAACAGTATCATATACATGTGATACTTCATTTTTAATAACTGAAAATGCTTCTTTTCCGGTATTAATTACTTCTGGTGTTGATTTTATAGTATTTACATAATCATAAGTATTCGCCATATAAGATACTGCGGCATTAATTTTTTCTCCAAGTTTTTGATTAGGACCTATTTTTCCGGTGTCAGTAAAACATTCTTTATTCTTTTTATCAATAGTAGCACCTATCATTCCTCCAATAGAAGAAGGTATATTCTCACTTTTTATTGTTGTTTGTATTCCTTTATTTTCAGCACAACTTGCTGTAAAATCAGCCATACCTAATGCAAAACGACCTATTCCATCTAAAATCATTATGGTCCCAGCGACTGCTCCTACCCCTCCTGTAGAACCAGCTAAAGCTATACCGCCTACAATCTCAGATGCAGCTAACCCCATTTTTAATAAACCACTTTTTACTGATTCCCCATCCGGATCCGTATACTTCACCGGATTGTTCCCCGCATAGTGGTACAAGTGCATATTTATGCTGTTGTAGATGCCGCCCATGCCCGGCAGGTTTTGATTATGCTTACGGGCGTTGTCATTCACCGGCGCCATGGGTATGTAATCGGATAACGCCGGGTCGGTTGTCAGCCACCTTGATGTTTTAGCGTCCAGGTACCTGGCACCGTAATAGTATAAGCCCGTCTCCTCGTCTCTTTCTTTTCCCGTAAATTTAAACGGCAATGTCTTATTCTCCGGCGCTCTTTTTTCTATCCAGTATTCCCCGTAAGGGGTATATTCTATGCGTTCGTATTCATTCCCCTCATAGTCGGTTATTAAGTGGGCACTTCGCCGCACGGCTCCCTTACGTGAGCCGTGCTTACCGAGTTTTTTACAGCCGCTCGGACTGCTCAGTGTTGTGTCTGAAAAAACTCGCGTACCTGTGCTTTATTTTCTCCTTCGTTTTTTTATTTTCGGATAATCTTTCGGTAAATACAAGTATATACCTTTCCCATCCTCGCCCAAAAGAAGAAAATCGTAGTTATATTGTGCAGCAAAGAATACTGCATTTATCTCATCTAAGGAACTAAATAACGGATCCCTCAAATCATCACGAAGCATGTAATACTTTTTACCCTCAATTTTTAGCAAATATTCTTTTATAAAATCTTCAAGCGGTAATTTTTTATCCGCTATTTTTGTCGATGCTTTTTTGTCCGGGCTTTTAATCTTTGCACAAAAAAAATATCGTGTATTACCTATCACTCGATAATCCACATCGGTATCGGTTAATTCATAGTAACCGTCAATGCAATATACATATATGAGCGCATATGTTCCCCACACATTTTCTCCCGAATAATAATAATTTTCAAGAAAAATACGTTCGCTGTTTTTTTCGAGCCGCCGTTCATATGTATCCTGCGCATAAAAAAAAGCACAAACCGACAACATAAAAAGAAAAATACCCGTTTCTTTAATGACTGACTCTTTCATCATATCCCATTTGTCTCCGTAATGAATTTTCAGTTATCTGCTCATCCTTATACTCACCTATTCCTATTGTTTTTGCTTCTTCTCTTGGGTAAGAAGACCCTTTCCATCGTGATATTTCGGCATCCCCCGAACGTTTTTCACCGGCTAGGACACCATCCAATTCATAGTTAAAAGCTTTCCAATCAGCTTCTTTTGTACCTTCTGCATTATGAAGATACGGTTGAATCAGTCCCCTTTCCTTTTATAGAGGCATCCGCTATCGATTTAGGTTTAACGCCCGGCTGTCCCTCTTGAATTGTTATTGTGTTTTTAGTGGCCTGTAATTTACTTATCAGTTGACTTCCCGGCGTATCTCCGCCTTTTACTTTCAGGAATTGTATATCCCTCCCACCGCCGCACGGCTCTCTTGCGTGAGCCGTGCTTACCGAGTTTTTTACAGCCGCTTGGACGACTCTGTTTTGTGTCTGTAAAAACTCGCCTATATTCTGCCACTTCCTATACCTTCTTTGTATGGGCGTGCTCGCCTTACAGGCGGTCGGGCTTTTTGCTTGTATGGCCGTGTTGTTCTAATGCAAGCACTTCACGCACGGCCATATCGCTTCAATCCCTCACGCTTTTACATAAACGCTTCTAAAATACCTCAAATTATTTTAGGAAGATTTTTTATATGCAAGAGACTTATTTACAGCTTCTGTAGGAAAAGTATACTCTTACCGAATACGCTTTTCCTACAGCTCAAACGCCATGATTTTGAGCCGCTGCTGAATTGTCAAAGAACAACACTGCAAAATATTTCATGGGAATATCTTGCAGAAAATCCCTTTCAAATCGTTTTATTATAACCGACCAACGACGAATTGTAAAATGCTTTTTTTCAGTTGTATAGAATTATTTTGTGTCTCTGTTAGAGTTTTGAAGTAACGCTTAAACAACACTTGAAATAAAAAGTAAACTTTTCGGTATGGAAGCTTACAGCGGCGACTCTGCAGTTTTTATAAAAATTACCGGATCTAAAAGAAATTATTCAAACATTATCGGTTCAGCACAAATGTTTTTAATCTTGTTTTCATTAAAAAATTTGTAAACACGATTTGAAATTATAACACGCTTGCAGCACAAAAGACCGTCACCTGTACATTCTTGCGACAAATAAAAATCTTTATCTAAATCTTTTATGATTTCTTTTGAAGCAAAAATTTCAGCGTCGTCTTTCTTCAAATCTTTTTTTTGGTTACAAGCTTTACACACAATGACGTTTTTTACATTATATTTCAATTTCTGCGGAAAAACAGGATTAATTTTAAGTTGAACAATATTGTCAATAATCTGTTTTGTTTTTATATTTTTTACCGGCAAGAATTCTATCCCTGAAAATCCTTCTTTTACAAATAAGTCTCGAAGCTCGTTTGTAATAAAGAAAGTATCATAGACCCAGTAAACTCCGCCGATCCTGACTTTTTCAATATTAAAAGATTTCTTTAAATAAAAAGAATCTCTCTGAATAAGTCCGCTGCCGCAGATTGGGCAAAAATTCGTAATGTCATAAGTATAATTTATATACGAATTCTTAACATCAATCGTTTCAGGCTGAGGATAGCCGGAATATTTTCTTAGCCATATTCTTAAATATTTTGCTTCAGTGAGTTCTTTTTTAGAATATTCAAGTCTGATTTGTATTACCTTTCCATTTCTCGTATCTAAAAATTTTTCAATGTCCTTAAAATCTGCTCTATCCTGAGAAATCTCAAAAATTAAAAGCAAATCTTCAGAATATTTAATCTTATGATAAATTAAATACTCTCTTATCTCTCTCTTAGGATCATCCTTGTTGGTATTAAAAATATATCGATATATTCTAGTCATTATTCTAATCCTAATGTTTGAGCTGCTGCTTTCAATAATTCGGGATACTCTGCATATATTTTTTGTGCAGCTCCCATATCTGTGATACGGAAAGTTCTTCATACTTTGTTTTCCCATATTTGAAAAAACTTCTCCAAGCGTTAGTAAACACTTGATGTTCTTCCGGAGTTACTGCAACAGATAGCATTTTATTCGCCGTCAAACCTAATTTTTGTAATGCTGGTAGAAAGCGTTTTTCAATTATATGATGGGCTTGTAAGCCTGTATTTGCAATGGCATTTCTTAAATCAGAATATGCCTGTATTCCAAATTCTTCTGCACGTTGTAAATTGCCCCAAGCCTTTTCTCCCATAGTGGTAATAGTACCACCCGCACCAAATGTAACAGCAACAGCCGCTTTTGCAGAAACGGCAACAGCTGTTACACTTGCAGTTGCAGAACCGGTTAATGCAACAGCTGCTGTAGCACCCAATCCGAGGCCGATTATTCCGCCGATAAGAGCATCTTTGCCGGCTTCTCTTAAATCGACAGCACCTGTTTCCGTATAAGATTTATAAGCACCATATGCAAATCCTATTCCTGCGCCTATACCTGCAGTGACAAGACAAAACACCTTTCCATCCGGATCCGTATACTTCACCGGATTGTTCCCTGCATAGTGGTAAAGATTAAAGTTTACCTGATTATAAATCCCGCCTTCACCTTTTTCCGTTCCTGAAACATATTCCCCCAGCGCCGGATCTGTGGTCAGCCAGCGTGATGTTTTAGCGTCCAGGTATCTGGCGCCGTAGTAGTATAATCCCGTTTCCTCATCTCTTTCTTTCCCTGTGAACTTAAAGGGCAGGGTTCTGTTTTCCGAAGCGCGCTTTTCTATCCAGTATTCTCCGTAGGGGGTATATTCTACTCTCTCGTACTCATCCCCCTTGTAATCGGTTATGAGGTGTGCACTTCGTCGCACGGCTCTCTTACGCGAGTCGTGCTTACCGAGTTTTTTACAGTCGCTTGGACTGTTCTGTGTTGCGTCTGTAAAAACTCGCCTACCTTCTGCCATATTCTTTATTATAAGGGCGTTTCCCTTTAGCTGCAAGGCCTTGACTGCTAAAGGGTCGGGCTTTACAAGGCTAGCGGTACAACAGCACGGAAATTACCGTGCTGTTGTGTACTGCGAAAACGTTTTTGAAAAAACGTTTTCGCACCTTTCCAAGCCCTTACGCAGATAGTTTTATTTTCATTTCATCTGTTTATTTATTTTTTCAATCATAGCTGCATATCCGCTTCCTCTGATGTTTTTTTTACAACTTTTACCCAATTTCGACCGTATTTCAGCAGCAGATCAACTTGACTTCCCCATCGATGCAACCCTTAAAAATTAAGATATATTGAAATTATAAAAAAAAGAATTGAACCCATGATAAATAAAACTATATCGATTTTAGAAAATAAAGTTTTATAGCAGAAATATCTGACTATGAAAACAATTACAAAGACAACTTCAACAATAATAAAAATTACTATTGAATACAAAATTTTATTTATCATATTGCTATTCATTAGGACTTCCAAGATTCAGTTTCAATTGCAAATTTTTCAAATCACAATATAACCTATCTACAGCATATTGATTATTAATTTTATAACTCTTTAAGACACCTTTTTTATCAATATCAAGTGTTATATATCCACAATCTATAAAATCATCTATATGTTTTTTCGCATATGCATATAGCAACTCAACATTCTTTCGCGAGGTCCCTTTCAAAACATTAGAAAATTCGTTCTCGATAAATTGTTCTCTACCAACAGTTTGGTTATTTAATAAATCTTTGACAGCTGTATAGAGCGTTTTAGCAATATTAATTTTATTTAAAGCTTTTCCAAATGATTTTAAATATCTATTATCAGACATGTCCATCATACTTAAAGCAAAATCATTCCCTGTTGATTTTAAAATCTCAATATTTGACGTTTCATCTATTCTATTCAAAGCTGAGGTCGCATTAAATAATTTTTTTGATAACGAACTATAAGGTATTAGCCCCATAAAGTCATCAAAAACTTTATCTAATACACATAAATCTGATGAAAACCAATATTCCTGTTCTGCTACCTGAAATGTGTACGCCCTCCCCGTCGGGTCAGTATATTTAATCGGGTTATTCCCTGCATAATGGTACAAATTAAAGTTTACCTGATTATAAATCCCGCCTTCACCGACAGACGAGCCCGCCATATACTCCTCCAGTGCCGGATCTGTGGTCAGCCATCTGCTCGTTTTAGCGTCCAGGTAACGCGCTCCATAGTAGTATAATCCCGTTTCCTCATCTCTTTCTTTCCCTGTGAATTTAAAGGGCAGCGTTCTGTTTTCCGGCGCTCTTTTTTCTATCCAGTATTCTCCGTAGGGGGTGTATTCTATGCGTTCATATTCATCGCCTTTATAGTCGGTAATAAGATGCGCGCTGCCGAGATGGTCTGAATGGTAGTAATAGGTACTTGCCTCTGCGGTACTTGTGTGGCCGTCGCTTCCGGCCCCGTTTGTTCTGGTTACCAAGCGCTCGCTTCCCAAATAAATATGCTTTATTTCCCTGTCGGTGTTGTATGCGCTTGAGTTGTGTATCCATGACCACATGGTATTAAAGTATAAGGTTTCGCTTTGCTCGGAACTCTTTACGGCACGCTGTCCGTCCGCTCCATAGCGGTAAAACACCGTATGGCGGCTGTCGCTGGATTCTTTGAGTAAATTCTTTTCATTCCACGCATATTTTCTTTGGAACAGGCCGTGGCTGTTTTGTTGTATCTTCTCTTCGTTCACAAGTGCCCATGTCGCACGGCTCCCTGTCGTGAGACGTGCCATCGAGTTTTTACAGCCGCTTGGACTGCTCTGTGTTGCGTCTGAAAAAACTCGCGTATTTTCTGCCATATCCTCTATTATACGGGCGTTTCCCTTTAGCTGCAAGGCCTTGACTGCTAAAGGGTCGGGCTTTACAAGGCTAGCGGTACAACAGCACGGAAATTACCGTGCTGTTGTGTACTGCGAAAACGTTTTTGAAAAAACGTTTTCGCACCTTTCCAAGCCCTTACGCAACGACTTAATTAAGTTCAAAGGTTTGCATATCTAATTTTCCTATATATATTTTATAACTACTATCTAATACCCCATATTCAACTAACAAATATCCCTTTTGAGGAGTAAATTCTAAATACAAATCTCTTATCTGAAATTTTTGAAGTTCTCTTTTTTTATCAAACGAATATGTTTTTATTAAGGATTCATTCTCCAAATTATAGATTGATAAATTTAATGGCATTTTTTTAGAAAAATCAGTGTTAAAAACATCTGATATTTCAGAATTATTTTCAATGTTACACAAAGAACTTGTAAGAACTTTTAAATCAGTTGTAACAAAAAAAGAACAACCGGTTTCTATTTTTGTATAAACCAATTTCTTTTTTTTACAATCAAAAAAACATAAATTGCCATATTCTGATATCCTTGAATTTCTGAAACTCACAAAATAAATATTGCTATCGATAACTTGATACCCACAAAAAGAACTGAATGGGAAAGTTCTTACTATTTCTTTATTTAAATAAATTTCATATTGCATAGTTTCAAAATTCTGACGAACTGCAATTGACTCTGCCAAACATGGAATATATAATAAAATAAAACTGAGTAAGAATATTATTTTTTTCATAAATTTAATCCTCCAAAAAAATCACACGAATTTCTTTTAAATTTTCAATTCTATAAGCATTATCATCTCGGATATTTATTCCCCGATTAATATCTCCATTACTTGTTGGAGTCATATTATGAAACACTCCATTCTCATCGGGACCTTCTGATAATCCAACCATATGATTTGAAACCTCTGGATTATCAGACGATAAATCAAAAATGCACTAAACAGCCTATAAGTAAAAAAATTACTTATACTTTAAATAAACAAACATATTTGAGATTCGTTCCTCATTTAGTTGACCGTATGAATTCTTTTCTTTGAAAGCCTCTTTTTCAATAGCACTTAAGTTTATTCTTATCTTACATTTTCCTATTTTATTAAGCTCACTAATCGCATCATTAGAAGCATCAAGTTCTATCATCTCAGTATTTATAATTTTAAGACTTTGTCCAAATAAATAATTACTTTTTATCACTATTTTTTCAATATAAACTTTTTTTATTAATATTAACTCTATTTCATACTCCGGATAAATCTTACCATCTTTTTCTTTTGAATTAATTGTACACTGTTCGATTTTTATAATTTTTCCAATTTTTGGATTTCCAAAACCTTTCAATTCTTTTGCATTACAATTTATATAAAAAGCTAATAACAAACTAACTAAAAATAATACTTTTCTATTCATCTAAATTTCCTTTTCTAAAAAGATTTCTGAAAAAATTACTGTTCTGCACAGAATAATTTACTTGTTCATTGCCATTTTGAATTCCAAGATCATCTCTTAAAATATTCATAACTTCACGATTATCAGCATCATTTTCAGTTACAACACAACCTTCTGAACCAGGCTTACTTTGACCAGGAGCTGGTGGATGTAAAAAATCCCCTTTATCATCAAATAATAAAGTATCCTTTATAAAGGGTTTAGTTGCACCATTTTTTCCAACATCAGCTTTCGCTTTTGTTCCTGCTGGTATAGTATCATCAACTCCACTTGGATGATCTGCGGTTGATTGAACTTGAATATTATTTAAAGGAATTCCACAAACTTCTACTGACAAATTGTCTTGATAATAAGTATCTGTTTCATCATAATTATATGACGACCATGTTGCATGTATTTCTTTTCCTTCATATACATTACGTGTAATTGAAACATTTGTATGATCTTTTATAAAAGTTGCTACTTTTTCATTATGCCTTGCAACATAGTTTAATGCTTTGGAGAATGCTTTTTGTGCAAAATTTTGCTTTCTTCCATCCGGGTCAGTATATTTAATCGGATTATTGGCTTGAAGCGCGCTGTCGCTTCGCTGCCCGATACCCGTGTAATGGTACAAATGGAAGTTCATCGTATTGTATATCCCTCCCATCGCCGCACGGCTCCCTTACGTGAGCCGTGCTTACCGAGTTTTTTACAGCCGCTCGGACTGCCTTTTTTTGCGTCTGAAAAAACTCGCGTACCTTCTGCCACTTCCTATACCTTCTTTCAACTATTGTATGATACAAAAATCCTGTTGTCTACAGGCTGTTGCGGTAATTCTATTTTTTTATTTAACGAGTTAGCAAAAGTCGCTGCCGCAGGCTTGCAAAATATTTTTAGAACAACTGAACGCACACAGGTGTTCCGTTTAAGCATTTTAAACGGACGTAAAATGCCGTGCCTATACGCCATACCGAAGAAAAAACACGCTTTTTGTTGTGTGAATCTGCGGGAGCAACTCCTGAGTTTTAGAGGAAATCATTCAGTTGATAAAGAATTAAAAATATCTGGATCAATAAGATTTTTAGCTCTTATTAGCAAGTACGTATCTCCATAAAGACGAGCTAAATCCTTACCCTCATCTGAAAATTCTTTACAATCAATAAAAAACTCAATCAAATCTGATGATAAAAACTGCATATATCCAAAAACCTTATTCTCAAAACCATCAATAAAATTAAACTCATATTTATCATGTTTTTTGTAAGCCGTAACTGTTTTTCCTACAATATGAGATAGAGGAAATAATGTTTTCTGAATATTAATTTCCACACTATCATCAATTTTAGAATTCATAGAAACTTGAACAAAATCAATAAACTTATAATTATTAGGCTGTGCAATATAATTTATAGAAACATAATGCTCTTTTGCATAAGCAATTGAAAAATACATTAAAAAACATAGCATAAGTTTTCTCATGAGAATCTCCTTAATTGGCAGTACTTGTGTTTTGATTTGGGAGTTGTCTTAATAAACCTGCTTCTGCATTTCGTCGATTTGCATATCCATGGTCTTTTCCATATTGTGTTAGGATATCTGCAGCACCCGAATAATCTCCCGAAACTAATTTATCAACCAAATCTTGAGGGATTGCGCCAGAACCATTCTGATATGCAAACGAAAATAAAGCAGTCTGTGCATTATCTGGCAAATTGTCAAAATTTACATCTTTATTTTTACTTGCACCATTGAACGCATCTTTTATAGATTTTAATTTTTGCGAAAAAACAGCAGCATCTGTTCTGTTAGCTTGTTCTTGGGTTACTGAAAGTGGTATTTCTGCCAATTTATCAATGGCATCTTGTTTTCGTTTGTCCAAATACGGAGTGTATAATTCTTTTAAATCTTTGTTTGTATCACTCCTCCCAAAAATACGATTTAAATCATAAGAGTTATGCTGTCCAATATCAAAACCTGTCGCAATTGTTACTCCACTTCGACCGATTGCACTGCCATCCTTGTTCGTAGGTACATAACCATTCAGCTGTTGTTTACCTTCATGTTTTGCAATAAATTTATAATCAACTTCTCTTCCATCAGGATCTAGGTATTTAATTGGATTGTTATTTGCATAATGATACAAATTGAAATTAATAGAATTATATATTCCACCGCTTGTAGAATTAGATTCTTTTGCATTAACATAATCGGATAACGCCGGGTCTGTTGTCAGCCACCTGCTTGTTTTAGCGTCTAGGTAACGTGCTCCGTAATAATACAGTCCGGTTTCCTCGTCGCGCTCTTTTCCCGTAAACTTAAAGGGCAGGGTTCTGTTTTCGGAAGCGCGCTTTTCTATCCAGTATTCTCCGTAGGGCGTGTATTCTACTCTCTCGTATTCGTCCCCCTTATAGTCTGTTATGAGGTGTGCACTTCGTCGCACGGCTCTCTTGCGTGAGCCGTGCTTACCGAGTTTTTTACAGCCGCTCGGACTGTTCTGTGTTGCGTCTGAAAAAACTCGCCTACCTGCTTCCATATTCTTTATTATACGGGCGTTCCTTTAAATTCGTCAACCACAGAAAACATCTATTTTCGACGCTGTGTTTAAACGTTCCCCTTTAGCTGTAAGGTTTTATCGGCTGCGTGCCATGGATGGCACAATTACATTACTTATTGCGAGGTTCACCTATGTGAAACTCATGTTCAACACGGTACACGAAAGTACAGTGTTGAACCGCTTTTCGGGTTCCGCTTACGCTCGATAACATCTTTAAGTGTGAGCACATTTTCAAATGTGCGAACTTAAAGCAATGTAGCGCAAGCGGGCAGCGATATTTAAGATGCCCGCTTGCACACCGCTTCAATCCCTCACGCTTTTATCTAAACGTTTCTAAACTACCTTCAACTATTGTATGATACAAAAATCCTGTTGTCTAGCGTAAAAAAATAATTTTTGAACAATAAAAAGTATTCACTTTACTCGGGGCTACAAGCATTTTTCAAAATAGATTTCGTAAAATTACATAATTTTCTATCATATCAATAAATTCTAAATTTCCATCTTCTTATTTATATTTGCCATAGAAAAAGAATCTTTCCGAATTTTCTTCTTTGAACAAAAAATAAAAAAAACTATCGGAATCAATCAAAATATAATTATCTAAATCTTCAAAACAACCTATTTTCCGCAAACGTTTTCTCATTTGTTGAATATTAAAATCTCTTTTTTGCTGAGAATAGTCGCTTTTCTCAAATATGTTTTTTTCATCACTTATAAAAAAGTATCCCCAACTTTGATTCGTATCTAAATCATGACATTCATAAACATTATAGACCATTTCTTTTGTTTTATCATCGGATAATAGAAAAAAAGGAATCCAATCTTCTGACTGCCCACCATCTAGATTAGTTAAGTTATTGTATGTCTGCGTTTTATATTCTGAGCAAGAATTAAAAAAAATAATTATGATAGCAAGAAAAATGCAACATTTATTTTTCATAAACATCTCGCGTAAAATAGGATTTCAAAAATTCAGCTGCAGTTTTAGGAGTTGCCTTAGATGCTATTCCCTCTAAGTCTGCCCGTTGTCCACCTTGTCGAGTATCGAAAATCGCATTGTGTTCTTCGGGTTTCTCTCCAGGCTTTATCTCTCTACCATATCTATTCGCAATGTTATCTTCTCTAATATCCATATCTGTGTCACCTTTGCGAAGTACATCTGTCACTTCTCGCACGAAACTCAAAATTTGAGCAGTCATTTTTCCATATTTTCCACGCAATGTTGCTCTGCTATTTGCCATCGCATGATTATAATGATCATTTCCAATTACGTTTTCATCCTTCATTTTTTTATATTGAGAAATAAAATCGTAAATTGCACCTATAATTTGAGTTTCAGCTTTTCCAACTTCGATAATCAACCGAGTCATCGCTAATTCAGCAATCATTCTTCCATCCGGATCCGTATACTTCACCGGATTGTTCCCCGCATAGTGGTACAGGTGCATGTTTACCGTGTTATATATTCCCCCCATTCCGGGTAAGTTTTGATTATGCTTTTTTGCCTCATCATTCACTGGCGCAAGCGGTATGTAATCGGATAACGCCGGGTCGGCGGTCAGCCATCTACTCGTTTTAGCGTCCAGGTATCTGGCACCGTAGTAGTATAAGCCTGTTTCCTCGTCCCGTTCTTTGCCGGTAAATTTAAAGGGCAGGGTCTTATTTTCCGGTGCTCTTTTTTCTATCCAGTATTCTCCGTAGGGCGTGTATTCTACTCTCTCGTATTCGTCCCCCTTTATATGGTCATTTTTTTCTAACCTTTCGAACAGGTATTTACGCGGTTTGCCTTTGCTTTTTGTACTTTCAGTTTTATTATATATATAATATATAATAAAAAAGTCGTTACCGTAAAAATAGGTAAGCTTTTTTGCTTCGGATGTATTGCAGGATTGAAATAGAATTTATATAGTTTCATTATTATTGAACCTTGATATCCTTCCCTTATTAAAAGTAAAATAATTTGAATAACTGTCAACAATAAAAAAATCAAAAATATATTTCGTACTGAAGAACATGTTGTTTTCAACGATTGTTTATTTTTATTTGTTTTCTCACTTTGGGTATTCCATCGCAACTGAAGATAAGCAGGGTTCCTTATGTATATATCAATAAGTTCTTTGATATTCCTACTTTGCAATTCATTGCAATAATATATTTTTCCATCCTGAAACTTTGCAACCGAAACATATGTATTCTCTCTGAAAAATTGTATCCAATTTTTTTCATTATGTTTTATTTCAATATCAAAATCGTTTTCCGTATTTTCAATCACATCTATAAGTAGATTGACACTCCGTACCTCTTTTTCATTCAAAAACAGTTTCATAATTTTATGTTTCCATAAATATTCTATAATAGGATTCGATTTCTTTTATGATATTCAATGAATACATATCTTTTGCTAATTTTCTCTTCAAAACTTGAAGATTAGTTACAAAGCCTTTTGGGATTTCCGTGGTATCGCTTTTTCGTATAAGTAAATATAAAATATTAATAAGTTCAGTACATAAATAAATATTTATTTCAGACTGTATAAAAAATACAACCTCCATTATAGCATTAAAAGATTCTTCTGCCGTAAACGAATTATTTATTTTATCTCGTTCTTTTGCAAAAAACCATTCATCTTTTTGCAGTTCTTCTTGCCAATTTAGCTGTAAATTTTGAAGAAGTTCATTTATTTTCATGTTTATTTCTGCACAATAGCTGCTTTATCTTACTTGTCATGTTACCTTTTGCATTATCCGCCCCTATCGGCTATCGGCCGAATAAGCCCTTTAAAGCTTTGCCGGCGGCATCTCCGGCGGCTTCTTTTGCTTTTTCTGCGGCGGCATCGACTGCCTTATCTTTCGCTTTGTTAAGCGCTTCTTTTCCCGCATTTTCGGCACGCTGTGTCAATTCTTTTTTGCGGTTTTCAAGCTCTTTTTGAATTAAATCGACCGCTTCTTTTTGACTTATAATACCTTTTTCTATGCCGCCGAAGACTGCAAGTTTGTCGTTTAAAGGCCCCGTATATTTTTCCAATTCGGCTTGAGCTTGCTGCACCGCCTGTTTTTTTACCGTTTCAAGTTCTTTGTTTATGCCTTTTTGAAGGGCGGCGATAAACACCTTGTCGGCATCGGTTTGAATATCCATACGTGCGCCGGAAGACGAAAACTCGCTTTGTACACTGAACCGCAAATTCCGTACGGCCGCAAGTGATTCGTTATATATGCGCGAAATAAAGGCCGGCTCAAAATCTTGGGCGCTTAACAGTACCTTGTCGAAGTCGAAATCCGCCTCGATTCCAAAGCGTCCGTCTTTTTCGGCTTTTATACCCGCCCGTATTGCCGCTCTTCCTGCAAAAGAAGGAATGCCCGCCGTATCTACGGCGCCGCCTGCAGCTTCAGCCGCCTGTATTATGACGGATGCGGGATTAAACGAAACTTTATAGCCGCTTCCGGTATAAGAAGCTTTAAAAAGCGGGTCTTTTAATTTTTTTCCCGCATTGACGATTCCGTCCGCCTTATGCGTTCGTTCCGTTCCCAAACCGGCCGCCCCTTCATCTAAACTTCCTTCAAAGGAAACGGGCTTTCCCCACAAGTCCGGATCGCTTGAAATATCGCCGAGGAGGCTTTCAAAACCCGTGCCGCTTGCAAACATCCTTTGTATCAAAAAACGCGGATACACGTCGGCCTTATATTCGATTGTGCGGCCCCTCATGCGCCGCTGTCTTTGCTTTTTAACTTCTTTTTTAGTCTTTTTTTGTAAATCTTCGCGCGAAAGCAGCTCCATAGCCTTTTCGGCATAGGGATAGTATTTACCTAAGGCACCGTAAGCGGCGGCTTTCAGCGTTTGAGAAAATATGTTTTTGCCGTCGGCAACCGTAAAGGATTTGATTTTACCGATTTCTTTATTGATAAAGGCCGTATCCGATTTTACCGCATCCGATGCGCGCCGGGCGGCATCTTTTACCGCCTTGCTGTCGGTTTGCAATTCTTTGACGGTCGATTCGGTTAAGGCGGACAGTTTTTTCCCGTTTTGAATAGCCGTATTTAAGTCTTCTATAGCACTCTTGATTTCCGCAATGTCTTTTATCGTCTGATAATCGCGCGAAAGCACCTTTTCGGCACTTGAGCGGAAATCGTTTACGGAGCTTTCCAATTCGGCGGGGCGTTTTTCCCACACGGGAATCAGCCGTTCGGCCAGCTCTTGGGCCTTTTGCGCTTCTTCGGGCGTTTTTAACTGCTTAAGGGCATTGTCCAAAAAGGTTTGCGGATTTAAAGCGGCAAACATCGAGTCAAGAATTTGTTGTCCTTCGGCTAAAGCCGCTTGCTGCTGTGCCTGCATAAAGGCTGCGGTTTTACCCGGTTCGGCCTTATCCGTGTTTTTGTCTTTTTTTACCTTTTTTTCACGCTTTGCTAAAGCACCCGAGGTTTTGCGCTCGGTGCCGAAGGCCATACCCGATACTTCAAGATTTTCGCAGACAAAGCGCTTTTTTAAAAGCTGCACAAGGTTAAAGTCGGCTTCGAGCTTTTGGGCTTCGAACACGTTTTTCATCGGCGCATTTTTATCCGCCACCGCCAAGCCGTTTACGGTTAAAGCGGAATTGAAAATTCCCACATTGACCGATGCGATTTCCACCTTTGCTCCGGCGGCTTTTTGCAGTACGTTTATTAAAACACGCTTTGCAATCGGATTTTTAAAAAGTCCTGTAAGGATAATTACAGCACCGATAAAGCCTGCGGCAGCCGCTAAAGGAATAAGTTTTATGCGCCCTTTTTGACGCTTTATTTGCTTTGCAAGATTTTTTAAGCGTATAAAGTCGGCGTCCGGATACTCGGTTACGGCAATGCGCTTTTTAAGCGGATCTTTTTCGTCGGCCGTAAATTGGGCGGCTAAAAAATCGCGGTCGGTTTTTATGTACAGCTTTTTTAAAAGCTTTTTTTCAAGCGCTTTTTCCGTATAGGATTTTTTCAAAAGCGCAGGCAGTCTTTTTGCGGGAACTTTTTTTTGTTCTTTTTTCATAATTCCACCTCGGTAAAAAAGCCGGCTATTTTGGCAGCTAAGGGAGTTTTGTACAGGGCTTGAACGAATTTGTTTTGCGCAAGAGCCGGAGCGGCGAATTTTCGCCATCCGGATACAAGAAATCTTGTTAAGATGTATACGGGAATATACAGTATCAGGCTTGCAGTAAGGGAACCTGCAACAATCGTGTTGTTAAATTTCGTAAATGCGACAAAGGGAATCTCCAGTAAAGCCGCGTACGCAGGTTTTAAAGCTCCGATGTTTAACACCGCATACCCGAGCGCATCCAAAAGCGGATCAAAAAGAGGGGCTATAAGGGTTCCCAGTAAAATACTCAAAAACAGAGTGCCCTTATGGATACGGACAAACAGAAAAAAAACAAAGAGAATGTACCAAAGCGCATTATTTTTCGGTACAAACCCAAGCAAAATTCCTATGCTTGCCGCATGGGCTATTTCTCCCGGATGCGAGTTTGTGTTCAAGGCTTTGAACAATTTAACGACAGGTGCAATCATAATTTCTCCCGTTTACACTTTCAATAAAGCTTTTTTATACAGCTCTTCGTATTTTTGTGCGGATTCCGCCCAGCCGAAACGCTGTGCCATTGCCCGCTTTTTCATTTGTTCTATATGTTCTTTTTTGTTGTACCACGCATATACGGCCCAGCCGACCGTGTCGAAAATACTTTGCGGAGTCAACAAATCGAACATAAAGCCCGTTCCCTCGCCCGTTTTTTCGTTGTAGTTTTGAACCGTGTCGGCAAGGCCGCCCGTACGCCGGACAATCGGCAGGGTTCCGTATATAAGCGAATACATTTGATTTAAACCGCAGGGTTCGTAGCGGCTGGGCATAAGAAAAAAGTCGGCGCCCGCTTCCATCAAATGACTGAGGGCATCGTCGTATCCTATGCGGCAGCGCAAATTCGGCAGTTTTGATTGGAGTGCAAGCAATTCGTGTTCGCACCATTTTTCGCCCGAACCTAAAACGGCAAACTGTACATTCATCTTTGTGCACATATCGTAGGCACAGCCGTAAGACGGCCCGAACAGTTCCCCTATTCCCTTTTGGTGGGCAAGCCGCGTAACCATCGTAATGAGGGGAACGTCGGGATTGACTTCAAGCCCCATTGCCTTTTGAAGGGCTTCTTTATTTTGCTTTTTTTTCGCTAAGCTTTTAACCGAATATTGTACCGGAATTTTTTTGTCCGAAGACGGATTCCACACATCGGTGTCTACGCCGTTTAAAATGCCGACCAAATCGTCTTTACGGCTTCGTAAAAGTCCGTCCATACCGAAGCCTTGTTCGCTTCCCTGTATTTCGGAGGCGTAGGTCGGCGATACGGTAGTCAGCATATCGGCGCTTGTAAGGCCGGCTTTTAAAAAGTTGATTTTATCCCAGTCTTCAAAACCCGATGCGTAAAAGTGTTCCCATGCAAGGCCTAAAAAAGGATAGTTGTGTTTACCGTATACGCCCTGATAGCCGAGATTGTGAACGGTTAAAACGCTTGCCGTTTTTGCGAAAACACCCCGTCTTTCGTTAAAACGGAGCAATACCGGAACGAGGGCTGCCGACCAATCGTGTGCATGCATAATGTCGGGAAACCACGAAAGCTTTTTGCACAGCTGAAAGGCGGCTTGGCATAAAATGGAAAAACGGTAGGGATTGTCGTGAAAATCGCTTTCGTCGGCAGTACCGTATACGCCGTCGCGGCCGAAAGCCTGCTCATGGTCGATAAAGTATACGCGAAGATTTTTTGTGCCGCTCATGACGGCCGTATAGACGGCCGTCCATTCTTCTTTATAACCGCCGGGAAGCCCCATCGGCCCTTCAAGCAGTGTCAGCTTTGATTTATCTATGCCGTAATAGCGCGGCATAAGGATACGCACATCATGCCCTTCGTTATGCAAAGCGATTGCCAAAGCCGAAACCGCATCGGCCAATCCGCCCGTTTTTGCAAAGGGTACCGCTTCTGCGCTTATCATTAGAATTTTCATAGACACCAGCCTTTACCATGCTTCGCAAGCTTCTTTGAGAGCCGCTTTGCAATGTATAATTGTTTTTTCGTCGGTGCAATAGGCTGCACGAATCCAGCCGGGACAGCCGAATACACTGCCCGGTACGCATAAAATACGATAACGCTGTAAATGCTCACAAAAAGCATAATCGTCCGCAGTTTTTAACCGGCGGGATTCGGGAACCTTGCAAAAAAGATAAAAAGCTCCCTCCGGCTTGATATACTGCAATCCGGCAGTGTCGGCGGCATCGATTATTAAAGCGCGTCTTTTTTTATAAGCCGAATAATCGACGGGAACATCCCATGTTTTTTCGATAACCCGCTGAAAAAAAGCGGGAGCGTTTACAAAACCTAAAATGCGGTTTGTAAAGGAGCAAGCTTGAAATAATTCGTGAACATTTTCGGCAGACGGATTAAGGGCAAGATAACCGATACGTTCGCCGGGTAAACTCAGATTTTTTGCAAAGGAGCTTACGATAACCGTTTCCGTATACAGAGGAAAAACCGCCGGAACGGCTGCGGTATCGTATACAATATCGCGGTACGGCTCATCGCAAATCAAATAGGGTTTTTTTCCCGTTTTTTCGGCATATGATTTTATAAGGGAAACAAGACCGGAAATGTTTTTTTCGGTATATATTTTACCGGACGGATTATTCGGAGAGTTCACTATAACTGCGGCAACATCCTTTTTTTCTTTAAGAGCTTGGGCAAACGCTTTTTCAAAGGCATCGGTGTCTAAAGACATATCGTCTTTGCAGGCAATCGGATGTAGCAGGCCTCCGTGGTTTGCGGCGTAATGCGCGTATTCGGGGAAAAACGGAACGGAAACAAAAACCGCATCTCCGGGATTTAAAACGGCTTTTAAAAACACATTTAAAGCGCCTGCAGCTCCGGAGGACATAACAATACGGTCGGCACAAACGCACGTTCCCTGTTCTTTCGATACTTTACGGGCAACGGCTTGTCTGCATTCCGGAAGTCCCGCATTCGGCATATATGAATGCAAACCGCAACTTGTATCGGCTGCAAGTTTTTGCATATGAATGCGGACTTGTTCGGGAGGTTCCAAAGAGGGATTTCCCAAACTGAAGTCGAATACGTTTTCGGCTCCGAATTGTTTTTTTAGCAACAAGCCCGTTTCAAACATACTGCGGATGCCGGCATTTTCCCGTCCGTTTATTTTTGATTTTACGGCTTCGGCAACGGCCATTTACATCTCCTCTTCCGGTCGGAAGTATAGCATAAAAATCGTATTAACGGAAGATGTATTATAAAAACATAAAAAAAAATCACCCGATGCTTGCCATTCACGCCGTAACATGCTATAGTGTTCACAGTTTGAACAATTGGTAAAATGTCCTTTAGCCTGTTTCGGCGGCAAAGATACTCATTTTATCATTCATTTTTTTCATTCGGCGCAGTTTTGCACCGTGCTATAGGGAAAAAAATATCCCGAGTCTTAAAACAGGCTCGGCGTTTACAACCTGCCTTTACGGCTCGAAATATGGAACAGGATTCCGAACTTCAACTTCTTTCAAACGTTCATCATGCTCTCAGATTAAACAGCGATGCAAGTCAACGCGATCTTGCCCAATACACGAATTTATCGCTGGGAATGACCAATGCCCTTTTGCGCCGCTTTGCGGATAAGGGGTGGCTGTATATGAAAAAAATCTCAAAGCGCAATATCCAATATATGCTGACCGCCCAGGGAATAAAAGAACTGAGCGCTCGGTCAAAACGTTATTTTAAAAATACGGCACGTCTTATGAACGAATATCAAAGCTGTATACGCCGCTTTGCACAAAAAGCCGCCGATTCAGGATGCACCGATTTGATTTTGGTCGGCGACAACGATTTGGAATTTTTATTCGATTATGCCTGCCATTTTTGTAAAATTTCATTTATAAAAATAGACTCTAACGATTTCGATATTCGGCAAAAATATGTAACTTCGCGTGCCTTTATTGTTTTTTCGGATGAAGTTCAGTATGAAGCTTCCGTAAATCTTGCACAAAGCGAGTATAAAGCGCGATGTACGAGTGTTATGCAAATTGTGGAAAATGCCGGTTAGCGGCGGCTGAAAACCGGGTTGACAGCCGAGCCGATAAGCGTTTTAAAATTGCAGTTTTAGGATTGTGTATGATAAAAAAACATATTTTTATTTTTTCGATATTTTTTTGTGCTTTTTCATTGTTTTCGCAATCCCTGTTCAACGACAATTTAACGGTTGAAGAAAGGCAAAAACTTGCGGACGGGCAAATTGTCATACGCAATATCGGAAAAGCGAAAAACATAAGTTTAAATCCGGTAACGCCGCAAGCCGGACGCTTGATTGAATCGGTTAAAAAATTAAAACCCGCATATTTGGCCGAGGTTATTCAAATACGTCCTGCAAGCGGCAACGAGGATTTGATTGAGCGGATAAAACCGCTTTTACTTGATATTGAAGCGTATGCAGGCATTCCCTATTGGTCGGAGCGGAATCAGCAGTTTTACGATTTATATTCGAGCGCTTCGATTGTAAAAAGCGATATAAAAGAAAACGGTGCCTTATTGAACGCAGACTTATACATGCTGCCCTTCGGAGATTTAAATGTTGATATAAAGCTTTCCGATATCGACGGTGAAGTTTTGTATTCGATGATAAATACGGGGAACGTAAAATACGATAATATAACGGTCGTCCGGCCGGAAAAAATGCAGTCGTTCGTTTATGCATTTAAATACAATGACTTTATCGTTTTATACGGTATAGGAGGCGTAAATGCGCCGAGCATATTTTTTTTGCGCGACCGTATAGAGCTTTCGTTTATAAACCGCATAAAAACTTTTTGCAAATATATTTTTGAAAAGCTTGAGTGATGAATATCGTCATATTGGCCGGCGGTTTTGGAGAGCGTTTGTGGCCGGCATCCGGTTCGAATTTCCCGAAGCAGTTTATGAGATTTTGCGGCGGATTGTCTTTTTTTCAACAAGCGCTGCGCCGCGCCGCTTTGCTTAACTGTCGGGATATAAAAAACTTTCAGAATGTAAAAAGCGCGGACAATGCCGATATACAAAATCGGAAAGAGGCGGAAACCGGAGATTCCTTAATAGCGGTTATTACACGTAAAGCGATTTTTCAGCAAACCGTGCGGCAATGCGCCGATTTTGCACAAACGTTAAGCGCCGATATGCGCCGCCGATTTTTAGATCAATTGACGGTGATTGCGGAACCCGCTTCTCGTCATACAACTGCCCCGCTTGCCCTTGCCTGCCGCTATATACAGGCATTGTACAAACAAAACGATATAAAAGAACGGGCGCTTTTATCGCTTACCGCCGATCATGTGATTGAGCCCTTTGAAGCGTTTGCCGCGGACGTACAGACTGCCGAAAAACAAGCGCAGAGCGGCCGCTTTGTATGCTTTGCAATTTCCCCTACGGAAGCTTCAACCGGTTTCGGTTATATAAAAACGGGCGAATGCATCGAAACGGGTGTACATACAATCGATGCTTTTAAAGAAAAGCCCGATGCCCAAACGGCGCAGCGTTACATAAAAAGCGGCTTGTATTTTTGGAACAGCGGTATGTTTTGTTTTTTGCCGTCCGTTTTTATGAACGAATTAAACCTGCATGTGCCGGAAATTGCAAAGCATTTTCCCGAATGCGATTTTTTACAGCCGGATATTCGGGAAACAGACGGTATAAAAACCGTACAAAGCTGGCCGTATATGGAGGACGCATATAAAGACGTTCCCGCCATTGCCGCCGATATTGCAATTGCAGAACGGACGGATAAAGCATGTGCGGTAAACGCTTCGTTTGATTGGCGCGATATAGGAACATGGGAAAGCTTTGCCGAACTGTTCGATGAACTTAAGTACAGCGCTTCGGTTACGGACGGTTCGACGAAAACGGCTCATTCGGCAGACGATACAAAAAAGGCGAATTTTATAGAAGCGGACAGTTCGGGCTGCTTTGTATATTCGGATATTCCCGCAGTTTTATGCGGGGTAAAAGACATTATTGCGGTTGTAAAAAACGGTAAACTGTTTATTGCAAAAAAGGGCTCGAGTTCCCTTTTAAAAGATAAAACCGTGCGCGGTTTTATAGAAGGTTTGGATTTGGAATAGTTTTTTAGGAGAAAAAATGCAGGCTCTTATGTTGGCTGCGGGCATGGGTAAAAGGCTCGGTCCTTATACGCAAAATGCAACCAAGTGTATGGTTCCGGTAAACGGAAAAACCCTTATTGAATATTGTATTGAAGCTCTATTAAAAGCGGGAATTCATAAACTGGTTATGGTAATCGGTTATAAGGGCGAAGTACTGCAAAAATTCCTCGATAATAAATATTCCGAATTGGAACTGGTGTGGATAGAAAATCCGGTATACGATAAAACAAACAATATATATTCACTTTTTTTAGCTTCCGAAGAACTTAAAAAAGACGATACAATCCTGCTTGAAAGCGATTTAATATTCGACCCTGCAATTATTGGCGAATTGGTAAATTCAAGCGAGCCTAATTTAGCTGTAGTTTCACATTTTGAACCGTGGATGGACGGTACCGTTACCTTGTTGGACAAAGAACACAATATAACCGGTATGCTCAATAAAAAGCAGTTTGTATGGAAAAACATAAAAGACTATTATAAAACCGTTAATATTTATAAATTATCAAAAGAATTTTCTGCCCAATACTATATTCCTTTTTTAACGGCATATCAAAAAGCATACGGTCAAAACGAATACTATGAACAGGTTTTAAAAGTTATTTCGTTTTTGGATTCCACAAAGCTGCGCGGTCATCCTGTAAGCGGAGAGCGCTGGTATGAAATAGACGATATGCAGGACTTGGCAATCGCATCGAACCGTTTTGCCGAAAAAGAAAAAAAACTGGAGTTAATGCAAAAACGTTACGGCGGTTATTGGCGGTTTCCGGCACTGCTCGATTACTGTTACTTGGTAAATCCGTATTTTCCGCCGAAAAAATTGGTAAAAGAATTAAAGGCTAATTTTAAAACACTGCTTACCCAATATCCGAGCGGCGGCAGTGAACAAAGTTTACTTGCAGGTAAAATATTCGGTATAAGCCCCGAAAAAACGGTTGTCGGTAACGGAGCGGCTGAACTTATTTCGGCTCTGTGTCCGTATGTTAAGCCTCCCTTTTTAACCGTACATCCGACTTTTAACGAGTATCCGGAGCGCTTTAAAAAACAATTCGGAGAAGCGGCCCTTATTCCGCTTCATGCGGATTCAAAAACCATTGCCTACGATGCAGCCGATATTATCAATGCTCTTGATGAAGCGGAAAAAAGCGGAAGCAAAATACAAACCCTGCTGTTAATCAATCCCGATAATCCCAGCGGTAATTTTATTGCCAAAGACAAAGTATTGACGCTTTTGGATTATTGTGCCCAAAAAGGTATTGTTACCGTATTCGACGAGTCGTTTATAGATTTTGCGGAATCTGCGATTCGTTATACCTTTTTCGACAATACCGTATTGGAAAAATATCCCGATCTCATCGTTATAAAGAGTATCAGTAAAAGCTACGGTGTGCCCGGTTTAAGGCTCGGCGTTTTAGCGTGTTCGCAAGCGGAACTTATACAAAAATTGCATAAAGAAGTTTCGATTTGGAATATCAATTCGTTTGCCGAATATTTTTTGCAGATTATCGATAAATATAAAAACGATTATAAAATCGGCTGTGATAAAATTGCCGAAGAACGGAATCGATTTAAAGCCTGTTTGGAGAGTATTGACGGTATTGTTCCCTATCAAAGTCAGGCAAACTATATTTTATGTAAATTGACCGGAAAGATGACTTCCGCCGAACTTAGCGTACAGCTTCTTGAAAAATACAATATCTTTATTAAGGATTTGTCGTCTAAAACAGGTTTTGAAAACGGTCAGTTTATACGCCTTGCAGTCCGTTCGACAAAAGATAACGACAAACTGACATCGGCACTTAAGGAAATTCCGTTATAAAGCAGCGTATACTTTTTTAATATCATCGGCATACATCATGCATATGCCGTTTTGAATGATATATGATGATATAAATGACATATATATGCCAATTATGGCATATATATGTCATTACCGTTGACATATATTAATTTCAGTCTTACACTGTACGTATGCTGAAAACAAAATTACAGGAAATATGTGTAACGCAGACGGAATATCTTAAAAAAGCCGATAACGGAGTGTTACGTACGGCTCTTGAATCGGTGCCGAAACTGAAAAACCATGCCTTTGTTATAAGCGGGGTAAGAAGATGCGGAAAAAGTACCTTGCTTCGGCAGGTTATAAAAAAACTCAATGTTCCGTTTTTTTATCTGAACTTCGACGATTTGCGGCTTTTAGAATTCTCCGTTTCGGATTATGCCGTTTTGGATGAAATAATAAAAGAGAGCAAAACAAAACTCCTTTTTTTTGATGAAATACAAACGGCGGCAAACTGGGAACTTTACATTCGTCAAAAACTCGACCAGAATTTTCGGGTTGTGTTAACCGGTTCAAATGCGTCCCTGTTAAGCCGGGAATTGGGAACAAAGTTAACGGGCAGGCATATCGTTAAAGAGCTTTTTCCGTTTTCATACGCCGAATACCTGCGGTTTGCAAAACGAAAAAAAGGATATAAGTCATTTGAAAAATATGTTCAAACCGGAGGTTTCCCCGAGTACTTAAAATTAAAAAATTCGGAAGTGTTGACACAGCTTCAAAAGGATATTTTGTATAGGGATATAGCCGTGCGTTATAATGTGAGCGATGAGCGCTCCCTGCAAAATCTCTATGTGTTTCTTGCTTCCAATGCGGCATCCCTTATTTCGCCGAGTAAGCTAAAACATATAGCGGGCGTAAAATCCCATACGACAATACTTGAGTATTTTTCGTATTTTGAAAATTCCTATCTTTTAAGTTTGGTACCGAGATTTGCATGGTCGCAAAAAGCGCAAAGCCTTGCACCTAAAAAAGTGTATTTTACCGACATAGGATTTATACGGACAGCCGGATTTTCGTTCAGTACGAACAAGGGGCACATACTTGAAAATTTTGTATTTAACGAATTGCGCAGAATCTACGGCAGCTTTGACGATAAGCAAATCTATTATTACAGCGAAGAAACCTGCGAATGCGACTTTGTCGTCAATCCTCTTTTTGCTCCGAAATGCATCCAGGTATGCTGCGAATTAAATGCCGAAAATACCGACAGGGAATTAAAGGGTCTTTTATCGGCAATGGATTTTTTTCAAATAAACGAAGGAATTATCTTAACCGAAAATTCTTACGACCTTTTTGTGCAGGAAGACAAAAGAATAGAAATCATGCCCGCATGGGATTATTTCACTTAGGAACACTTACAAATGCGGTTAAACGAAAAAACAAAAAACGGTATTATAGAGTCGGTCCTTAAGCATTTTTCCCGGCCGGAAAAAATTATTTTATTCGGGTCGCGGATTGATGATTCCAAAAAAGGCGGCGATATAGACTTACTGGTGCAAACGCCTGTAACCGGGGCTGCTGCATTTGAAGAAAAATTAAAAGCCGTATCCGCAATGCAAATAATACTCGGCGAACAGCGTATAGATCTTATAACCAGTACCGGTACGAATGACGATCGTTTAATTGTGCGCAATGCTTACCGTGAAGGAATTCCCTTATGGACGAAACAACAAAGTTAAGGTGTATATCCGCAAAAGAAGAGTGTGAAAAGCACATTTTCCGTATTCAAACTGCTTTAAAACGGCTTAACAGCTTATTCCCTTTGACGGAAGAAAGTCTGAAAAATCTGTGCGATGAAGATATGGCGGTGTTGGATCAATTTTTGTACCGCTTTACAAAATTGCAGGATTGCCTCGGTTTGCGCTTAATTCCGACACTCTACCTTTTATTGGAACCTGAAACGATTGCACGTCCTTTTATAGATATCCTTAACCGCCTCGAAAAACTTAATGTTTTAACATCTGCCGAAGATTGGCAGTATTTTCGTTCATTGCGCAATAACTTGGCGCACGAATATCCTGAGCGAACCGCCGATATTATTTATGCGATTAATTCTTTGCATACATCTTGGAAGCGGTTTTCCAGATTATATAACCAGCTTATAGATACAGCCGAAAAAACAATTCAAAAATTATAAGGATTTTAAGAATACTATGCAAAACACAGCAATAAAAGACGAACATTGGGATATGATTCTTGAGCCGAAAAATCGGCTTTTGGATTTGAAAATCCGCGAATTGATACGTTACCGCGATCTTGTATTTATGTTTATTAAGCGGGATTTTGTTACCGCCTATAAGCAGACAATTTTGGGACCGATTTGGTACATCGTTCAGCCTTTGGTTACGACAATTATGTACACCTTTGTATTCGGTAACTTGGCAAAAATCGGTACGGACGGAATTCCCTACCTTTTGTTTTATTACGGTGGTACGATGTTTTGGACCTATTTTACCGCATGCTTAAACAGCGCAGCCGGATGTTTTTCATCGAATTCGGGGATATTCGGTAAAGTATATTTTCCGCGTCTTACCGTTCCCATTTCGACTACGGTCGGCCACATGATAAAGCTGGGCATTCAATTTGCAACCCTTATGATCTTTTATATTTACTATATTGTAATGAAAGCTCCCGTCTATCCTTCGTTTTGGGTACTTGCCCTGCCCCTCCTTGTTATTTGGGTGGGAGCCATGGGAACGGGCTTCGGTATGATTATATCGGCTTTAACGACAAAGTACCGCGATTTAAATCAGCTTTTGGGCTTCGGTCTTTCACTTGCAATGTATGCAACCCCGATTGTCTATCCTTTGTCCGAAGCGCCCGAAAAATTCCGCTGGGTGTTTTATGTAAATCCGATGAGCGCTCCGATTGAATTGTTCAGAATATGGTTTTACGGTGCGGGAAATGTTCCCCCTTCAATGATTTTAATAAGCCTTGCCGAAACGGCGCTGTTTATGTTTTTCGGCCTTGTTTTGTTTAACAGAAACGAACGCACTTTTGTAGACGTTATTTAATGCAGTATCTTTTATCCGTTCCCGAAAACTTTGCCTCATGCAGGGAAAAAATCCTTCCCGATACCCCGGAGCGCCGTTATATTGCGGCAGCCGACCCCAAGGACTCTAAAATCGGCTCGGGAGGAGCGACCGCCTGGCTTTTGCAAAAAGAGAGGGAAAACGTCAACAAAGCTGTCGATAGGCAAGCTGCCGGTAAGAGTACGGGTGCCGAATCCAAGCGCATTATCATCCATGCGGGCGGTCAAAGCAGAAGACTCCCCTCTTATGCGGTGTGGGGAAAGCTCCTTACTCCGATTCCCGTCTTCCGCTGGGCGATGGGGCAGCCGATTACGCAAACCCTTCTCGATGTGCAAAGCCGTTTGTATGAAAAGCTTATGGCTTTGACGGGGGAACATCAAAACACCTTGATTGCATCCGGCGATATTTTGGTGCGCACCGATGAACTGCCTGAAACCTTGCCCGATGCCGATGTCGTCTGTTTTGCAATGTGGACAACCCCGGAAAAAGCATCCCGACACGGTGTTTTTGTTGTCGAAAAAGAAAAGCCCGAAGTACTCGATTGTATGCTTCAAAAGCCTTCTCCTTCCGAGCTTGAAAAAATCGGGCAAAGCCGTTTTTTTATGATGGATATCGGAATCTGGATTTTAAGCGATAAGGCACTCGGCGTGCTTGAAAAAAAATGCAAACCGCTTTCAAAAACATCGGACGGTGTCCCGCGCTTTTACGATTTGTATTCGGACTTCGGCCCTGCAATGGGCGTTAATCCGGTTTTAAAAGATGCCGATATTGCGCGGCTTACAACGGCGGTTGTCCGCCTTGACAAGGGTGAGTTTTATCATTATGGAACGAGCGCCGAACTTATTTCGTCTACCGAAAAAATACAAAACCTTGTAACCGACCAGCGTGCCGTTTGGCAAAAAAAGGTAAAAACGCATCCGAGTATCTTTGTACAAAATGCGGATATCCATATTGAATGGAATTCTTCGCACCGCAATATTTGGATAGAAAACGCTTCGGTTCCTAAAAGCTGGACAATCCGCGAAAATACGATTATTACGGGCGCTCCTGAAAACAAGTGGACGGTTGATATTCCCTCTAATATCTGTGTCGATTTTGTGCCTATCCAAAATGAAGGAAGAATCGATTGGTGTCTTCGCCCCTACGGAATGAACGATGAGTTCCGCGGCCGCTGTGCCGACGAAAAAACAAAGTGGTGTTCGATTTCTTTGCAAACCTGGTTTAAAAGACGCGGCATTCAATTTGAAGATACGGGAATAGGCGGCAACACCGACATTCAGTCCGCTCCCCTTTTCCCTGTAGTGCAAAAAGAAGATATACCCTCGCTTTTAAATTGGATGATTGCCCTAAAGCCCGAAAAAACATCAGGCGGAGAAAGTGAGCGGGCTTTCGCTTTACAATGGCTTAATGTAAAACGCCTTTCCGCCGATGAAATAGCTTCACGTTGCGACATTCCCTATTTGTATAAACAGAGGCGCGATCTATGTCTTAAAAATCTTCCCGTATTGGCGCGGCACTACGAAAAAAGCGTTTTTTACCAAAGCGATTTAAGCGTTACCGCCCGGCTTTACGCGGAAAATGCAATCAAGCTGCCCTCGCCCCTTCCGCACAATGCCGACTACATAAGCCGCATGCGCGACTTTATGTTCAGGTCGCGCTTTGCCGAATTGACGGGAAAAGACGGGGCTAAAGAAAAGGATAAAGCCTTTGCGGTATTGCGCGAGCTTATTGTGCAGTCGGCAAAGCCGGTTATGCCGCGCTACGATTTATATTCGGACCAAATTGTGTGGGGAAGGAGCCCCCTGCGTATCGATATTGCGGGCGGCTGGAGCGACACCCCGCCTTTTTGCAATATAAACGGCGGCCGGGTTTTAAATGCGGCGGTCGATCTAAACGGACAGCAAAGCGTTCAGGTTTATGTGCGCTCGATTCCGGAAAAACTCATACGGCTTCGTTCAATAGACAACGGAAAAAGCGAAGATGTGCGCTCATATAAAAGTCTTGCCGCCTTTAATCAAGTAGGCTCGGTATTTTCGATTCCGAAAGCCGCCCTTTGTTTGTGCGGATTTCACCCGGACTTTTGTACGCAAAGTTTTACATCGCTTGAAGAACAGCTCGGTGCGATGGGAGGCGGTTTGGAAATAAGCCTTCTTGCCGCAATTCCGAAAGGTTCGGGCATGGGAACCAGCTCCGTTCTTTCGGCGGCTGTTTTGGGAACGCTTTCGAACGCCTGTTCTTTAAATTGGGATAAGAGTGAAACGGCAAACCGCGTGCTTGTATTGGAGCAGCTTTTAACGACAGGCGGCGGCTGGCAGGATCAATACGGGGCGGTGTTCGGCGGCTTAAAGCTTTTGGAAAGCGAGGGCGGAATGCAAAACGACATTTCCGTCGGCTGGCTGAACGAAAAGCTTTTTACCGAGTCCGATACGGCCGGTTGTTGGCTTTTGTATTACACGGGAATTACACGCACGGCAAAAAATATTTTAGCCGAAATAGTAAAGTCGATGTTTTTAAATGAGCAAAAGACGCTCGATATTTTACAGGACATAAAACACCACGCAAGTGAAAGCGCCCTCGCCTTTCAAAGCGGAAGCTACGAAAAAGCGGCCGCCGCGGTTTTACGCTCATGGCACTTAAATAAAAAGCTTGACAGCGGAACAAGCACCGCCGAAATCGAGCGCATTATATCGCTGATTAAAGATTATGCGGCGGGCTATAAACTTCCCGGAGCCGGCGGCGGAGGCTACATGCTTATATGTGCAAAAGATACGCCTGCCGCAGCAAGGATAGTCCGTACTTTGGAAGAACATCCCGTAAACAACCGTGCCCGCTTTGTTAAGTTGAGTTTGAACACAAAGGGCTTGGAAATCAGCAGGTCGTAAGGGGTAAAGGAAAAGGAACGTGAGCTTAAAAGATTGCTTTTGGGATTATAATATATCCGAAGATGAGTTAAAAAACATCGCTTGCGGAAGTGATATAAAAAAAAAGCAATGGCTTTTTAACCGTATAGTCTATAACTCGCCTGATAAAATACATGACTTATCGATTTTTAACAAAAAGGATTTACAGAACCTCTTTGATAATTTTAAACTTTCCGCCCGCTTAGGTCTAAGCTCTGATTCTTTTTCGGCATTGCGAAATACAATGCTGAATGAACGTCAGTATATAGAGAAGTTTCAATGGAAAAAGATATAATTCGGGATTATACCCAACTGTATGCCCTACAGGATAAAGTTCTGAAAATTATTTTTTCGGAAGCAACTTCTTTTTATTTAACCGGCGGAACGGCTTTGCACCGCTTTTATTGTGAAAGGCGTTACTCGGATGACCTTGACTTATTTATGCAGGGACAGCCGTATTTTTATGACGAAACAAAAGCGGCTATTTATAAACTGAAAGAAAAGTTTACCGTAGAGGCCATAGTAAATGCAAAGGATTTTTTGCGTGTACAAATAGAGAATTTAAAAATCGATTTTGTGAACGACCGTGTGTACCGGTATGGTATGTCAAATATAAAAGACGGAATAGCCGTTGATAACGTATACAATATACTTGCAAATAAGTTGACGGCTGTTCTCGGCCGTGATGAAGAAAAAGATGTTTTTGATATTGTTTCGATTTGTTTGATGTACGATTTTAATTGGGCGAATGTTTTGGAAGCGGCACATGAAAAAGAAGGCTTTGGCGATTACGTACTTATCGAACGCTTAAAAAGTTTTCCGCTCGAATGGCTTGAGAATCTAAAACTTATCAAAAAAACGGACATAACGGACAAAATGATTGATATAATGTGCAGTGATATAAAAGGAAAAAAGAGGAATTCATTAATTAGGGAAAATAAAATATGAGCGATATTGCAATAAAAGCTGAACAGCTTTCAAAATATTATAGACTCGGTGTTATAAATAACGGAACTCTCTTCCGCGACATTCAAACATGGATTGCCTTAAAGAGAGGTAAAACTGATCCGCATTCCAAAATCGGTGAAAACAAGTATGACGGAACCGCAGACGGTTTTTGGGCTCTTAAAGATTTGAACTTTGAAATAAAACAAGGCGACAGAGTCGGAATTATCGGAAAAAACGGTGCCGGAAAATCCACCCTGCTTAAAATATTGAGTAGAATAACCGCACCGACCGAAGGCAAAGTGAAAATAAAAGGCAGAGTTGCAAGTCTTTTGGAAGTGGGAACCGGCTTTCACGGAGAGTTGACAGGCCGCGAAAACATCTATCTTAACGGTGCCATCCTCGGTATGAAAAAAAAAGAAGTGGACCGGAAAATCGATGAAATTATAGACTTTTCGGGAATTGAAAAACACATAGATACCCCCGTAAAGCGTTATTCCAGCGGTATGTACGTCCGCCTTGCTTTTGCCGTTGCCGCTCACTTGGACTCGGAGATTTTAATTGCCGATGAAGTGTTGGCGGTCGGCGATGCGGAATTTCAAAAAAAAGCTATTGGAAAGATGAGTGAACTCAGTATGGGGGAAGGCAGAACCGTTTTATTTGTAAGCCATAATATGGCGGCGGTAAAATCTCTTTGTAATAAAGGAATATTATTAGAACAAGGAAAAATAAGATATCTTTCTGATATTGATAGTTCGATAGATGTGTATCTATATGGCTTAGAAAAAGCAAAAAATAATGTAGTTTATTTTAATACGGGGCGTAATAAAAAAATAGAAATATCACAAATACGGGTTTATTCAATGCAAAATTCGGTCAATTTAGATTTTGAAATTGGAACGGGAGTTTGTATAGATATTTATTATATTGTTCATGAGATTGTGAATAATACAAACTTTTCTCTTGTTCTATTTTCTGATGGTATAGAAGTTTTACACACATGGGATACTGACATAAATACACAGTTGATGATAAAAAAAACAGGTACATATATAACATCATTATTTCTTCCTCCAAATTTAAACATAGGAAAATATAGTATTTCAGTTAATTGTGGTCATCCCAATATAGGTGTAATTGATGCAAAAGAACATTGTATTTCATTTAATATTATTAATACAAATATAAATGATAGAAATAAATCTTTTTCTCGTGGAGGAATTCTTAAAGCCGATATAGAATGGAGGGTAAAAAAAATTGACTGAACCGATTGTCATTGCAGAAATAGGTTGTAATCATACGGGGAGCATGGAAATTGCTCATAAAATGATAAAACTTTTGGGTGTCTTTAAGTATTTAGATGACAAATCTCAGATTGATATTGTAAAATTTCAAAAGCGAACTAATAAGGAATTATTGTCGGAACAGGAATATAATGCTCCGCATCCGCATCCTGAAAACAGTTATGGAAAAACATACGGAGAACACAGAGAAGCTTTAGAATTTTCTATAGAACAGCATAAACAATTACAAATTTGGTGCAGAGAAGAGGGGTTAATATATTCAACTTCAGTATGGGATATGACTGCAGCAAAAGAAATCGTATCTATATCTCCTAAAGTTATAAAAATTCCTTCTGCGTGTAATTTGGATTTTGAAATGCTTTCATATTTATGTAGTGAATATAATGGAGAGATTCATCTTTCATTAGGTATGACAACACAAAAAGAAGAAGAAACAATATTAAAATTATTTAAGGATAAACATAGATTAAAAGATCTTGTCATTTATGCCTGTACTTCAGGATATCCGGTTCCATTTGAAGACATCGCATTGTATGAAATTACGCGTCTAAAGCAAAAGTATGAACACAAAGTGAAGGCCATAGGTTTTTCCGGTCATCACTTGGGGATTGCTGTGGATGTTGCAGCTCTTGCATTGGGTGCAACATATTTTGAACGTCATTTTACCCTTGACAGAACATGGAAGGGGACAGATCATGCTGCAAGTTTGGAGCCAACAGGATTACAAAAACTTGCTAGAAACTTGCGAAATGTCTCATTAGCATTATCATATAAACAAAAAGACATACTTGATATTGAGGATGTACAAAGAAAAAAACTAAAAAGGAAAGTTAATGGCTAATATCGCTTTTATTCCAGTAAGAGGCGGTTCAAAGTCCATACCGCTAAAAAATATAAAACCCTTATGTGAAAAACCGCTTGTTTATTGGACTATAGCAGCGTGCGAAACGGCGGCTTGTATAGATAAAATAATCATTGCGACTGACAGTCAGCTTATTACTGATACGGTGTTGGCGTTCAAATTCCAAAAAGTAGAAATATATCATCGTTCGCCTGAAAATGCACAGGATACTTCATCGACAGAAAGTGTTATGCTCGAATATATTTTGAGTACACATCTAGATCCGAATGATTATTTTTTTTTAATACAAGCAACTTCTCCTTTAACCCGTGCGTGTGATATAGATTCGGCATTTAAGTTTTTGTTAACGGAGGAAAAAGATTCTCTATTAAGCTGTGTTTTAACCAAACGTTTTTTTTGGACTAAATCAGGGGAATCCGTTAACTATGATTTTTATCATCGTCCTCGTCGTCAGGATTTTGACGGTTTTTTAATGGAAAACGGGGCTATATATATAAATAAAGTCGGGAATGTCTTAAAATTTAAAAATAGATTATCTGGTAATATTGCTGTATATGAAATGCCCGAATATACGGGAATTGAAATAGATGAACCTGATGATTGGATTATTCTGGAAGCATTAATGAAAAAGTATGTAATACAACCTCAGTGTCCGAATTTGAGTAAATTTAAAATCGTCCTTACGGATGTAGATGGAGTTTTAACCGATGGCGGTATGTATTATTCGGAATATGGTGATGAACTTAAAAAATTTAACACTCGAGACGGAATGGGGTTTGAATTATTAAGAAAACACGGTATTAAAACAGGTATAATTACTTCTGAAAATACGCAATTGGTAAAAAAACGCGGAGAAAAATTAAAAACAGATTATATAATTCAAAATAAAAAATATGGAAATAAATTGGATGCTGCGTTAGAAATATGTAAAAAAGAAGGTATAGATATATCCGAAACTGTATATATTGGAGATGATATAAATTGTTTTTCTTTATTAACAAAAGTCGGATTTGCTGCTTGTCCCTTGGATGCGGCAGCAGAAATTAAAAAGATTTCGGGTATAATGATTTTATCACATAAGGGCGGTGAAGGCGCTTTTCGTGAATTGGTCGATTTCCTCTTAAAATAATCTTTTATGACTTTACGATCTTTTATTAAAAAAAACTTTCCTCAATCTTTTGTTGATATGTTAATAAGAATTTATCATTATTTGAAATTACGCTTCGAAAACATTTATTTTTGCTTCATTCCTTATGAAAATATGAGAAATATTGAAAATAGTATCCCCGATATAGTTAGAAATATTGAAAAACATAATATAGCCACTGTTAAATCAATAATATTCAGTATTTTCTCAAACAAACGTTTAAATAATAAAAAAAAGATTTTTCTTAATTCTTTTATTAACTTGATTTCAATACAACTGTTTAATCCGAAGGAATACAAAATATACTATGATAAATCACTAAAAGACTATAGACAGACTCAAGTCAATTTATTTACTACCCAAGAATGGCAATGTTTAAAGCAAATATCTATTGCTGTTGGAATGTTTAAATTGGCATATTTATTCTTTGAAAAATCATTATACTCTGCAAAAAGAAGAGTAATAAAAAGAGAAATAGATAAAAAATTATTATATCTGTCTAAGATTTTTTATTTCGGCAGTCAAATAACTTCTTTTATATCGATTCTTAAATATTTGAGAAAAAAAAATATCTGTGGTTTTAATTTAAATTTTAGTACGCCTTTTTTTGATTTTATAAAACATAAATCTCTTGTTGTTATGGGCCCCTCTTTTGATCCAAAGAATTCCGATGTTAACCTTTTTGATTATGATATATTTATATTAAATAATTACAAAGAAAAAAAACAATGCTCAGATTCTAAACAGAACACTAATAAGATAATAAGTTATTATAATAGCGAAATTGGGACTTGGTTTAATCACAATTTTAAGACATTAGATTTTGAATTCTTGGATTTTTTAATTTTTAAAGATTGTACAAGTAACCTTGATATCTCCCAATTTGATATTCGTACAAGAAAAAAAATTAGAGAAGCTCCGATAATTTATCCCCTTTTTATAAATTCATCCCCATATATGTTGCCTATCATGCTTTTTGATTTATTACAATATGAACCGAAAAAGATTTTTGTACTTGGTAATAACTTGTACCTAAACAATAAACCGTATGCAGACAATTATCATAATAGGATATCTGCAACGACTGATCCGTATGCTTTTAGGCTTTCCTTTGCTATACATGGAATAATCGATAACTTTTTATGGCTGCAGTCTTTATATAAAATGAAATTGTTTGATACAGATTCATATTTTGCAACTATTCTTACAAATAGTATAGATTCGTATTTACACCAAATGGAAGAAATTTGGATTTATCCTTATTTGTAATAAACTTTACTGGAGGAAGTAACCATTATGCTGACAAATTCAATAATTTTAGTTACCGGTGGTACCGGTTCTTTCGGTAACACCTTTATTCCGATGACTTTAAAAAAATATAATCCAAAAAAAATTATCATATATTCGCGGGATGAAATGAAACAGTGGGAAATGGCAAAAAAGTTTCAAAATGAGGATAGAATCCGTTTTTTTATAGGTGATGTACGCGATCGCGAACGTCTGCATCGTGCTCTTGACGGAGTGGACTATGTGGTTCATGCCGCAGCTACAAAGATTGTTCCTACAGCCGAATATAATCCCTTTGAATGTATTAAAACCAATATCAACGGTGCTATGAATATCATAGATGCCTGTATCGATAAGGGGGTTAAACGCTGTGTTGCTTTGAGTACGGATAAGGCCAGCCAACCGGTAAACTTGTACGGAGCGACGAAACTGTGTAGCGATAAGGTTTTTATTGCAGGAAATTCTTATACGGGCGGAAGAACACGATTTGCCGTTGTGCGTTACGGAAATGTAATGGGGTCGCGAGGTTCGGTTATACCCTTTTTTCTTGATACGGCAAAAACGGGAAAATTGACTATAACGGACAAGCGTATGACGCGCTTTATGATTTCTCTTGAGCAGGGAGTCGAGCTTGTCTGGCATGCATTTGAAGATATGGAGGGCGGAGAAATTTATGTTAAAAAGATTCCTTCGATGAATATCTGTGATATCGCAACTGCGGTTGATGAAAAAGCCGAACAAATAGAAATCGGCATCCGTCCGGGTGAAAAATTGCATGAACAAATGATAGGCGTAGAAGATGCCCATTTCACCTATGAATATTCCGAACATTTTAAAATTATTCCGCAAATTTGTGAATGGGGACAAGCTGAAAAAATGATTAAAGGCGGAAAGCAGGTAGCCGATGGCTTCAGTTATACATCGGATAATAATACTGAGTGGATGACTATCCTTCAGCTTAGAAAATGGATAGAAGAAAATAAAGATAAAGTAGGAAATATCTAATGATTCAATACGGACATCAATACATTGACGATAATGACATACAGGCTGTTATAGATGTATTAAAATCTGATTTTTTAACTCAGGGGCCGGCGGTCAGCCGCTTTGAAAATAAAATCCGTGAGATAACGGGGGCGCGTTACTGTGTTGCCGTTTCCAATGCGACGGCGGGGCTTCATATTGCAGTTGCGGCCCTTAACTTATCGGAAAATTCGGAAGGAATAACATCGCCGAATACCTTTTTGGCTTCGGCAAATTGTTTAGTGTACAATAACCTTATACCGGTTTTTGCGGATATCAATCCCGACACATACAATATCGAACCCGATGAAATTGAAAAGAAAATAACGTCGAACACCGAAGTAATTATACCGGTGCACTTCGCAGGCTTGGCATGCGATATGGGACGGATTAAAAACATAGCGGACGATCATAATATTAAAGTTATTGAAGATGCAGCTCACGCAATCGGTTCCCGTTATGCGGACGGTACTCCTGTCGGAAATTGTACATATTCGGATATGACGGTTTTTTCTTTTCATCCGGTAAAGACAATCACCACCGGTGAAGGCGGAGCTATAACGACAAACGATGAAAGCCTGTATAAACGCCTTTTAGAATTGCGCAGCCACGGTATGACAAAAGATACTGAGCTGCTTACTCAAAATCCCGGACCTTGGTACTATGAAATGCATAGCCTCGGTTTTAATTATCGTATGACAGATATACAAGCCGCCTTAGGTTACTCGCAGCTTTTAAAACTTCAGCAGTTTAGAGAAAGGCGGCAAAGTATTGTAAACCGATATAACAAGGCCTTTGACGGTATACCGTATGTTAAACTTCCATATAGGACTTTTGAACAAGTTTCCTGTTTTCACCTCTATGTATTACAAATCGACTTTGAAAAACTCGGAACAGTACGCAAAGAGTTTATGAAAAAATTGACCGATAAAGGAATCGGTACGCAAGTGCATTATATTCCCGTTCATACGCAGCCCTATTATAAAACACACTATGGTTATAAAATCGGAGACTACCCTATTGCCGAACGATATTATCAAAAAGCCTTATCTCTTCCCCTATATCCTGCAATGAGCGATGATGATGTGCAAAAAGTTATCGATGCTGTTAAGGAGCTTGTTCAGCAATGACAAAACTTGCACTCGGTACCGCACAGTTCGGCATGAACTACGGTATCTCAAATACGCGCGGCCAAGTTTCCGAATCGGAAATAGAACGGATTCTTACATTTTGTAAAACTCACGGTATATGTACGCTGGATACGGCACAGGGCTACGGTGAAAGCGAAGCCGTTTTGGGCCGCTATGATTTATCTTCGTTTAAAATTGTTACTAAATTATCCGGTGACGCGGAGCTTGAAGATTCTCTTTGTAAATTAAACGTCAGTTCAGTTGATGCCCTCTTGTTTCATCGTGAAGATGAAATAAATGATACAACGTGGCAAAGGTTTGAAAATTGGAAAAGACAAAAACTGGTACATAAAATCGGCGTAAGTGTCTATTCTCCTCAAAAACTGTCACAGATAATGCAGTTATATCCTATAGATATTGTACAGTTGCCGCTTAATATATTGGATCAGCGTTTTATTCCCTTACTGCCTGAATTAAAACAAAAAAAAATAGAAGTACACACACGTTCGGTTTTTTTGCAGGGGCTGTTGTTAATGAATGAATATCCGACATATTTTGATTCGGTTAAACCTGTTTTGCAAAAGCTTCCCGAACCTAAATTATTGTATGCATTGCACTTTGCACTTTCATTACAACAAACCGATAAAACGGTTGTGGGTGTTACCTGTTTAAAAGATTTGGAAGAGATTTATAAAGCAGCTGTAGCCCCCTCCCCTTCCGTCGATTACAGTGTATTTTTTGTTGAAGATGAAAAGATTATCAATCCTTCCTTGTGGAGTAAAGAATGAAAACCATTGCAATTATAACGGCACGCGGAGGCTCGAAGCGCATTCCTCGAAAAAATATAAAAGAGTTTATGGGTAAACCCATGCTTGCTTATGCAATTGAAGCTGCCCAAAAATCGGGAATCTTTGATACGGTTATAGTTTCAACCGATGATGAAGAAATCGCTGCCCTTGCAAAAAACTTAGGTGCAGAAGTTCCCTTTATGCGGAGTGCTAAAACCAGTTCGGATTATGCAATTACCTATGATGTTTTGGAAGAAGTATTGGCAGAATATAAAAAAATAAACATCGGTTTTGATACACTTTGCTGTATCTATCCCTGCGTTCCCTTTTTAACGGCCGATTCGCTGTACAAAGCGTATAATCAAATGTTTTCAGATTCACACGATGCCGTTATGCCCGTATGTAAATATCCGGTTCCCATAGAATGGGCAATGATTATAAGTGAAGGAAAACTTATGCCGAACGATAGAGCCGCACAGCTTATTCGCTCACAGGATTTGGTGCCGAAGTATTATGATGCTGGGATGTTTTATTTTTGCAAAACTTCAGCTTTACTGGAACATAAAACCTTGGTACCGCCGAATACCGGTGCTTATATAATCGATGAAACGGAATGTCAGGATATCGATACCCTAGAAGACTGGAAAAGTGCAGAATTAAAATATAAAATAATAAAGGGAGCGTAAGGCTATGAAAACATATACAAAGTCAAACGAACTGCTTGAGCGTGAATTAAAGGTTTCTCCGCTTGCGGCACAAACATTCAGCAAATCATACCGCTATTTTTGTAAGGGTATTTCTCCTGCCTATATAGATCATGCAAAGGGCTGCCGTGTCTATGATGTCGACGGAAACGAATTTATAGACTTTATTTGCGCATTGGGACCTATTACTGTCGGCTACAATGATGACCGCATAAATACTGCCGTCAAAGAGCAGTTGGATAAGGGGGCGAGTTTTTCTTTACAAAGCCCGATAGAAGTTGAACTTGCCGAAAAAATATGCCGGATTATTCCCTGTGCCGAAATGGTACGCTTTGTAAAAAACGGAGGCGATGCCACTACGGCAGCAATACGGCTTGCACGAGCGTATACGGGAAAAGAAATGGTATTGATGAGCGGCTATCACGGTATGCATGATTGGTCGATTGGTGCTTCAAACAACAATAAAGGAGTACCGCAAGCGGTTTGCAATCTTACAAAGAATTTTATATACAATGACCTTACTGACATTGAAGAAAAATTAAATACATATAAGGATAAGGTTGCAGCTGTTATCCTTGAGCCGATTCAGGCAGACGGCCCGAAAGAAGGATACTTACAAACATTAAAGGATTTGGTACACAAACACAATGCAATTCTTATCTTTGATGAAGTTGTTTCCGGTTTCCGATATGCCTTGGGCGGTGCTTCCGAACTCTATAAGGTAACGCCCGATTTGGCTGCTTTCGGTAAGGGAATGGGAAACGGATATGCCATATCCGCCGTTGCAGGTAAAAAAGAGCTTATGCGGCAAATTGAAACCGGTGTTTTTATTTCAACCACATTCGGAGGAGATGCCCTGTCCATGGCAGCAGCCTTGGCAACAATTAAAGTTTTGGAACAACCCGGATTTTACGATTCTATTTGGAAACTAGGAAACAAAATGCATACAGGCTTAAAACAGCTTGCCACAAAGTACGGATTGGAAAAAGTTATCACCGTAAGCGGTTTAGCTCCGCATTGCGGCCTTTCCTTTGACGGAACCGGCAGCTTATCGTATTTAGATATACACAGCGTATACTCCCAAGTTATGATTGAAAACGGTATTTTGGTTTTTGCAATTTGTAACTTGAACGGAGCACATACCGAAAAAGAAATCGATTTATATCTTGACGCAACGGAAAAAGCCTTTGCTCTTATAAAAAAAGCAATTGAGCAGGACAGCCTTACCGGAATTCTTAAAGGCGGAAAAGTTGATCCGGTCTTTAAAAGAAATATAAGATAATGAGAGAAAGTTAAAATAATATGTTTATGTGTAAATACAAAATATTGCAAAAACAAATCTACACTTTTGAAAGTTACTCTATTGTTCCAATAAGATATGAAGACCGCTTTGATATAATGAAATGGCGTAATGAACAGATATATCATTTGAGGCAAAATGAACCCTTAACCGCCGAAAAACAAAATACATATTTTGATACGGTTGTTTCAAAATTATTCGATGCCGATAAGCCCGATCAGATATTGTTTTCTTATTTGAAAAATGATATTTGCATAGGATACGGCGGTTTAGTGCATATCAATTGGATAGATAATAATGCGGAGATTTCATTTATTATGAATACGGATTTGGAAAAAAAATATTTTGATAAGCATTGGGGTATATTTTTACAACTTTTAAAAGAAGTTGCTTTCGGTGAGCTTAAGCTGCATAAAATATATACCTATGCATTTGATTTGCGGCCACATTTATATGTAACACTTGAAAAAAATGGATTTAAAAAAGAGGCTGTTTTAAAGGATCACTGCTTCTGTGATGGTGAATATAAAGATGTTGTTATACATTCACTAATTACTCGTATCAGCATATAGGGGACTCTGTATAGAATGAAGTTGGCATTAGTTATAGGTTCAAGTTCTGAATCTGTTTATGCAATTAATGTTGCAAAACAAAGCGGATATACAGTATGGGCATTTGATCAGAATCCAAATGCGTGTGGGTTTTCTTACGCAGATAAATGTTATACTTTGGATATAAATGATACAGATGCAATAGTAAAAGAACTTAATGGTCGTATTCCCAATCTTATTTTACCTGTTCCAATTGGAAGAACACTTGTTTCTGTAGGGAAAATGAATGACAGATATAAGCTTGTTGGCATAACGGAAAAAAATGCAGATATATGCACTGATAAATATATTTTCCACAAAGTATTAAATAAGAAAAAATTGAGAAATATCTCTTGCGCTCTTATTCAGAATACTAATCTACATAAGATTATGTCGAAAAAATACCCTGCTATATTGAAGCCGCGTTTTGGATCGGGGAGTCGAGCTGTAAAAATGATATCAGATCAAAAACAACTTACTGCTATTATTTCATCATACAGCCCTTTGAGGGAAGATTTTGTTATTGAAGATTGTGTGATAGGCCAAGAGTATGGTGTTGATGGGGCAATTATTAATGGAAAAGTTGCAGTTACGATTTTGAGAAAAAAAATAAATACATCTCCTCCTATTTGTCAATGTGTAGGTTATATTGGGATGCCGAAACAGGCAAATAGTATGGAGATATATAATTCTGCCACATCGTTTCTTACTGAAGTTATATCAGTGTTGAATATAAAAAATGCTTTATTTCATGCAGATTTGGTATATGATATGCAAAAGAATTGGTTTATTATTGAGCTGTCTCCAAGACCTTCAGGCCATAATTTACATAACCTTTTTACTATAAAATGTACAGGAATTGATATAGTTAATGAGTACATAAAATATGCTGAAAATAATTCTATCTCCGATTCGTGTTTTATTACCGAAAAAATTAAACCGATGATTATTCATTTCTTTAATTTTGAGAATTTATATGTTACATCAATACCTGATGAAAACTACTTGTTTTCCAAATATCCGCTTGTTTCCTATAAATGCAATATAAAAAAGAATGATTTTCTCGGGCCGATTATTGACGGGAAATCAATTATAGACAGAGGCTTTTTTATTTTAGAAGCAGATTCTGTAGAGGCTCTATATAGTTTAAAAGATAAATTCCTCTTAGAATTTGATACACGAGGCAGCTTATGAATCATTGTTTAATTCCTGTAATGTCATATCCTGAAATTATAATGCAATCAGGTAAGGGAAGTTATCTTTTTGATACATCAGGGAAAAAGTATCTTGATTTTAATTCCGGTCAATTTTGTACAATATTGGGACACAGTAATGTAAATTTAGAGAAAAAAATTAATAAAGCTAACTTAAACTTGTTACATACATCAACTGGACTATTATCCGAAGCTGTTATAAATGCTAGTCTTCTTATTAATACACTCAGTGGTAGCTTGAATGCTTATTCTATTTTCTTAAGTACCGGTGCTGAAGTTATTGAATTTTGTTTAAGATATGCAAAACATATTACAAAAAAAAATGGTATTGTATGTTTTGATTGTGGATATCACGGATTAAGTTTAGGGGCTCAATCCATTACCTTTGCAGGTAAATATGCAACCCCTACGGTATCAAATGTGTATACAATTCCTGTAGCAAATAGAGTTTTTTCCAAAAGATGTATTGATAATATTTTGTTTAGAACAGATAGACTCTTACAAGAAAATGAAATAGCTGCTATAGTAGTTGAACCAGTCGTTTCTGTGGGGGGGATGATATTCTTATCTGAATATTTTCTTCATGAGTTACGATGTATATGTACAAAGTATAAAGTATTGCTCATATTTGATGAATGCCAAACAGGATTTTGCAGATTGGGAGAGTGGTTTGCATATCAAAAGTATGATGTTATTCCAGACATGGTTGCCACTGCAAAAGGTGTTGGATTAGGTTATCCTGTTTCATTAGCTCTGTTTAATGGTGAGCTGATAAAATACATGGATTTTAGTATGACACATTATAGTTCACATCAAAATGATGCTTTTGCTGCGAACATAGTATTGGCAGGTATTGATTTTATAACTAAACGCAAAATCCTCACAAAAGTAAAACAAAAAGGGAAGTATTTTCTTAAAGCATTACAGCGCTTGACTGAAAAAAATAAGTATTTATTAAATCCACGTGGACAAGGACTTATGTTAGGTGTAAATTTAAAGGAGATTCATGGAGTTGATTCCAGAGTTATATACAATGTTTTGGCACAGGAACTTTTAGAGAATGGTATTATTATACAGGGAACGGATAGAGGGCGTGTACTAAGATTTTTACCTGATTATTTAATAACACAAGAGGATATTGATTTTGGTCTTCATTGCCTGTCTGAATGCATAAATGGAATATATAAAGCATATGATAAATAATTTCTATTTTTCTTTTCCTACAAAATATATTTTCGGCATCAATACTATTTCTCAGATTGAAAATGAATTGAGTGATAAATCTATTACAAGGCTATGTGTTCTTGCGGGAAAATATTCGGCGGAAAAATTAGGTATATTAAAAATCATAGAAACAATATGTCATAAGCAGAATATTAATTATTATGAATATAAAATAATTGATGGTAAGGCTTCTCGTGAAAATATTGAATATATAAATGATTTTTTGTTAAATAAAAAGATAAATTTTATAATCGCCGTTGGAGGTGGAACAATTATAGATATTGCTAAAACAATAAAATCTGAATTTAATAATATTGAATTTGGTGTAGTGTTAACGCATCCTGCGTCCTCTTCAGAATCAAATAATTCATATGTGTATTATGATAATATAAAAAATAAAAAAATAGCAAAAAGAAGTATGAATGCCTACCCGAGTTTTTCAATTTGTGATCCAACCTATATGGAAACATTGACAAAAAAACAAATGTACTCATCTTTCTCAGATGTCTTTTCCCATTTACTGGAACAATTTTTTGCAATTGAATTGACATTTATTGATGATATGATTATTGCCTGCTTGCAAAGAGTTGTAAACCTATTTGAATTATATCAGAAAAAGCTATTCACAATTAATGAACAAATGGAATATATGTTACTGACATCAATGGCATTAAGTTATATTTTTTCTAATGGTAGAACAATGGATTGGGTCGCTCATCAGGTAGAACATTCTTTATCCGAATATAGTATCGGAACTCATGGAGAAAATCTAGCAATTATTATGCCTGCATGGGTCTCCTTTTCTCAAAATAATCAATACTATTCTAAAAAATTGGAATATCTAAGTAGTAAAATTAATCATAACAATAGTAAAAAAATATCTGGATTATTTTTTATACAATCATTTTATAGTTCAATATCTGAAAACTGCAGATTATCATCAATGCTTAAAAATAATTTTATTCTTGATAAATATCTAGGAACATTGTTTGACACTCCTTTGCTTGGACGAGTGAATGTCATTAATTTAGAACAATTTAGTTTTTTTTTTAATTCACTAATATAGATATGAACACATTTATAATTGCCGAACTTTCGGCTAATCACAATCACAAAAAAGAAATAGCTTTTAAAACAATAGAAGCGGCAAAAAAAGCCGGTGCCGATGCGGTGAAAATTCAAACCTATACGGCCGACACTATGACCTTAGACTGTGATAATGAACATTTTCAGATAAATCATGGTTCACTATGGGATGGTAAGACATTATATGAGCTTTATCAACAGGCATATACCCCATGGGAATGGCATAAAGAATTATTCAATCATGCAGCAGAACTTGGTATTCCTCTTTTTTCAACTCCCTTTGATAAAACGGCGGTAGATTTTCTCGAAACGCTTAACAACCCCATATATAAAATAGCTTCGTTTGAAATTACGGATATTCCCTTGATTGAATATGCTGCCTCAATGCATAAGCCGATGATTATTTCTACAGGAATAGCAACATTGCAGGAAATTGAGGAAGCAGTAAGCGCTTGTAAAAAAACAGGGAACAACGATATTACCCTATTAAAATGTACGTCTTCCTACCCCGCTCCGCTTAAAGAAGCTAATTTATTAACTATACCGGATATGATTACAAAATTTAACTGTAAAGTTGGGTTATCCGACCACACGCTTGGAGATGTTTGTGCCTGTGCGGCTGTTGCTTTAGGAGCAAAAGTTATTGAAAAACATTTTATTATTGACCGCTCCATAGGGGGGCCTGACGCCGCATTTTCTATGGAAGTCGAAGAGTTTGCTGTTATGGTAAAAAGAATACGTGAAACGGAAAAGTGTCTGGGATGTGTTTCGTATGAACTTTCGGAATTGAGTAAAAAAAGCAGAAAATTCTCGCGTTCTTTATTTGCCGTCAAGGATATACAAAAAGGAGAAATTTTTACCGAAGAAAATATACGCTCAATAAGACCAGGCGATGGATGCAGTCCGAAATATCTTCCAGAATTGTTGGGAACTAAATCGGATAAGGAATATAAAAGAGGAGAGCCGTTAATTTATGAACCTGCGACAAATAATTAAATTATTTATTCCCCCGATAATCTTAAAAATAAGACATTTTTTTCTTAACAACAAGAAAGACGACTCTTATCTCAGTACCGTACACACAATACAAAAAAACTCAAATACATTGTTTATACTCGGTAACGGTCCTTCGCTTAACACAACATTTGCAAATGGAACCGATTTTTTTAAGGAAAAAGATATAATCTGTGTAAATACTTTTGTTACTACAGATTTTTTTGTGACACTTAAACCTACCAAATATATGATTGCCGATCCAAATAATCTTATTGGATTAGAAACTTTATCAAATGTATTAAAAGAGCAAACACAGGAAATTGTAACTGAATTCCAAAAAAAAATAAATTGGCATATTGATTTTATTGTACCGGATTTTGCTCGAGACGGGTATTTATATCAAAGTCTAAAAATGAATAAGTTTATCACTTTTTATTTTTATAATACAAAAGATGTTTCAAAAACAAATTATACATACTTTCAAAATCTGGATGAAAATCTTATAGCACCGCCAGCTCAAACTGTTTTGAATACCTGCTTATGGCTGGGAATTAAATTAAAATATGATGCGATATATCTATTAGGAGCCGATACCTCTTGGACAGAACAAGTGAGTGTCGATCAAACAACAAATGAGCTATATACAATAGATAAACATTTTTATGGAGAAGTTAAACGACCTGTGTATGGTGATGTTGATGGAAAAATTCCGCGTAAATTACATGAAGAACTGGAGGCTGATGCGAAGGTTTTAAGAAATTATTGGGAATTAAAGACTTATGCTCAACACGTGGGTGTTGCAGTGTATAATGCAAGTGCATACTCTTTAATTGATGCCTTTGAGCGAAAGAAAATATAGATGGAAACTATGACAAAAATTGTAATAAACAACAAAATCTTTGATTATAATCCGGAGGTTCTAACGTATGAAACGGCCGTTCCTTTAAATTTAGCAGATGCAAAAGAAAATTTACTGTTATTTAAAAAAGCCGCCGATACTCAAAACTTATTTTTTTTACTTTACTATGGCACATTATTAGGTGTCATAAGAGAAACAAACTTCATTAAACATGACATTGATATAGATGTAGTAACAAATGATGAAACATCATTACAAAACATCATACCAATATTAAATGAATACGGTTTTAGTTTTATAAGATATGAAACTACAAAATCTTTACATTCTTTTACAACTGTTTATTCGTTTAGACGGAAAAGTGTATATATAGATGTATATATCGCATATTTTGAAAAACAAAAGAAATGTTATAACTTATTAGGCTCTTACATACCTTGTAAATGGATTGATGAAACAACTATGATTTCTTTTTTGGAAAATGATTTTCAAATCCCAAAAGATTATATAAAGATTTTAGAAACATTATACGGAAAAAATTGGACAATCCCTATTATACACCAACCGGGAGATTTCAAAAAAGACAAGCTTCTTAAAGATAGAATTCGAGACTGTATTTTTTATTTAATTAACAGATTAAAAAGAATATTAAAAAGGATATTTCCTAAAATATATATAAAAATTAAGCATCTTGTAAAGAAGAAGTCTTTTTTAGATAATCACCACCAACCGTAACAATGCCGCAGGTTTTCGTAAAACAATAGAAAGCGTTGTAACTAAAGATTGTAGCGATAATCTAGTTCCCGTCATCATTAAATAATTAAAAAAAGAAAAGACTGACTTATGGTGTTTTTTTAATGTTTGAAATATATTATGGAAAAATACAATCAGAGATGAGGAAGGGAAAATATGTGATGTATAGCATTTCGAATATATTAAAAAAAGTCAGAGGATGTAGTATATTATGTTTTGATTTATTTTCATGGATTAAAGAATGGTATATATCTTTATTTGATCGGCGATTACGATATTTTGTTTACGGTCTTTCGAATAAAGGTTTCCAACATATTCAACATTATTATTACAAAAACTTCCTGCCTTTTAACGAAACACAAATAAGACCTTCAATATACAGACCGCATATCAGGTTTTATGAAGTTTTTGGGGGATTAAAAGTACGGGAAAAAATTAAAAAAGTTCCTAATAAATTAACTGTTTTCAGTACGGGTGAATGTGTACACTCTTTAGTTGTACCTGCTACGCAATATTATAAGGATAATTGCATCTCCTGTGCCGATATTTCTCTTGGCTTTGATTATTTAACGGACAAGAATTATATTCGTTTTCCTTATTGGCTATTACGGTTTATTTCTCCAACTAAAAATAAAGATAAGATTGCAAAATTAATTGATGAGTATAATGCTCGTAATTATAAAAAAACACAATTTTGCGCGCTTATTGCAAGTCATGACAAGACAAATATTCGTACAAAAATGCTTGAAAAAATAAATATGATAGAACCTGTGATGTGTGCAGGAAGGTTTGCATATAATGATCCGACTTTAAAAACTCTATTTAATGATAATAAACAAGAATACCTAAGGCAATTTAAATTTAATATCTGTCCCGAAAATGATTCGTTTCAAGGTTATGTAACCGAAAAAATATTTGATGCTTTATTAGCCGACTGTATCCCTATTTATTGGGGAGGAGACAGACCGCCTGAACCGGAAGTAATCAATCCGGCGGCACTCATTTTATTTGATCCCGATAATCCGGAAGATGTGATTGAACAAATAAAATTTTTACATACTAATGCAAGTGCATATGAACAGTTTAAAAAAAATATAAAATTTAGTTCTACTGCAGTAGACTGGATCTATAATAAAATGCATGATTTATTCGTTCTCTTCGATGACAAAATTACGGAAAAGGGGTTATATAAAAAAAATGCAAATTAATGTAGAATCTGTTTCTTGCCCTCTCCTCTCAATCATAACAATAAACCGTAACAATGCTTTAGGTCTTCGTAAAACGATAAAAAGTGTTGTAACTCAGGATTGTACCGATTTTGAATACCTTATTATTGATGGAGCATCTACGGATGAAAGTCATACCGTTATAAATGAATTTTTGAGCAGCAAATATGCAAATAAAATTTCTTATTGGATCAGTGAACCGGATACCGGAATTTACAATGCGATGAATAAGGGAATCAGACAGGCACGGGGTACTTATGTATACATACTCAATTCCGGTGATTGGCTTGAACCTAATGCGCTTTCAAGTATTGTCGAAAAATTAAAAGCTGAACAACCGGATTTACTGCTATTTTTTTTGAACTTTTGGAGTAATGGAGAAAAAATACAATTAGAAATGAGGTTGCCGGAAAATTTATGTATGGCAACAATGTGTCATCAAGGTCTTATATATAAAAAGAATCTACATGACAAATATAGCTTATATGATGAACGTTATCAATTTGCAGCAGATTACGATTTTTGTATAAAAGCCTTTTACAAAAAAAATATAAATATTTCGTTTTTATTCTTACCTCTAGCAAATTTCCCGGTTGGAGGAATGGGGGGCTCCGAGGTTTCAACCATAGAATTTAATGAAATACAAATCAAATACGGCTTTATTCCCCCGCCCCCCTCTCGTATAAGAATTTTTATAAAAAAAGCAGTTAAATTTTTTATTCCCTACGGCTTATTGTTTTTATACAGAAAAATAAAAACAATTGGAAAAAATTATGCAAATAAAAAAGAATAATAACATCATTTCATTAATTGTACCCATTTATAACCGCAGTACTTTTTTACCGGCTTGTATTACAAGTATAATAAATCAATCATATCCGCATTTGGATATTATTCTTGTAGACGACGGTTCAACCGATAATTCGTTTGATATTTGTAAAGAATATGCACAAAATGATAAGAGAATTACTGTTATAAGTATTCCGAACAGCGGAGTAAGTACGGCACGTAATACCGGTATACAACACGCAAAAGGCGATTTTATACAATTTGTAGACAGCGACGATATGATAAAACAAAATGCCTGCGAAATTCTTTTGAACGAACAAAAAAAGAATGATGCGGATCTTGTGATATGCGGGTTCTATAATATAGACAGCAATGGAAATCACTTATCAGATGATTACTCAGATAGTCCGATATCCAACTTGGAAGATTTTTACAAAAATTTTGGATCCCTATTGGATAAAAATTTATTAAGGTCTCCTGTCAATAAGTTATATAAAAAAACTGTTATAGATGAACATAAAATCGGTTTTAATTCGGATTTTAGTATTGCAGAAGACGGACTGTTTAATCTTCACTATTATCGTTATATGAATTCACCCGTTGTAATACGGGATACTCTCTATATATGTACAGACCATAACGATACCTCTCGATTGACTCGAAAGCCGCATGAAAATTATTTTAAAATACAAAATATATATTTTGAACAACTGGTTAATTTATTAAAAACTAAAAATGCATATACGAAACAAAACAGAAATACTGTTATGTATCAATATCTTCAAATTCTTATAACAGGTCTGGAAAAAAAAGCCATGCACAATGAGAGCCTCGACTTAGATACATTACATAAAAATATTTTATGGGATATCTTTCCGGTACGGCACAATTTTGACTTTGTATCGAATAAGGTTACTTTATGGATAGAAAAAAAGCAGGAAAATAAATTACTGTATGCATTCACTAATACCGCATGCAAAAAGAAATTTGCGGCTATAAAATATACACAATACAATAAAAAAATTATACATAAAATATATGGAGTTTTAAAGATAATTTTTTGGCAATGTGCAGAAATTATATCTATTCTACGATAGAAGGACTATATGAGCGAAAACATTAAAATTATAACCTGTACCGGCTACGGCAATTCGGGCAGTTCGGCAGGTACGGACTTTTTAAAAGAATTCGATTCAATAAGTGTTCCCTGCAATAACTTTGAATGCACCTTTTTACATGAACCTGACGGTATTGCGGATTTAGCTTATGCATTGGAAGTTGAACCACATAGACTCAAAGCCGACTTGGCGATAAAGCGCTTTTTAGATTTAATTTCAAGGTTAAATAAGAACTATGGATATCGTTCTCATTTTAAGAACACCTTCCAGCCGATTATGACTGAGTATATTCAAGAATTGGTAGATTGTACATGGAAAGGAGGCTGGCATAGAGCATACGAAGAAGAAACCCTTTCTCTTAAAGAAAACGCTCGCAGAGATTTTTCCGTTATGTATTTTGAAGAAGTATATAAAAAAAATCTGCATAATGAAAAAAAACAATCACTATATGAGCCGGATAACTGGCAGCGTCAATATCTCCCCTATGTAACACAATATTATACAAATGCGAGAGAAACATTTATTTCTGTAACAAAAAAATACTTATATAAACTTTTTGCCCAATTGCCGTATGGTAATGCCGACTATCTTGCATTGGATCAACTTTTACCTCCAATTTCTCATAGATTATATTCACGATATTTTGACTGGATCAGAACAATCATTATAGACAGAGATCCGCGCGACTTATATATTGCAAGTAAATTCTTTTGGGGCTCAAGGTATATTCCCCTCGATAATATCGATACATTTATTACATGGTTTAAATCAACACGAAGTGAACGGCTAACCGATACTTCAAATAATGTAATATATATTCAATTAGAAGATTTAATATATGACTATGAAAATGCTAAAAACAAAATTATACAATTTATAGGTATTTCTCCCGAAAAACATAAAACTCCTTTAAAGTTTTTTAATCCGCAAAAAAGTTGCGTAAATACTCGATTATGGACAAAATATAATTTCTATAATGATGATATAAAAAAAATTGAACAAGAATTAACTCCCTTTTGTTTTGATTATTCTAAGTACAATTTTAATGAAATGAATTCTCGCAAGACAGTCGATTTTATGTTTCACGACCTTCAACATGAAGCCGATACTATGCGCATAAAAAAGCATATATCTTTAAAATTACGATTTTTATATTTTAAGCGCAAATTAATCCGCTGTGCTTTGGATGCAGCTATAGTAAAAACAATGCAGTGGTTTAAGCGAGAAAAAAAAACACCCGCACTTTGTTTCCGTTTTCTTATTAAGTTCGGTGTATATGCAACTTTTTTTCCTTTTTATTATCTTTATGAGATTCTAAAGGCGATTATTAATTTTATTATTATGTAGATTCAGTAAATAGGGGTATTTAGAGCTGATGAAAAAAAATAATATTCGATTTTCAATAATAGTGCCTGTATATAATTTGGAAAACTGTATCAAACAAAATATTCAAAGTCTTCTAAATCAAACATATGACAATATTGAAATAATTATTGTCAATGATGCTTCTACGGATTGCAGTGCAGCCCAAATAGTTTCACTTGGACCATCTGATAAGATGACCGTTATAAACAATAAAAAAAATTTAGGCTTATTGCATACAAGGCTGGTCGGAACAAAACAAGCCTCTGGAGATTATATTTTATTTATGGATGGAGATGACAGTTTCGAAAAAAAAGCCTGTGAAATATTGGCAAAAAATCTTGAAGAGCATCCTTGTGATGTATTGGAATTTGCCTATACTCGTATACCGGATAATATAATTCAATATCCGCAAAAAGTTACAAAAAATAGATTGGAAGCAATGTTTGTTCCGCCTATTTCGGCCGGGGTAACAATATGGAATAAAGCGTATAAAGCAACAATCATAAAACAAGCGTTTTCTACCGTCACTCCTTTTTATTGCACTCCGGCGGAAGATGTATTTTTATCAAGTATCATAGCTTCTTTTACGGATGATTATCATATTTGTAATCAAGCACTGTATAATTACAATACCGGACAGGGGATTTCAACACGACAGAATACGGTACAAACAAATGAAACATACTTTTCTTCAATGAAAAAAGTTTGTGTAGAACTTGAAAAATACTTTACCCGGTACAATCGGCAATATCTTCCTATTGTTGCCTTCACAGAGAAAATGTTGGCTGAAAATGCCGTACATTGGTTTATCCAACAACATACAGAACCCGTTGCTGTAGAAGATTCATATTTGCTTATATTGAAATATTTTTCCGATGAAGCATTGCGTCCCATTTTGCAGGAATTAATACGTAACGCGGAAAAGTACCGAACGGGAAAAATCAATTATTCTCGTATCGGTAAAAACTTTATAAAGACTCTTGTCCCCCGCTCTTTATTTACAAAACTGAAAAAAATTATCTATAGGTGATTACATGCACAATAAAATAACCGTCATTATAACTATCCGCAATAGAGATACCCTACGTATGGAAAAACAAATTGCCTCGATACGCAGTGCTGGCGCGGCTCCCGCCTTTCATATTATCGATTACGGTTCGGATGAGTTTTATGCAAAACAATATTCCGCACTTTGTAACAAGCTTAATTTGGAATATACTCATATGTATGCCGAAGGTTTGCCGTGGAATAAGTGCAGAGCGTTAAATTACGGTGCAAAAACGGCAAATACGCCTTTTATTGTAACATCAGACGCCGATATGATTTATGAAGGGAATCCCTTTCAATACTGCATTGACAATTATAAAGACAAAACAATGTATCATATGGAAACTTATTGGCTGCCTAAAAACGGTGACAAAAAAAAAGCCGGTTATGCAGGCCACGGAAACTCGGGAGGTTTTCAATTTATCGCAAAAGCGGCATTTGAAGAAATAGGCGGTTATGATGAGCGTATTGTTTATTGGGGACCTGAAGATTTGGATTTTCCCGACAGATTAAAAAAAATCGGCTACACACAGGAATGGCTTCCGAATACTTTTAAACTCTATCATCAGTGGCACCCCGTAAGCGAAGCAAATTGTAAACGACCGCAAACTGTCACGATAAATACGTTAAAATATGCATGGGATAATAAATTAAATCCTGTTAAAAAAAATGATTGGGGGATAATTCTTACGGAAAAAGATAGACCTATCTTAAAAGAAATACGGAATAACAACCCGAAAACAGTTTATCTGGAAAAAAGTATTCTTGACTTTTGGAAATCGGCGGAAACGGTTTTAGATACACAAAAGTACGGTTTCGTAAAGCTGGAACTTGGTAAACGAGTGAATAATAATTTTCTTTCACATATAAAAACCGCCATGAAAATATTACTAAAACCGGACTCATCTTTTTCAGCCATAAGATCAACAATTAATATTAATTTTGATGTTTTATATGAAATGCTTCCCGTACTTTCAGCAAACGGACTCCGCGATTACTATATTTCGGATGATGTTTCCTGTGTATATTTATTATGGAATTGACCGAAACTATGAATAAAAAAAGCAGCCTTTTTGTATCCCCCTTTCCCGACAATCGTCTTGATTCTACGGACCCTTTGCGCCAAGCTCAGCTTGTAATGCTACGCCTGCTTAAAATTTTCGATGCCATATGCACAAAACACGGCCTTACCTATTGGCTTGACGGCGGCACTTTATTGGGAGCGGTACGGCACAAAGGCTTTATTCCTTGGGATGACGATCTTGATGTATGCATGCCCCTTGAAGATTATGAAAAATATAAAAATCTTCCTCAAAGCGAGTTCCCGTACGATGTGTATCACGATACCGTTTCTTTTAATTTTTTAAAATTACGCGACCGTTTTTCCAAACGCCTTGATGAAGGTTTTGATGCCGATAAAATGTTTAACAGTATTTACATCGATATTTTTCCGGTGAAAAAATTTCCTGCCGGCAGAAGATTATTTTCCCGTATTCGTATGCTGATCCCCCCCTATACTCCCCCTCCGTTTTACAAAGGCATAAGTACAAAAAAACGTATTAAGCGCATAGCTGCCCGGCTTTTGTATTATGTTATAAATTATACCGGACTTTCATATATAATAAAATTGCTGAGCTTACTGGGAGCAAAAAACTGTTGGGCATACGATTTACCTGCTTCATGGCACTTTCATTTTCCCGATAAATGGATTTTCCCGCTGAAAAGGTTGAACTTTGAAGACTTTCCGGCGCCCGTACCGCATGATTATCATAATTTTTTACGCTGTGAATTTAAAAACTATATGGAACCGCCGCCGGAAAATCAGCGCAATCATCACAATAATATTTCCATTTTTCCGACCGTACCCTGCAATCATCCTGAAGCACTAAAATGGGAGGATTATCATTGAAAATGAATACACTTAAAATCCCTGTTTTTGTTATAAGCTTAAAATCGGCTTCCGAGCGGCGCAGTTTTATACAAAATCAATTAAAAAAACTTAATTTCGATTTCGAATTTTTCGATGCGTTTATAGGAAAAGACTATGCGTCCGATCCCGCTTATTACAACGAAAAAAAAGCATTAAAAGCCGAAGGACGCAAACTGCGTGCAGGAGAAGTGGGCTGCGCATTAAGTCATAATGCAGTATATCGCCTCATTGCCGAAAAAAAGCTTCCCTATGCCCTGATATTGGAAGACGATGCAATTATATCGGAGGATTTACCCCAAGTAATAGATAAACTGCTTCCATATCTAGACGGGCGGCGGATTATACAGCTTGAACGCTGCGATTTATATAAAAAATCGAGCATACAGCCACTTGTTAAAGGGTATTCAATAGTGGAACCGCGGTTTATAAAAGCAGGAACGATTGCACAAGCGGCAGGCTACCTTATAAGTTTTGAAGCGGCCATGGCTATTAAGGATATTAATTTTCCGGTTTATTTTCCTGCAGACAGCTGGGGCTATTATAAAAAATATGTACATTTTTCCGCCGTCATTCCCTCCCAAACCTGTATACGACAAAGCGGCGGATTTTTCAGTTCAACCGAAGACATCAAAACGGTACGCAGCTTTTCCGACACAAATGTGTGGACCTTTATATTGCACGTTTTTTTTACTTATAATTTTTTCGGCCGCATTATCTATAGATTTTTTCATCCGCTTTACAAAAGGGTTTTCAGATGGAAAAAATAAGTATTTTTATACCTCATATTGCACAAAACAACCATCTTTTAAAATTAAACCTGCCCCTCATTAAAAAAAATCTAAACCCGCAAAAAGTATACATAGCGGCCGCCCAACCGGCCTTGGACGATTTGAGTTTTTTGAAAGATAAAACGGTAGCTCTTATAGATGAAGATTCGATACTTCCGGGATTAAGTTTCAAGACAACGCAAAAACTTATGGAAAAGGCGGGACTTCCGGTTGAACGCACGGGATGGTATTTTCAACAGTTTTTAAAACTCGGCTGGGCATTGAAAGACGAAGATTCCCCCTGGTATCTCAGCTGGGATTCGGATACGATTCCCGTTCGTCCGGTCAGTTTTTTTTCCGATACGGGTAAACCGCTGTTTATTAAAAAAACGGAATTTAATCCCGCCTACTTTGAAACAATTGAAAAAACTTTAGGCTTAAAAAAAAATAACGATTTTTCTTTTATTGCAGAAGCTATGTTATTCAATAAAGATTTTGTAAAATCAATGATAAATACTATAGAAAATAACAGTGCCGTTCAAGGTAACGTTTTTTATGAAAAAATACTCTATGCCGCCGCTCAAAGTTCTTTTGTGCAAAGTGCTTTCAGTGAATTTGAAACCTACGGTACCTATGTAAGCGCATGTTTTCCCGGGTCTTATGAATTTAAATCAAGTAACGGCTTTAGAAACGGAGCAAAATATGTCGGCCTCAATCCTTCAAGCTATGATTTGCAACGCTTTGCCCGAAAATACGATATTGTATCATTTGAACGCTGGAATACTATTTTTAAACCCTTTATTTTGCTGCAAAAAATATACTCATTTATATATGTAAAAATAAATAAATTATGATAGTTTTACAGTTTTTTATACAATGTGCTCAAGCGGAGAACGCATTGCCGACTTTTTAATACAAAAGCAGAGCGAAATACACGAACAGGTGGAAATATTGAATGGAACAAAATTTTAACCCCTCAACAAACGGCAAAAGCCCCCTTGTTTCGGTTATTATGGGAGTCTATAATTGCGAAACGACGGTGGAAGATTCTATCAATTCAATATTGAATCAAAGCTTTAACGACTTTGAATTTATCATTTGCGACGACGCTTCTTCCGATAAAACCCTAGAAATTGTCTTAAAATGTGCACAAAAAGATACGCGCATACGCGTACTACGCAATCAGGTGAACAGCGGTCTTGCTCCTACGCTGAATAAATGTATAGAACATGCACGCGGGACCTACCTTGCCCGCATGGACGGCGACGATATAAGCAAAAAAGACCGCTTCCAAAAACAAGTTGATTTTTTGGAAACGCACAACGACTATGCTTTTTGCGGAACTTCGGCCGAATTGTTCGACGATGAAGGCGTGTGGGGTTTGCGTACCTGTATCGAAAACCCGAAAGCAAAAGATTTTTTATCGGTATCGCCGTTTATCCATCCTTCCGTACTGTTCCGAAAATCCGCACTGATAACAGCCGGCCTTTACAAAACAAAAAACGTCGGCCGCTCCGAAGATTACGAATTGTTTATGCGCTTGTATGCACAGGGGTTCCGCGGTTACAATTTTCAGGATTTTTTACTTACCTACCGGGAAGACAAAAACGGTTTTGTAAAACGCAAAGTAAAATATTTATGCACGGAAGCAAAAATTCGATACAGGGGTTTTAAAGCCCTGCATCTTTTTCCGCGGGCACTGCCCTATGTTATGCGCCCCATTGTTTTAGCGCTTTTGCCTGCGCGGTTTCGAACCTTTTTACATAAGTCAAAATATAAAATCGGAGAAAGACAATCAAAATCGTAAAAATATCGGGCGGCTTGGGAAACCAAATGTTTTGCTATGCCTTCGCCCTCGCTCTGCAACATGCAGGCCATGAAGTTTTTGCCGATACAAGCTTGTATAACACAAAGACAATCCGAAACGGTATCGATTTTTGCCACAACGGCTTGGAAATTGAACGTTTGTTCGGCGTTAAAATTGCCGAAGCGGACAGGGCTGATGTGCGCCGATTATCGGTTTCGTCCTCAGGTTTGATTAACCGCATACGGCGAAAATATTTTACGCCGAAAAGCCATTATATCGATACTCTTTTTGCATATACGGGCGAACTTTTTCAAGATACGGCCGACCGCTATCTTGAAGGATATTGGCAAACCGAAAAGTATTTTTTACCCATAGCAGCCGATATCCGTTCGGCTTTTACGTTTCGCCCGCCCCTATCGGAACAGTCGGCAGCACTCAAAACCGAAATTCGCTCATATGCCGAAAACGGCCTCGCTTGCGCCTCGGTTCACGTGCGGCGCGGCGATTATTTGGCGACAAAAACCCTTCATGTGTGTACGGAACACTATTATAATAATGCCATTGCCCGCGTTTTAGAAAACCATCCCGTTTCCGCCTTTTATGTTTTTTCAGACGATATAGCCTGGTGCCGCGAACATCTAAACTTTTGCGGTACAAATGCCGTTTTTATCGATTGGAATACAAAAACCGACAGCTGGCAGGATATGGCATTGATGAGCTTATGCCGCTTTAATATCATCGCAAACAGCTCGTTCAGCTGGTGGGCGGCATGGCTTAACGACAATCCGGACAAAAAAATCATAGCGCCTGCGGTGTGGAATCGCCGCGAATTGGAATACAAAGATTCTTATTACAAATACGATTATTCGGATATAGTACCCGAAAGTTGGATACGCATCCCCATCGATTAAAGATAAACGGGCGACTGTTGCCGCTTAAAAAATTGCCGCCCCTAAAGAGGAAAGTTATGAACGATTTTTCACATATTCCGGAAAACCGCCTCAGCGCCGCAGATACCCTCCGGCAAGCCCAGCTTGTAATGCTGCGCGAATTGCGCGTTTTCGATGAAATTTGTAAAAAACACGGGCTGCGTTATTGGCTTGATGCCGGAACGCTTTTAGGTGCGGTTCGCCACGGCGGCTTTATTCCCTGGGACGACGATATCGACGTTATGATGCCGATTGAAGATTATAAGCGGTTTTGCACCCTTGCGCAAAAAGAGCTCCCCTTCGATATGTTTTTTCAAACCTCACAAACCGATCCCGAACACGACATACAATGGGCAAAAATCCGCGACCGCTTCAGTTATATGGACGATCCGGGAGGTCCTTATAATTATAATCAGGGCATCCCCATCGATATTTTTCCCGCATACGAACATACGGAACGCGAATCTAAAAACCGCAATATCTTCATTTTATTTTCAGACGAAAATAAAAGGCTTAAAATTTCAAAGCGTAATTCGCGCAAAAGAAACATGTACTTGTTTTTTTGGAAAACCGTCCACTTTATAATAAAACCCCTTGTATGCCTGCCGTTTATACGCAAAAAAATACAAAAATGGGGACAAAAAGGCACAAAGGGATTTTGCTACAGCTTGGAGCAGCCCTGGTTTCATTTTTTCCCGCTCGACTGCGTTTTACCCCTTTCGACAGTAAGGTTTGAAAACCATGAATTTTATGCTCCGCACAATGTAAACGAATATTTAACGATTTGCTACGGAAATTGGCAAAAAATCCCGCCGCCTGAAAAACGCGACAAACACGGCGTCCTCGGTATTCATCCGACCGATGCGGGACCTCGCCCCGATAAAAACAGTTTAAAATGGGAAGATTATTATGGAAAAAAAACACAATAAAGTCCAAACCGATAAGCCCATACGGGTAGCTCAAATTATAGGAAAGGCGGTTATAAGCGGGGTCGATTCGGTGGTTATGAATTATTACCGCAATATAGATAAAAGCCGCGTTCAATTCGATTTTTTTATGGACGGCTATAACCCGACTCTTATCGACGAAGAAATCCTTGACTTGGGCGGCCGCATCATAAAACTGCACCCTTATGAGCAATCAATGTATAAAAATATGAGTGAATGCCGCAAAGCCTTTGAAAAAAGCCGCTATACGATTGTCCATTCTCATTTAAATACCTTAAGCGTTTTTCCCCTCTTTGCGGCATGGCAGGCAAAAGTTCCCGTGCGCATAGCACACAATCACAGTACGACAAGCCGCGGCGAGTTTAAACGCAATCTTATGAAGCAGGCGCTGCGCCCTTTTTCAAAAACCTTCGCCACCCACTATGCCGCTTGCGGCGAAACTCCTGCACGCTGGCTGTTCGGTTCGAAGGCGGTGCGGGAGCATAAAGTTCGTTTAATAAAAAACGCCGTAGATACATCGCGCTTTTACCCCGATACGGCTGCGGCACAGCGCATACGAAAAGAATTCGGCTTGGAAAAGCGTTTTATAATCGGTCATGTCGGCCGCTTTGTATTTCCGAAAAATCACGAATTGATTGTAAAGGTATTTGCCGAAGTCTATAGGCAAAATCCGAATGCCGCCCTTGTTTTAGTCGGAACCGGAGAGCTTGAAAACGAAACGCGCGCCCTTGTAAAAAAACTCGGTATCGAACAAGCCGTATTTTTTACCGGTTTACGCCGCGATATCCCCGATTTTTTAAATGCTTTCGACGTGTTTTTTTTACCGAGCCGGTATGAAGGAATGCCCGTTGTAGGAATGGAAGCCCAAGCGGTAGGTCTTCCCTGCCTCATGAGCGATGCCGTTCCCGTCGATACAGCCGTTACCCCTCTGGTTGAGTTTTTCCCCTTGAACGCGGGTGTAAAAGAATGGGCGCGTAAAATTTTAAGTTATGAAAATCGGAGAAAAATGACTTTTCCCGATTTAATGCGCGATTCCGGCTTTGAAATACGTTCGGCAGCCGAAAATTTATGCCGTTGGTATGAAGATTTGCAAAAAGGTGCCGCCCATTAAAAAATCTCTTTGCTTCTTTTAAAAGAATATGATAAAATAAAGCTATGACGGCATTAGATTTCCCAAATAGCTTTAAAAAACGTTTTAATCATACAAGTTCTTTTTCAACCGGCACAACTTTTATGATTTTCGATTGTATCGGCGTTATGTTGTGTGTCGGCGCGGCTTTTTTTACGGTAAACGCCGTAGATAAAACACTCATCAGATTCCGCGATTTTGTGGACTATTGGGTATACCTTCCCGCCTTTGCCGCAGCCTTTTTTGCCGCACGGCTTTATCCGGGCATTATGCTCCAGCCTGCCGAAGAAGTACGGCGTTTTACCCTTACATCGTTTTTTTGTTTTACCGGTATCGCCCTTTCAATAGCGGTCGAAACCGACGGCCGTGAAGCACTGAGCGTCGCTTTGTTTTTGGCCGTTCCTTTTGCAGCCTTTATACTTCCGCTTATGCGCGAAGCGGTGCGTACTTTTTTTTGCCGCTTTAATTGGTGGGGAATTCCGGTTGTCATATATGCTTCCGAAAAAAACAAACATATTATAACCGACCGTCTTTTAAATAAACATTCTTTCGGCTATAAACCGGCGGCAATCATCAGCTCGGACGCAGCCGGATATTCCGAATATAAAACCGTTCCCGTTTTTCCGTATTCGGAGGAAATCGAAAAATCCGTACATGCATGTAAAATTACAACGGCAATCGTTATGGAAGAGTCCGAACGGTTACGTGTAAAAACGCCGCTTAATTCCCTGCTATCCGAATACCGCTACATCATTACAATACCTTACAGTCAAAGCTTGAAATTCGTTTCCCTGTCGGTGCGCGATTTCGGCGGCATCCTCGGTTTTTCCGCTTCAAACCGTCTGACACGAATGTTAAACCTCTTTTTTAAACGCTGCATCGACTTGGCTCTTTTACTTATATTTTCCCCGCTCATTGTTCCCCTGATTTTACTTATTTCCATTCTCGTAAAATGTACGTCAAAGGGGCCTATTTTTTACGGCCATAAGCGTATCGGAAAAAACGGTAAACAAATAACCACATGGAAATTCCGCTCGATGGTTATGGATGCCGACAAACGCTTAAAAGAATTGCTCGAAAAAAATCCCGCCTTAAAACGCGAATGGGAAGAAAATCAAAAACTGGAACACGATCCGCGTATTACCGGTATCGGAAAATTGCTGCGCAAAACCAGTCTTGACGAATTACCGCAGTTTTTTAATATCTTAATCGGACAAATGAGCTTTGTCGGACCGCGGCCTGTTGTCGAAGCCGAACGGAAAAAATACGGCGACAAATTCGATTATATTTTTTCGGTTACGCCCGGCCTTTCGGGAATGTGGCAAATTTCGGGACGCTCTTCAACCGGCTATGACGAACGTATTATGCTCGATACCTTTTATATTCAAAACTGGTCGATTTGGCTCGACATTTGGATAATTTTACAAACCTTTGTCGTCGTTGTTACGGGTAAAGGAGCCTACTAGTTTTATAAGGAACAATATGGCACATAAAAAAATTGCCCTTATTACGGGCATAACCGGTCAAGACGGTTCTTTTTTGGCGGAATTTTTACTTGACAAGGGGTATGAAGTACACGGTATTATACGGCGCTCATCCTCCTTTAACACAGGACGAATCGAACACTTGTATATCGACGATTTAATTGAAGACATGCACAAAAAACGGCGTGTACATTTGCATTACGGCGATATGACCGATTCCATGAGCATTACACGCCTTATACGGGAAATATCGCCGAGCGAAATATATAACCTCGCCGCCCAATCACACGTAAAAGTTTCTTTTGAAGTGCCCGAATTTACGGCTGAAGCGGACGGAGTGGGCGTATTGCGTATACTTGAAGCAGTGCGTTTTTTGGGACTTGAAAATACATGCCGTATATACCAAGCTTCCACTTCGGAACTGTACGGCCGGGTGCAGGAAATTCCGCAAAAAGAAACAACCCCCTTTTACCCGCGCTCGCCCTATGCCGCTGCAAAACTGTATGCGTATTGGATTATAAAAAATTACCGGGAAAGTTACGGCATATTTGCGTCAAACGGAATTTTATTCAATCACGAATCCGAGCGGCGCGGTGAAACCTTTGTTACGCGGAAAATAACCTTAGGTGCTTGCCGGATTGCACACGGATACCAAAAAAAGCTATATTTGGGCAATTTGGACGCTTTGCGCGATTGGGGCTATGCAAAAGATTATGTCGAATGCATGTGGCTTATGCTGCAGCATAAAGAAGCCGACGACTTTGTTATCGCTACCGGAGAACAATATTCCGTGCGCGATTTTTGTTTGCGCGCTTTTAAAGAAGCCGGTTTGGAATTGGAATTCCGCGGCGAAGGCATAGACGAAAAAGGGTATTGTAAAAAAACGGGACAAGTTTTAGTCGAAGTGGATCCGAAATACTTCCGCGCCGCTGAAGTTGAAACCTTATTAGGCGATCCGTCAAAGGCAAAAAATGTGTTGGGATGGAATCCGCGAAAAACATCGTTCGACGAATTGATTAAAATAATGGTAGCGCACGATATGGATTTTGTCGTACGCGATCGGCAATCCCGTACCGGAAAAAAATAAAAAACGGACGCTGTTATGGAAAAAAACGCAAAAATATATGTGGCAGGGCACCGCGGTTTGGCGGGTTCTGCAATTGTACGTAAACTTCAAAGCGAAGGATATACGAATATAATTGTGCGCTCTCATGCCGAATTGGATTTGTGCAATCAAAGCCGTACAAACGATTTTTTTGCCTCCGAAAAACCCGATTACGTTTTTTTAGCGGCAGCCCGTGTCGGCGGTATCGGCGCAAATTCAATCCTCCCCGCCCCCTTTATTTACGAAAATACGATGATAGGGTTTAATGTCGTTGAAGCGGCACGGAAAAACGGCGTAAAAAAACTGCTCAATTTGGGATCGTCGTGCATATATCCCAAGTTTGCCCCTCAGCCGCTAAAAGAAGAATATCTTTTAACGGGAGCCTTGGAGCCGACAAATGACGCCTATGCCCTTGCCAAAATCGGCGTAATAAAACTGTGTGCAAAATACAACAGCCAATACGGTACAAACTTTTTGTCCCTTATGCCGACCAATTTATACGGTCCCGGCGACAATTATAACATTGAAACTTCCCACGTCCTTCCCGCCCTGATCGCCAAATTTCACAACGCAAAAGCATCCGGAACCGACAGCGTTTGTTTGTGGGGAGACGGAAGTCCCGAACGCGAATTTTTATACAGTGAAGATCTTGCCGATGCGGCCCTCTATCTTATGCAGCACTACAGTGCTTGCGATATAGGGGAATTTATCAATGTGGGAAGCGGAACCGACTTATCGATAAAAGAATTGGCCGAAATTGTACGTTCTGCCGTATATGCGGATACAAAGGGACGCAGCTGTAAAATCGAGTGGGATACGTCAAAACCGAACGGTACCCCCAAAAAGCTTTTGGATGTATCGCGTTTGTCCGCCCTCGGCTGGAAAGCAAAAACACCGCTTAGAACCGGCATTGCATTGACATATAAGCACTTTCTATCGGAACATATCTAGCTTTTTTTTAAAATGCCTGTTATACTCATACCCATGTATTCAATACGTTTTTATAAAATTCGGCGGATTTTTGCTGTTATTATATATATGTCGGCCTTGTGTTTATATGCGGAGCAGTATCACATACGTTCGGTAGCGTATGATATTCAGGGAATAACGCGCCAGTACCCCCTTTCAAAAGTCGTCAATATAGATACCGCAAAGGTTTTTACAAGCCGCTCCGAATTGGATTCATATTTAAATGAAAAGCTGATTCAATTAAAAAATCAGCGGGTGTTGGAAGAAGCATTTATTATACCCTCATACGGAAGCGAAAACGATGAAGGTATTATTCCCGTCGATTTGCTAATAAAAACAAAGGATACATGGAATATTATTGCTTTGCCGTATCCGAAATACGATTCGAACAGCGGCTTTGTCTTTAAAATCAAAATAAAAGATTATAATTTTTTCGGTACAATGCGGACTTTAAACGGCGACATATCGTATAAATACGAAACTGCCGACACGCCGCAGCACAATATCGGAACCTCCGTTTCGTTCGATATTCCCTTTAAACTCGGAATTGCCGATGCGAATTGGGCAAACAGTTTCGGCATAAATTATATAATCGGAAAATCATCCCCGAATATAGATTTTTCAACGGGTGTCAGTTTCGACATACCCTTATACAAAATCATAAATCTTAATTTTTCAATAGCTCAGTCGGTAAAATATAACCCCGATTACAAAGCCGACGGAGATGCCTTTTATCTTGCCGAATCCGTTAATATGGGCCTGCCCATTACCTTATTAAAAACCGAAAAATGGGGGAATCTGCTATGGACTCCGTCCGCTTCGATAACTTGGAATTGGGATCCTTTTGACATAAGTAAAAGCGGGGACGGCATTAATCGTTCCGATTTAAAAGGACCCGATATACAATTAAAACACGGCTTCGGTATGCAAAAAATAGACTGGATAGGCAATTTCAGACGAGGCTTTGCCTATACCGTATCTCAAAATCTTTCATACGACACTTTTTTTAAAACATATACAACTTCGTTTTCAATGCATGCCGAATATTACCGCGCATTCGAGCGTGTAGGCTTTGCCGGCCGTGCATACTTATTTAAAAATTTCGGCGTAACTTCGGAAGAAGGCTCACGTATACGCGGTGTCCGCGATAAAAACATCAATACGGATTCGGCATTGCTGATTAATATAGACGTTCCTATAAAAGTTTTACAAACCGATTGGGTGGGCTGGGGTTTACCGGCATGGACAAAATGGATTGACTTTGAAATGCAAATTTCCCCCTTTGCGGACATAGCAGTCGGCAATAATGAAGCGGCGGGAACTCAGTATAATATAAAAGACGGCTGGTATGCCGCCGGTTTTGAAATTATCGGTTTCCCGAATAAAATGCGAAGCATACAAGGACGCATAAGTTTCGGAATCGATACGGTGCGTTTTGCGCAAAAAGCCGGCAAAAAAATCGGTTTTGTAGACAAGGCGGTGAATAAACTTTTCAATACATCATGGCGGACAGGTTCATGGTATGAATTGTCTATCGGTATAGGCTTACATTACTAAAGGATTAAACATATGCGACACTTACTATATTCAAAAAAAATAATAATTATATGCTTTTTTTTGTCCCTGCTTTGTTACGGATTTGCACAGCAAAATATATCCGTTCCTTTAGAAGATCCCGTATATGCAATGCTTGACTATGCAATGATCCGCGGTTATTGCGAAACAATGCACAATTCGCGCCCCTATACGCTTAAAACCGTTTTGGATTTACTGAATCAAATACTCGACAATTCCGAGTCGTTGCCGAAAGAAAAAACGCTTGCACGGGAAACCTTGGAACGTTTAACCCCTAAATCGGTCGGCCTCCCCTTGAAACAAAAATCGCCCGCATCCGTTTTGCTAAAAAACGGGTCCTATACGTGGGAAAGTACCGCCAAACTTCCCGTTCGCATACATATAGGCGGCTCATGGGAGTCGAGTTTTAACACCAACTTTAATTCCCCCGATCTTTCCTCTATACACTGGTTTGATATGTATATAAAAGGCGATATCGGCAATAATTTTTCCTACAATGTAAATGCAGGCATGGGAATTATGAAATTGGATATTGCGCCCGCTTCAAGCGGAGAAGCCGATTCACATGCGCCTAATACCTTCAGCCAAAGTTGGGACGGGTATCAGTATCTGATGCAAAACCTCGCTACCTTTGACGGTTTATCCAACTCGCCTGCTGCCGGTATCCGCCTTCTGCCGGAATTTGCAGTACGTTTATGGGACGGAAAAGCCGGAATCAATTTTTCACGTATGAGGCGCGATTGGGGAACGGGCGACGGCAATTTAATATTATCAAAAACCGCTCGTCCCTTTGCCGCCGTTGATGTATACATACGGCCGTTTCCGTGGATTTCTCTTTCCGCCCTTACCGGTTCGTTGGAATATTTTAATTCAAAAGGGATTCAGTCTTCCGCAAAAGAATTCCAAAACAATATCAGTGCCTTTATGGCCGAACTTTTTATAAAAGATATAGCATATATCGGTTTTACGTCTTCTGCCGTGTGGGTAAAACGTTTTGAACTGGGCTACCTGAATCCCGGAATGATTCCCTTTTTTTATCAAAACATGATAGGTGATTTTGATAATTTGCAATTGGGATTTGCAGTCGGCTTTAACATTCCTAAATATGCAAAACTATATTATAATCTCTTTATAGACGAAGCTATACTGAACGATGATAATTTTTTCCATAATCCGCGTGCAAGTATGTTGATTTGGCAAACCGGATCAAAACTTACGATACCGGAAATACCTTTTACAACCTTTTTATTTCAGTACACAAAAATAGAACGGTATATGTATACGCATCCGCTTGAAAATGTTCCCGGCTATAACACGCCGATGAATACAAGTTATATCAATCACGGAGAACCGCTCGGCTATAAACTTAAGCCGAATTCCGACGAACTGAAAATCACGGTGCAAACACTGCCCTTTTGGTATTTGAACATACAGGGTTTTTACACCTTGGTTCACCACGGTGTAGACTACGGTTCAAAAAAGATTCCGGGAAGTTCATACGGAGCGGGCTACAAAGAAATGTGGACTCCTGAGGCCGATGCAAATCCGACCCTGTATCGATATAAGGATTTTCTTAAAGACGGCGTATATGAGTGGATACATTCTTTGGGTATATCTGCCGACTTAAATCTGCGCTTTGTAAAAGATATACCCTTAAAACTTCGAATGGGCTATACGCTTTCCTATACACATCATACGGAATTCGTCAACGGAAAATTTATGCAAGAACGAACCGGAGAGTACAAAAACCGCTTCGGAAACTATCTGAGCTTGTCTATAAAAGTATACTGATTTATAGTTCTTTTTGAGCCAACACTTTCCACATTCGCTGCGGACTTTCTTGTGAAACGGCTTTAAATATATCGGATGCAAAAGCGGTATGGCCGAGTTTTTTCGATATTTTTCCAAGCAAATAAAAACCTTCCCACAGTTTATTTTTTTCGGCCCATTCGTTTATATCGGGATAGGTTTGTATTTTATGCAATAAATCAATTACGGTAGTATAGGTATAGTCCATATTGCGCGATTTAATAATATTGTCGGCGCGGCTTAAAGCCGTCAAACAAAACAATAAGGCGGTTTCAAAAGCTTTTTCATTTAAATCGAAAGAGTCGTAATATGCGGTAAGCTGAAACCATACATACAGCGTATGATAATTATCGTTTCGGTATAATAAAAACAGCTTATCGGCATTCATTCCGCGCCGTACCGCCGAATCGACCGCTTTTAAAAAGCCTGAAGAAACCCCGTCCGTTTTATATCTGTCGTCACGGGAAGCAAGAAGCAGTAAAGCGGATTCATATCTTTCATTGTCGCCCGTTAATCTATATAAATCGGCCATATCGGCAAGTATATCGAATTGAATATCGGGTATATCAAGATATTTTCTGTTTTTATATGCGGACGAATAAAATTCTTCGGACAGCGCATACTCGCCTTCAATCATATATAATTTACCCAATAAAAAATCGGCTTCCGGATACGCCATATTTTTTATATATGCGCTAAAATTTGTAATGGAATAATTAAAATCCTGAAACGAAAACCGGATAAGTTTTGATTCGATAATGCGCACCGCATCGACATTATTCCGCTCACGAAGTACGTTAAGAACGGATTCCATATCGTCTCCGGCTTTTAACAAACCGGGCTGAGCAAGTGCATAATCGATTGTAGAAACGGCCCAATCTTTTTCTTCTTTCCATTGCTCCTTTGCATTTTCTACAAGACGAAAAGCGGTGCCGAAATCTCTGTCATTAAAAGCATCATAGGCTTGTTCCAAAGAATACCAAGACGCATCGTCAAAGCCCCTGTCGGGATCCAAATATTGGGCATAGAGGCTTACGCCTACACATATAAAACAAGCACAACATGCAAAAATGTGTTTTTTCACAAAGATTTTAATTCCTCACTAAATGCAATATCGGCATTTTTGTTAAGAAGATTGAGGTCTTTATGCCGTATAGTCCGCACGGTTTTTCCCTTTTTAAATATCACAACCGAATCTCCCGCTCCGGTAATGCCGATGTCCGCGTGTTTCCCCTCCCCGCGTCCGTTTACGACACAGCCCATAACGGCAACCGTTATATCCTTATCCATCGACAACAGTTTATGCTGCCATCGCTCTATAAAACCGTGCACGTCGAAACCGTTTCTTCCGCAGCGCGGACAAGACACGATTTTAACGCCTCCTGTCGATAAACCGCAGGCGCTCAGTATTTCGCGGGCGGCTATAACCTCGTCTTCGGGAGAAGCCGAAAGGCTGACGCGGATTGTAGCTCCGATACTTTCTTTTAAAAGATGAGAAAAAGCAAGGGTGCTTTTTACAATACCGCCGATAAGAGGGCCTGCTTCGGTAACGCCGACGTGTAAGGGTACGAGCGGACATTGTTTCGCAAAGGCTTCGTTTGCTTCTATCGTTTCTTTTACATCGGATGCTTTAAGGGATACAAGATAATTTTCAAACTTCAGCTTTTCAAAAACTTCGGCTTCCCGTATTGCGGTAAGGGCAAGACCTTCGGCGCGGGAAATCTCTTTTGCTTCGACCCGCTTTGCAATATCGGACGGGAAACTTCCTGCATTAACGCCGATTCTGATTGCCCTTCCCTTTTCGCGGCATGCGTCGACAACGGCTTTTACCCGCTCTTTACTGCCGATATTGCCCGGATTAATGCGGATTTTTGCCACATTACCTTCAAGACAGCGAAGGGCAAGACGCCAATCAAAGTGAATATCGGCGACAAGGGGCATGGTACAGTGTTCGGCAATGAGGCACAGAGCTTCGGCGCTTTCTATATCGGGAACGGCAAAGCGTAAAAGGCGGCAGCCTAAGCTGCTCAAAGCTTCAATTTTGTCTAAAAGCGAAAAAAGGGCACGCTCGTCGGTTAATACCGGAACGATACCCTCTTTCCACATAGTTTGTATTGCAACCGGAAAAACGCCGCCGAGCTTAAGTTCGGCGGTCCGGCCCGCACCGCCTATGCATACGGTACGGGTTTTAATCGTATTCATCTATCTATCGGCTGCCGGTTGTGTTATGCCAACACCATAAAGGAGAAAACCATGGCAAACAAGGCGACACTCTCCGCCAAACCGACTACCGTAAGATATTGCACAAAACCTTTTCCCGTTTCTCCCAAAGCATCGGCACCGGCAGCTCCGGCCTTACCTTGGAATACGGCGGATGCGGCCATTGCAAGTCCCGAAAACAAACCGAGTGCCAAAAGGAACATGCCGTCTTTTACATCGGCGGCCTTAATCATAGACCGCATAAGCAAAAGGCCGTAAATGGTTTGCGTAAGCGGAGCGCCTGCAAAGGCTACCAAAATAAAGGGGGCCGGCTTATTATTTACATAACACCGTTTCCATGCACCGATTGCCGACTGGCCGGCGATACCGATACCGATTGCAGAACCCGTTGCTGCAATACCGAGAACACATGCTGCTCCGAACAATCCGATCATAAATATCTCCTTAAAACTCCGCTCCGGCCGAAAAGCACCGAAAGCGGGGCATATCCGTCATTCGACGGTAAAAACAAATTTTAAGCGGCACACGGCCGCCTTATGCTGAGCCGGCAATCTTGCCCGAATGCCGCACAAACGGCAGGCAAGGCGCCGCGCGTCATTCTTTAAAGGGCTTGTATTTAAAGCCCGCCCAAACCATTCCCAAGTGGTTTGAAAACTCCAAAGTATTCAAACGCACACCGTGAACGATAACCGAAAGCATGTTTAAAATCAGGTTTAAGCCGTGCCCGAATACCAAAAGCAAAATACCGGCAAAGATGATAAAGCCGCCGAGCATGGGGCCGGCCATCGTATTGACGGTTGACGAAATCGCAGCTCCTGCCAAGCCGACCGCCCACAAACGTATGTACGACACAATGTCCGAAAATACGTTTACAACACCGAGCAAAACCGAAATCAGGTTTTTTAAACTGCTTAAAATCGATTCTTTTATGCTTCCTTCGTAACTTGAAAACACAAAGCTCAAGGCAAAACCGCCGCCCACCAAAAGCGCAACCGGATACAATATCGGGTAGCCCGAAAGAGAAGCTATAGGAACCGGCGCATCGAAGGGAAAGCGCTGATTGTCGACAACCATGTTCAATACAACGTAAAACATTCCCCAAAGCATAAAAAGAGCGCCTAAATCGCCGACAGCTTTCAAAGAACGTATATTGCGCACAATGCTTTTGATGTGAGCAATGCTCAAGTGAAACAGAGCCAGGCAAAAACAAAAGATTTGCAGGTTTTGTACAACCCAGCGGTTATTCGCTTCGGATTGGGCGGCATAGGCGCTCGAAAAAGGTTCAAACGCGAGCGACACCAAGGCGGGCGGAAGTTTTTCATGCGGAATACCGAACCAGCTGCACGTAAGCGTTCCCCACACAAGGGTTGCCGCTCCCAAAATAAACAGGAGTCCCGCTTCGCTCTTCGGTTTTTTGCCCTTTGCAAAACCGATAAAGGTTATCACAAGGGAAAGCACAACCATTAAAGAGCCGTAACCGGCATCGCCGAAAATCATGCCGAAAAACACGGCAAAAAACAATAAAAACCAGCCGGATATATCGTATTCGCGGTAACCGGGAACCACATCCAAAAAGTCCGATAAGGGATAGATGAGGCTGACCAGTTTATTGTTTTTAAGCTTTGTCGGAACCGCATCTTCTTCGGCAGGATCGGCGGCAACAAGGGCCCACTGCTCTTTTTGAGCGGCGGCTTGCAGTTTTGCAAGGTCGGAAGCGGGAATATAGCCGGTAAGCCAAGCCAAAGCATGAGAGCCTTCTTCATCGCGTTCCATACCCGAATTGAGGTTTTCAAACTCCAGTGCTTTTTCCGCCGTATCGACAGCGTTTTTAAGCGCTTCGGTATACACCGCAGCCGAAGCGATTTTTTCGGCTTTTTGCTTTTTTTCGGCACTTAAATTTTCGATTTCTTCGGCAAGCTTTTTTGTCGAAACGTGAGGAAGCGGCACCGCGTAAGCTTCGGGCGGCAGGGCAGCTTTGTCGGAAGCGCTTTGTGCTTCATCACCGTCTTTTTCTATCAATAAAAAGCGCGTAATGTTTTTATCGCGGTTTACAAAGATTGTTTTAATATTTTCGCTTAAGGACGAGTATTTATCCGTTGCGATTTCGTATAATGAAAGCACAATGTTTTTGCCCTGCAAAAAAGCCAAATCGTCGGTATCGACGCCGCCCCAACGCTCAAGGCGTTCAAGTTCGGCTTTTGCCGAATGAATTTTCTCTTCCATATCCTTGATTTCGGCATTCCACGCGGTAATTTCGGCCGCCTTTGCGGAAGCTTCTTCAAAAGAAAGCGGCTTTTGGGCATTTTTTAAGTCTTTGCGCTTTATTTCGGATACGAGCGCGTAGGCATTTTGCAGTTTTTCAAAATTATTTTTATACTCGTTAAAGGTTTCTCCTCTGCCCTCCACTTCTTCAATGTGGACAAGGCCCAATTTGCGCAGTTTTTGTAAAGCTTTTTTACGTTCCGCATCGAGGACTACCAGGGATATTTTTTTCATAGGTACAATCATTGTGCATCTCCCTTAGCAGCGCGCGCCGCCTTTTCTTTTTCGGCGGCAATTTCCAAATTCTTTTTGGAAATCTTACCGCGCACAACGGCGGCAACCTGCTGGTCGCCCAAATAAACGGTAATAGCCTTAATATTCGCCTTTGTTTCGGGAATCTTTACCTTTTCAAACAGGTTGACGCGCTGGGTTGTTGTCCTCAATTCGCGGGTTAAAAGGCGAACCTGTTCTTCCAACACGTCAGCTTCCAAATCCAAGGATAAAGCCTGTTCCATTTTAAGGGAAGCAAGGTCTATCCACAAAGGCTCGGCATATAAATCGTAATCGCCGCGTGAAAAATCCGCACCCTCGTAGATCGGAATAACGACACCGGCAATATTGCCCGTCGATTTTCGGATATTGCGGACGGTTACCGTATCCTTTTTAAAAACTTCGCTTTCGCCGAAGACGGCTATCCAGGCTTCAAATTCCGCATCCAGTGCTTTACGCTTGCTGCGCACTTCTTTAGCACGCGCATCTATGGTACGGATTTCGGTTTGAAGCTGCTGTTTTTTTAAAGTCAGGGTCGGAAGATAGCGCTGATACATTTTCAGCGCATCTTTTTGAGCCTTTAATTCGTTTTTAGTCAGCTTAATTGCAGCCATTATTTACGCCTCGCGCCAGTATTTTGCAATCAATTCGGACTTTATACCCGTTTCTTCGCTCTTAAAGCAGGAGGCGAGAATCTTCCAGCCCATATCGAGGGCGCTTTCAAGCGGAACGTTGATGGACAAGTCCATCATTTCTTTTTCGAACATAGCCCCGTATTTTAAAAGCTTTTCGTCCCATTCGGACATCATAAAGCCCATCGATTTTTTTTCGAGGGTGTCTTTGTACGATGCATACAGGCGGATCATACTGTCCATAAGGGTGCGGTGGTCGTCGCGGGTTTTATTGTTGACGTTTTGCTTTAAGCGCGACAAACTTCCGAAAGGCTCGATACGGCCGCCCTTTAAATAATACTGGCCTTCGGTAATGTAGCCGGTATTGTCGGGAACCGGGTGGGTCACGTCGTCTCCGGGCATGGTCGTAACCGCCAAAATCGTAACCGAACCGGCCGAATCAAAGTCGACCGCTTTTTCGTAGCGCGCGGCAAGCTGGCTGTACAAATCGCCCGGATAACCGCGGTTTGACGGAACCTGTTCCTGAGTGATGGCGATTTCTTTCATCGAGTCGGCAAAGTTCGTCATATCGGTTAAAAGAACGAGAACGTCCTTTCCCTGAAGGGCGAACTGCTCGGCGACGGCAAGCGACATATCGGGGATTTTCAAACATTCAACCGTCGGGTCGGCGGCGGTGTGAACGAACATAACGGTGCGGCTTAAAGCGCCTCCGTTTTCAAGTTCGCTTTTAAAGTACAGATAATCGTCGTACTTTAAGCCCATGCCGCCCAAAACGATAACGTCTACTTCGGCCTGCATAGCTATGCGCGCCAAAAGCTGGTTATAGGGTTCGCCCGATATACTGAAAATCGGCAGTTTTTGAGATACGACGAGTGAGTTGAATACGTCGATCATCGGAATACCCGTTCGGATCATGCGGCGCGCCATAATACGCTTTGAGGGGTTAACCGAAGGACCGCCGATTTCGACGAGGTTTTCATGAAGGGCCGGCCCCTTATCGCGCGGGTCGCCGGAACCGTCGAAAATGCGTCCCAAAAGGTTTTCCGAAAAGCTTACCTGCATTTCATGACCCAAAAAGCGGATTTGATCTCCCGTGGAAACGCCGCGTCCGCCTGCAAAAACCTGTAAAGAAACGGTATCGCCTGCAATACGGGTTACTTCGGCTAACGAAGTACCGAACGAGGTTTCGATTTCGGCAAGCTCTCCGTTTTTTACGCCTTCGGCACGGACAGTGATAACGCTTCCGTTGATTGATTCTATTTTACTGTATACCTTATTCATTATTCACCGTCCTTAAGCAAAGCCTGAGCTTCGGCAACGAGTTTTCCCGACATCGAATCATACAGGGATTCAATATCTTTTTCTTTTTCTTTGAATTCGGCGCTTTGCCACAGCGTATAGTTCCAGTCGATAAACTGCTGGCGCAATCGGTTAAAGAAAGAGCGCGCTTCGTCTTTTCCGGGAAGGTTAAAGTCCGAACCGAGCACGCGCAGCAAAAGCTTAAACACGTAGGTTTGGCGTTCAACTTCGGCGGAAGAATCGACTTCGTCGAATGAGTTTTGCTGGAAGTATACGGCGTCTAAAAAGTCGGCCTTTAAATACTCGATAAAGTCTGCCAAACTCGTACCTTCTTCACCGACAACCTTCATCATCGCTTCAACATCGGTACCGCGCTTAAACATGCGGCGGGCAAAGTTTACCCAGTCTTCGCGGATAACGCTTGTATATTTCGACCACGAATCCAAGGGATTGATGGCAGGATATTTACGCGCATCGGATCTTTCGCGCGACAAGCCGTGGAAGGAACCGACAACCTTCAGCGTAGCCTGCGTTACCGGCTCTTCAAAGTTACCGCCCGCAGGAGAAACGGTACCGCCGATGGTTACCGAACCGGTTGAACCGTCGGAAAGGCGGACAATACCTGCGCGCTCGTAAAAGGCCGCGATGTAGGATTCCAAGTATGCGGGGAATGCTTCTTCGCCCGGTATTTCTTCCAAGCGGCCGGACATTTCGCGCAAAGCCTGTGCCCAGCGGCTCGTAGAGTCTGCCAAAAGCAATACGTGTAAGCCCATTTGGCGGTAGTATTCGGCCAGCGTAACGCCCGTGTATACGGAAGCTTCGCGCGCGGCAACCGGCATGGACGAAGTATTGCAAATGATGATGGTACGTTCCATAAGGGAGCGTCCCGTGCGGGGGTCGGTTAATTCGGGAAATTCTTTTAAGATTTCTACAACTTCACCGGCTCTCTCGCCGCAAGCGGCGACGATAACGATATCGACGTCGGCGTTACGGCTCGTGGTATGCTGTAAAACGGTTTTACCCGCACCGAAGGGGCCGGGGATACAATAGGTTCCGCCCTTTGCAACGGGGAAAAAGGTGTCGATAAGGCGGATTTTGGTTACCATTGTTTGTTCGGGCTTAAGACGCTCCGCATAGCAGTCGATAGCGCGCTTTACCGGCCAGTTAAAGCTCATTGTGATGGAATGGTCTTTTCCCTTGCTGTCGGTTAAAACGGCGATTTCGTCTTTTAAGCGCTTTTGTCCTGCATTGATAACCGACTTTACCGTATAGGTGTCGTTCATATAAAAGGGCACCATGATTTTATGCATAAAGGGGCCTTCGGGAACCGTTCCTACAGGGTCTCCCTTGCGCACGGTTGCGCCGGCTTTTACCGTCGGCGTAAAATCCCACAAAGTTTCGTCGGGAAGGGCGTCCAAATAAATACCGCGCTCCAAAAAGAAACCGGCTTGCTCTGCAAGCTGGGGCAGCGGGTTTTGCAAACCGTCGAATACCTGCCCTAAAAGGCCCGGTCCCAATTCAACCGAAAGCATATCGCCGGTAAACGTTACCTCGTCCCCGGTTTGAATGCCCTTGGTCATTTCAAATACCTGCATTTGGGCCTGATCTCCCCGTATGCGGATAACTTCGCTTTTAAGGCTTTTGCCTGCGACCTTTACATAGCCGACTTCGTTCAGCGCGACGATTCCGTCAAACTGTACGCTTATCATGTTACCGTTGACGCCGATAACCTTTCCTTTTGTATCCGTCATGTTGCTTCTCCAAGAATTCTGTCGTAAATGGCGCGGTATGCGTTCATTCCGGCCTCTGTATTAAACTTCTTTATGCGAACCGCAAGTTTCAGTTTTAATGCGTAATAAAAAAACGAATCGACGGAAAATCCGTCTATCGGACGCAGGGTTTCCAAAACGGCGGCTCTTTCCGTATTTAAAAATTCTTCGGCTTCCAGCGGGCTTGCCATACCGGATGCGGTGCGGGCAATTTGCACAATGTCGGCAGGAAGACTTTGGGCGTTTACGGAAAATTCCTTTTTAAGTTTTGCAGCCCTCACCTGTACAAGGGCATAGCGCAAAGAACGTTCCCAATCATACCATGCATCCACAAAGGCCGAGCCTGTCGGCTTTTGCACGCGCGGCGGTTCAAGCGAAAGCGATTTTAAAATTTTTACGGATCCTTCGTCCAAACAGCGCGTACATAAATCGGTAAAATAGTCTTCCGTAATCGGCAAAGCCGAAGCGGCGTTAATTGAAAAAGCCGGAAGCTGCGCCGCAAGATAATAGCGGCTGCTCACTATCGGCTTCCTTCCGCAGCAGATGCCGCATTTTTAAGAATTTGCGCGGTACGCTCATTGAGATAGGCGGCAAAAAGATTTGCAACGGCTTCAGCCGAAAAATCGTAATATGCGCGGCCGTCCTTGGTACCGATACGGAATCCTGAGCTCAGGTTTGCATCCGTTTTTATTTCAAGCCCCTTGGCAATGTGGTCTTTTAATGCGCTCATAAAACCGCTTTCCAAAGCTTTGCGGTCTTTTTCGCTCAACAGTACGGAAATCCCGTCCGAATCGCTTCGGGACGTCCATGCTTTTACCGTTTCGGGAATTAAGGTTTTCAGCATATCCGCAGAATAGGCTTTTTCGGTTTCGGTTTTTATAAAAGCGTCAAGCTGAGCGTTTATGCCGTCGCGGAAGGCAATCAAAACGTTGCGGCTTGCCTGACTGACCGCATCGATACTCGCTTTTTCAAGCCGTTCGGTTTCGGTTTTTGCATTTTTTATAATGCCGGAAGCCTTATTTTCGGCTTCGGCAATAACGGCGGCAGCCTTTTTTTCCGCTTGTGCAATAATATCCGCTGCCGCCGCTTCTGCGGAAGCAACTCCGTCTTTTTTGATTTTGTCGATCAACTCTTGTAATTGGACGTCCATAGAACCCCTCGTAAAATAGCTTTATATAGAATAACGTTTTGCCAAAAATAAATCAACCGCCGATAAGGCCGAATTTGTGTACCGTGCGGCTTTCATACACCGTTCCCGCCTTTACGACAGCGGAAGGAAAATCGCTTCGGTTCGGCGAATCGGGAAAAGCTTCGGTTTCAAGGCAAAAGCCTGCGTGTTTTTTATAGGGTAAACCGTTTTTGCCGGAGGCGACGTTTAAAAAGTTTCCCGTATAAAACTGAACGCCGGGACAGTCGGTGTACACGCTCATCATGCGGCCGCTTACGCTTTCTTCAACTTCGGCGCATAAAAACAGGCCCTTTGCCGCCCCTTCGGTATAGTTTTTTTGCGTTTTATCGATACAAAAACAGTGGTCGTAGCCGCCGCCGGCTTTTTTTATATCCTGACCGACTGTTTTAAATGCGCGGAAATCGAAGGGTGTTTTTTCGACCGGTGTTTTTTTAAGCGGAATCAAATCGGAATTGACGGGTAGATACGAGTCCGCATGTATGCGCATACGGTGAGATAAAATATCGGGCGCCCCCTCCCCTGCCAAATTATAATAGGAATGATTTGTAAGGCACACAACCGTATCTTTTTTTGCGGCGGCCTTGTAGCGGAAAATCAATTCGTTCGTTTTTGTAAGCGCGTATTCGACTTCGATTTTAAGCTTACCCGGAAAGCCCTGCTCCCCGTCGCAGGAAGTACGGGAAAAGCGCACTCCTATTTCATCGTTTTTTCGAAATGCCTTCGAATCCCATACCATACGGTTATAACCGTGAAAGCCGCCGTGCAAACAGGCAGTCCCGTCGTTTGCGTCCAAGCGGTATTCGGTTCCGTTTAAAGAAAAGCGGGCGTTTGCGATACGGTTTGCATAGCGTCCGACACAGGAGCCGAAATAGGTATTTATATCGTTTATATAGCCTTCAATAGTGGAATAGCCGAGTACAATATCTTCAAGTTTCCCCTGTTTATCGGGCACAAAGAGGCTTGTGATAATGCAGCCGTAATCGGTTACCGAAAAGGCCATTGAAGTATTGCTTAAGGTATACAGGGTAAGTTTTGTTCCGTCGGACAAAACACCGAAACGGCGTTTTTTGATTTTCATGGAATATAGTATATCACATTGTACCGAAAATGGAAAGTCTTTTTATTATGCCGCATAACCGTAAGCCGCCAGAGCGTAGGCTCTTACCGGAACCGCTTCAATAGAGCAATAAAATAAACGGCAGTGCTGACAAATCCCGTATATTGATATATACTGTCGTAACATGAATTCCGACAATCTGTTTGACCGGCTCGGTTCGGTTTTAAAAGATTATATAGACGATGAGGATTTGCAAAAGCAAAACCGTACACAAGCCGCGCGGAGCAAAAGCGGGTCAGAAGAGGAGCCGAATACAAGTACGGATAAAAAAACTTTTACATATCAAGGTCCCAAAAGCCGCATTGAAAAAAACAAATCGGAACAAACCGCCCGTGCGCGCGGTATTGTGTACAAAGCGCCTCCGATGCAGCTCATCGAAGATTTTAGAGTTTTAGGTTTTACTGCGTTTACCGATTTCCAAAACTGCAAAAAACGGTATAAACGGCTTTTACACAGCTATCATCCGGATAAATATGAAGCCGATCCGAAAAAACAAAAATCCGCGCTCGATGCAACGGTAAGGCTTCATAAAGCTTTTAAAAATATAGAAGCGTGGTTTAACCGAAATAACGGACAGCAGTTTTAATCGCTGCCGCCTGTTTTACCGGCATATTCGTCAAGTTTTCGATGCAGGGTTTTTCGCCCTATGCCGAGAATATCGGCGGTTTTTGTTTTATTTCCCTTATTGATGGCAAGATTTTGCAAAATAAGAATCTTTTCCGACTCCGACATAGGTATACCCGCGGGCACTTCAATAATATCGGCGGAAGTGCTGCCGGCAATCGTCGGAGGCAAATCTTCAAGTTTTATTACCGGGCCGGAACACATGACAACGGCACTTTCCAAACAATTGCGTAATTGGCGGATATTACCCGGCCAATCGAATTTATATAATGCGGAACGTGCGCGGGTATCGATACCCTCGATAACTTTCCCGTTTTCTTTTGCAAATTCCTGTAAAAACGCGGTAATAAGCAAGGGAATATCGTCACGCCGCTCGCGAAGCGGGGGTACATGAATATGTACGACATTGAGCCGATAATATAAATCTTCGCGAAAACGTCCTTCGGTTATTTCCCGCTCCAAATCGCGATTTGTTGCGGCTATAACTCGTACATCTACTTCCAGCGTTTCTTCGCCGCCGACACGCTCAAAGCGCTTATCCTGCAAAACGCGTAAAATTTTTATTTGCACGTTTTGATCGATTTCTCCGATTTCATCCAAAAAAATCGTGCCGCCGTTTGCAAGTTCAAAGCGGCCGCGCTTACGGGCCGAAGCACCCGTAAAAGCGCCCTTTTCATGGCCGAACAATTCGCTTTCAAGCAGATTTTCCGACAAGGCGGCGCAGTGGACCTTTATAAGCGAATTGTCGCGTCTGGGCGACAAATTGTGCAGTGCGTTTGCAATCAATTCTTTTCCGACGCCGCTTTCACCCGTAATAAGAACGGAAGCCTTTGAATTCGCCGCTTTACGCACAATTTCGAATATTTTTTGCATTTCGGCGCTTTTTCCGATAATCGATTCAAAAGATTTACGGTTATTCAATTCTTCCTGTAATTCTTTATGCTTTAATGCAAGTTCTCTTCCTTGTAAAGCACGCTTTACGATAAGGATTAATTGGTCAAGATTCAAAGGCTTAGTTAAAAAATCATAAGCGCCGTTTCTCATCGCGTCCACCGCGGTGTCTATGCTTCCGTGACCGGTAAGCACAATAACGGGTACGCCGGGAGTTTCGGCCGCAACCTTTGCAAGCACTTGTTCACCGCTTACCTGCGGCATACGCAAATCGGTTATAACCAAATCGATATCGCCTTGCATAATACGTTCCAAACCGGCTTTACCGTCGGGCGCTAAGGCGATTTTATAACCTTCCATTTCAAGAGCGGCGCCCAAACCTTCGCGTATGTTTTTTTCATCGTCTATAATCAAAATCGTGTACTGCATAATTTATTCTCCACTGTACTCCAAAAGCCGCCGTTCTTTTTGCGGTATCGGGAAACTCATAGCAAAAACGGTTCCTTCTCCCGGAAAGGATTTTACACTTATGTCGCCGCCGAATTCTTTAATGATTTTATATACCATAGTCAAGCCCAAACCCGTTCCTTGCGCCTTTGTCGTAAAATAAGGCTCAAAAATGCGGCTGACGGTTTGTTCGTCCATACCCTCTCCCGAATCGGCAACACTTACGACAAAACGGTCGTTTTTTACGGCAGCGCTCATCCATAATACGCCGCCTTCGGGCATTGCGGCAATTGCATTTTGAACCAAATTATTCAATATTTGGCGGAAAAGCTTTGTATCCAGCATAATATGAGGAGCTTTTTCAATAAATTCGGTTTGTAAAACAATATGCTTTTGGTTAAGTTCGGCTTTTACAAAATCGATGAAGGTTTGCATTTGTGCAACGGGATTGACGGCTTCCAATTCCGCATGAACGGGACGAACGGCAAATAAAAAATCGACTATTATTTGATTGAGTCTGTCGATTTCTTCATTGACGGTTTCCAGATACTTTTCAACATATTTTTTATCCGGCAGTACACCGTCGCCCTGTCGGGCTTTTTTTAAGGCTTTTTGAATTAATTGTATATGAATGCTTATTGCCCCGAGCGGATTTTTTATTTCATGGGCAACGCTTGCCGCCAAATTGGTTAAACTTGCCAAATTTTCCATACGCCTGATAAGGGTTTCTTGGTTGCGTTTTTCGGTTATGTCTTCCGCTTGTACGATATAGCCGGAAAGTTTTTTTGAACGGACTAAGGGCAAAACGGATATATGTACAAAACGCACCGCCCCTGCAGGGGTCGAAAGGGTAAATTCTTCGCTTATGTATTTTTTTTGCGTTGCACTGTTTGCTTTTAAAAAGTCAGCCATATTGTCATCGTCTACAAGTTCCCAAACACAGGCATTTACCGCTCCCTGTGTATTGAGCGGAATGTGCCGTAAAGCGGTTTTGTTTATTAAAATAGGATGCCATTGCGAATCGCAAATGATAAGGCCGGTACTCAAGGATTCGAATACGGCGTCAAGCAATTCGGCTTCGTCATTTAAAACATCAAAAAGGCGCTGAATTTGATCGGGCGTTAATTTTGAAATTTTACCGGTTACACGTTTTACAAAATCTCTCATCGCATGCCTCTTTTCGGATGTATCAAGGCGAAACCGCCTCCTCTAAAAATGCATAAGCCAAGCTTTCCATGGCGGCAACAGGCGATTGGTTATACACGGTAATATCTTCATACGAGCGTTTAACCGCATCAGCTATACGGTCGCGGTACGTAAGAGAGTCGGGCATACGTTGCGATTGCTCTTTTACGGCCGCTAAAACAAAGTTAAAAAATAAAGACAAGATAATGCGCGGTTCGAAATTTTTCATCTTTTTTACGAGGGCGTCTATATCGGGAACATCATTGTGATGCAAAGTATCGGTAAAGTCAAAAGCGGCTTTTTCTATATCTTCCGAGCCGACCGGTAAAAATCCGTTTAAGTATGCACCGACCGAACCGATGCCGTCTTCATGAAAAATACGTTGAATAACCTCTTTTTGCTGATCGGCAGTACGTTCGCTAAAACCGTAAGTTCTGACACGGGAAAGAATTGTCGGCAGTACGGCGTTTTTACGTTCTGCAGTTAAAATAAAAAAAGCATCGGCCGGCGGCTCTTCGAGAATTTTCAATAAAGCGTTTTTTACACTGTCCTGCATGCGGTCGGCATGTTCAAAGATAAGTACGCGCTTTCCCTCCGATGCGGTAAGCCGCGCCCACGCAGAAGCTTTGCGTATATGGGATACGGGAATAGAATCGTACATAAAAGCCGATTCAAGTTTAATGCACTGCGAAAGCAAATTTTCGACGGTTTTTTCCAAAGCGCTTATATCCTGCAGGGGACGCTGCGGATCGGCTTCTTCCAAAAGTTCTTCGATAACCGAAGTAATCGCCGCTATCTTTGAAATTTTTTCATCGCCTTCCCATAACACTTGGCTGAAGCGGTTGGTTAATTTACGGACACTTCGGACAAAAAGATAGCGCGCCGCAGTTATATATGAGGCGTTTTGCCGTGCGGCGCTGCGCAAAGTTTGGGCGGAGGCGGCAATTTCCAAACTGCAGTCACGGCTGCCGGCTAAAAGCAAGCCGGAACTTACCAAGCTTTTATGTTTTAAGCATGAAGGACAAGTACATTGCCAAGTTCCGCAGGGGCTTTGTGAGCATGAAAGTACACGTGCCGTTTCAAGGGCCGCAGTTAATTTTCCCGACAACGGAGGGCCGAAAAAAAGCAATGCTTGGGGCAGCTTTCCGCCGGCAATATCATCGCTTAAAAGTTCCGCTGCAGGCTGGTACAAAAGATTTTCAAACACGGTAACTTTCTCCCGTATAAAGGACAAAAGCGATAAAGTCTTGAACCTTACTTACCGGTTTTGCTAAAATATCTTGAAGAAAGTTGTGAAAAAAACTTTTATGTACAAGAACTCCGATTCCGAACCAGGGTTGCGCATATAAAACGACAAGCACAAAACAAACCAGCAATAAACCTTCAGCCGTTCCGAAAAAAAAGCCCAAAGCCCTATCCAAACCCGTCATTATTTCGCCGGAAAAAAAACCGCCGACCAATTGTTGTATTAAGCGGATTATCAAATAAATTAAAACAAATATAAGCAAAAACGCAAGGATTTGTGAAACAAACTGAGATTCTACATAGCGGTTTATATAGGGCGACAATTTGGCATAAAGCATTACCGCACCGAATATACCGGTAACAAAGGCGGCTTTGCCGAAAAACTCTTTTACAAAACCGTTTACTGCCCCCTGTATGCCGCATAATAAGATAATTACAAAAAAAATAATGTCAAGAAAATTAAAAGTCATTTTTTGCTAATACTCCCCTGTATAGAATATCGGCAATTTTTTGTGCGCTCTTTTCCGTTCCGGCCGATTTTAAAGCATTTTTTCCCATAGCGGTACGAAAATCGACGTCGCACATTTTTTTAAGATTCGATTTTAAATCGAGCGATAATTTTTCTTCCGCACTCGACGCCTTTCCGGCCGGCGCTCCGGCAGTAAGCGGCTGTATAACCAAGGCGGCTCCTTGTTGTGCAAAGCGTGCAGCGTTTTCAACTTGATCGCCTCGAGTTCCGGAGCCTGCAAGCGGCAGCAAAAGCATGGGTTTTGCACAAACCGCGCATTCCCATAAGCTGTTTGCACCGGAGCGCGAAAACACAATATCGCTTGCGGCTATAACATGGGGCATATCGCTGTAAATAAAATCATACGGAAGATAATTTTTATTTTGCCGCGCGCTCTCATATTCGGGGCAAAGGGCTCGTTCGTAATCGTTTCCCCGCCCCGTTTGATGAACGAGTATAAAACGCTCGCACAGCCAATCGAAATTTTTAAAAACAAGATTGTTTATTTGATGTGCTCCGCTCGAACCGCCCAAAACAAGCAACAGAGGTTTTTCTTCCGCACGGGATTTTTTTACGCTTTCGTTTGTTTCCGTTTTGTCTGCTTCGCTTTCGCTTTTTCGGTCAAGTCCCAAAAAAAGCCGTCCTTTTACGGCATCTGCCGTGTAAAAAGCCGAACGCACCGGATTTCCCGTTACCGAAAGAAAAGGTTGCATTTTTTCGGGGAAAAAACGGCGGGACTGTTCGTATGAAAGCAAAATACAAGAGGCAAAACGGCTGTTTAAGCGTGTGGCAAGACCGGGAGAAAAGTCGCATTCATGAGTATAAACGGGGATACGCAAAAAAAACGCGGCGGCACACGGAGGTACACTTACAAAACCTCCTTTGGAAAAAACGGCACAGGGTTTTATGCGGGCTAAATGGAAAAAAGCGGTAAAAAAACCTGCGGCAACTTTAAATACGTCCGCAAAGGTACGAAACGAAAAATAACGCCGCAATTTGCCGGAAGGAATGCCTACAAAGGCATCGACGGAAGAAAAACCCGCCGCATTTTTATTGGCAAGCACCATTTCTTTATCGCGGCCGGAAGAAGATCCGAACCACACAATACGCACATCGGGACAAAGCTCTTTTAATTCATCGGCAACCGCCAACCCCGGATAAATATGTCCGCCCGTACCCCCTCCGGTACATACGATTGTTTTCATCAGCGCGACGATTCGAATAAATCTATAAGAATTTGTTTTTTGAATACCCTTGCATAATCAAGCGCCGACAGCCCCATCCGGTCTTTCAAAAAAACATCACCGCCGTTTGCATAAAGCAATTTACAAATTTTTATATTACAAATACCGGTTGCAATAACCATAAGCGGCTGCCCGTCTTTAGCAACGGTATTTATCTGCGCGCCGGCTTTTACCAAAATATCGGCAATTTCATAATTATTTTTCCACACAGCATCCATCAAAGGCGTATAACCTCTGTCTTCTGAGGCGGCATTTATATCGGCACCTTTTTTGATAAGCCACGATACTAAAGGTTCTTTATTGCTGCGGGCCGCTATGGAAAGCATAGGGGTGCCTGCCGAATCGCGGATATTTACATCCATTCCCGCTTTTAAAAACAGTTTTGAGGTATCCAAATCTCCGCGGGCAATATAGTTTGAAAAAGAATCGGGTGTAAGCGGAATACCTAAATGAAATAACTTCTTTTTAACCGAATCTTGAACTTCCTGTTTAACATACAGCGGAAAATCTTTTTTTAAAGATGCAAGCAAAGCATCCACATCGTAAAAAGATTGACCGAACGAAGAACCGATGCATGACGGCAGCATTTGTACGGAGGGTACTGAAAACACGGCAAGCTGTTTTCCCGAAAACAAACCGACGGCATACATAAAAAGCGGCGATACGGGAATAGTATCGGCGCCTAAACAAATACAATGCGTCGCTTTATTTATTCGGCTGATATATTCAAAACAAGTATTTTCGGATTGATTTGCACAAAGAAATTTTTCGGAATCGGCTTTAATTACGGTATAATGTACTTTTTTATCATCAAAAAACGAGCTAAGCGCATCTATATGTTTTTTAGTTTTTTTTCCGGTAAACAGCAACCAATCCATATAAGTATCCGTAAAGTTAAAAGGCTTTCACAAAAGCACACACCTTTATGAAAGCCCCTTAATGCCGCCGGACAGAATCGAACTGTCGACACATGGATTTTCAGTCCATTGCTCTACCGACTGAGCTACAGCGGCATAACGTTATACATAATACAGTTTTACGATATTTGTGTCAATATGTCAAAACAAAAAAATAAAAAATCAGCGTGAAAACAAATCGATAATAAACTGCACTTCGGTTATCGATAATTTTAACTTTTTTGAAATATCGTCAATCGACATACCCTCGGAATATAAGGTGATTACCTTGTCTTTTAGCGGAGCTTCCGCGTGTGCGGGAGCGGATATAATTTCGGGTTCTTCAATATTTTTATACGAATCGAAATTGATCGATAACTGTACGTCGTCGGAAGCGGAAGACCTCTTCATGTTTTGATATCTTTGCGCTGCGGTTTTTATTTGCGAATTCGGCGCCGGTTTTGACGACAGCTTTGTTAAAACGGCATTTTCCCGTAAACGCTCTTGTTCTTCTTTTTGTACGAAATTCAAACGCCGGTCGGCCGCCTGTATAAGCGCTTTTAAATCCTGTATGCGGTTTTCTATAAGTGTAATATCCTGATCGACGGTTCTGTTTATTTCTATTAAAAGTTTATTAACTTCGTTTTTTATATCGGTGAGAAGGGCTTGGGAAGCAAATTTCTTTTTTAATCGAACAAAAAACACACACCAAAGAACAAGGTTTATGAGCGTTATAAAAATCAATAAAAACGTTTGTGCCATTTTTTTATCCGGATATATCGATATGTTGTCCCAGGCGGGGATCCTTAATTACTTCCATAATTTTATCGTCGGTTTGCGCGTCGGAACCGCTTTTTTGTTTGTCTTTTTTTTCTTTTTCCGGGGAAGCACCGCCGCTTTTATTTTTTACCGCACCGGGTCCTTCATCGTGATTCACCGCCGCTTCAACGGCTTCATGCTGCTCTTTAAGACGCTTGCTGTGCTCTTCTTGTTGAATGGCGTTTTGAAGCTGTGCGCCCTGCTGTTGAAACGCGACGTTTTTTGACACATTAGCCAGTTGAGAATACAATGTTTGCAAATCAATTGGTTGAATAGCCATCGGGACTCCGTTTGGTATCGGCCTCCGAAGGCGGTTCGTATTTACCGTACCGGATAAAGCCGTTTTCATAAAAAAAGGTTACCGCTTTCGATTCATTGCGTACTTCTTCTTTAATATCCCTGATAAAAATCTTAACTCCGGAATATACCGTACCGGAAACGGAAATTTTGCCGACCACCTTTAACTCACGCAAATATGTTTGCAATTCCTGAATTTCTCTTGTCATTTCTTCCGTTTCGGCTTGTATATCGCTTTGACGTGCAATAAGAGCGGTTAAATTTTCTTCTTTTTCGTGCGAAAGCGTTCTTCTTACTTTTTTTTGATTTTGAAGCGTTTGAATGTTTAATTCGACTTCATCGAGTTCCTTGGCACGGGTATCCTGCAAGGCAATCAATTCATCAAGACGCTTTTTTGCTTTGGGATCGAAGCCGACTTCAAGCACGGTTTCGCTTCCTCCGGTGCTGTTACCCACATTTTTTGCATATATCTCTTCAGTAGCAAAAATATGTCCGCCGATAATACTTGCCCGTTTACCCTGTACAAGCACTTTTTTATTCGCGGTAACGGTAGAGTTTATAATACCGTCTTGAACAATAATAAATTCTTCTGATTCAACCGTACAGTTTTGAATGAATTTTGCCCATAAAGATTTCCCGGCTTTGATATAGCCCTTATCTTTACCCATAATTCCCCGCGATACGACAATATCGCCGTTATCGGCTTCAAGGCGGCTGCTTCCGACACTTCCGTGAACTTCTATATTGCCGGAAGCATGCACATCAAAGCCGTCTTCAACATTTCCCTTAATGATAACCGCACCCAAAAAGGTAATGTTTCCGGTTTTTATGTTGACGCTTTCCAATTCCATAACAGGTTCGACGGTTATTTTATCGTTCACCAAAAGAACTTGACCGTTAACGGCAGCCAATACCGTCCGCCCGTCGGTATCGAGGTTTACGTTTTTTCCCAGCGGAATATGTATATCTTTTCCGTTTTTTGCTTCCAAATAACGTCCGAACAGGGTTTTTCCGCCCCTGCCCCTTTCGGCCGGAATCTTTTGTGCAAGGGTTTGTCCTTCTATAACGTTTTGAATGAGATTCAATTCTTTAAAGTTTACCTGTCCCGACTCGGTTTCTTTTATGCGCAGTTTGGAACGATCCGTTTCAAAATTATAAGCGATATAAGCGTCGCGGCCGTCTACCGGTTCCGTACCTTCTGCAACGACAAAGGGAGTACCGTACACGGGTTTATCGACAAAGGAATCTATATATTCTTTATTTATACCCACAACGATACGCTGTGCATCAAGCATTTTCATTATACGGTCTGCGGATATTTCCGCACCGCCTATAGCCGGTGCGGAAGCTATAATGCTCGCTTTCATTTCATCGTTGCTGACTTCAACATAAAAAGTCGCATCTCCGGCTTGGTTATGAGAATATAAGCCGATAGGTATATATTCGCCGTCGGAACCGTTTTCCACCGTTTTTTTAATAACATTTTCTTCAAGGGACAGGGTATCGGAACGCTTAACCCTCGCCATAACGCTTTCAAGATCAACCGGCACGCCCTTGCCCACGGGCGGGATAACTTTTAAGTTTATTTGAGAGCCGAAATAGCGCACATAAAAAATACCGTCAATATCTTTGGGTTTACCTTCATCTTCAAAGGCACCCGAAAGAATATCTTTGCTTTTTTTCTTTTTTAATGTCTTTTGCGTCAAGGCGGTGTTTTCATATATACGAAGAAACCAAGGCTTTTTCATCATGCCGGCAAAGCCTTTAAAACCTTGCTCCAGCACTTCATATTCCAACATCATAGGTCGGGTATTGAGCTGTGCGGCGGCATCGGCTAAAGCTTCTTCCAACGTATCGGCACGGACTTCAACATAACGAAGGTTTTGATCCTGCTCAAGAAGCTGCTGCATATCGGTTCTGATATTTTCAAGCGTAATCATGCAAACCTCCGGTTTTTACATAATCCCCTTTCGGATATTCGTCAATTTCGCGCGCAAGCGTGTATTTGCACTGGCATGCAGCTGCGATATGCGCGATTCACTGACTTGTAAAACTTGTCCGATTTCTTTAAAAGTAAGATCCTCGTGATAATACAAAACAAGAACCATTTTTTCTTTTTCAGGCAATTCGTTTATTGCCTCGGTAATAACCCGCTTTATTTCTTCACGCTCGACTATAACGTCGGGATTTAAACTGGAGGGGGATTCAATACTGTCGCCTATGGACATTCTGTCGGAATCTTCTCCGGAATACCACACATCGTTTAAGGATAAAATACTGGTAGCGGATACTTTTAAAACAGTATGATGAAAATCGGCAAGGCTCATATTCATAGCGGAGGCGATTTCTTCATCGGTGGCCGTGCGCCCCAATTTAGATTCCAATTCGACGATGGTATCTTCAATTTCGCGTGATTTTTGCCGTATGGAACGGGGCACCCAATCCATTTGCCGCAATTCGTCGAAAATCGCCCCCCGAATACGTGTTACGGCATAGGTTTTAAATTTTACGTTTTTATCGGGATCGAATTTATTTATCGCATCGAGCAAGCCGAATTGACCGAAGCCGACCAAATCGTCGAATTCAACATTTCCGGGCATACCGACGGCAACCTTACCCGCAACATATTTTACCAGCGGCATGTACTGCCTGATAAAAGCGTCACGCAGTTGAATTGATTTGGTTTTTTTAAATTCAACCCAAAGCTCTTCTTCTGTTTTTTGCTCAAAAAGCGAAATCGCCATATTCCACACCCTTTATTTGTGTCAAAACCGTATAGTTTACGACTCTTTTTGCAAAGCCGTCCGTATTGCGGCGGCTATATTTTTTGAATCGCTCAAATCAACGTTTATTTCGTTTTGCCCCGCCCGCAAGCCGCCCGTACTCGATTGGGCACTAAGCGATACCGCCTGTTCATCATCCGTATCCGCATAATATTCTTGCGGCGTAAAACCGTCCAAATCGGGCAACGTATCCAAAACGGTATCGCCGGCTTCTTCCGCACTATCGGAAGATATGTCGGTAAAACCGGCGTTTTCTTCCGATAGCGTATGCTCATCGGTTTGCGTATTCCCCTGTTCGGAACTTTCAGCCGACTCAACCGTTTCATCGGTTTTAAGAATTTCGGCGTCTTCGACATCCTCAATTTCTTTTTCCGTATCCTCGTCCGAAAAACTCTCGTCGGAATGTTCAGCCCTAGTTTCGGTATCGAGGGGTTTGCCCAAAGGGGAAGGAACAAAGCCGTCTTCAACCGCTTTTTTTTCGTGATCATCGTGCGCTTCTCCGTCCGCCGTTTTATACAGGACTCTCGCATCGTTTTCCACAATAAAATCGGGCGCCGTATCCGTATCGGGTAATTCCGTATCGTCAAGAGATATATCTACGACACTGCCTGCCGCCGACGCTTTAAATCCGCTGGCCGCCGAAGGTTCCGTCTGCGCCTCAGCTAAAAAACGCACGTATAAAAAACGGACGGCGCTGATGAGTACTCCGGAAAAAACAGCCGACAACACTGCACGCAAAAGAACAATCAAAAAGTCCACACGTCCGATTATCCCTGCGATAAAAGACACGGTAAAACCTGCAGCCGCGCCGATTATTGCGGTTTTAAGGTTAAACACTATCCCCTCCAATACTAGATTATGACAAAAATGCGCTAAGGTCAAGGGCTTGTTTTAAACTAAAGCGGCTTTTAAACGCACCCTGCCGACGCTACCATTTTCTCCGCATTTTTCTAAAAAAGCGGGCAAAGCCTTCTTCCGTATCCAGCTTCGTTTTTTCTATACGGCCTACAATATGTTTTATACACACGGAACATTTTGCATTCGGCTGCGCGATTAAAAACGGCTTTTGGCGCAATACCGAAGAAGAAACGGCAGGGTCGTCGTATATAAAACCCAAATAATCGATTTGGTAGTTTAAAAACTGCCCTACAATTGTAATAATGCGCTCGGCGACTCTTTTGCCTTCGGAAGCCGAATGCGTACGGTTTACCAAAAGCTTTAAATTAGGCCTGTTATCGAGCATTTCCGTCGCAATAATTTTGATAATACCGTATGCATCGGTAATCGATGTGGGTTCGGGAGTCGTAACCACATAAACTTCGTCGGCGGCGGCCAGCAATCCCAATACGTTTTGTGCAATTCCTGCGCCCGTATCTATAATAATGATATCGGCACTCGATAAGGTAGTGAATTCGGATGCAAAAAAATCCATTTCGGCATTGCTTAAATTGGCGATACGGGAAAACCCGTTTGCTCCGGGAATAAATTGAAAGCCGAATTCGGTGTCCGTTATAATTTCACTCATACGGCGGCGGTTGTTTATAACGTCCAACAAGTTTGCTTTCGGCGATATGCCTAAAAGGACGTTTACGTTTGCCATGCCCAAATCGCCGTCAATAAGAATAACCCGTTTGCCGTTTTGAGCATAGGCAATCGCCATATTTACGGCGATATTGGATTTTCCTACCCCGCCCTTACCGCTTGTAACGGCAATAATACGGGTTTTATTCCCGTTGACAATCCTTTCATTTTGATACGCAGCTCCTTTTTCCAAGCGGCGCTGCATCATTGCCCGTAATTCGGACGCTTGATCTTCCATACTTTTATCCTAAACTTTGTGATGAAAATTTTCGATCGATGTGTTCCCGATCTATTTTAAAATCGGACAACTGGATAAGCATTCTTACAGGATTTGCTTTTTCAATATCGCGAGGTACACGCTGTCCGGTAGTAAAATAAGCCAAAGCTTTATTTTTTTCATCGACAATACTGATAATGCTGCCGATACAATCGGTTTCATCCATTTTTGTAACGATAAGCGCATCATAACCGAAGATTTCATATTGCTGCATAATGATACGCAAATCACTGACCTTTGTCGATGCGGAAACGGTTAAAAACACTTGAGTTTGAATACCTTTAAAATCCAAAACTTTGCGCATTTTTGCCAATCCTTCATAATCTTTGGGGCTGTGGCCTGTCGTATCGACAAGAATAACATCCACATCCTTTGAATACAGTTTTAAAAGTTTTTGCATATCATCCGTCGATTCGGCCATCGAAACGGGTATATGCATAACGCCGCCGTAAGTTTCGAGCTGTTCTTTGCCCCCGATCCGGTAACTGTCGGTCGTAATAATGCGCACACGCTGTACCGTCGCATCTACGGTTCCCCGATCGACAATGTACCGCGCGGCGAGTTTTGCAACGGAAGTTGTTTTGCCGACTCCGGTCGGTCCGACCAACACAATAACTTGCGGCGAAGAAAGATATACGGTATCGGCGATGCGGATACTTTGTCCTATCCAATCGACTACGGTTTTTTGCACAGTATCAAAATCATTTAAATCATCAAGCGAATATTCTTTTCGGATTTTATCGCTTATATTCTTGATATAGGTCGGAGTAAATTCGTTTTTTCGCAGCAATTCTTCCAAACGCACGATGGTCGGATGTTCATCATTTTGTACGGCAGCCGTTTTTTCATCAAGATCGCGGCGCAAAGAGCGTATTTCATCTAAAACCAACTTCATTTGCGGATTTGAAAAATTTTTATTTGCTTCAAGAATTTTACGCTTTTCTTCGGCAAAATCCATTGCGGAAGAAACCGCCGCCGAAGAAGATGCGGTTCTTTGCACGGACGGAGGAATTACCGCATAGGTTACCGCATACTGCTTTCTTTTCAAAAAACCGAATAAACCTTCGGGGGCAACTTCTTCTTTTTTTATGATATAATAATCTCTGCCGTAAATCTTACGAATCTTTTCGACACAATCTTCGTACGATTCTCCGCGCATTATCACGGGTACTTCTGAAGCACTGCTAACCGCCAACTTTAATTTCTCCTAAATTTTCAAGTTTTATATCGTTTACGATTTCGGGCACCGAAAGCACAACCAAATTCGGCAATTCTCTTTCCGTACTGACTTTTACCAAAATGCGCGCTTCTTCCGGACATAAAACAACCGGCATAAAGCCTCCGCCTTGAGCCGAAGCAACGGCTGTACTCAATGCCGATATCCACTCATGCTGTTCGGCAGGTTCCAATGCGGCGATAGGCCCGTTTACCGTATCTACACGGCTTGAAACCAATTTTTGTAAAAAATCGGGAGCGATTGTAAGAACATGCATAACGCGGTTGTCGTCCGAATATTGAAGGCAAATTTGCCGCGATAAAGCTTGGCGCACTTTTTCGACCAAAATATCCGTTTTTTTAGTCACCGGACCGAAATCCGCCATAGTTTCAAAAATCGCAACCATATTCCGTATGGACACCTGTTCGCGCAAAAGTCCTTGCAGTACTTTTTGAATTTCTCCCATGTTAAAGAGTTTTGTAACTTCTTCAACTACGGCAGGATATTCTTTTTTCAGCGTATCGACAATGGATTGTATTTCCTGGCGTCCCAAAATTTCGGCCGCATGTGTTTTTATCAACTCGGTAAGATGGGTTGCGATTATTGTCGGAGGATCTACAACGGCATAACCGGCGCGCTCGGCACGTTCGCGGTCGGCTTCGGCAAGCCATATGGCGGGCAGTCCGAATGCGGGATCCGTCGTCGGTTCGCCCTGTATTTCTTCGGTTACCGAACCGGTATTCATACACATATACCAGCCCATCCGTATTTGACTGGAACCGACTGCGGCTCCCTTTATTTTAAAGCAATATTCGTTCGGACTTAATTGCATATTATCGATAATACGAATGGGGGGAACTACAAGGCCCATATCGAGTGCGCCTTCACGCCGAATTCTCGTAATACGTTCCAGCAATTCCGCTCCTTTTTCTTTATCTACCAGCGGGATAAGACCGAAGCCCAATTCCAATGAAAGCGGATCCAAGGGAACTACGGGACTGATATCGGCAACCGAACCGCCTTGGGTTTGGCGGCGCTCGGTTTCTTTTGCCAGTTTTGCCGCAAATGCACTCGCTTGTTTTAACTGCAATCTGCGTCCGATATAGCACAGGGCCGCTCCCATCGGAATAAGAACATACCAGGGAAAGCCCGGTAAAAATCCGATAAGCCCCATCGTAACGCCTGAAATATAATACACCCACGCATTTTGCGTAAACTGACGGCGCATATCATCGCCCATTGATGTTTTACCGTCTGATGCCGATCGGGTTACGATAATGCCGGTTGCAACCGAAATAAATAAAGCCGGAATTTGTGAAAGCAAACCGTCGCCGATGGTAAATTTAGCATAGGTTTGTATAGCTAAGTTAAAAGGTTCGCTTCTGAATACCATTCCGAAAATAATACCGACAATAAGGTTTATAACCGTTATAAAAATACCGACTTTTACGTTTCCCGATACGAATTTAGTCGCACCGTCCATCGACCCGTAAAAATAAGATTCGCTTTGTATTTCCATTTTTTTTATTCGGGCTTCATCTTCGGTTATGGCGCCTTGATTGTACTCGGATTCGACGGCGGCCTGTTTCATCGGCATAGCGTCAAGGGTAAAACGGGCGGCAACTTCGGCAATACGGGTAGCACCCTTTGTAATAACAAGGGCTTGAACCGCTATCAAAATAATAAAAATAACCAAGCCGATAACAAGACCTTCGGTGCCGCCGCGTCCGACGACAAAGGTACCGAAAGCGGTTATAAGCTGGCCGTCGAACTTTGCTCCCTGAGTCAATATAAGCCGTGTCGAAGATACGTTCAAAGCAAGACTGTACACTGTCGAAATAAGCAGCATAGTCGGAAAAAACGAAAAATCGATGGCGCGCGGCGTATACATGACGATTAATAAAATAAGCAGCGCAAGTAAAAGGTTAACCGCCATCAATACGTCCAAAATTACGGTCGGCATGGGGATAATAAGCATAAAAACAACCGCTACAACGGCAACAGCCATTGCAATATCGGTATTTTTCTTTTCTGACATTCCCCCTCCCTAGACGGTTTTCCCGCTTATAGCATATACTTTTGCAAGTATTAGTGCAAGAACTTCATAGTATGTATCGGGTATTATATCACCGACTTCGGCTTCCGCATAGAGGGCACGCGCAAGCGGGCGATTTTCAACCATGGGTACATCGTTTTCACGGGCTATTTCTTTTATGCGCTGTGCAAGCAAATCCTGCCCCTTGGCGGTTATCATAGGACCCTGCATAATATCTTTATCATATAATATTGCAATAGCAAAATGGGTCGGGTTTGTAATAACCACATCGGCCTTTGCAACATTGTCGCGTACGTTTGCCTGCATAAGCTCGCGGATAAATTGGCGCAGACGGCTTTTTACAAGCGGATCTCCTTCCATCGTTTTAAATTCTTCTTTAACTTCTTGTTTGGTCATTTTCATCGATTCGATAAACTGCCAACGCTGCACTAAATAGTCGGGAATTGCAATCGACAAAAAAATAACCGCCGCAATAACCAAAATTTTTGCACACATAAAGGCTATATGAGTTATACCCTGCCATAAATTTACATTTAATAAAGAAAGTAAAGAAGGCAAATCGTTTTTTATGGTTATGTAGGCTGCAAAAAAAATAACGGCAACTTTTAAAAGCGATTTAAATACATTAAATGCGCCTTCAAACGAAAACAATGTTTTACGAAAATACTCGCCGAAATGCGGCAAAACTTTTGAAAATTTAGGCTCAATCGGTTTGAGCGAAAAAATAAATCCTCTGTTTTGAATTAAATTTGCCGCAACCCCTGCAATAAGGGCGGTTAAGGCAATGGGAAAAACCATTTTAATAAAATAGTAAAAAAAAGCCCGTACAAGCAGCGCATTCAGCTGCGCTTCCGTACAGCGTGTAAAATAAAAATGAATTATTTCAACGCTTTGTTTAAAAAGCCAGGGGGCAAGGATAATAAGGGTTAAAACGGGCAAAAGCATAACCAAAGCACCGTTTAATTCTTGACTTTTTGCTACGCGGCCTTCTTCACGCGCTTTTCGTAATTTATGCTCGGAAGGCTGTTCGGTTCTGCCTTCGTCTTCGGCGGCAAACCACTGTAAATCTATGCGGTATATATCGGTGCTCATATACTTTGCCCCGTGTTTGCAAATAAGCGTTCAAGATTTAAAAATCCGGCATCAAACAAACGTATAAAAAAATCGGCCATATACGGCAATAAAACCGTCAGCATAAAAAAGGCGACTAAAATGGTAATGGGCAATCCTTCCGATAAAAGGTTCATCTGCGGGGCGGCTTTGGATAAAATACCCATACACACGGCAACTAAAAACAAAGTGCCTACCATGGGCAAAGCGATAACCATTGCATCAAAAAAAAGTTTGGAAAGCCCCCGAAGCAAAAAGCGCAAAAAATCGTTTTGATGGGTTAAAATGCTGAAAGCATTTAAGCTTTGAAAGCTGTTTAAAATACCCGTTAAAAAAATTTTTTGAAAGCCGCCCGTTTGTAAAAAAAGCACAAGGGCTATAAGGTTAAGATATTGACCCATTAAGGGGTTTTCGATTTGGGCAAGGGCGTCATATACTTCCGAAGCACCGAAACCCATTTGATAGGTAAAAAACTGACCGGCGGAGCTGAAGGCGGCAAAAAGCATTGAAATATAAAAACCGCTTATAACACCGAGCATAGCTTCCCCGATTAAAATAAATACGTATTCCAAACTGAAGGGTAATACATTCCAGCCTTCGGCATAGGCAAAGGGAAGCACCAAAAAAGACGCATAGCCTGCTAATGCGATACGTGCGGGACGGGGAACCGCACCGGAAGCCAATAAGGGTAAAGTTAAAAACAAAGCCATGCAGCGAGATGCAACGAGTAAAAAAAACGGAGCCTTTGCGACAATCTCATTCAGCATACAGTCCCTTCCCGTTCCCGATCTAACGCGCTATTTGGCCGATCATCGCAAAAATATTTAAAGTGTACTGGCGCATCGAAACGAACATCCAACCGCCGAGTAAGGCAAGCACGGACAAAATAGCGATCAATTTCGGCACAAAGGTTAAGGTTTGTTCTTGAATGGATGTAGTAGCTTGAAAAATCGCTACAATGAGTCCGACTATCAAAGCGGAACCCAGCACGGGAGCGGCCATCAATAAAATTTGAAAAATACCGTCACGAAGCAATGTAACAAGCATTCCCAACGACATATGTTCCTCCTAAGTTTAAGGAATAATCGAGTTAAATAACTGCTGCGTAAGCAGTCCCCAGCCGTCAACTAAAATAAATAAAATAAGTTTAAACGGCATTGAAATTTGTACCGGCGGAAGCATAATCATACCCATGGACATTAAAATGCTGGCAACCACCATATCGATAACGATAAAGGGAATATACAGCAATATACCGATACGAAATGCAACGGTAAGTTCATGCAGTATATAGGCCGGAATAAGTGCGTAGGTGGGAACGTCCGCCAAGGTTTCGGGTTTTTCAAGTTTTCCCATAGACATAAAAAGAGAAATATACTCGGTATTGTTTGCCATTTGTTTATACATAAAAATACGCAAAGGGGCTTCGGCTTCGTCAAAAGCCTGTTCGATGGGAATTTTCCCTTCAGACAGGGGTTTGAAAGAATTGGTATACACTTGCGTAAATGTAGGCCACATAACAAAAAGGGTTAAAAAAAAGGCAATACCGTTTAAAACCGATGTCGGCGGAACTTGCTGTAAAGAAAGTGCGCGTTTTATAAAATCCAAAACAATTGAAAAGCGCAAAAAACAGGTAACAAGAAGTAAAATGCTCGGCGCTAAAGACAAAATTGTCAGCAAAAGCAAAAGTTGTACGTAAAAAGAAACTTCTTGGCCGCTTTGTGCGCGCCTGATTTGTACGTCTATTGTGGGAATCTGAACCGGATTTGTATTCAACGATAACTGTGCCGTTCCCTGTGCGCTTCCGCGCGGAAACTCGGATCTTGATTCTGTTTGTGCAAACATAGGGGCGGCGGTACAAAAAACGATACACAATAGGAGTATCCGGTATATTTTGTTCATTCCCCCTCCCCCTCTTCGAGCCGCCGGCGCTGTTTTTTTAAAACGGATTCGGTTTGCTTTGCCGCAGCGGAAAAAGCGTTCAAAACGCTTGCAAAATCTTTCGGTTTTTCGGCAGGCGTTTTTTCGGCCTCCAAAATCAACCGGTCTACAAGCTCTTTATCCGTGATTTCCCCGATAAGATTTACCGAAGATTCGCCGACGCCGACAAGCCACGCTTTTCCCGGCATAGTTAAAACATGAACGGATTTCCCCGGTGCTATAGTAAGCGAAACGGCTTTTTTTAAAAAAGGGTTTTCCTGCACCCGCGGATTCAATCCTTTTTTTAAAAAGAATACAAGGCCATAAATACAGGCAATAACGAGAATAAGTACCAAAATCATGCGAATAAAAAGCCAAAGTGTGCTTGTCCGTTCCGCACCGGAAAGCTCCGAAAGGACTTGCGGGTTTATCGGCAAATCTTTTTCCGAACTTTTAATCGATTCGGAATCGAGTTTTTTTTCAATCGTAGTGTCGGATCCGCTTAGACCGCTTTCGGTATTTTGCGCCGCAAGAGGCACTGCGGCACAAAGGGCGATACACAGAAAAAAGCACACAGCTTGTTGTGTTTTGTGTAAAATATTCGTAATTTTCCCCCCACCCCATATATTTTATCGCAAATCGCTGACCCTTTCAATCGGCGAAAGAATTTCGGTTACACGCACACCGAAGTTTTCATCGATAACGACAACCTCACCCTTTGCAATGGGTTTATGGTTTACAAGGATATCGACCGGTTCACCGGCAAGTTTATCAAGTTCTATAATCGTACCCTCGCCCATACCGAGAATTTCTTTTATTTGTTTTTTTGTACGTCCCAGCTCTACGGTCATTTCCATGTATACGTCCATGATAAGACCGATATTGCCCTGCTCCATTGCACTGACGGTTTGCTGTAACGAAGGATATTGAACGGACTGAACGTTCGGGATATTCATTCCCGGCATTCCCATATTCATACCGCCTCCCATATTCATGGTGCCGCCCATATCCATACCGGGCATTCCCATCGCGCCTCCGGCGTTCATACCGCCCAAGCCGGCCAGCTCGGACGGAGAAAGCATACCCGGAGCACTTGAGGCGGACGAGGAAACGGAAGGATTCAGCGCATTGATAATACCCGAAGCGGCTTCCGTCGAAAAAGCTTCCCAAATAGTATATTCGGTGCCGTCAACGGATACCGGATACGAAAAAACGGGGAAAGTATCCTGAGGAAAACGAACCATCGCCTTAGGAACATGCAAAGCCTCTGCAGGCCGCGACGCCAATCCCGGCAGTTTGCCGCTGGTACTTAAATGGGTTATTTGCGTACCTACTTGCTGGGCTATGGCTTCGGAAATTACCGACAAAGCCATTTCATCCAATTCGGGGGCTTCTTCTTTATTCACAAGCGACGTTATTTTTTTTGCCAAATCGGGCGAAAGCAAAAACAAATGATCGCCGGTCAATCCTGCAGAAAAATCGGACATAACCGCAACAACCATTTCGGGCAAATTCTTAAGAACATCGTCGCGGCTTAACACTTCAACCACCGGCTTTTGAACGCTGAATTCGGCACCGGTCATCGTTTTAAGAGAATTCGCAAAAGTACCGACGGTTTCGGCAGCAAAATTAGCGAGAATCGAGGTATCGAGAGAGGGCGAAGGGAAGGAACCGCTTGAAGAGCCTCCGCCGCCCATATCTACACCCGCCAACAGAGCATCAATTTCATCTTGAGAAATGGCGCCATCACTCATATGCTTCTTCTCCTTCCACTGATAATTCTTCAAATTCTTCGGTTTCAGCCTGGTCTATTTTTCCGATAACTTGGACGGCCATTTTTTTTCCGATTACACCGGGCTGACAATAAAATTTCTTTTTATTACCGACATTAAGAGTAAGCGGATCGCCTACCCGTATATTTGATAATCGGACAATATCGCCGACTTTTAAAGTCAAAACGTCGCGGATAGGCAAATCTATCGAGCCTATTTCAGCAACCACATCCATATCGACCGAAGACAGTTTTTCTTTTAAGACGCCCAAATACTGGGTGGTGGAACTTCTGCGCACCGAAGAAAACCAAAATTGCGAAGACAACTTGGAAATAATCGGCTCAATCGTAATATAGGGAATACAAAAGTTCATCATTCCCTCTTCTTCGCCTATCTTCGTTTCGAGGGTAACCAAAACAACCATTTCCGAAGGCGGAACGATTTGGGCAAACTGGGGATTCGTTTCGATTTGTCCTAAGCGCGGGCGTAAATCGATAACCTGTGTCCACGCTTCGCGCATATTTGCCAAAATACGCACGATAATTCCTTCCATTACGGATTGTTCTATATCGGTAAGGTCGCGCTGCACCTTAGCCGCATGTCCCTGTCCTCCGAACAGGCGGTCGATAATCGAAAAGGTAATGGCCGGATCTATTTCCAAAATGGCGTTTCCCTTTAAAGGGTCCATATTGATAACGGCCAAAGTCGTAGGCGTCGGAATAGAGCGGATAAATTCCTCATAGGTAAGCTGATCTACCGATGCAACATGAACGTGGGCCATACTTCGCAGTTGAGCCGACAAAGCCGTAGTCGTAAGACGCGCAAAGGTTTCATGCATAATCGATACGGTACGGATTTGTTCTTTTGAAAATTTATCGGGACGCTTAAAATCGTATATTTTTATTTTTCGGGTATCATTGACCGGTTTAAACTCTTCAGTGTCGGTATCACCGGAACTGATAGCCATTAAAAGCTGATCAATCTCATCCTGCGACAAAACTTCATTCATTGCCTACACCCTTTTCCCTGCAATAATCACTGCTCAACCACTTCAAATTTTAAAAACCGCACATCCCGTATCGAGGATGAGGTTAATATATCGTTAATATCGTTTTTTATTTCGAGTTTCAGCATATCCTCATTTTGAGGACGCAATTCGATTATTTTTTTACTCGAAAAATATTTTCGAAGATAATCCTGGATTTCAACTTTGCGGTCGGTTATCTCTTTGGAAGCAACCTTATCGTCAACCTTATAACCGAGTACAACATTGACAATGACGCTTGCGGGCAAGGGGTCTATGGTTTTTGCCCGTACATCCGGCAAAGCTTGATACCATTCGTAAACGTCGCGCTTCGGAGCATATTCCTGCGATATGGGTACCGCCGTTGTAGACGGAGAATTGGAATTGATAATCGACATTGTAATAACGACAACTGTTACTATGAGAATAATAGCTCCGACGGCAATTGCCGCCCATTTTAAGATAGTCGGCAGTAAGCCGCTGCCCTTAGACCCTTTGGATGCGGACGCAGCACCGGAATCGCTATCTTCAAAATTCAAATCGTCATCAGCCATAACAGTTTAACCTCTCTTACATAGTATCATTAAAAATGACCTTCGTCCAGAATAATTATATCCACGCGGCGATTATATGCCCTTCCTTCGGGCATATCTTCGGCAAATTGGGGCTGGGTATTGCCGTATCCGGCAACATAAAACCGCCTTTCGTCGGCACCGAAATCCGCCAAATAATGCAGTACATTTATAGCCCGCGCCGTAGAAAGCTCCCAATTACTCGGCCATAAAGCCGGATCCGGCGCTATGGAATCGGTATGGCCTTCTATTCGGAATTTGCGGTCTTTTAATTCGTCTAAACTTAAAAATTGCGCCAGCTTTAACAAGGTTTCCCGTGTTTCATCTATAAGCAATTCCGCACTGTTTTCTCTAAAAAAGGCGTCGGAAGCCAGTGTTATAACAAGACCGCGCTCGTCGGCGGTAACCTTTATTCTGTTTGTGTGTCTTTCGGGCGCAAAAAGACTCACCGCTTTTTTTACGGCAAGCCCCAAAGCCTTTCCCTTTTCCAAGGCAGGCAGTGTATTGACCGTATTGCCCAAATCGGCAAGACGCCCGGCGGCCAGCGACATACCGCCTGAGGTCGGATCTCCTTGCAGGGCAACGGTAAGCTGGGCAAGCTGAATTTCATCGATTTCAGTCGGATTAAAAAGCATAACGAAAAAGCAAAGCATAAGCGTAATCATATCGCCGTAGGTTTCGAGCCATGCCTTCGACGGTTTAGGCGGTTCTTTTCGTTCTTTTGCCATGCCTAGTCCTTTAATACATCGGCTTCAATCGCTTTACGCGTTTGCGGATCCAAATAGGTAAGCAGTTTCATTGCCAAAATACGCGGATTGTCGCCGGCTTGAATTGAAAGCACACCTTCTATAACCATTTCCCGCGTTTGAATTTCCCTACTGTTTTGGTATGCAAGCTTTGAGGCAATCGGAGATAAAAACATATTTGCCAAAAGAGAACCGTAAAGCGTGGTAACCAAGGCAACTGCCATATTCGGACCGATAGAGCTTTTATCTTCCAATTTACCCAACATACCTATAAGACCGATAACAGTACCCATCATTCCGTAAGAAGGCCCCAATCCCGCCCAGTGAATAACCATTCCTATCCAGTCCATATGCCGGCTTTCAATACGGTTGAGTTCGTTTTCCATAATCGTACGTATAACGGCACCGTCGGTACCGTCAACGACAAGACGCAATCCCGATTTCATAAAAGGATCTTCCAAATCTTCCAAGCCCTCTTCCAAAGCTAAAATCCCCTCGCGGCGCGCCTTTTCGGATAAAGCTACCATATTTTGAACCAAAGCTTTCCCCCCAAAATCGGGCACTTTAAAGATTCTTGCAATGATTTTAAACATTGCCAAAACCCTATTCATGGGAAAACTGAGAAACATTGCAATAAAAGAACCGATAATAACGAATATAAGAGAAGGCAGGTCCCAAATTCCGCCTATGCCGCCTCCCGAAGAAAGAACGGAAAATACAAGAGCAGCCAGACCGCCTGCAATACCGATAATACTTGCTATATCCATAGAATTCTTCCCCTCCCCTTACAACTCGTTTTTAAATGCCCCGATACGCTGCCGGTATGCAATAATTTTTTGAAGCATATCATCGGCAGTATTACGCACAACCAGCTTTTTGCCGGACAGCATAACCAAGGTTAAATCGGGGTTTTGTTCCATATATTCAATTTGATGCGGATTTATCCAATACAAGCTCCCATCCAAACGTGTTACTTCTATCATACTATTTTCTACGCTAACTCCCTTCCAGTCAAGTACTTAATCATGTTTTTCCGCAAATTCCTTATAAAAAATAAAAAAATCTACATATACTATATCGGAAAATACACATATAATATTGAGGGTAAATATTGCACAGGAGTCCGTTTTCACATACAATATATTTGTATGTGTATAGAAGAACTTAAACGGGAATTAAATGCAGAACAATTAAAAGCCGTGCAAAAAACCGAAGGCGCTCTTTTAATTATTGCGGGAGCCGGAAGCGGTAAAACACGGGTTATCACATACCGCATAGCATGGATGCTTGAACAGGGGATTCCGCAAAGTCAAATACTGGCGCTCACTTTTACAAATAAAGCGGCAAAGGAAATGTCTGAGCGCATAAAAAAACAAACGGGGAAAAAACTGCAAAATCTTACGATTTCCACCTTTCATGCTTTCGGGGTGCGTATTTTGCGAAACGATATAGCCAGTTTAGGCTGGCGGGATAACTTTTCAATTTATGACGAAACGGATAAAACCCAGCTTATAAAAGAAACCGGCCGTGAACTCGGCTTTAGCGCCGATGCCTTGGACGCCTATAAAATCGGTACTCTTTTTTCAAACATAAAAACCGGCCGCTATACTTGGCAAAGTGCAAACGATATGTACCGTCCCCTGTATGAAGAATATCAAAAAGGCTTAAAATTGTACAATGCGGTTGATTTTGACGATTTGATTGTTTTGCCTATAAAACTTTTTAAAGAATATCCGGAGGTATTAAAGCGCTACCGCCAGCGCTATAAATACATTATGGTGGATGAATTCCAGGATACATCGTTTCAACAATACAGTCTTATGCATTTGATTGCCGATCGGAATATTGCGGTTGTAGGAGATGACGACCAGTCGATATACAGTTGGCGCGGAGCAAACTACGAAAATATACGGATGTTCGAAAAAGATTTTCCGCATGTAGAAGAGATACGCTTAGAGCAAAATTATCGATCGACGGAAACGATTTTGGCAGCCGCAAACGGCGTTATATCGCATAATACAAACCGCAAAGATAAAGAACTGTGGTCGGGAAACGGAAGCGGAAAACCCATAGAAATGTATATGCCTGAAAATGAAGCGGCGGAAGCCGATTTTATAGTTGAAAGTATACAAGGTTTACGCAGCGGCGAAAGGCGCAACTACGGGGATTTCGGCGTTTTAATGCGTGCAAATACCCAAAGCCGTGCTTTGGAAGAAGCGTTTTTAGCCTCCGGTATTCCCTATACGATGAGCGGCGGTACAAGTTTTTTTCAACGTAAAGAAATTAAAGATATTATAAGTTATCTGCGCGTGTGCACGAATCACTACGACGATATAAATCTTTTACGCATCATCAATACGCCCAGACGCGGCATAGGCCGTAAAACGATAGAAAAATTAAACGCAGCGGCGGGAACCGGCGGTTCTCTATGGGAAGCGATTGAACATCTTATCGCACAAAATACCGAACAAAAAACGGGGACAGCCGAAGAAAAAAAACCGACGCTTTTCGGCGAAGAAACGTCCCGTGAAAAAAAAGAAAAAGATCGGGGTATCGGCGCGCTCGAAGAATTTTATGATTTTATCGTAAACCAAAGAAGCGTTCTTTTAAGCGGCGGCGGTTCTCTTTCAAAAAAAGTACGCACCTTTGTGGAAAATCTGGATTATTGGAGCTATTTGGTAAGCGAATATCCCAAAAACGAAAAAGCGGCGCGCTATAAATTTTTAAACATCGAATACCTTATCAATTCGATCGAAACATGGGAAAACAACCCGGATAATGCGGACAGAAGCTTATACAGCTGGCTAAACCGCATTACCCTTTTATCGCGCGACGATGCCGAAGAAGAATCTTTATTGGGGAAAGTTAATTTGATGACCATCCATGCTTCAAAAGGCTTGGAATTCCCTGTGGTGTTTATTGCAGGCTGTGAAAACGGCCTTATTCCCCACGCACGCAGTCTTGAAGACGGTGAAGGCGGTATAGAAGAAGAACGCCGCTTGTTTTATGTTGCCATTACCCGCGCCCAAGACAAACTATTTATTTCAGCCTGTAAAAAAAGGCGCAAACTTCAATCAGTAGTCGAATGCGAACCTTCTCCGTTTTTGGATGAGATTCCCCGTAATTTAATCGAGTACCATGAACCTCCGGCAGAATTAAGCGACGAACAGGCAGACGCTTTTTTTTCAAACATAAAACGCGGTTTCGGCGCCCGGCACTCGACGGATGGCACGGCGCAATAGTTCCTGCCGATTGTACCGCACTTATTTAAAAGCGGACAGCCCATTTGACAAAAAACCTCTTTTTGTGTTATAGTTGTGTAAATATTTATCTATATGTAAATATTTATCTTTAACTGATACCGCCCTATGCGGTATGAATAAATTATGGAGGAACACAGTATGAGTTCTTTAAGAAAAGTACTGACGGTTTTGTTTGCCGCAGTACTTTGTATTTCTTTTATTGCCTGCGGCGGACAAAAAGAAAGCGCTAAACCCGCCGTCCGCGCCGTAACCGAAATGAAAGCCGGTACTTACACCGAAACGGTAACGGGTATGCACGAAGGTTTGGTAGTTGAAGTAAAACTTGCCAAAAACAAAATTGAAGCCGTAAACGTTAAGGCACACAAGGAAACACCCGGTATCTCCGATGCGGCCATCAATACGATTCCTGCTGAAATCATCAAACAGCAAAGTCTTTCGGTAGACACCGTTTCCGGCGCTACGATGACCAGCAAGGGAATTTTAAGTGCGGTTGAAGCGGCGATTCAAAAAGCCGGCGGAAACCCTGCCGAGTTTAAAACCGGTGCAAGCGGCGCCGCTGCAGCCGAAAGCAAAAATTACGGCAGCACTCCGCCTAAAAAATGGGACGAAACCCACGAAATCATCGTCGTAGGCGGCGGTTTTGCAGGTCTTGCAGCGGCACACAGTGCCAAAACAAACGGTGCAAAAGACGTTGTGCTTATCGAAAAAATGCCCTTTGTCGGCGGTAACTCTCAAATTAACGGCGGTGTTTATGCCGCTTATACGAGCAAAATTGCCGCTCAATTCCAAAAAGAGCTGAATCTTCCCCCCGACACCGCCGAAAAGCACATTGCCGACACCCTTAAGGGCGGCGACAATATGGGCGATGAAGCGCTTGTAAAAAACATGGTATACGGTTCGCCCTTCTATCTGGACATGCTTTTGGACAACGGTTTACAAGTTCGTAAAACCTTAACCCGTCCGGGCGGACATTACGGTTACAGAACCTACACAACCATCAGCGGTCAAGGTTCCGACATCGTACAGGTTCAAAAGAAAATGGTTGAAAAAGCCGGCGTTCCCATTATGACAAATACCAAAATGGTAACCATTTACCGCGAACATCCCCTTTCGGGAAAAGTGTTGGGTATCGGCGTTGAAACCAAAAACGGTTTTAAAACCATGAAAGCTACCAAGGCTGTTATTCTTGCAAGCGGCGGTTTTGCAGGAGATGTTCCCATGAGATCCCGCTATGTTCCCATGCTGACAAAAGAATTGCCCACTACCAACCACGTAGGTGCAACCGGTGAAGGTATTGTTCAAGCACAAGCCATCGGTGCGGCAACGCTTCATATGTCCTACATCCAGCTGTATCCGTTTGCAAACCCGAACGGGGGCGTTTTGGACGCATATGCGGTTATCCCCTTTTCCGGCCCCAGCTCCGGCGTTGTCTATGTAGACTACAAGGGTGAACGCTACGTAAACGAAGGCGAGCGCCGCGACGTATGTTCGAATGCAGCTAAAAACTCAGGCGGTTTCCCCACCTTCTGTATTATGAACGAAGAAATCGTTAAAAAAGGCGGATTCGTAACCCCGGCCCAACTTCAAGGCGGTATGGAAGCGGACAGAATTTTCAAAGCCGATACGCTTGAAGCTTTAGCTGCCGAAATCAACAAGCGCACCTACGAAGGACAAAAGGTATCCATGTCCGGTGCAAATCTTGTTGCAACCATCAAAAAGCATAACGGTTACGTAAAAGCCGGCGCCGACCCCGATTTCGGTAAGCGCGTCGACAAGGGTATTATGATGACCATCGAAAGCGGCCCCTACTATGCAATTCCGCAGTGGCCTTCCGTTCACCACACGATGGGCGGTTTGAACATCACTCCCAACACCGAAGTCCGCGATATTTACGGAAACGTAATTCCCGGTCTTTTTGCTGCAGGTGAAATCACCGGCGGTATCCACGGTACCAACCGCTTAGGATCCAACGCCGTTGCCGACTGCTGTGCAAACGGTTATATTGCCGGTCAATATGCCGCAACGGGAACCCTGCCCGACTTTATTAGGGGTAAATAAGGATTTTTCAAAAGTCACTTTTTTTGAAAAACTCAGTGTCTTAAAACCGGTTTTTATTCTAAAATCCGATTTTTAAGATACCAAAACGAGGGCTGCCTAAACCGAAAGGTTCGGGCGGCCTTTTTTATGTAAAAATAAAAACCGGATATTTATACCTTTGTAAATTTTTTTTTATATTTACAACATATTTAAACACACTTTAATTTCTCTTGTTTTTTTTCCAAAAAAAGGTTATAATACAAATATGAAACAATTACAAATTATAAAAAACATTGCATGTGTTTTATTCACACTGACTTTGTTAAGCTGTACAAAGATGTCCGCCCAAACCGGTTCCGCGGCATCCAAGGAGTTCAAAATGACGGAAAACACAAGAGAAATATATCTTGCAGGCGGCTGCTTTTGGGGCGTCGAAGGATATTTCCGCCGCCTTCCGGGAGTTAAAGCTACCGAAACGGGATATGCAAACGGCAAAACCGATAAAACAAGTTACCGGCAAATAGCGGTAACCGACCACTCCGAAACGGTTCATATCGTATACGATTTTTCAATTATAAGTTTGGAAGAATTGCTTGCTCATTTTTTCAGAATCATCGAGCCCACCTCTGTCAATAAACAGGGGAACGATGTCGGCCGCCAATACCGCACGGGCGTTTATTATACCGACGAAACGGATGCCCCGCGTATTAAAGCTTTTTTCGACTTTATGCAAAAAAAGTATACGGAGCCGATCGCCGTCGAAACCGAAAAACTTGCACACTTTGTAAAAGCCGAAGAATACCATCAGGATTACTTGGAAAAAAATCCTCAAGGCTATTGTCACATCGATTTGAATTTGGCGTCAAAGCCGCTCTATGATGAAAAAAGTTTTAAAGTTCCCTCAGACGCGGTTTTAAAAAATAAACTGACGGCCATCCAATACGAGGTTACGCAAAAAAAGGCAACCGAGCGCCCCTATACGAGCGAATACGACCAATTCGACGAACCGGGTATCTATGTGGATATTGTAACGGGGAAACCCCTCTTTTCGTCAAGCGACAAATACGATGCGCTCTGCGGATGGCCGAGTTTTACAAAGCCCATAACGACATCGGCCCTCGATTACGAAAGGGATACCAGCCACGGCATGGTACGAACCGAAGTACTGTCAAAAACGGGCGGTACACATTTGGGGCATGTTTTTCCCGACGGACCGAAAAAAGACGGCGGTTTACGCTATTGTATAAACGGCGCTTCTTTAAGGTTTATTCCGTATAAGGATATGGAAAAAGAAGGTTACGGCGATTATATGGTGTATGTTCGGCAATAAAAAAAGGGGCGCAACGAATGTAAGCATTGCATCGCGCCCCGACTTTTTCCTCAAAACCGCATCGCCGAATCAGCTAAAGTCGCGGTTATACAATTTGTCCGCAACAAGCGTGATGTCGGTTGATAAGGGCAAAGAGCCGAGTTTTTGTTTAACGGCATTCAAATAGGAGTCATCTTCAAAAAGGCGGCATACCGTATCGCAAATTTCTTTAGGATCCCGTATATATCGGGCAACCTTATTGCGAACGGCAAATTGCATATTGCCCAATTCCTGCCCGTGTATATACGACGAAATAATAACGGGTTTGCGCGAAACAAGCACTTCCATTAATGAAGATGTTCCGGCCTTTGTAACCGCACAATCGCACACTTTTACCATTTCATCCATATACGAAATAAAGCCCATCGGGCGCAAATCTATGCCGGGGTACAATTGCGCCGTTATATCCAACACTTTTTTTGCCGCCTTATCTTTACCGCATACGACTAAAATCGTAAAGGAAACTTTTCGGCGCACAAAATGCTGCACGATACGAACCGCATTGGGCAGTCCCTCTCCCCCGCCTGCTAAAAGTATAACCTTTTTATCTGCCGGTATTCCGTGTTTGCGGCGAAGTTCAATTACATCGCTTTTTGAAAGCGGCGTTAAAAATTTCGGATTAAGTAAAAAGGGAACGACGCTTACATTTTTTTCGGGAACGCCGCAGTCCTTTACCGCCTGTTCTTTTGCAATATCGGAAAAAACAAAATATTTTACATTTTTTTCATAAAACCATGCCCGCGGCAAACTAAAAGGATCGGTTACTATAACGGTTAAAGAGATTTTACCCCCAAGACGCCGTATGGCGCTTACGACAGCAGGGGTTAAACCGAAGTGAAAACATACGACATCCGTAGCTTGAGCTTTTTTTATAAGCCTCTTTAAATACCATGCGGTATGAGGGGCTAAAAGCATATTGACAAATTTCTGAAACCATGTATGCATTCCCAAATCATAGGTTAATATCCATATACCCGGCACATAATTACAAGCAAAGCGATAACATGTTTCAAAAACAAAGCGTGCAAAATGATTTTTAGAATCAACTCCGTTCAACACTTCTACGGAAGCGTCGGGATGAGTTTGTTCCATAGCATATTTTAATACATTTGCAGGGGCTTTATGTCCCCCGCCGGTGTTTAAGTATAAGCATACAAATTTTCGCATACGTATATTCTATAGAGAACCGATACTCCTGTCAATGTATGTAAAATCGGCAAAAAACGCTTAAAATATTACATAGATTAAAGATTCAAATCGCTTTCATCAATCCATGTTATTGCATCCCATATGTGCCGGCCGTTATTTTTTTGTTTTTTTCCGGGGGTGCTTCTTCCGTTTAAAATATACGCTATAAGACGTTTACGTAATTCGGCGGCAATATCGGGGTGTTCTTTTATAATATTGATTTTTTCGCCTATATCGTTTTGCAAATCATAAAGCTGAAATCTGGGGGAAGTTTTATCTTCTTTTCCGGGCTGCGGATACGACCAGCCGCCGGATCCGGGACACATTTCCAGCTTCCACCTTCCCTGTCTTAAGGATAAAGAACCGTCTATGCTTTGATGAACCGTATCCGTCCGCACTTCGGCACGTTCTTCTTTCCACAATGCATAATTGCTTACACTGTCCTCACCTTCATTATCCTTTAATGTAATTCCCAATATATCGGCAATGGTTGCCATAAGATCCGACAAACAAACAAGGGCATCGGAAATCCTATTTCCCCGTATGCAGGCAGGCCAGCGGACAATACAGGGCACGCGATGACCTCCCTCATAAATGTCGGCCTTTGTTCCTCTAAAAACATAACTGGGATTATGACCTTTTTGTGCCAATTCTTCATAATCGGCCATAGGCGAACAACCGTTATCGGAAGTAAAAATAAGAATCGTGTTTTCCGACAAATCGTATTTTTTCAACTGCGCTTGTACACGGCCTACCACATCGTCGCAGTGCAGTACAAAATCGCCGTATTCGTTTGTTCCCGATTTACCTTGAAATTGTTTTGCAGGCAAAATGGGAGTATGCGGGGCAGGAAGCGGAAAATAAATAAAAAACGGAGAATCTTTGTATTCCCGTATTTTTTCACACACTTTATCGGTAAGTTCATCCAAAACGTTTTCATGAACAAAGCCGGGTGCAGTAGGACCTCTTCGCCAGAATTTTTTTCCGCCGCTTTGCGTTACCGTATCCGGTATTGCCGTAAACCGGTCGTTTTCAATATATACATAGGGAGGCATATCCAAAGAACCGCTGATACCGAAAAAATATTCAAATCCGTATGCTGTCGGCGATTGTTTGATCGTTCCGCAATAGTCTATGCCGTCGCATGCGGCAAAATCTTCCCGCTCAAAAAATTCGGGGGTTTTCGGAAAATCCATGCCAAGGTGCCATTTGCCTATCATACAGGTTTTATAACCCTGAGCTTTGAGCAAATCCGCCACTGTTGTCCTGTTTTTTTCGATAATGGGGGCCGAATATCCGCCGACAACATAGGACTTAAGCACGGAGCGCCAACTGTACCGGCCGGTTAAAACGGAATATCTGGAAGGCGTACACACGGCGGAAGCCGCATGTGCATCCGTAAAACGGATTCCTTCTGCACACATGTTGTCCAAATGAGGCGTACAAAACGGACAATCGGGATTATAGGCCGAAACATCTCCGTACCCCATATCATCCGCTAAAATATATATAATATTCGGTTTTTGCTCGTTCATATAATACCGGTTCCGTATACCTAAAAAAAGAACGGCCGGGCTTTGTAAAAACAGGTTTATTCAAAAATTCCGCACCTTTTCAGACAAACCCGGCGTTCCTCTTATATTTTTTTTATGCTGTTATTTGAGTCCGTAGTTATTTTCTTTACTCCAGCCCTTTTCGGTTTTTATGTTTTTTAAAACGGCGGCATAGGATTCCTGCACATACTGAGCAAATTTATCTACGGAATACGCTCCTTCCAAATACATTTGACCGCCGCGGCAAAACAAATCTCTGAGTTCGCCGCTTATTCCCGTATAGTACGGAAGACGCAGAGGCTCTTCGATAATAATAAAGCCGGCAAGGCGTTCCGGAAGTTTTGTGGAAGTTGACAAAGGAATTCTGTTTAATTCTTCGGCATAGCGAACCTGTACTGCGGATGAAGACATGTATTGGGCAAAATCGATAGCCGCTTTTAAGCGTTCGGGATCTTTTTCAAGGGCTTTATTTACACCGTAAATAATATCGGGCTGTCCGCCCAAGATAACCGATTTTCCCATTGCATAGGAGCTGGTGGCTGAAGTAATGACAGGTATGGGCATAACTCCGTATTCAAATGAGTTTCCTACATTTGCCGATATGGAAGTAAGACTGGTAGATAAAGCTTGTACCATAGCGGCTTCTCCGCGAATAAACATTTCGACGGCGGACTTTTGTTCCAATCCGTTATAATCCGACGACCAGTATTGTGAAAAATCTTTCATTAAAACAAAGGCTTCTTTAATTTGCGGAGCGGTAAAGTCAAGAATTCCTTCGTCAAAAGCTTTTGCAATTTCGGCAAGTTCGACAAAACCGTTACCCGTAACGTCGGCTTTGCTTAAAATCGCACTGTTAAGCTGGCTGCATACGGAATTATTAAACCACAGCCATGATAAGTCGTTTTTCGATGCATTCGGAAAAGCGAAGGGAATAGTGCCGGATGCTTTAAGTTTTTTACAACTGTCGATAAATTCTTCCCATGTTGCGGGCACTTTTGCGCCGGCGGCATCGAAAAGGGTTTTATTGTAAAATATACGTACTACCGCCGTCGAAGAAGGATAACCGGGAACATCCGTAGGAGTTACATACATTCTCTCCAAAATCGAATCGGGAAGCGTTGCCTTCCAAGGTCGTCCGGGATCATAGGGACTTTCTTTTTCATATAAATCTTTAAAATTGTATAAATAACCGGCCTCATAATCGGATGACATTTCATATAAAATACCGCTGTATACGTCAGGTCCCTGTCCGGCGGTAAACTGTGTTGTCAACCACGTTCTGTAATCGCTTTCGTGATTTTTGAACTCAATAGTTACACCTGTGGCCTCTTTATATTTTTGCAAAATATCTTCGGTTATTTTGTTTGCCGTTTCATTTACGCCGAGATCCTGTGCAAACACCAATTTCATTTCCGAAGTTTTTTTACTTTGTTTGCACCCTACAAACAGTATCGTACAGGCAATGACGCTTAACAATACCGCCGCTGTCTTTTTTTTCATATTAACCTCCTAATAAGGGGCTTACCCCTTTACAGCTCCCTGTGTCAATCCGGCTACAAAATATTTACTGGCAAAGCAAAACAAAATAATCAGCGGTAAAGATGCTATAATGTAGCCGGCAAAAAGCACCCCGTTTCCGTCGGTAACGGAAACGACCAGTTTAGTTAACGCAACCGCAATTTGCTGCGTGGCCGTACCGCTGCTTGCAACCAAAGGCCAAATATAATTGTTCCACACATTCAAACCGGTCATAATCGTTACGGTTGAAAGTATCGGTGTGGATAAGGGTAACACGATTTTTAGAAGAATTTGCATATCGCCTGCACCCTCTATATATGCGGCTTCAAAAAGACTTTTAGATATGCTTTCCATCGAAGAACGGATAAGAAAAGTACCCATAGCCACTTGATAGGCGGCAGGCGGAAAAATCAATCCGGCGAAGGTATCGTATAAGTGCAGCCGCGTTATCTGTATAAACTGCGGAATCAGCATTACAAAACCGGGAATCATTAAAAGTGCAATTATACCGTAATAAAGAACGGTTCGGCCTCTAAAATTCTTATATCGCACAAAGGCATAGCTTGCAAGCATTGAAACTGCCGTCGTAATGAGAATAACAAAAACCGTAACTAAAAAAGAATTCAGCATGGGTCTGATTACTTGGGGTAAAGCCTTTGCATAATTTGCAAATTGCCAGCGGGCGGCAAAATTAAACGGGTTTTTTATAATCTCCGTTTGACTTTTAAAAGAATTGATAACCAATAAATAAAACGGAAAAAGAGTAAGCAGCAATAAAAGAGCTAATAAAAATCTGCTGAAATACCGGCGTAGTATCGTATACATTTAAATTTCCCTAATCCATATGTTCGGTTTTTTTCATTACCGCCTGATTAACGACGGTCAAGGCTAAAATCACAATAAACATTAACACGCCGATTGCGGAAGAATAACCCATTTTTTTATAAGTAAAGCCCTGCTCATACAAAACAACGGAAGGCATAATAGTCGCGGTGCCCGGACCGCCCTTTGTTAAAATATACACTTTATCGAATACTTGTACGGCACCGATAATTGCAAGCGTAACGGTAAGCCGTATTTGACTGGCAAGCATGGGAACGTCAATATAAAAAAAACGCCGCCAAGTGTTTACACCGTCTATTTGTGCCGATTCAAACAAAGCTTTCGGTATTGACTGTAAAGCACCGTAGTACAATAAAAACTGTAATCCGCCCAAACCGGCAATACCCAGCCACGGAAACCCGATTGCAATAATTGCCCCCAATGCGGTTTTTGAACTGCCGAGCCAGGGACGTGTCAATTGCGGCAAGCCTATACGTGTAAGAATAGTATTAAAAACCCCGTTGTCCCCGGCAAGTATCCATTTCCATAATAAAATAATTACGACAATCGGAACAACCATAGGAAAAATAAACGCCGTTCGGATCATATATTGCCCTTTTGCCGATTTTAAAGCAAATAAGAGTTCTGCAGCCAAAAGCGGAATCGTTAATACGATAATCACATTCGATACGGCCATCCAAAAGCAATTTATTACACTTGCACGCAACGAAGGATCCGCAAAGGCTTTTTTATAATTTGCAAATCCGATAAACAAATTCACATTTGTTCCGTTCCACTCAAAAAAAGACTTTCCAAATGCCATTGCAAACGGGAAATACTTAAAAACTATCATGAGGATATAAATAGGCAATAAAAATAAATACGGCTTTAAAAAATTAAAAGATAGCGTTTTGGGGGCTGCCGAAATTTGCTTGTTCATATGTTCCTAACTAAAATATAATAAAAAGCATTATATACCCGCAATACGCTCATGTCAATGTATATGATTTTATAAGCTCTTGTCATTATTTTTTATCTATGCTACTACTGACATATATGAAAACGCTCAAACAAAAAATATCTTGTATATGCATTTTAATGTGCATAACCTGTTTTCCGGTTTTTGCACAGTTCAGCGCCGGAGCAAAATTTTTCGGATTAAGTATGCATCCGCGGGGAGCCGCGAATGCACCTCTTATACCTTATAAATTCGATTCAAGAGGTATTTTTGTCCTTCATCCGGGTGTAACGCTTAATTTCGATTATTTTCTATGGAAAGACATCGTTTCGGTAAAAGCCGTACAGGGACTGTATGCCGATTGCGCAATGCAGTTTGCAGGCTTTTCTCACGTGGGTTTTCGCATACGCTTGTTTAAAATCGGCCGTTTTTCGATGAATGCGGGCCTGGGTCCCACCTTTTTATACCGCCAAAGCTGGTATAGGCTTCCCGGTTATAAAGACAGTTTTACCTTTTATCACGGTACAAAGCATGAAGATTGGCAGTACCGTTTTATCGTATACGGAGGAGAAATCGAAAGCAATATACAGGTAAACGACAAATTCGACGTTTCGATTTCAGTTATTCCCGGAGGGATCGATTTAATCAATGTCAGTTTCGGCGCCCGGTACAACTACAAGGTTCGGTAAAACTGCCGAAAATAAGGATATGAACGACACAAAGGTACTCATAATTGCCGAAATAGGAACGTCCCACGGCGGTTCATTGGATAAAGCAAAACGTTTAGCCGATGTTGCCGCCGAAGCGGGAGCCGATTGTATAAAATTTCAGTGGGTGTATGCCGACGAGATTTTGCACCCGAACACGGGTTATGTCAACCTTCCCGGCGGAAAAATAAGGCTGTATGACCGTTTTAAAGAGCTTGAAATGCCGCCGTCCTTTTTTGAAACGATGCGCAATTATGTACGCTCACTGGGAAAAAGCTTTATGTGTTCCCCCTTCGGCATACGCTCTGCCGAAGAACTGTTTGCCTTACAACCCGATTATATAAAAGTCGCTTCTCCCGAATTGAATCATTTTCCCATGCTGAAAAAGCTGTGTGCGCTGGAAACATCTTTAAGCGAAAAAAAGCAAATTCCTCTGGTGCTTTCAAGCGGAGTTTCGAAAATGGAGGATATAAAAAAAGCTTTTGAGGTTTTTAAACCGCTTAAAAAGCTTTCGCTTCTTCACTGCATTACAAGCTACCCCGCCCCGCCGGAAGAATATAATCTTTCGCTTATAAGCCTGTATGCAAAAAAATTCGGCATCGATACGGGCGTAAGCGATCATTCTTTAGACCCCCGCATTGTTCCGGTTATGGCCGCTGTCTGCGGCGCACGCCTTATAGAAAAGCATATTACTTTATCGCGCACAACCGGCGGCCTCGACGATCCGGTCGCCCTTCCGCCCGATTTATTTTCAGACATGGTACAATCGGTACGACGCTATGAAAAAATGCCGCCCGAAAAAGCCCTCGAAGAAGCGCAAACGGAATTCGGGGAGGAATTGTGCCAAAAAGTTATCGGAAACGGTGTAAAGGAGCTTGCTCCGTCGGAAAAGGCGAATTACGGGCGCACAAATCGTTCAATACATTTTATGCACGATATGAAAAAAGGCGATGTAATACGGGAAAAAGATATAGGAGTGCTGCGAACTGAAAAAGAACTTTCAGTCGGTATTTCGCCTGAATATTACGAACGGGTTATCGGTTTAAAAATTTCAAAAAACGTAAAAGCCGGAGAAGGTTTGCAATGGATTCACACGGAACGAGGCGTTTCACCGCTATAAAAGGTAAATGTACGTCCATTGTTATTTTGTACCGATTTTTTCGGTACAGCAAAGCGAAATGCGGTAAAGTCCCTTTAGTGTCAAATCCTTGTCCACGCTTTCCAAAATATCGGTAATGGGCTTTATAACGCTGTTTAAGCCGCCCGTTGCGATAACTCGTATATCTTCGGCTTTACAGCCGGTTTTTGCACACAGGTCGGACTTTATGCGCTCGGTAAGGGATTCGGTTAAACCCTTATAACCGAGAACGATACCGGCTTGTATCGAATGAATCGTATTCGTACCCAGGGCATCCGGCGGCGACTCAAGCGGCACCGAGGGAAGCTGGGCGGTATTATTGAACAATGAGCGTACCGCCGTTCCCAAGCCGGGGGCGATGGCAACGCCTTGAACAGAGCCGTCCGCACTTATCGCCGTAAAGGTAAGCGCCGTACCGAAATCTATAACAATACAGGGGCAGCGTAAACGCGCATAAGCTTCAACCGCATTGCATACGATGTCGCTTCCGATTTGATGAACCGCCGTTTCCGGAATCTTTATCGGCAATTTGCCGAAAATGGGCGGCGCGACAATGAGGGGTTTTTTCCCCGTCAAATTGACGACGACACTTATAAAGGGCCCGATAAGAAGGGGAACGACCGAACTTAACACGGCAGACTCCACATCCGATACTGAAACGCCCGCATCGCGGAATAAAGAGCGCATAACTGACGTGTATTCGTCGGCGGTACGCTTGGTATCGCTGTAAATGCGCCGCTTAAACACAATACGCTCATCATCAAAGAGGGCGGCGACCGTATTCGTATTTCCTATATCCAAAGCTAAAAGCAATTGCAATTTTCTCCCGTTACGGCTATTATAAACGATATGACTGCACTTATACAACCGAAAATACTCAAAGGCTTTAGAGATTTTTTACCCCAAGCCGAAATTAAACGCGCGCTTTTAACCGAAAAATTAACCGCCTCTTTCCGCTCATACGGCTTTGTTCCCATAGATACGCCCGCATTGGAATACTCGGAGATTTTACTGCGCAAAAGCGAGGGTGAAACCGAAAAACAGGTATTCCGCTTTACCGACAACGGCGGGCGCGATGTTGCCCTGCGTTTCGACTTAACGGTGCCCTTTGCACGTTTTATAGCCGAACACAAGGACGAATTGTATTTTCCCTTTAAAAGATACCACATAGCCAAGGTATGGCGCGGCGAAAAACCGCAGGCAGGACGCTACCGCGAATTCGTGCAATGCGATTTCGACATTGTAGGCTCGGACAGTGCAGCCTCCGACTTTGAAATACTTTCTCTTATAAGGCAGGCGCTTTTTTCGATAGACGTAAAAAACATTACCATACGCATAAGTCACCGCGGTCTTTTTAACGTTTTTTTGACAAAACTCGGTTTAAGCGGCAAAAGCGAAGATATTTTGCGCACGGTCGATAAATTGGCTAAAATCGGCAAAGACAAGGTACTCGATATTCTAAACGACATAACCGGCAGCGCTAAAAAAACGGAAGAGGTTTTAGCCTATATTTCAGGCGCCGGCAGCTTTGATGCAACCCTTGCCCTGATGGAAAAATATACGGAAGAAGAAGGCGGCGAAGGCATAAAGCGCTTAAAAGAAATACAAAGTTTTATCAAAGAAAGCGGTATGGAAAACATCGTTGTGCTCGACCCTTCCATTACACGCGGTTTGGATTATTATACGGGCTTGGTATACGAAACCTTTTTAAACGACCTTCCGTCAATCGGCTCGGTATGCTCGGGCGGCCGCTACGACAATTTAACCGGCTTGTATATGAAGGAACAAATAAGCGGTGTAGGCGCTTCAATCGGCTTGGACCGCTTAATCGCCGCCCTTGACGAACTCGGCTGTGCGGCCGAAGCGGAAGGCTTTTTGGACGCCGAAATCTTTTGCACGGACGAAAGCTTAATGTCCGTATATCAAAAAACCGCCTTTACACTTCGCAATGCGGGCTTGGCGGTAGAAGTATTCCCGGAAGCAAAAAAGATGAATCAACAGTATGCGGCCGTAGAAAAAAAAGCCGTTCCCTTCGGCATCCTTATCGATAAGGCGCAAGCCGAACAAAATCTTTTAACGCTGAAACACCTCAAAACACGCACACTATACGAAAACATCAGCGCACAAAAAGCGGCCGATATTATTGCAAAACATAAAAACGGCACAAAGGAATTAAACCGCTAAGGAACAGGCAATCCGTATGGAACAATCGATTACCTTTAAAATCAGGAAAAGGCAGCTTGTCGCAACCCTTTCGGCGTTTTTTTTCACACCGAAAATACTGTCGGTACTCTTCGGCCTCAGTATGCTCACCGTTTTTCCTCACACACTAAAACCGTTTTCAGCAACACGATTAATCGCCTCCGTACTGACGGCCGCCGTTTTTACACTACCGCTTGTCATTATACTCTTGCTTATGATACTGATTAGAGCCGCATTCATTTTTAAACAGGAAAAACAGTACGCATCCGACATAGCAGTCCGCTTTTATGACACCTTTTTGGAAGAAATAACCGTAAACAATACACTAACCGTACAATATGCGGATATATACAAATTAAAACTGCGCAAAACCGTCCTGTTGATTTACCTCAGCTCTTTGCGGGCAATTGTCATTCCGGCAAGTACGGAATACGACATCAAAAAACTGTATGCAGAGCTGCACATCAAAACTCGACAGGGTTGACAACGTGCATACAAACCAGTGATAATAAGTTAAGAAAAAGGAGGATGTATGCCGCTTCAAACTACAACCATCAAAATCGATACGGAATTAAAAGAAAACGCCCTCCGCCTTTTTTCCGACCTCGGAATGGACATGGAAACTGCAGTTACCGTTTTTTTACGGCAAGCTGTCCGCGAACAGGCAATTCCGTTCAGGGTCGGAAACCCTATACCGAATCGTGAAACACTTGAAGCAATGCGGGAAGTTGAATTGATGAAAAAAGAACCTCAGTCATATCGGGGTTATACCGATGTAGATACGATGATCGGGGAACTGCTTGCATGAAATATACATTGAAACCGACCGGGCGGTTTCAAAAAGACCTCAAGAAGGCTCAACGCCGAGGTTATAATCTTGAACTGCTAAAAACGGTTATAAAGATACTTGCGGAAGGACAGCCTCTCCCAAAACAATACAAAGACCATCAGCTTAGCGGAAATATGAGCAACTGTAGGGAATGTCACATAACACCCGATTGGCTTTTAATCTATGAAATCAATAAAACAGAACTTATTTTATATCTTACCCGCACGGGTACTCACAGCGATTTATTTTAACAATCGCCTGTAAACCCGCAGACAAGGGCGGCGGCGGCTTCGTTAGCCTCTTTAAGCGCTTCGCTTAAAGTTTTTCCTTTTTTTAAAGCTGCAATCAAGCTTCCCATATGCGCATCCCCCGCCCCGTTTGTATTGCGTACGCATACGGGAGCGGAAGGAACGGTATAGCCGTTGATACCGTCTTCAAGGCAGTAAACGCCGTTTTTTCCGAGGGTAATTACCACCGTATTTTTGGTTGCCCCCGCCAAATTGTGGGCCGCATGTTCTATATCCCTGGCTCCGGTAAAAGAAAGGGCTTCTTCTTCGTTTAAGTGTAAAAAGGGATTAAGGGCAAAAAGACGCTCCATACGCTCCAAGGGGATACGGCACAGGCGCGGACCGGGTGCAAAATAAAGGCATTTGTTAAACGAGCGGACACCGGAATCGTCGGTATGAGAACACTGTTCAAACGTATCTTCAAGCCAGCGCACCAAGATTTCTCCCGTCGGTTCTTCGACTTCAAGGCCGCAAATATAAATACTGTCGGCGGATAAAACATCAGCCTTGTCCATCCAATCCGGATTAAAAACATACTCGGCGCCGTGCCAAGACATAAAGGTGCGCTCTCCGGTTTTATCGATAAAACAATAACAGCATCCGTTGTCCTTATCTTCCACATCGGTAAAAATCGGTATACCGTTTTCTTTAAGAGCTTTACGTACAAAATCGCCGTAAGCTCCCGTTCCGACCGGAGAACATAGGGTACAAGGCACTCCCGACTTCCGTATTGCCGAGGCGACGTTGTAGGCACAGCCTCCCAGCTGTAATTTTTGATCGATTACGTGAACATCTTCCGCCCTTCGAGGAAGTTCATCTATATGAATAATTACATCGGCTACCGTAGAACCGATCACTAAAATCTCTTTCATTTTATTTTCTCCGCTGCAAATTCCGCTTTTAATTTATTTGAATACACTTGTATTGTTTTTTCCGGCAGCCATCCCGTAGAAAACTGATACCATAAGGATCGCTTCGCATTTAAACCGTCTACCGCAATAGCCGTTCCCTTAACTTGTATAATATCACCTTGACGTCCGTGACCTACAATACTTGCACCGTCGGAGGGTTTTATACGGTACGCAGCATAAGGATCGGTAATAAGTGCCCAGCGTTCGCCCAAAACGATATGTTCGGCAGCATTGATATCAATGGTGTACATATCCGTTTTATTTTTACACGAAATAAACAAACACAATAAAAATAAAAAACAGAGAATTTTAGTCTTCACAATAAAACCGATTTATAAAAAAAGTACTCGGGGGAAAATAAAATGAAGCGTTGCAATCACAATGCAAAAAATCCCCATATATTTTCGTCCGTCGATAAAAATCTTTTCAAAAAAAGCGGGCAAAGTAAAGGAAACGGAAGCCGAAGCTTTATAATATTCATACAACAAACAAAGACCGGCACATATACCGGCAAGAGCAGGTATTAAATCGCCCAAAACGGGAATATCGCCTTGCACGACGGTTAACAGCTTCATAATGCCGGTAAAAATAGTTAAAATACCCAAAATAAGACGAAAATTTTTTGTTTCAAAAAAACTCAATCCGGCAGCACTCGTTTCGGCCGCATCTTCCGGTATTTGTTTGGAAAATACGAGTAAAAGCCCCGAAGCCGCATTCAAAACCACTGATAGTAAATAAAATTGTATCATGAAATCCCCCTATCCGGCCGGCACCTACTTTTGTTCAACCCGTGTACGAAGCGTCAGAGTTTCACCGTTAATACCGATATCGGCCTGCACATATACTATATCATAATCCGTAAAAATTGTCCTGTAAAATGTCGGCGTTCCATCCGAAAAAGCGGAATTTTCCTGTACGGCAAGTATGTTTTTTTCTTTATCCATAGCGGAAAACTTTACGGATACCGTTTCTCTATCGACGTTATTTTTTTGCTGTGCTTTTACACTCACATATACCGATTCTTCGAATGAAAAAGCGGACAACTTAAAATCCGTTCCTTCAAAAAAAGCCTTGTTATCTCTTCCCGTTAAAAATGCAAGCGATAAAACGACAAGAACGCAAAGTATAACCGAAACAAGCATAAACCGAGATTGCTTCGTATGTACAAGGGCTTTAAATAAACCGCGTGGAGGTTCGGCGGCGGTACCGTCATAAAACGCCCGGACACTTTTATCCGCCCGCTCCAAGCGCGTTTTACGGTTATAATAAAAATTAAGTTCCGATTCCTGTATTTTAGTATCTTCGTTATTATTCATCAGCGATTCCGACTCGACTGGATAATGCTGTCTATAAGCGTATCGGTGCGCCACCATACAACCGAAGCTTTATCTTCTCTTGCAACGAGTGCCGAAATAATTCCCGACGGCGAGAGGGAAAAACTGTGATATACGATATTGTCGGTATCCATCTGTAAACGCCGGCGGATAATTTTTTGCCCGCTTTCTTTTAACATAAGAATTGAAAAACCTTCGGTATCCGCTGTAATAAAGAAAAACCATCCCGATTCGGTTACGCCCAAAAACTCATATGCCATTGCAAATACTTCTTTGGTATAACCGTAGGTTACCGTTTGTTCAAAATCGGGAACCGCAATGGGATCGGCGTATATACCCGTATTTAAATCCAAAGGATAAACAAGGGTTTGGTCGAAGGTCATACCCGATTGAACCCGTGTTAAAGCGTCTATTTCGGCCGGAAAATAATCTATTTTCAGATATAAAACGGGTGAATTATAGTCAGGAATAACTTGCGCCAAAGTTGAAAACACAATATCCGAATTGTCGGTACCGTATTCGGGAAGTACGGAGGGCGGCAAAGGCACTTTAAATCTTAAATATCCGTCACGAGTAAACCAAAATACCGCATAACCGTTTTCGATTAAACAGACGACAACCAATTCGTTTTGTTTTGTCGTATAGATGTTTTTTATATAGGGAAACGGAGTGCCGCCCGGCCCTTCTTGTCCCAAATAATCGATAAAAGATCCGTCGCTTTCAAAACGCAAAACAACCGAACGTAAAAGTGTTTTTGTTTTTTCATCAAATACAAAACGCTCTCTAGGAAGTATATCGGCCGCATATAAGCGTTTACCCGAATCCACTGCAAGGGCGCTGATTTTATTAAAAGGATATGCAACCGCATTTTGCGTTGCGACACCGTTATTCGCTTCCAAAGCGGAAACGGTTTTACTTCCGTTTAATCCGATAAATGAGGGAACGGGGTTTTTTTCGGCATTGTACAAAATACCTATTAAATCGCCGTAAGACGTTAATTCCATTATCTTCGCAGCTTCGGAATTTGCAATATAAAAAAAACCTTCATTCATAACCAAGCGTGTTTGCACTTCTCCGGGAACTTGTAAATCAAACAAGCGCAGCTCATTTTCAAAGCCCCCGTACTGCAAATCAAACAAGGTTTCTTTTTCAAAGGCGGCTATAGGTTTGGATCCGCCGCAGGACACAAAAAAAAGATGCGCGATACTAAAGAGTATCAATACACAACCGGTTCGAATATTTTTGCAGCATAAAAAAATCGGTTTTCGAAGCATAAACACAGCATAAAGTGCTTGCCCAAATATGTCAATAAGCGGTACATTATAAGGTATGATTGACGCAATAATGACATTCTTTTTCGGTTCCAAACAGGAACGAGATGTAAAAGCCCTGATGCCTATCGTTGCAAAGGTCAACGAAAAAGAAGCATGGGCAAGCGCCCTTGACAAAGAAGGATTTTTAAAACAAACAGCCCTTTTTAAAGAACGGCTTAAAAACGGCGAAAGCCTTGACGATATTTTACCCGAAGCCTTTGCCCTCGCCCGCGAAGCGGCAAAGCGTGTACTGGGAGAGAGGGCCTACGACGTGCAGGTTATGGGGTCAATAGTGCTTCACTCCGGCCGTATCGTAGAAATGAAAACGGGCGAAGGTAAAACCCTTATGTGCGTCGCCGCAGCCTATTTAAACAGTTTAGCCGGAAAAGGCGTTCACGTTGTAACCGTAAACGATTACCTTGCTCAGCGCGACGCGGACTGGATGCGTCCCGTCTACGAATACTTAGGCGTTACGGTCGGCTCAATCGTATCGAATATGGATAACGCGGCGCGCAAAGCCGCTTACAATTGCGACATTACCTACGGCACAAACAACGAGTTGGGCTTCGATTATTTGCGCGACAATATGCAGTTAAGCCCTGCCGAAAAGGTACAGCGCAGCTTTGCTTTCGGCATTGTTGACGAAATCGACTCCATCTTAATCGACGAAGCGCGTACCCCCCTTATTATTTCGGGACAGGGCGAAGACGACACGGTTAAATTTTTCGAAGTCGATAAATACGTCGGTCAGCTTGAAGAAGTACAAAAAAACCCGGAAACCGGTTTATACCCGGACGAAGTACAGGGCGAAGAGGTTATCGGAGATTATACGCTCGACGAAAAAAGCCGGCGCGTATCCTTTACCGACGCGGGTATGCTTAAAATCGAAGCGATTTTACAAAAGCACAATTTAATCCGCGGCTCGGTGTTTGACGAAGAAAACTTTGAATACATTCACTACTTTACACAAGCCGTGCGCGCCCACACCCTCTATAAAATCGATGTCGATTATGTCGTAAAAGACAAGCAGGTACAAATCGTAGACGAGTTTACCGGCCGTATTTTGGAAGGACGGCGCTACGGCGAAGGTTTGCACCAGGCTATAGAAGCGAAGGAGCATATCAGAATCGCCCAGCGCAACCGCACTCTTGCGACGATTACCTTTCAGAATTTTTTCCGTATGTACGACAAATTGTCGGGCATGACCGGAACGGCTGATACCGAAGCGGTCGAATTCAGCAAAATATACGATTTGGACGTAACTGTTATTCCGACAAACAAGCCCGTTGCCCGTATCGACGAAAACGATGAAGTGTATTTGAACGAGCACGACAAGTGGGAAGCCATTTGTGCCGAAATCGCCGAAGCCCATAAAAAAGGACAGCCGGTTTTGGTCGGTACGGTGTCGATTGAAAAGTCGGAGCATTTAAGCGCCCTGCTTACCAAAAAGGGAATCCGCCACGAGGTATTGAACGCAAAAAACCACGCGCGCGAAGCTTTGATTATTGCCGAAGCGGGGGCCAAGGGGGCGGTTACGATTGCAACCAATATGGCAGGCCGCGGTACCGATATAAAGCTGGGCGGCAACCCCGAATTCAGGGCAAAAAAACGTGCCGGAACCGAAGCGACACAGGAGCAGTATGAAAGCGCGTATAAAATCGAAAAAGAAAAATGGCTTACCGATTATGAAGAAGTAAAGCAGGCCGGCGGCCTTTACGTTATCGGTACCGAGCGGCACGAAAGCCGCCGTATAGACAACCAGCTTCGAGGACGCTCGGGCCGTCAAGGAGATCCGGGCCGCAGTAAATTCTACATTTCGATGGACGACGATTTAATGCGGCTTTTCGGCGGCGAAAAGATGAAATCCCTTATGTCGCGCATCGGTATGGAACCGGGAGAGCCTATTTACCACCCCTGGCTTACCAAGGGAATTGAAAAAGCGCAGCGCAAGGTTGAAGAGCGTAACTTTGAAATCCGTAAGCACTTGCTCGATTACGATGACGTTTTAAACGAACAGCGCCGCTTTATATACGATCAGCGCGACGCCATTTTAACCGACGAGGATTTAAAACAGCGCATTTTACTGACCGCCCGCGAAACCCTTGAAGAATTTGCCGAAGAGTACGCCGCAGCGGCGCGCAAAAACGCCGAAGGAGCTGCAAGCGAGCTTGCTTCCGAATTAAAGCAAAGCTTTGCCCTCCCGCTTTCTCAGGACTTGCTGCACAGCGCACAGGCGGAACATAAAGCGGATGCCGTACAAGACAAGCTTGTAAGCGGTATTATGAGCGCGCTTGAAAACGATTTAAGCGAAAAAGAACTTTTGGCGGGAAAAGAAAACCTGAATATGTTTATCCGCTATCAATACGTACAGGCTATAGACCGCAAATGGCTCGACCACCTCGAAGCCCTTGAAAGTTTGCGCGAAGCGGTATACCTTCGCACTTACAGCTCGAAAAATCCCTTAACCGAATACAAAATCGACGGCTTTAATATCTTCGACGAAATGCTCGACAGTATCCGCACCGAAATCGCCTCGCGTGTCTTTAAAGTGAAGATAACGAACGACCGGGGTGAAGATATGCAGCGAAAGGCTCGCACTATGCAGATGAACGCCCAGCACAATGCGATGGCCGCCTTTGATGCGGGAGCCGCGCGTTCGGCCGCAGCAGCCTCGCCCTTTGCGTCAAAACGTCAGGGCGAAAACGTGACGGTAGTGCGCACAACGCCGAAAGTAGGCCGCAACGATCCCTGCCCCTGCGGTTCGGGGAAAAAGTATAAGCAATGCTGCGGACGCTAGGACGCTGCATTGCCGCATGCTGCGGACGCTAGCGGTTTTTTCTAAAAAGTCGGTTACTTTTTAGAAAAAACGGTTTTCCCAAAAACTTTTATTTCCAATCCGTCTTTATATCCTGTATCCGATTCCATATCCAATCGGTGATATTTTATAATTTCATATAAAACAGCTTTATAGCCGACACTGCCTCCATCCTTATAGTAAACGGGAATCGGAATAATAAAAAATATAATTATAATAATTAATGCAATTTTCATTTTTTTATTTTCATTAAGTCCTTCACACTAAGTTTCGTTTCAATAACAAACATCCGCCTTTTCCTATCGCTTTATTACTCTTGTAGCAATATAGGTTTTAATGTTCAATTCATGAAGTCTGCCTGTACCGTTCGTGTCTTCATACAAATCGACTAAAGTAAATCCTGCTTTTAATTGGCCGCCGATTTGTTCTTCAAGAGTATGGGAAAATTGCAAACCGTAATCATTTTCTATGCCGTATTGTTTTGATTTTTCATCCTGCAAAGGGTCAAACGGCATTTTCCATATAATTTCTTTTTCTTCGCTGTCTACAATGTAATTTATTTCATTATTCAAACCCGACAGCAAAATCCCGCCTTTTTTCAAAACCCTATAAGCTTCATTAAAAACATGATACACATCTTTGATATAACAATTTGAAACCGGATGAAAAATAATGTCAAAGGTTTCATCGTCAAAGGGAAGGCACTGCGTCATATCACCTTGTACAGCCCGAATTTCATATTTTTCCCTGTCGGCAACAAACAGTTCCGATTCAATTTGTTTCGATGAATAATCGAGTACCGTACACTCGGCGCCCACGGCTTGAAATATTGGCATTTGCTGTCCGCCGCCCGAAGCAAGTCCTAAAACTTTTTTACCTTTTAAATCACCGAACCACTCGTGAGGGACGGTACGGGTCGGTGTAAGCAAGACATTCCACTTGCCTTTTTTTGCATTTTCGTACACTTCATGTGAAATCGGCTTTCCCCATTCCCAGCCCGCTTTAATCCATCTGTCTATACTCGCCTTGTTTATATCCTGATATCTCTCCATGCTTATCAAGCCTGCCTTTGACGGCTATTAAACCGTATGTTTGATAGAATTTATTGTACCGTGAATCTTTACTTGTGTCGATTGCCGTATGCGGCTTTTTTTCCTATTCCATAGCATTTTTCGGGTTTTTATAAAAATACCTGAGCCTTTTTACAGTGGTTTTGCCGTAGTTAATTGCTTCTTTCGGGCAAAGGTGCAGGCATTTTAAACAATTGTCACATTGAGGTTTTATCCATTGCGGCTTTCCGTTTACCATTTTTATTGCAGAGGCGGGACAATTTTTTTCGCATTGCGAGCATGAAATACAGGAATCCAAAACATAAAACGGTTTTGTACTTTGATACGCTTTGTAACTGCGGTGAATATAGGGCTGCAACAGCTTCATTATAAAAGGACTGTGATAAGCCTTCTTTTTTCCCTGCATGATCTTTTCCAAGCCGATGTCCGCTTTTTTCAATTTTCGTTTTTGTGCATCTATATTGGGAATACCGTGCAATATTGAATAATTTGTTACCATTCTTAATTCATAAATTGTCGGTTTCGGCAATGATTTTTCGGCACAGATTTCTTCCACCTGTCTGTCCGCCCCGCCTAAAATACCGCCGCATGTTAAAATAAAGATGAGATTTTTTATATTTCTAAATTCGGTTTGAAAGATAAAAGATTTTACTTTTTCGGACACCCCCCAAAAACAATTAAATGTAACAATATATAAATCTTCGTGGGCTACATTAATTGTCTTTTCTTTTATCGAACACATATCGACAGGCTTACTGTTTAAAAAATTACCCAGCCTATCGGCAATGTGTTTTGAGTTGCCGGTTGAACTGTAGTATAAAATCATATGAATGCTCCGTAATTATGTTTTGCTTTTTAAGAATCTGATGGAACGGAGGCTTCGGACACCACACCCTTTATAAAATAGAGAGTAAGAATCCTGATTACCTCGCTGCAGCCTTCAAAATCCGAATCCGTTATATGACAATCGATATAGTATAAAAACTCATATACTCTCTTTAATTGAGAAGCCAATCGACTATTGATTTTTAATTCTTTTATTTTTTATCGAGCACAGCCGTTAAAAAGTGATGAAATTGATTATCCCTTTTTCCTTGTTCCGAAAAATAATATTCATGCAAAACCTTTGAGATTTTAGGATTGCTCCATTCCGCCATTATTTTATTGCCGAACAAATGTTTTGAAGTTACGGAGAACAAGGATTCAACAACTATTTCGATCGGCATCTGCCAATCAACTTGCTCCATAACCGCTTGTCTGACTCTTATATTTTCACGTTTATACACTTCCAAAAATATATCTTCTTTGGAAGCATAATATTTATAAAACGAACCTGTTGCAATATGAATGGATTTTGTAATATCGGAAATATTTGTTTCCTTATACCCTTTTTTTGCAAAAACGGCATGCGCGCTTGCTAAAAGTTCTTCTTTTTTATCCATACTCGCCTTCTTATGAATGAATATTTTTTATTATTCATTCATAATTTAATACAAAGATTTATTTGAGTCAAGTAATGCAATAATCACACCTATAATTTTTTTATATCGGCCACTTTTGTTTTTTGGCGAGTTTTTCCAAAATTTCAAGAACGAGCCAAATATTTGTTACATGTATTGCACTCAAAGTGATAAATGTTTTTTTATCTTTGAATTTAATATTGATTGTATTTGACGGTTTATCTATCCTATAATATTCTATTGTGTTTAATGGAAATGAAGCATCACGGCCCCGCTTTGTTTCAATTAAATTTCCGTTTTCTATTCGAATATTGTAATCATTTAAGCCATACTGCAAAATAACCTTAATACTGTTTATTTCTTCCGGAATGTCTCCATTCAACTGATATTTTGCGTAATGTTTAAGGACGGAATCGATTTCTTCTTTTTCAGGAGCAATATCCGCACTGTATTCTTTTTGATCGTTCATTAATATCGTTATTGTACGATGGGGTGTTATTTTATCAAAATAAAAATTTGATTTTACCGCTTTAATATCCTTGAAATATAAGGGTATTTCATCCCCCTTATCCATAAAAACGACAAAACCGTCTTCAGACAAAGCGATTTTTTCAATATGATTTTGTCCGAACAGTTTTTTTAAAAAACCCTTCGACGTGTTTTTTATTATTTTTGTATACATACTTTTCTCCTTATGATAAAAAAGCTTATTTTTGTGATTTCTATTTTACTCTATCATGCCGAATGAGTAAATACCGGCATATATTTTTCATCTACCCTACCGAAATTTTCCATTCTTTCGATTTGTTTTGCAGCTGCCACAGCCGTGCATACAAGCCTTGCTTTTCCAGCAATTCGGAGTGAGAGCCTTCTTCAACAATCCGCCCCTTATCCAAAACAATGATGTTGTCGGCGTTCTTTATTGTCTTTAACCGGTGAGCAATCATGATGACGGTTTTGTCTTTAACCAAATGGGATATGGCTTTTTGAACCGACACTTCATTTTTTGCGTCCAAGCTCGATGTCGGCTCGTCGAGTAACAAAATCGGTGCGTCTTTTAAAATAGCTCTGGCAATCGAAATGCGCTGTTTTTCACCGCCCGATAAAGTGGAGCCGCCCTCTCCGACAAGGGTGTTGTATCCTTCGGGGAGTTTTTCGATAAATTCGTGACAGCCCGCCAGCTTTGAAGCGCGGATCATATCTTCTTCCGTTGCATTTTTGTTTCCGAACATAATGTTTTCTCTTACGGTGTCATGGAAGAGGTACACATCCTGCAGCACCATCGAAATATGTTTAAGCCAATTGTCGGGATTTATTTCATTGAGCGAAACACCGCCGATTTTTATACTTCCCGCATCTACGTCCCAAAACCGCGCAATAAGTTTTAATATGGTGGACTTTCCTCCTCCGCTCGGCCCCACAATGGCGGTAAGCGTATTTTTCTTAAAAGTGCAGGATATATCATCAATAACCTTTTTCCCCTTTACATACGAAAAGCCTGCATGTTCAAACTCAATGCCGCCTACATCTTTTGGCTCTATTGTTTTTTCTCCGCCTAATTCTTTTTCGCTCATAACGGTGTCGATTCTTGTTGCACTGACATAATACATTCTAAGAGCGGCGATGTATCGAATCCATGTAAGAAGCGGACTTATTATTTTAGTGCCGATGATAAGGATACTTAAAAATTCGGTTAAGCCTATTTCTCCGCCGAAAATAAGATAGGTCCCCGTAAAGCACATAAGCGGAAGTCCTGCACGTGCAAAGGTTAAGGCAAAGCCTAAAAGTGCACCGCCGACAGTTTCACTTTTTATACTGATTTCTTTCAGATGCTTGTATGCGTTTTCAAGTTTGGAAAAACCTTCTCCGATCTGGTTATAACTTCTCAATATTTTCATACCGGAAAGGTATTCGTTTAACGCCTCCGCAGTGTCGTCTTTAGCCGCTCTTGAGCTTACAACAATCTTTCCCGTTATTTTCAACGAAACAAAAATGATACTTGCGGAAATCGGGAGTGTAATATAAAAGGCCAGCGCCATTTTCCAATTAAACCAAAACATAAAAAACGACGTTGCAACACAGGAAAAAACAACACCGAAAAGACCGGTAAGAGCGCCGACCATACTCCGCTCAATCGCCAAAAAGTCTCCGGTAAACGTATTGATAAGTTCCCCTGAACGGGTTTTGGAAAAAAAGCCGAGCGGCAATTTTTTTATTTTTTGAATAAAGTCCTTTTTATTCCGTGCCGAATTGCGCGCACCGGGAAGAAAGGTCCTTAAAAAAGCAGCCGTACTGACCGTCAGCTGTAAAAGAAAAAAGCCTGCCAGACACAGTGCAATAGTCCAATACCCTTTATCAAAGATAACGGCGGGAGTATTAAAATATTCGATAAATAAATTGATTGCAAAATACACCGCCACCGCAGGAAAGGTTATCGCAAAGCCTTCCAAAAAATACCATATCACCGGTTCCGTCATTTGCCCGGGATGCCCCATCGTAAATTTTCTTATCAGTTCTTTCATTTTTCTTCACCTCTCCTTGCCTGCTATTTCCCATGTTTCCGCTTCAAACTGTAAGTCCCACAGCGTTTTATATGCTCCGTCTTTTTCAATTAAACTTCCATGTGTGCCTTCTTCTATAATTTTCCCCTCTTTCAATACAATAATCTTATCCGCATCCATAATGCTTTTAAGCCGGTGCGCAATAACAATAACGGTTTTATCTTTAATGAGATTTCTAATCGCTTCCTGTATTAAGTTTTCATTTTCCGCATCGGTATAAGCCAAAGCCTCGTCCAAAATGACAATGTGAGAATCTTTTAAAAAAGCCCGTGCAATGGAAAGTCTTTGTGCTTCTCCGCCCGATAATTTTATATTTCCCGAACCGATGGGGGTATCGTACCCTTGCGGAAGATTCATAATAAAATCGTGGCAGCGCGCTTTTTTTGCCGCTTCGATAATTTCCGCATCGGAGCGTTTTTTGTTCATCGCGATATTGGCCCGCACCGTATCCGAAAAAATATGGGTGTCTTGAAATACAAAGGCGATTTTTTCCATTAAGTCCTTTGTATCAATGTTTTTTATATCTTTACCGCCTATTTTTATGCTGCCGGTCTGTACGTCCCAAAACCGTACCAGGAGCTGCCCGATGGTGGATTTTCCGCTTCCCGATTCTCCGACCAGGGCGGTCATTTCATTTTCGTTACAGGTAAATGAAACGCCGCTCAGTGCCTCCCTTCTAAGCGGATCCGCCTCGCTTTGATACGAAAATGAAACCGAATCAAAGACAACCGTATTACCGCTTTCTTTTTCCGCAGTGTTTTTTGTCTCAAAAACGCTCTCATTTAAAATGGTATCAATCTGAGTCAATCCTGCCTTTGTGAAATTAAGCTGCGTTGCATAATCGATACAGGTTAAAAGCGGGTCGTACAGTGCGGGAACGATAATCAATGCCGTGACAACCGCCAAGACCGTATCGCCTGAAGGATTTTGTAAAATCAAAAAACCGCCGGCCGGAATAACAAAGGCAAGGAGGGAAAGGCTTATCGTTTTATACATACTCATAAAAAAAGCGGAATTTCTGTAATTGGTTATCTCCCAATCAAGGCATTTATCAAGACTGTGCTCCAGGTTTTTTGATATGCCGCCTGCCCGTCCGAACAGTTTTACCTCCGCCATTCCTTTTACATACTCGGAAAAATTGCCGGTAATATCGGCTGAGCGCTTCATATAATCCGAATACCTTTCTTTCGCTTTTTCTCCGCCGAAAATCAAAGCCTGAAAACTAAAGGCAATAACGACCGCAAGGAAAACGGTACATGCCATAATCCAATTAAGATAGACAATTCCCGAAAAGAATAAGATCAGCACAATCAATGAGCCGATTAAATCGGGCAGCATGTGGGCGATGACACCTTCCATGTTTTCGATATTTTCGTCCATGATTTTTTGAATGGAGCCGCTTGTGTTTTTTGAAAAAAAGCCGAGCGGTAATGAGCCCAAATGCTCCATCAGTTTTATTCTATAGGTATACAAAATCTTAAATGCCGCAGTATGACAGCCGACGCTGCCTAAAAACGAAAAAATCAAATTGCATAACACAGCGCAGCCTGCGGTAATTATCCAAAAGAAAACACCGGTTTTTTCTCCCGCCGTTAAAAATATCCTCGCTATAAAATATACCGATACATACGGAATAACATTGCACACCATTCCCAGTGTGGACAAAAAAATACTTGCGGTAAGAAAAACTTTTCCCTTATTTGAATAATGGAAAATATAGTCCATTATCCCCTTTGATTTTTTATTCACAAAATGCTCCTATAAGTATTTGGATTAGTCTTAACTAACTTGTCTTATTGTATCCGTACCGGATATTTTTGTCAACACATCAATTCTTCAAATAAGAAAGAAAATATATAAATACTTGCAATTTTAAGTCTAATATGTTATTCTAATCTTCAAATAGAACAGAAAAAACTTTAAAAAGGACAGATATATGAGAACGCTTGAAGACTATTGGAAGGATTTTGAGGATTTCGGTTTTGTCAAACATGTAAAAGACGGAAGAAGAGATTATATATTGGAAAAAACAAAGGGCTCAGGCGGTTTTTCCGTTTTGGGAGATACCGGGACGGCTATGGCGGTCATTTCCGATTGCACACTGTATCAGCCTTTTATTATTAAAGAGTATATAGATGAGCGGATTATTGAAGCAGGGCAATACTACACAGGAGCCGCATCTTATTATCAACAGCAGGATGACAGTACCGAATTTGAATATGGATTGAATGCCTATGTCAATTATGATTACTTTTACGGATATAAAAGAATTGAGCCGAATGTACGGCTGGTAAATATAGGCTTTGCTTTTCGTAAAACTTTTTTTTCTTCTTTGCCTATAACATTGGAGGATGATTTTTTTGAAAGAGCGGCAAGTGTACTTAATCCCGAGCCGATTGTCATTCCGAAAATAACCGCAATTTGCGACAGCCTTAAAGAATGTACACTGGAAGGAGCAGCATTAAAGCTTTATATTCAAGGTAAATGCTTGGAGGTTTTTTCACTTCTTTACGATTATGTTTATAAGGCACAACCGAAAACAAATGTGCACCTTTCCCAAAAAGACAAGGCTGTTCTTAAAAATGTAAAAACTTTTATAGAAGAACACTTTGCAGATCATTTTACCATTGCGGAGCTCACTAAAAAATTTTCTATCAATCAGCAAAAATTGGTAACGGGTTTTAAAGATTGTTTTAACACGACAATAAATGAATACACGCAAAAGGTAAGAATGACAAGGGCGCTTGAATTGCTTTATAATGATGAATTATCCATTGTAGAAATAGCACAGGCGGTCGGCTACTACGGGGACGGCTATTTTCAAAAAGCGTTTAAAGAAACCTACGGCATCAGTCCCGCCCGAATGCGCAAGGATTTGTAGGAAAGCTGCCGACTGAACAGTCTTAACCTATAAAAAAAGGCTGCCCTCATTGAGGGCAGCCCCTTATAAACGGACAGCGCCGTCTTATAAACCGATCAGGATTCCGACAGCGCCGAGGTCCTCTGTAGTTTTATACCTTATCAGCCGTTGCGGATAACCGCTTGAGCCGCAGCCAAACGGGCGACGGGCACGCGGTAGGGAGAACAGGAAACGTAGTTCAATCCGGCACGGTAACAGAAGTCGATCGTATCGGGGTCGCCGCCGTGTTCGCCGCAAATACCGAGCTTTAAGCCGGGCTTTTTGGAACGGGCTTTAATGCGTGCAATATTGATAAGTTCACCGACTCCCTCTTCGTCAAGGGTTTTGAACGGATCGGTTATAAGCACGTCCTTTACCAAATACGAGGTAAGGAATTTACCGGCGTCGTCGCGGCTGAACGCAAAGGTCATCTGCGTTAAGTCGTTTGTACCGAAGCTGAAAAAGTCCGCATGTTCGGCAAGTTTATCGGCGAGGAGCGAGGCGCGCGGCACTTCAATCATAGAACCGATTTGCACATCGAATTTGACTTTTTCCGTATCGAATACCTTTTGAATAATAGCCTGCGCTTGACCGCGGATAATTTCCAATTCGTCGTTATCGCAGACAATCGGAATCATAATTTCGGGCTTTACGTCGATTTTGCGCTTAATACAATCGGCGGCGGCAAGGGCGATAGCTTCAACCTGCATTTCGTAAATTTCGGGATAGGTAATAGCCAAACGGCAGCCGCGATGGCCGAGCATCGGGTTCATTTCGTGCAGGGCGTCGAGCTTTGCATTCAACTTTTCCAAGTCGATGTGCATAATGTGCGCAAGCTCTTCGCGCTCGGTTTGCGTGTGCGGAATAAACTCGTGAAGCGGCGGATCCAAAAGGCGGATTGTTACCGGCCGGCCGTTCATCGCTTCGAAAATACCGACAAAGTCTTTCTTTTGCAGGGGCAAAATATTTGCCAAAGCTTCGCGGCGCTGTTCTTCCGTGTCGGAAGCGATCATTGCGCGGAAGTGAATCAATTTATCGCGGTCAAAGAACATGTGTTCGGTGCGGCACAAACCGATACCTTCGGCGCCGAAATCGAATGCATGCTTTGCATCGGCGGGCTGGTCGGCATTGGCGCGGACGCTGAATCCCTTAATTGCGTTTCCGTCGGTATTGGTACGCAGCGAAGCGTTGCGCACTTCATCGCACCAGTCGAGGAAGGTGTGCAGACGGTCGGAGATTTCAGAGTCGATAAGGGGAAGCTGACCTTCGTATACGCAGCCGGAAGAACCGTCGATGGTGATAAAATCGCCGCGCTGAAAAGCTTTACCGTTTATAAATACTTCTCCGTTTGAAAAAAGCACTTCCGAAGCGCCGCATACGCAGGGGGTACCCATACCGCGGGCAACAACGGCCGCATGGCTGGTCATACCGCCGGTAGACGTTAAAATACCTTCGGACACAACCATTCCGGTAATATCTTCGGGGCTGGTTTCTTTACGTACCAAAATAACCTTGTGGCCCTTTTGTACCCACGAATCCGCTTCGTCGGCCGTATAGACGATTTGACCGCAGGCGGCTCCCGGAGAAGCGTTTAAGCCCTTTGTAAGCGGCTTTGTTTCTTTAACCGCCTTGGGATCGATTCTCGGGTGCAAAAGCTGGTCAAGCTGATCGGGAGACACGCGCATAACGGCGGTCTTTTTATCGATGAGTTTTTCTTCAACCATTTCGACCGCACAGCGTACGGCAGCCTGCCCGGTGCGCTTACCGTTACGGGTTTGCAAAATAAAGAGCTTTCCCTGCTGAACGGTAAATTCCATATCCTGCATATCGCGGTAGTGTTTTTCGAGGCGGTCGCGGATAGCGATAAGCTCGGCATACACTTCTTTGTTTTCGCTTGCAAGTTTTTCGATGGTTTCGGGAGTGCGGATACCGGCTACAACGTCCTCACCCTGAGCGTTCATCAGGTATTCGCCGTAAAATTTGTTTTCTCCGGTTGAGGGGTCGCGGCTGAAGCACACGCCCGTTCCCGAATCGTCGCCGAAGTTTCCGAATACCATAGACTGAATATTAACCGCCGTTCCCGCAAGGCCGCGGATACTGTTCAATGCGCGGTACTTGATGGCGCGTTCGTTCATCCACGAACCGAATACGGCATTGATGGCACCCCACATTTGCTCGACGGGGTTTTGGGGGAAGTCCTTTCCCGTGTGCTTTTTGTAAATCTCTTTGTAGCGTCCTACCAGTTTTTTTAAGTCCTCGGCATCAAGGTCGGTGTCGAGCTTTACGCCCTTGGAAACCTTAATGTCGTCCAAAGCGTTTTCAAACCCTTCGGAAGGAACACCCATTGCAACGTCGCCGAACATTTGAATAAAGCGGCGGTATGCGTCCCATGCAAAACGCGGATTACCGGTTTTTGCCGACAAACCTTCAACGGCTTTGTCGTTCATACCCAGGTTTAAGATGGTATCCATCATACCGGGCATGGACAGGGCGGCACCGGAGCGTACCGACACCAAAAGAGGATCGTTTGCATCTCCGAGTTTTTTACCCATAAGTTTTTCAAGGCGCTCAAGATGTTCCGCAACTTCACTTTCAAGTCCGTCGGGATATTTTTTTCCGTTTTCGTAGTATAATTTACAAACCTCAGTTGAAATGGTGAACCCGGGCGGAACGGGAATTCCCAAATTAGTCATTTCGGCCAAATTTGCACCCTTTCCGCCGAGACCTTCTTTCATGGATGCATCGCCTTCGGCTTTACCGTTGCCGAAAAAATAGACAAACTTTGTCTTTGTCATGAAATTATTTTCTCCTTAACATAGTTATCTTTGTATTGTACATTGAAAAAAAATCGCTGTCAATGTATACTCTGGGGGTATGGCCAAACTTTCGCAGGCTTTGTCCGTTTTGTTTTTATTTTTAATACTTTCGTGTACGTCCGTTCCGAAAAAGAACGAAAAAGCGGCACAAAATCATACGCAAAACATACAAAATGTGATAAGATTTAAACACCCGCCTAAACAGCAGCCCCTTCGCCTTTGTTTTGCAGGCGATATTATGGCTCACTCGGTAAATTACCGTATGAAGGATTTTAACCTTATCTATCGGGATGTACAAAATCTTTTGTCGGCTTGTGATTTGGCATTAGGCAATTTGGAAACGCCGATTTGCGATGAACTTCCCTACCAAAATTTTCCCAACTTTAATATTCACGGCGAATACGCCCAAGCCGCCATCGATGCGGGTTTTAATGTATTTTCGCTCGCAAACAATCACACAAACGATCAGGGAAAAGCCGGCATACGCGGAAGCGCCGCTTTTTTTGCCGAAGCGCGTTCACAAGGAGTCTACAGTGCGGGGATTAAAAAACCGGAAAGCGAAGAGCTCACATACGAATTGATTGAAACGCAGGGATGGAAAATCCTTTTTGCCGCCGTTACGGAAATCGTAAATATTGAGCGCCATACCGATTTATTCGACTTTTATCCCTTTACCGAAAAGGGAAAACGCACATTAAAAAGCGAACTGATACGAATACAAAAAGAAAACCCCTGCGACTTGTTTATTTTAAGCATTCATTCGGCCGATCCCGAATATGTATTAGAAGTGACGCAAAAGAGACGCGAATATTTTTATTCGCTTTTAGATTTGGGCGTCGATATTATTTGGGCGAACCATGCCCATGTTTCAAAGCCGTGGGAACGGGTAAGCTGCAAGGTAACGGAAGACGGCATAAGCCGAAAAACGGAAAAACTCATTATGTACGGTATGGGAAATACGATTTCCGGCCAGTTGCCGCGTTTTAACTTCGATAATCCTTCCCATCCCTACGAATACACCGGAACGGGAATTCTTTTGCAAGTCGATGTAAAACAAAACACCGATTCTCAAAAAAGCGCTATTCAATTCGCCGATATAAAACCGCATATTATTGTAACTCATGTCGATAAGGGGTATAATTTTGTTATAAGGCGGTTGAATGAGAACCTGATAGCGCAGCAGGATAAAAGATTGGCCGCATATTATAAAAAGCGTTTGGAATTGATGAAAAACATACGGGAAATTACTACATGCCGATAGATTACCGGGCCTTGCCCGTTTACGAACAAAAAGAACTTATCCTCGATGCGATTAAAAAAAATCAGGCAATAGTCGTACAAAGCCCCACCGGTTCGGGAAAAACAACGCAACTGCCCGTAATCCTCTATGAGGCGGGTTTTGCCGATGCGGGAATGATTGCCGTAACTCAGCCGCGCCGTATTGCCGCCCTGTCGGTAAGCGAGTTTATCTCAAAACAGCTGGGCTGCACCTATCCGGGAACAGTCGGTTATAAAATGCGCTTTGAAGACAAAACGGATTTTTCAACTAAAATAAAAATTATGACCGACGGCATTTTGCTTCAGGAAATGAAGCTAGACCCCATGCTGTCGCGCTATTCGGTTATTATGGTGGACGAAGCTCACGAGCGCAGTTTAAACATAGACTTTGTACTCGGCCTTTTAAAGCGCGTTTTAAAAGAGCGGCCCGATTTTAAAGTGATTGTATCGTCGGCAACAATGAACGCCGAAGCTTTTTCCGCCTATTTTAACGATTGCCCGATTGTAACAATCAATACAATCACCTACCCCGTTACAATCGTCTACGATCCGCCTGCAATTCCTGCAAGTACGGCTTCTTTAAGTGCCTCGGAAGCCCTTTTGGCAAAAATCGAAGATACGATAAGCCGCGTGTTGGACAGTAAATACGATGGCGGAATTTTATGCTTTTTACCCGGCGAAAAAATCATCAAAGACTGTATCCGTCGTCTCGGCCGCGCACCTTTTTCGCGGCGCATTTTTCTTATTCCGCTGTACGGACGGCTTGCCAAAGAAGAGCAGGAACGCGTTTTTATAAATCCTCCTTTCGGCCGCAAAAAGGTTATCGTTTCGACAAACATCGCCGAAACAAGCGTAACCATTCCCGGCATTACAACCGTTATAGACAGCGGCTTGGCAAAACTGAACTATTACAATCCGCGCAGTTTTACCTCAAGCTTGACCGAAACCCTCGTGTCGAAAGCGTCGTGCAATCAGCGTAAGGGGCGCGCCGGGCGTACCCACAGCGGCGTATGTTACCGCCTCTATCCGCGAAAGGATTTTGAAAACCGCAGCCTCTACACAATGGAAGAAATATACCGTACCGACTTATGCGAAGTGGTGCTCCGCATGGCGGAACTCGGCATACGCGACTTTGAGCAGTTTGAATTTATTTCGCCGCCCGGCCGTGAAGGGCTCATAGGCGGTGTGGAAACGCTTAATATGCTCGGCGCCTTGGAAAAGGACAACAGTCTTTCCAAAATCGGAGAGCTTATGGCGGCCTTTCCCCTTATGCCGCGCCAAAGCCGCATTATCGTCGAAGCGATTTTACGTTATCCCGATGTGATAGAAGAAGTGCTTATCGCCGCCGCCTTTTTGTCGGCGCACTCGCCCTTTATACTTCCGCCCGGCGAAGAAAGCGATGCCCGGCGCGCCCATCACGAGTTCCGAGATATGAGGGGCGATTTTTTATCCTATGTAAACATATTCAAACGGTACGGCGAAGCAAAAAACAAATCGCGCTTTTGTCAAAAAAGTTATCTTGACGAGCGCGTTATGGCCGAAATAGTCAATATAAAAGAACAGCTGGAACAAATAGTCGGCTCTTTAGGCCTTCCCGTTGTAGGCGGCGGCCACCCGGACGATTATTTAACCTGTATAGCCGCAGGTATGATTCAGTTTGTGTGCATACGCGAAAAAAAAGAAAGCTATCAAAGTTTAACCGCCGAACACATTCAAATACATCCGGGCTCCTGCATGTTCCGCTCCGACCCCCTCTATATTGTTGCAGGAGAAATTGTGCGCACATCGCGCATGTTCGCCATGTCGGTTTCTCCGCTTACAAGGGCGGTGTTATCGCGCCTCGACGAGGGGATGGCAGAGCGCCTTGCGGCAATGACGGGGAAAAGTACCCGATCCGGCATTAAAAACAAAGCCGGGGCCGGCGGCGATGAAAGGGCGGCAAGAGAAAACCTCGGGCGCAACAAAAAAGAAACGGGCGGCAAACAGGGCAGGCTTTGCAAAAAAGAACGATTATCCGACAGCGCACATATTGCAAGGGCAAACGTTGAAAATGTAAACGCGGAAAACGTCATCATAGGCGGCATAGTCTTTGCCGTCGAAAAAATCAAGGGTAAAAAGCACCTTATTATGCCCTACTCTCTTTTACAAAAAGCCGCCCAAGCCGACGAAGATCCGGGACGGCTTGCACAGGCGGGAAAACTGCGCGTAAAAGTCGAATACGGAAAGCACGCCCTCTTAACCGGGGAGCGATTAAGCCTTGCCCTGCGGGTCGTAAAAGAAACGGATTTACGGCCGCTCACCGAGAGCGAATGGGAGCGCACGCTGAACCTGTCGTTTGCAGAAGAAGCGGAAAAACTGTTTAACGCCCTGCCGGTTATCCTTCGCACGGCCCCCGTAAAAAAGGGCGGAAAAGAAATCGGTTTTATCGGCCTGTGTACCGACGGCAGGGGAACCTATTGGCTTAAAGTATCGAAAAGCTTTACTACGGCACTCAATGCAAGCCTTTCAAGTTTGGAGGTGCTTATAGACGAAGCGCCCGATTCTATGAGCGAAGCGGATAAAGGACGGCTTAACAGACTCTACCGAAAACTCAACGATTTATATGAATAACTTATACGAATAACCTAATGCAGGGTAACCGCGGCCGTGTATTCTTCCGTCTATTGACTATTTTGAATGTATGGGATAATATTAAATAGGAGTTTGGATTATCCCATGAAACTAAGGACAAGAAAAAACGCATTTTTACAGCGTCATGCGGACAAAACAATACAAAGACTCGCCTCTTCATATCCGGCCGTGCTGCTAACGGGAGCCAGGCAAACGGGAAAAACAACCCTCTTAACAAAAATTACGGATGCCCAAGCCGTTCCCTATCTTACCTTTGACGACCCGACGGAAGAACTGTCCGCAACAAACGATCCTAAATCATTTTTGGCATTTCATCCTCATCCCGTTATATTTGATGAGATTCAATATGTCCCGCATTTGTTCCGCTACTTGAAAATTGAAATCGATAAAAACCGCCGTAACGGAATGTATTACCTTACCGGCAGTCAGCAATTTAAGCTTATGGAAACGGCAACGGAAAGTCTTTCGGGAAGAATAGGCATTGTGCAGCTCTATCCCCTTTCCGCCCGTGAAATCAGGCAGGACATATTTTCGGACAGCTTTATTCCTACAAAAAAATATTTTCTTGAAAGAAGCAAGGCTTTTTCGGCTTATACATTTTCAATTCATAAAACATGGCAGGCTATTTATGCCGGAGGTTATCCTGAAGTCATTAAGGGAAAAGTTGCGCCCGCCGATTTTTATGCAAACTATCTTAAAACCTATATTGAACGTGATATTAAAAAACTGACACAGGTTGCCGATGAAATGCAGTTTTTGCAATTTATCACGGTTGCGGCCTCCCGTACAAGTCAACTGGTCAATTACGGCGATATGGCGCGGGAGTGCGGCATAAGCGAAGTTACCGCAAAAAAATGGCTTTCTCTTTTGGTTACCTCCGGTCTTGTGTATTTATTGAAGCCCTATTCGTCGAATGTCGAAAAACGGGTTGTTAAAACTCCGAAAATGTATTTTATCGATACCGGACTTGCAGCCTATTTAACGCGCTGGACAAATCCTGAAGTTATGCAAACCGGCGCAATGGCGGGTTCCTTTTTTGAAACCTATGTTATCGCTGAAATTATAAAATCTTTTGCCAACAACGGAGAAGAAGCTCCGCTGTATTTTTACCGCGATAAAGATAAAATCGAAATAGATGTGCTTATCGAACGCAATAACACAATTTACCCTGTTGAAATAAAAAAAACGGCAACTCCGAATACCGAAGATGCAAAGAATTTTTTCATTATGAACAGACTTAAAAACGTGCGCATAGGTCAGGGAACAATTATCTGCAACTGCAGTCAGGTTGCAGCGGTTACAAAAAATAAAATAAGCGTCCTCGCCGTTCCCCTTGAGTTTATATAAATCAAATGTTCACAAGCTCAACGATTTATATGAGTAAAAAATCATTGACAATACAAGCTATACATTGTATTGTTTTATTATGACCGGTAAGGAAATCGTAAAAATCTTAAAAAAATACGGGTGGACATTGGACAGAACCAAGTGTTCGCATTATATTTTTGTAAAAGATAATAAAACAATTCCCGTACCCGTGCATGGAAATAAAGATATTCCGATAGGAACGGTAAAAAAAATATTCAAATCGGCAGATATACAGGAGAAATTATGACATATTATTGCACATTAAAAAAAGAGGACAATGTATATTATGTAGAATTTCCCGATTTACCGAATGTATTCACTTTCGGAGAAACAAAGGAAAAAGCAATAGAAATGGCAGGAGAAGCTTTAAACGGTGTTTTGGAAAGTGAAATAACACGGGGCATACATATTCCGCTCCCCTCTTTTATATCCGAATATCCTGTAGAAGTTGAACCCAATATAGCCTTTTCCCTTATGCTGCGAAAAAATCGCGGGAAAAAAACACAAAATGAAATTGCCGATAAGCTGAATATATCTTATCAACAATATCAACAGTTGGAAAATCCCAAAAAAGCAAATCCGACTTTGAAAACAATTGCCAAACTCCAAAAAATATTGGATTACAAATTTGTAACTTTTTAAAACCGATAAAAAACGTTCACCGTATAGCCGCGATTTGCACAAGAAATTCGTTTAAGAACAAGAGGCCTTCTTTTGTAAGACGGTAGGCTTTGCCGTCGGTTTCGGCTAAAGCCCGTTTTTGCCAGCAGGTAAAAACGGGTTCTATAAAATCCGTAAGCTCACGACCGAAGCGTTTTTTGAATTCGGCATCGTTTACGCCCTCAAGCATACGGAAGCCCATCATCAAAAATTCGGTTATTGCCTCATCTTGACTTATGTGTTCGAGCGCACTGACCGATTCGGGGATAACAAAGCTTTGTGCAGCCTGCCCGGAGACGGCCGCCCGGAAGGCGGGGGGCAGGAAGGCGGCCGCACTTGTACCGTTTTTTAAGCCCGTCCAAAAGTCCGTGTATGCTTTAATGTCGTGCGTGCCCGTATAGCGGACGGAACCGACTGTTCCGACGGCCGCGGCACCTAAGCCGATATAGTCTTCCATACGCCAGTAGGCGCGGTTATGGACGCTTTCAAAACCCTTTTTGGCAAAATTGGACACTTCATATTGGATGTAACCCGCTTTTTCGAGTATGCCGCGCCCCAAAAGCCACTGCTCGTCGGCGGTATCTTCATCCCGGGCAATAAGGCCGTCGGATATTTGCTTTTCAAGAGGTGTTCCCGTTTCTATCATAAGGCTGTAAAGGGATATATGGTCGGGTTCATAACTCAGCAATTCACGTAGACCTGAACAAAAATCATCGGTGCTTAACCGGGGAAGCCCCGCAATAAGATCGCAGGAAAAGCGCCTCCCTAAAGACGCTAAGGAAGCCCCGCTTCGGAAATCCGGTGACGTACCGGCAAGGGACCGAGAAGTTTTTTGTCCGTTTTTGCGCCATTGTTGTAAATTTTCGAGGGCACCTTTGATTTGCTCAGGGGAGGAGCGCCGCCCCATAAGGCGCAAAACATCATCGTTAAAGGTTTGAATGCCGGCTGAAATGCGGTTTATGCCCGCTTCGGAAGCTTTTTCAAGATAGGAACAAACACCGTCCGGGCCTTTTTCGGCAATGTCGGCGCAGTTGACTTCAAGGGTAATTTCGGCTTCCGCTTTAGGCGGACAGAGTTTGTACAAGCCTTCTAAAAGACGCTTCAGCTGTACGGGAGACAAAAGCCCCGGAGTACCTCCTCCCACATAAATACTCGACCATTCGCTTATACCGTGCAGATATTTGCGGTATGCCGCTTCATTAAGCAGGGCATCCATATAGGAGTCGGGAATACGGGAACGGGCGGCAAGCGGTACGGAAAAAAAATCGCAGTACGAACACTTTGATTTACAAAAAGGAATATGGACGTATAAATACATCAATACAGTTTTTTTATGTCGGTAAACGGATAGTATTGAAAAAGCGCTTTTCCGCTTATTTCGGATGCCCTTACCGGACCGAACAAACGCGAATCAAAGGCGGAAATACGGTTATCGCAGAGTACAAAATACTCGTCTTTTCCCAATGTAATCGGCGGCATTTTTCCCGGTGCCCCCATAGCCCTATCCCACATAGCGGGAAAATTATCTATGAGAATATTATAATCGGCCGAAGAAAGTTCAAATTCCGTTAAAAAATGAGAAGTTCCGGCTTTTTTTATATAAACGACATAATCATCGATATAGAGGATATCGCCCGGAAGTCCGATCAAACGGAACAAGGCCGTAGGCGGACAGCCCGAAGGCAAAACCGTAAACGGATGTACCCGCTGAAAAGTCAGCATTGCAACCGAAACTTCAAGCACCTTTTCAAAAAAATTCAATTGATTTTTTTCCGGCGCTTCAACCCTGACAATATCGCCGCGGTTCAGATTTTCCGTACTGAAAAAATCGGGCCTATCGGGAGCAAGGGGCAGTATAAAAAGAGCTGCATTTTTTACAAGGCCGGGCTTCATTGAGGACGATAAAATAAGGACGGGAGATAAAAAAAAATGGAAAATTAATTGCAAACAAATCATCGTCAACAAAAAAATGCACACAATAAGCAGAATTTTTCTTTTTAACTCTTTTTTACGTGCAAAAGCAAAATCGTATGAATTTACCGTCATAACACAAGCATATCACATACAGCCCTTCGTTACAAGCAATTTAACGCTTCCGCTTTTTAAAATTGTTCCGAACTGTCCGTATTTTATTAAAACGGCTTGTTTTTATCGCAATATCGTATTAGTATCGCTGTATGAAAACAAGCAACGTTTTTATTTTAATATGGACAGCCGCACTTACCTTTGTTTCGGGGTTGTTAAACGGAACGGGCTTTTTGCTGTATGCAAGCGCTTTAAGTCATCATACAGGTAACCTAACCCGCGCGGCCGTCGAATTGTCGCAATTAAATGTCCGTTCCGCCTTGTATATATTGACTTTGCCCGCTTCATTTTTTACCGGCGCATTTATTTCGGGCTTGCTTTTTCATGAAAAAAACTTTGAATTTTCAAAACGCTACGGTATCCTCCTTATGAGTTTTTCCCTTATATTCATGTATCTCGGAGTTTTTAATACAGCCGACATTCCAAGTACCGTTTTTATGTGCCTTATTTTGGGGATACAAAACGGTATGTTTATTTTTTATAAGGGAATTTTAATCCGTACCACCCACTTTACCGGTTATTTGACGGACGCGGCACTGTGTTTGGGAAGCGCATTTTGCGGTACGGCCGGAAGCGAAAAAAAGAAAAACGATTTAAAAAAGAGTTTATTTTATCTTTTGAGCATTTTATGCTTTACGGCAGGAGGTATGTTTTCGGTTTTTATAAAAGCACCCGGCGTTTTTTTTGCGGCAGCCTTGATATACTTTATATGCGGCCTGTGTTATTTTACACTGCGAAAATTAAAGCATAGGCATTAAAGCTGTGATTGCGGATATTTCGGTTTTTGCGGCAGGCATCTATTTTTTATTGTTACTCGAATCGCATTTTATAACGGCGCTCAGCGCGCTTATGTATTTTAAATGTGCAAAAACGGCAGCACGCAAAATCGATGTACGTGATAAAAAATTCGACTTAAAAGACAATTACATAATCTGCATTCTTGTTTCAGTTATCGGTATTGTTATTGCCTTTTATTCTCTTCGGGCAGCGGAGGTATACACAGGATTTCAGACGCTGCTTATCGGCGCAGTCCGTATCTTTATGCCGAAATATTTTACCCGAATACGCAGCGTAAAAGACGCAGAGGATAGAAAATGCGTCCGTCTTGTTTTTTCTGTACAAAAACTGAATATTTTGTTTTCACCCTGCGTCCTAAAACAGTATGATAAGGCGGCCCGCACCGGTTTTTTGATTATTCTCGTTTGTGCCGCCGCCGAGGCGATACTGCAAAGAATGTCGTAAAAAAAATGAGCATTTGCAAAAAAAAGAATTTGTGTTTTTTTAAAACCGATTGTATAATGTACTCAATACAAATAACACAGTGCCGGCTGTAAGGGTGCTTACGTTTTAATACCGTATTCCGCTTTAGCTTAATTCCAAAAGGCACCGGAAAAGTAAAAAAAAGGAGTTTATGTATGCCAAAAGTATTATCCATCATTCTCGGCGGCGGCAAAGGCACACGCTTATATCCGCTCACAAAAGAACGCTCAAAACCGGCGGTTCCCTTCGGAGGAAAGCACCGTATAGTGGATATTCCGATTTCAAATTGTATTAACTCGAACTTCAAACAGATTTATCTGCTTACCCAATTCAATTCGGCATCCCTTCACATGCATATTACAGCCGCCTATAATTTTGACCGGTTTTCGCAGGGCTTTGTCGAAATTCTTGCTGCAGAACAAACCCTTGAACATTCCGGCTGGTATGAAGGAACGGCGGATGCCGTACGAAAAAACTTTATCCACTTTCAAACACAAAAACCGACTCATTACATCATTCTTTCCGGCGATCAACTGTATCAAATGGATTTAAACGCCTATCTTGAATATCACATGGAACACAATGCGCAAATAACGATTGCAACGACGGCCGTCAACCGCGCCGATGCGTCGGGCTTCGGTATTATGAAGATAAATAAAGAACGCAATATTACCGCCTTTATGGAAAAACCCGCTGCCGACCTTGATATAAGCGATTGGATAATTCCCGACGAAAGCAGGACGCCCGGAGCAACTCAAGGTAAAGATTATCTTGCCTCCATGGGTATTTATATTTTTAACGCCGAAGTTTTGGAAGAAGCACTCGATAACGACTATACCGACTTCGGAAAAGAAGTAATTCCGCAAGCTATAGAAAAATACAAGGTATTTTCGTATATTTACGACGGCTATTGGGAAGATATCGGTACGATAAAAAGTTTTTACGATGCAACTATCGACCTTGCCGCAATTACGCCGAAATTCAATTTTTACGATGAAGACAAACCCATTTTTACTAAACCGCGCAATTTACCGCCTTCAAAAACAAATCACGCCCAGATGACGCGCTGTATTGCAAGCGAGGGCTGCGTAGTAACGGAAGCATGCATTATAGATTCGGTTATAGGTATACGAAGCGTTATAGAACGTAATTCCAGCTTGGAAGGCGTTGTCTGTATGGGAGCCGACTTTTACGAAACGGAAAGTCAAAAAAAGGAAAACCTTGCAAAGGGTATACCAAATATCGGCATAGGCTGTAATACGCATATAAAACGCTCTATTATCGATAAAAACGCCCGTATCGGAAATAATTGCTCGATAGGCTGCCGAGGTCCCGTTCCGGACGGTGAAACGGCGCAATATTTGGTATCTGACGGGATTATCGTCATCAAAAAGAATGCGATTATTCCGGATAATACGCTCATATAGAAAAGTGCATAACCGCGCCGCATTTACTGCAGGGTATGTGCGGCGTTTTTTTCCGGCGCTTCAATGGATAAAGCGGGAGCTGTAAGCTCAAGTTTTGCCTTTTTTATACGTAAATGTAAAACAGTGCCGCTTTTTATTTTTTTGCAGTCTATAAGCAGCGTATCTCCGGCAGTACATTCGCCTGCAATAATTTTTGAAGCTAAAACGTCTTCCACTTCATGCTGAATCAAACGGCGCATAGGGCGCGCTCCGAATGCGGGTTCGTAACCGTTTTCGATAAAATAAGAACGGGCTTTCGGTAAAAGTTCAAGATATATATTTTGTTCGGCTAAACGTTCTTTCAGTTCCTCAATTTGAATATCCAGTACGCCCGACACTTCCTTATCGCTTAAGGGGGTAAAAACCACAGTATCGTCGATACGATTTAAAAGTTCGGGGCTTAATATTTGTTTTAATTCATTTAAAGCGTCGGCTTTAATATTCGCATAATCCATAATCGCCTTATTTGAAGCATTAAAGCCCAAACGGTTTTCATTGGAAATACGGCGCACACCCGCATTGCTTGTCATAATAATCAAGGTATTTTTAAAATTGATTTTATGTCCGGAGTTGTCGCTCAGTTCGCCTTCTTCAAGTACTTGTAACAATAAATTAAATACATCCGGATGAGCTTTTTCTATTTCGTCTAGCAGGACAATCGAATACGGATTTTTTCGGATTTTTTCGGTTAAAATACCGCCGTCTTCATACCCGATATAACCGGGCGGCGCCCCTACAAGACGGCTTGCATTATGTTTTTCCATGTAGTCGCTCATGTCGATGCGTATAAGGGCATCCTCGGAACCGAACAAAAAGCGGGCAAGGCTTTTTGCCAATAAGGTTTTACCTACACCTGTAGGACCTAAAAAAATAAAGGAGCCTAAGGGGCGCTTTACTGAAGAAACGCCGGATCGCGCACGGCGCACGGCAGAACAAACGGCACATACCGCTTCATTTTGACCGATAACAAAACGGTGCAATTCTTCTTCCATATTCATTAAGCGTGACGTTTCCGAAGCATTTAACTGTTCAACCGGGATGCCGGTCATACCGGCTACAACGGAACATACATCTTCGATTTGTACGGTATTTTGTGCCGAAGAAGAACGCCATTGCTTTCTCAGCGTTTCAAGTTCGGTGCGCAAAGAATATACTTGATCGCGAATTTTAGCTGCACCCTCATAATCTTGATCTTGTACCATCAGTTGTTTTTCTTCGGTCAAAGCATATATACGCTTTTCAATTTCGGCAAGTTCGGCCGGACGGGAATCGTCCTGTATTTTTTTCATTGCGCCGGTTTCATCAAGTAAGTCGATAGCTTTATCCGGTAAAAAACGGTCGGCAATATAGCGTTTGGAAAATTTAACGATGGATTCTATTACGCCGTCGGCATATCGTATCCCGTGAAATTCTTCGTAACCGCTTTTAATACCTTCCAATATTTCCGTTGTTTGCTCTTCGGTAGGTTCATGGATATGAACAATTTGAAAACGTCTTTCCAAAGCGGCGTCTTTTTCAAAGTATTTTCTATACTCTTTTAAAGTCGTAGCTCCTATACACTGAAGTTCGCCGCGTGATAAAGCAGGTTTTATCATGTTCGATGCATCCATCGTTCCTTCGCCGCTGCCTGCACCGATTATCGTATGAAGTTCGTCAATAAATAAAATAACGTTTTTTGCTTCATGAATTTCTTTCATGATGCGTTTAAGACGTTCTTCAAATTCGCCCCGATATTTTGTCCCCGCAATGACGAGGGCTAAATCAAGCGTTAAAAGGCGCTTGCCTATAAGGCCGGCAGGAACCTTTTCTTCGACAATAGCGGCCGCCAAGCCCTCGACAATAGCGGTTTTGCCGACGCCGGGTTCGCCTACAAGTATGGGGTTATTTTTTCCGCGGCGGGATAATATTTGAATTACTCTACGGATTTCATTTTTGCGCCCGACGACGGGATCCAAACAGCCGTTTTTTGCCGCGTCGGTTAAATCGCGGCTGAATTCTTTTAGCAGGGATGTTTGCTGAAGTTGTTTACTTTGTCCGAAATTAACCGGTTTTATGTTTGTGCCGGTATTTTTGGCATCATAAGCGGATGAGGGTATTTGTACCGAAGCGGCTTCAACGGCGCGGCGCACACTGTCCAAACCGATACCCGCTTTTTTAAAAAACAGAGCGCATAGACTTTGCTCTTCACGGATTGCGGCGAGTAAAAGATGTTCGGTACCTATATAATCGCGGCGCAACGAACGCGATTCGACTGCGGCAATATCAAACATCGTACGCAATCTGCGCGAAGGCGCTATGTCGGAAAAAGCTGAAACGGGGGACTTAAGCGGAATAACCTGCTCAAGAGCAAGCTGAAAGGTTAAAAGGTTGATTTTTAAAAACTGCAAAACGGCAAAACCCAGCCCCGAAGAACTTTTTATAAGCGCAAGCAATACATGCTCGGGTAAAATTTCGTCGGCACCCGATCTTTTTCCTTCTTCTTGGGCATAGACATTGAGCAATTTGTGCGCACGCGGCGAAAGACCTTTTATCATATAACACTCCCCTGCATTCCAATCAATTAAGCATATATTTGTATGCTTTCAAGCGATTCCTGCATAATTAATGAACGTAATCGCGCATGCTGTAATTCCGGCGTATTGATATCGCTTTCGAATTTAAAGCGTTCGTTGCGGTTTACAAATTCGATATGAGCTTCCCGGGTTCGATATACTAAAGCAAACAAAACCGGGTTTTCGATACATGCTAAAATGCCCGTATCTTTTCCCCACTTTATGCGAAAAAGGGCATCGATACATTCCCGTTCGGTTAAAAAGCGGCTGTACTTAACCGAAGCGAGCGCCTTATATACAAAATCGCGCAAAGCCGTCGGTTTAGTATCGGCAATTTTATGTCTGCACATTCGTTCCGATTCCGCAGCCGCTTGTAAAGTTTCCGTTAAAGCCGCAATTTGTTCTTCTTCAGTTCCGGTAAAGCAAGCTCCGCTGCTTATTTGATAGCAGGCGCCTAAAGCAGGCGAAAAAGAATTCTCATAATCCGGGGCATAACCGAAACAGGGCATAACCGTAAAGCTTTTTTTTTCAATATCCGAAAACAAAGCGCTTAATTCCTTGGTTTCCCGATTTAAAAAAGTTAAAGAAGGCAAATGTACAAAGGCCGAAATCTTCATACCCGTACCGACATTATTTACGGACGCGCTCAAATAACCGAATTCGACCGAAGCGGCAAACTGAACGATATTTTGCAGCGAAATGTCTATATCCTTTATAATAGGATATACTTCATCGACATTCAAGCCGGCGCCGAAACAGGCAATTCGTAAATGGTCTTCATCATTAACCGAACACATCAATTTTCCGTCGGTACGCACAACAATTCCCGCAACAGGGTTCGTTATTTGATCCGAACTTAAAACGCCGCGCTCCGAAAGAATACGCTGACCGAGCGAATCGAGTTTTTTTACACTGAGCGCTTGATACCGTTCCGGATGTTCGAGGCGCGAAAAAGCATCGAAAACAAGACTTTGTATGCGTTCCCCGTCATCGCGGCTAAAACACGAAGGAAAGGGAAAATTGACAAAATTTCGTGCAAGGCGAATACGGGTGGAAAGAACGACATCATTTTCCGGTCCGGTTTCGCTGTACCAAGCACCCGCTTCATTCATACGGCAATTCTCCCTAATGTTCGTCCGCGCCCGTTACGGCCGGAGATTCAAGTGCCTTTAAAAAATCACGGTACATCGCAGCTTTTTCATAATCTTCACGTGCAAGAGAGTCTTTAAGCTTTGTTTGTATCGCCATTCTATCGGTAAGCATGGATCGAAAATACGCAAGCTTTTTCGGCATCGAACCGGTATAAGGTAAGTCGATACCTTTTTTAGTGAGCATACCTTGAATTTCCTCTTTAAAAGCTGCGTAACATTCGGGACAGCCTGCTTGACCCGTTTTGCGTATGTCATAAATACTGCGTCCGCAAACGGAACACACTTTTTTTTCGGTATGCACACCGTTTATAAGATTTTCAAGATTCATAGTAATCGTTTGCGTCGATGCGTCTATACCCTGCGCTTTTGCACACACTTCACACAGATGAACTTCTTTTTTTCCCAGTGTACTTATTTGTCGAACAAAAACTACGGCTTCGCGCCGACCGCACAAATCACAAATCATCATATACCTCGTATATCTCAGGTTTTTCTGAGAATATGCAGGGGCTTTTCTTTTCCTGCACGGACAGCCGGAAAAACGGAAACCAAGGCCGACAAACCGAGTGTTTGCAAGGCTATAAAAAACATCTCCCGAAATGAAATATGTACCGGTATGGTTTGTAAGTAATACGCGGGATCCAAAAAAGTAACCGGCGAATACATTGTTTGCCCTGTTATACGATACCATATTTTTAAAATAAGGTTAACAGCCTTTTCGGAAAATTCTATGATTTCATTACAGTTTACGGCACATACCAAGCCGAGAGGAAGCCCCAAACAAACGCCGCCCATACCGCAAATGATACCGGTAATTAAAAAAGCCGTGCTTATGCCTGAAGAAGACGCTCCGATACTTTTAAGTATTGCAATTTCTTTTTTACGCTCCATTACAACCATAATAAGAGCCGACGATATATTAACCGAAGCGATAAGTAAAATCAAAAACATAATGAGAATTAACAGCATTTTGGTCGATGCATAATTTTCATATTGCGCGGTATTCATATCGCTCCACCGCTTTATGCGGTAACCGGCAGGCAAAAAGTCTTCAGCCGAACGGTAAGCTTTTTCCAAACGTTCGGAAAAAGGAAAATCGGTTTCAATTCCGATACAAAGGCGCGAAGAAGATGCGGGTAAAAAAGAAAAACCGGTTTTAAACGGCACAAAAACCCATAAAGCGTCTATTTCTTCGTATCCCGACGATACGATACCCGATATTTTACAGGACAGCATTTTAGGCCGTATATCCGAAGCGGACAAAAGGTTTGCCGTAATAAGGCGGATTGTATCTCCGACTTTCAATTCCAATTTTTCAGCAAGGGCACGGCCGATAACCGCGCTTTTGGCATCGGGAAAAGCCGCTTGACCTTCCAAAACTTCAATATAAGTTTTAAAAGCTTCGTTATTTATAAATATATCTCCGTCAACGGAACGTATTGCAGCCCCTGTCCTGCCTTTTTTACCCGCAGCTAGGGCCATTCCCTGCTTTTCGATAAAAGCCGTTCCCCCCGTTAGGTTTTCAAGTTTTTCGGCAATACGGTTAAGTTCGCCTACCTGTTCATCAAAACCGCTCAAAGAACTTTCAGGACACAAAACTTGCATGTGATAGCTTGAAAGTCCGATCATACGTTCGGTAATACCCTCTATCATACCGTCGGCTACAACCAATACGACAATAAGCGGAACCAAACTTAAGGCAATGCCGAATACCGCACCGAAAAGGCTTTTACGTCCGTTTGAAACGCTTTTATAATTCGGCAATATAATGCGCAAGGCATATAAAAAAGATGCTTTAAGAGTCATATACGAGCCTGCCCTGTTTTATGCGCAAACATTCGTCGGCGCGCGAAGTTAACGATACGTCATGGGTAACCATAATAAGGGTTTTGTGGTATTTTTCCACCATGGAAAAAAGCAAATCGCCGACTAAATGCGCGTTTTCGGGATCCAAGTTGCCGGTCGGTTCATCGGCTAAAATAAGCTCGGGATCGGTAATAAGAGAACGGGCAACGGCGGCCCTTTGCCGTTCGCCGCCGGAAAGCTGAGACGGTAAATGATGCATACGTTTTTCCAAACCGACTTCGCAAAGAAGCTCGGATGCACGCATGCGGGCTTCTTTTTTTGAAATGCCTTTCATATACAGGGGTAAAAATACGTTTTCCAAAGCGGTAAAATCTTTTAAAAGGTAATGGAATTGAAATATAAGGCCTAAAAACGAAGCGCGGTATTCGGAAGCCGTATATTCATCCAAAGCCGTTATATCATAATGCCCTACCCTAACCCTGCCCGCAGAAGCGGTATCCAAGGCGCCGATGATATTTAACAATGTGCTTTTTCCGCTGCCGCTTTCGCCTAAAATAACGATTTTAGTACCCTGTTTTACCCTCATATGAACATCGGAAAACACGGTCAGTTTTTCACCTGCCCCGGTATATATCTTTTTCAGTCCTTCGATCTGTATAAAACTTGTATCGTTTTCAACTCGGTTACTCATAACGCAATACCTCTGCTATTGAAAGTTTCAGTATATTTCGACTTGCGGCATATGCAGCGCTTAAAGCCGATAAGATACCGAATATCGTTATAGCGGCAGTTTCGACAAAAAACATACGCGCAGGAATTCGGGCATAAAACATAAACATAGGATTTTCGGTTAAAAAAACAAGATTTGACGGATTAAGCAAAAGGGTAAAAATATATTGAACGCCGTATACGGTTTTTGAAATAAGCCAAAACACCGCATCCATACGCACGCTTATAAGCATACCCAAGAGCAGTCCGGGTACGGCACCGCCTAAACCGATAAGCATTCCTTGCATAAGAAAAACCGCTTGAATATAAAAAGGCGGAGCGCCGAGTGCCGACAGTACCGAAATTTCTTCACGGCGTTCAAAAATAATACGGCGCATTCCGTTAAAGATATTTACTCCGACTACAATAAAAATGATAAAAACAAGCATCGTCAACACGTTTTTTTCAACTTTTAAAGCGCCGAAAAAGGATTTGTTGTAAGTGCGCCACGATTCAACCGCAAAATACGGATCTTTTTGTTTTATAAGGTGAATTAACCGATTGTCATGGGCAGGTTTGTGCAATTTTATACCGTACAGGGTTTGGGCCGACGAACCGAGCAGTTTTTGCCCCGTATCGAGGGATAAAAACACAAAGCTGTTGTTGATTTCCGAATACGAAGATGAAAAAAGCCCGGACACGGTAAACACGCGGCTTGAAGATAACAAATCAACATCTGAAGAACCCGAAATGGCTAATAAACTTATCTTGTCGCCGGGGGCTATCCCCAAACTGTAGGCTAACTGAGATGCAACGACGGCTTGATTATCGCCGAGATCAAAGTTTCCGCGGTATACGGCGATTTCACGGGCAAAGCCCCTATCCAATTCCATTATGTTTTGAGGAACAAAGCGAATAAAAGCAGCCTCTTGACGGCCGTTTTTTCCTACAGTTAACGCTTGGGCATCCATAAAGGGAATGATACTGCGGACAAGCGGATGTTCGGCCATATCCTCCAAACGTTTTTTTTGTACATCGCTATCGGGAACCGCGCGTATATGAAAAGAATGGATTTCCAAAATACTTTCTATGTATCCCATTTGAAAACCGTTCATTACGGCCATAACGACAATCAGGGTCATCACGCCGAATGCAATACCCAATGAAAACAAAAAAGCGGTTAAAGCGTTTTTACCCCGTGTATCGATACGGGCAAAGCGGCGCGAAATAAATAAAACCCATGATGTTTTATTCATTTGTTTTATATTTGAAGTTTTCACAGCGCCCTCTCCCGTTTTTTTTCATCGTTTTTATAAAAGATTTCCCAAACGGGTGTTTCGTCTTTATACACGGTAACTATTTTTATATTATCGGGAAAATAAAGCACTTCTTTCCAGCTTGTATCCGAAGTATATGTTTTTTCCTTTATTTTGATACCGCCTCTATAATATAAAATATCGGCTTTATCGCCTCCCTTTCCGTAACGGTACTCCGTTTTTTCGCTGCGCTTACCCGGTTGTGCATATACGACAGTTTGTTCCGCTATTCTATCTTGCATATCGTAACGTATCGTTTCAGAGCATATCAATTTTTTATCGGTACTTTCATATGTTTCGCGTTTTAAAAGGCGTTTTTTTTCACCGTAAAATTCACGTATAAAAACGGCATTTTCTCTGTCGGTTGTTTCCGCCCGCTCGGGAAAAAGGGAATCGCTTGTATAAAAATAATCGGTTTCGAATACGGGTTCGGCCGCAGACGGCTTCCATATTATTTTCTTTATTAATCGATAAGATGAATCGAGTTTTTTTTGTACAATTATGTTATCGGCACACCGAAGCGTATGCATACCGTTTTTATCAATTAAAAAACGTTCGGATTCGTCAAAATGGCGGCGCAAACTTCCGTTCGGGAAAAGAGCGCTTCCTTTTTTTTCAAAAAGGGTGCCGTCGATAAAAAAGCCGGAAGTTTGTTCCTCAGCTTTATCGGCATAGCTGAAAACGAAAAATGCACAAAAGAAAAAAAAACACCGAATACAATATTTCACATTCAATCGCCTAAAAAATCATACGCATAGCGTTTGGAATCGAAGAGTTTAATATCCGCATAGGTTTCACCCGAACCGATAAAAGCAATCGGAATTCCCAACTCCCGCCCTAACGAAAAGGCCGAACCGCCCTTTGCACTTGAATCGTGTTTGGTTAAAAAAACGGCATCAATACCTATCGCATCATGAAAAACTTCGGCTTGGCGTAAAGCGTTTTGCCCGGTGGTGCTGTCTAATACGAGAATTTTCTTGTATGCACCGGCACTTGCTTTTGCCGAAGCAATCCGGTCTATTTTTTGAAGCTCATGTATAAGATTTTCTTTATTGTGAAGACGTCCTGCCGTATCCGCCAATACCAAACCGCCGCCCTTGGCACCGAGTGCTTCCGCCGCATCAAAAACAACGGCAGCGGGGTCTCCGCCGTGCTTGTGGGATACAACCCGTATACCGAGTTGTTCGCCGTGAAAACACAATTGCTCTATAGCGGCGGCACGGAAGGTATCGGATGCAGCCATAATCAAATTGGAAAATCCTTTTTTTTGATAAAAATCAGCCATCTTTGCAACGGAGGTTGTTTTGCCCGTGCCGTTTACACCGAGAATCATGTATATATTGATTAAAGCCGGATCGGGTTCCAAAACAACTGATTTTGCCGATTCGGCAAGGAGTTCGACCAGCTGATTGCGGATAGCACTCAAATCCCGTATTTTAGATGTTTTACAGCGCTGTTCCAATTCTTCGGTAAGTCCGAAGGCGGTTTTTGCACCTATATCGCCTTCAACGAGCATATCGGCTAAATCGTCGAAAAAATCATCGTTTATATCATTTTTTGAAAACAGTTGCTTTATTTTTGTAATAAATTGTGGCGCCATACTAAGATCCTATCAATATTTTGCAGGTTTTATCTGCTTCGGCAAAACCGCATTCACCGAATGAAGATAAATGCCTAATTGTACTAAAAAATTGATACCCAACCCTATGGAAATACCGGTTGCGGTATAACTCGCCGCTTTCCATTTTTGCAAATCATCTCCCGTATTTTTCCCCAGCGCCCATGCATTGTATTCGTCAACCTGTTTTCCCATTAAAATAAAGGCAGCCGGCAAAGAAATAATAAGCGCAGCATAAGAATCATACATTATTTTTCGCTTTTTTTCAATGGCGGCGGCATTTGCCATACTTTCATTGGGAATTCGATATTCGGGTATATACAAGTTTTTCGAGGTTTTTTGTTCCAAAATAAAATGTCTCAAACCGCCTGCATCGGTTAATTCGACTAAAACGGGAAAACCGTTTACCATAAAAGTATTTTTTGTTTTAGACAAAGGCTCTGCAGGAAGCCCGTTAAAGTAAAAAAGATAAGAATCCTGTGTATCCGTTTTTATTTTAACGGGAATCGCATTTTGGCGCGGCAATCGTGCATGTACATAAAAATTATCTTTTTCCGAAAAATTATACACAAAGGCGGAGGCTCCGAATCCGTCCGCTTCAATATACAATTCATGGATTCCTTCCGGAATAACGGCAGATAAAAGACCGTTCCCGGAACCGCGTAATTCGTTTTCCGCCGAATCCGAATACTCAAAACGATTGCGGGAAACGCTTAAAAGCCGGCCGTCAAGCCGTATAACCGCCTTTTGTGCGGCTTCAGGAGGCAAAACATCAAAAATGAGATTAACGGTTTTTCCGTTACGCAGATTTACAAGAAGTTTTTCGGAAATACGCGCCGCAAGCAGTGAAAGTTCTTCTATATGCTCGGTTTCGCTTATATGCAGACAAACAACACTGCCCGGAAACAATACAAGATTTACATTAGCTTGAATATAGGGACCGATACGGCTTATGCTGCCCGTTACCAATCCCCGTATATCCGAAGGTTCATCGGCACGCATCGATTTTTTTAAAGACGGGTACAATTCGCTGTATGTATTTTTCCATAAAACAACTTGTTCGCGCACGGGCTTAAAAGCTTCAACGGACAGTACCTTGTCTTTTTCGGCGTTTTGTTCCAATTCGGCGTTTAAAGCATAAATCGCTTTTTCTTTTTCGTCGATTTGAAAGCGGCGTTTTTTTTCATCATGTACACTGACGATATACGTATCGCGTTCTGCAACCGCTTTTTCCAACTGTGCGTATAGTTTGCGTTTATTATCGGCTATGGACTTTTTTTCACGGCGAAACAGTTCTTCGGGCATTACGGTACGCATACCCGTTTGCGAAAGTTTTTCCAAAATGAGTTTAGGAAGCAGTTCCGTTATTTTTTCTTCGTGGCCGGAACTTACCGGTTCAAAACCGGCGGTAATTTCGTCCACGGTAAACGCAGAGGCGGACAATACCCATAGGGGCGGCGAATCGTTACGGATATTTTGCGCATTTTGTGCATAAAGAAAAACGGACAGCAATAATACCGCAGCGGCAAGCGTCCCGATTCTTTTCACGGCTCGTCGTCTCCTTCGCTTATCGGCAATCCCTTCCATTTTGCCGCCAAATACGATTCGATAAAGGGATCTATATCTCCGTCCATAACCGCTTGTATATTCCCCATTTCATAGCGCGTACGCAAATCCTTTACCATCGTATAGGGCTGAAAAACATAGGAACGGATTTGACTTCCCCATGCAATATCCTTTTTTTCTTGAGCAAACTTTGCGTTTTCTTTTTCTTTTTCCTGACGGTAGTGCTCGTACAAGCGGGCTTTTAGCATATTCATCGCAGTAGCCCTGTTCATAGTTTGACTGCGTTCCGTTTGGCATGCGACGACAATACCCGTCGGAATATGTGTAAACCGTACTGCCGAATCGGTTTTATTGACATGTTGTCCGCCCGCTCCTCCTGCACGGTAGGTGTCCACTCGTAAATCTTCGGGACGCACTTCAACTTCAATGCTGTCGTCGAGGACGGGAAACACGTATACGGAAGAAAAAGATGTGTGGCGGCGCGCATTCGAATCAAAGGGGCTTATGCGTACTAATCGATGAACGCCCGCTTCCGATTTAAGATAGCCGTATACATAATCGCCCGAAATTTGCAACGTTACCGATTTTATGCCGCCTTCGGCTTCAAGGCGGTCCACCGTTTCAACCTTATAGCCGCGCCTTTCGGCCCAGCGGACATACATACGGCACAGCATTTGCGCCCAGTCGCATGCTTCAGTTCCGCCGGCTCCCGAATGGATGCTCAAAAAGGCGCTGTTTTTATCGACTTCATCCGATAACAAATTTAATATGCTGTATTTTTCGTAATCGGCTTTTGTACTTTCATATAAATCCTGAATTTCACTTTCAAGACCGGCATCGCCCGATTCTTCAGCCAATTCATATAAAGCTTCCAAATCTTCAACCGTTTTTACCAGTTCGCGCCAAGGTGTAATTTTATTTTTGAGTAATTTTATTTCGGATAAAACTTTTTCCGCCTTTGAAGGATCGCTCCAAAAATCGGGCTGCGCCGTTAAAGTTTCTTTTGTTTCAATATGTTTTTCTACCGCAGCGACGTCAAAGACGCCCCCAAACGTCAAGGATGTCCTCTTTTAAAGAGGTAATGGGTATTTTAAAATCTTCGATCATATGTAACTCCGTAATAATGTTTTAATTTTTTTTAATCCGGCTGGGGGCGCAGCATACAGCGCCGCCATTTTTTTTTGCTCAATTCCGTAATTGCCATTAAACCTTTTACCGGATATTGGTATATGCGGATTCTGTCGTAAAAATCCGTTACCCTGTCTATATCTTTTTTCAGGGTACGCAAACGTTTTTCCGATACGGCGGTATTTTCCCAACATGCACGTTGTATGCGGGTAAATCCGTACTGTGCAAGCAGCGATATAAGCGCTCGTGAAGAATCGGCTCCGCCGGGATCCAAAACAACGGAAACAAACATATATACAGCATAATTGAAAGTTTTGATCTTGTCAAACAGTAATTTTTAAAGCATTATATATGTATGAAAAAATCTTTATTTTTTTGTGTTTGTGCGCTTTATACCGTATGTGCCGCCCTTTACCCGCAGGCGGACCTATCGATACCCGGCTCGCAAAAAACGGCCGAAGCACATCCGCTCGATATGTTAATCGCCGCACGGCCGGAACGTCCGCTTGTTTCCGATATCCAAGCGCTTTTAACCGACAACGCGGTTGTACTTTCATGGAAAATCGAGCCGATTATTGCCGCCGGCATAAAAGAATTGCTCGTATACCGCAATGTTAAGCGCATCGATTTTGTCGATACCGATGTATCTTCCGAAAAAAATCAAGATGAAAAATCCGCACGGATTATTGCGGTTCTTGCTCCCGAAAGCCTCAGCTATACGGATACGGACATACAAAGGGGTATTTGCTATTATTATGCGGTTATTGCGCGAGAAAACAACGGCGTTTTGTATAATTTAATTATACCGTCGGTAAATGCCAGTTTAAACGGAATAGAATTTCCGATCACAGTTAAAACACAAGGCAGTTCCGCCGTAAATCAAAATAATGCGGAAAACCGGGAAAAATCCTCCGCCGGCACTTCGGATATAGTGCGAAAACAAGCGCTGCCGGAAATACAAATAGGGCGTACCGAATACAAGCTGCAGCCGAAAAAAACAACGGATGCTGCGGCACCTCATAAAGACATCCCGTATAAAAATAAAACCGGTTCGGCCGCTCTTTTGCCGGAAGAAACCGAAGCAGGAAAATCCACCGGAGACGACTACAGTCTTTTTGCAATCGTTGACGCTTATATAAATACAAAAGATTGGCATAAAGCGGAAAAAGAACTGAGGCAATTTTTACAGATAAACAGAACGGAAACGGCAAGCGCACGGGCATACTTTTATTTAGGACAAAGTCTTTATTTTACCGGCAATTACCGTGAAGCCCTTAGGTGCTTTCAAAGATCGTGCGCATTATATCCGGTGCCGTCAAAACGATGGATTACCGAAGTTCTCGATGCTTATCGTATCGATTGAATAAGTTCATACAATACCGTTTTCTTTTTTTCAATTTCAACGGCGGGAGTATCCGTTTCCTTTTTTTTCTTTACCTTTTTCGGCTTTTCCGCAGCATCTTGTTCTTGAACTTTTACGACGGGAACGATTTCATCACCGAGTGCAAGCAAATCGTAAAATCCGTTTTGTGTAAATTCGCCCTGTGAAATATCTTCGCCGAGAGCATTGAGCGTAATCGTTCCTATACGCTTTTTTTCATCATACTTAAGCGCAATGTCGGTACCGGAAAAGAGTAAATCGCCTTTTTTATATACATCAAAAACCTGTTTTTCTTCGGCACCGTCTTTTCGTCCGAAATCGACTAAAACGGTTGAACCGCGCCGTTTTATAACGCGCGCTTTTTGCGGCAATACGGAAGTCAATTCGTCGCGAATTTTTTGCATAGCGGAAGCAAGGCGGCCGTTTCCCGTGCGGTACACATCCCACGAAGCAAGTTTATTGCCGCTTGCGGCCGAATATAGGTCAAAGCTGAAATTGACATCACGCTCGCCTTCCGTAACGTTAAGCAACGCAAAAAAGTCGTAGTTTTGTGTCCGCGCATTTTTAAAAGCTTGTGCGTAAGAAGCAACGGGGGCCGAAACAGGGGAAACGGATACGGTTTGGCTTGCATTAAAAACATCGGCAAGCATTCCGGCGCTTATAAAAACCGCATTTTGATGGTACAGCGAAAAATCTTCGTTTAAAGTATAGAGTCCTACCGTCCAGCGTATTTTATCCAAATAAAAGGGCTGTATTCCCCACTGAAGCGGGAGGGTGTTTTGCAAAAGCGAAGTATAGGATTCGATAATATCGTCTATACGTTTATCGTTTTTTCCCCTGTCTTTTAAAAATTGCAACTGAGAAAGATAGGATTCGCTTAAGCCGTTGTTAAGTAAAATATCGGCTAGAGCAAGCCGGGCGGCAACATTCAGCGGGTTAAGACGTAAAACCCGCTGATATTCATACAGGGCTTGCACGGACATAAATTTTTCCGCATACGCTTCGGCTTTTTCCATATGGTAGGCCGCCCAGTTTTTACGGCGGGGGTCTTCGACCTCGGTTGATTCGAAAATAAGCAATTCAAAGGCGGCGCGCATTATTTCGTCTTGGGGGTCTATATCCAAACCCGTTTGCCATGCCGACAACGCTTTTTCGTTTTCACCGAGGGCGGCGCACGAAAGGCCTTTTAAGTACCAAGCCGATACGGCAAAACGGTTTTTCGACAAGCGGTAATCGCAAATATCGATAGTTTCGGCATAGCGTTTTTGTACAAACAAAATATCGGCAAGCAGTTTATATGCTTTATCGTATGTACCGTCAAGCAGCACCGCCGTACGAATACGGGATTCGGCTTCGCTCAGTTTATTTTCTTTAGCCGCCAAATAACCGGCAAAATAATATACTTCCGGATTGGCACTGTGCGTACGCAGCGCATTTTCCATATATATATGTGCTTTTTCCGTTTTGCCCTCTCTGTCGGCAAGCAGGGCTAAAGAAATCAAAGCTTTTTTATTATGCGTTTCGCGCTTTAATGCATCAAGATAGTATTGTTCGGCGGTTAAAAACTTTCCGTCGAAAATATCCAATTGCGCAAGACCGAAACGCGCTTGCACATCATTGGGGAATGTTTCCAAAACCTGTAAAAACACTTTGCGCGCTTCGGAAAGATTTTCCAAACCGATAAGGGCAAAACCTTTAAGATTTAAAACATCGGTACGGTTTTTAATGTATTTTGCCGCAAAATCGCTGTAGCGCACCGCCAAATCGTACTGTTCCAATTCGTATGAACATTGGCCCAACGCAAGCCATGCTTCGCCGTAAGCCGGATTAATTTTTAAAGCTTGCTGATACAGTTCAACTGCAGCATACCAATCCGCTTTGTTTTGGCAATCTTTTGCCTTAGTATAAAAATCTATTGCAGCGACATTAGGGCTTTGTTGTGCAGCTATATAAAATGTGCAAAAGAAAAACAGCACTACAATTTTTTTCATACCGCATCCCTCCCGAAAAATACGATTATACGGTTCCTACGCGGCTCCCGTATCGGTATGCTTAACGATTTTTATTTGATTTACCCGATGCCCGTCCATGTCCTGAACGATAAAATCATAGTTATGCCATGAAGCTTTTTCGTATTTGACCGGAATTTTACCGAAAAGGTCAAATACAAAACCGCCCAGGGTATCGAATTCTTCATTCGGAAAATCGGAATGTATACTTTCGTTCAAATCATCCAAATTGGCACGCGCATCACAAAGCCATACGTTTTCACCCAACTGTAAAACATCTTCACATTCGTTGTCAAATTCGTCTTGTATATCTCCGACTATTTCCTCGATAATGTCTTCCATACATACAATGCCGGATATCCCGCCGTATTCGTCTATAGCAATGGCAATATGGATGTGCCGGCGCTTAAATTCGCGCAAAAGAGAATCGATACGCTTGGATTCGGGAACAAAAAACGCTTTACGGATAATCTTTTGCAAATCGACCGCTTCTTTTTTTGCGAAAGCGGTAATCAAATCTTTTACATAAAGCACACCGACAACATTGTCGATCGAATCTTCGTATACAGGAAAACGGGAATGCCCGCTTTCGGCTATGCGCTGCAACAGTTCGTCTTCCGGAATTGTAAGGGACAAAAAATCCACGTCAATACGCGGTATCATCACTTCTTTAACCGACGTTTCCGCAAGCTCTTCTATACCGCGGATCATATCGCGTTTTTCTTCGTTTAAAATATCCTGTTGTGCCCGTTCTTCCGTTGCGGTCCGATTACCGGAATATGCACTATCGGATACAGCTGCATCGCTTGTCTTTTTTTTAAATAGTTTTTCCAAAAAAGCCATTTATTTTTCCTCAATAACGGTACGGGAAATAAAATCCGTAAGTAATTGTTCCTGCAAAGCAATCATTTCGCAGTATACGGCATCTCCCATATGGTTTTCGCCGTGATCCATCCCTTCCAAATGAAGGATACCATGAATCAATAAGCGTTTCAATTCTTCATCGGGACAAACATTAAAATCCCGTGCATTTTTATATAAAAAATCGACACTGACGGCAATGTCGCCTGCAAGATAACGCTCGTCGCCGTTTTCATCCGTGTAACGTGTTCCGGATTCAAAGCTCAAAACATCGGTGGCGGCATCTACGTTCCGGTATTCGCGATTCAAAGAACGGATAAGGGCATCGGAACAAAACAAAACGGACAGTTCCCAATCGGTATGCCCTCTTTTTTCCAAAAGTTCGGCAATAAAATTTTCGGCATTTTTCAGCCAGGGCGGCAAACTTATATCTTCAACGCTAATCAAAAGTTTATTTTTCACTTTCTTCCGCTTTTTCGTCGTTATCGGGATCTTTTTGGTTCGGGTATTCAATGCGCGAATGGTAATAACCGGCAAGAATATTTACAAACGATTCGCGTATAATATCCAAATCGCTGAATGTAAGGGCGGCTTTATCGAGTTGGCCTTTTTCGTATTTGGCCATTATAAGGGTACGGATGAATTTTTCAAGGCGCGGCACCGACGGGTTTTCCAGTGTGCGGCTTGCAGCTTCGACCGTATCGGCAAGCATTACGACAGCCGCCTCTTTTGAAGCGGGAGGGCTTCCCAAATATGAAAACTCTTCTTCGGAGACCGAAGCGTCCGTTTTTTTTGCTTCATTAAAAAAATAGGCAATAAGTCCGTTTCCGTGGTGCTGGGCTATAATATCGATAACCGGCTGCGGAAAACGCATTTGATGGGCGCGTTCGACGCCTTTTTTAACGTGATTGCGTATAACCGAAACCGAAAGGCGCGGATTTATTTCATCGTGTTTATTTCCTTCTTTTTGGTTTTCTACAAAATATTCGGGCTGTTCAAGTTTACCCAAATCATGGTAATACGCACCGACTCTGGCAAGCAAACCGTTTGCCCCTATAGCAGCACATGCGTTTTCAGCCAATGTCGCGACAAGCATGGAATGATTGTAGGTACCGGGAGCGGTTATAAGCATGCGCTTCATAAGCGGATTATTCAAATCGGACAAATCCATAAGCCGGAATACCGAAGCCGTGTTCAGCGCTATTTCAAGCGGCGTCAAAAAACCGAGTGCTAAAACACCCGATATAAAACCGTTAAAAGCGACGGCCAAACCGTTTAAAACGGAATCATGTAAAGAACTGCCGTAAATAATTTCAAGCGTAAACAAAAATACCCAGTTTAACAAGCTTAATAAAACGGCGGCAAAAATCAAATTAATCCGCCTATCCAATTTACGTACAATGCGGGCAGCCGATAACGAAGAACACAACACAAAAATTGCGGGAGCCGTATTAAAAGCGGCGCCGTATAAAACGGCAAAAAACAATAAAAAAGAAAAATAAACGGCTATGCGTTCTTCAAACAGCATGGCGATGAGCATAATGCATAAAGAAGCCGGAATAACAAAGGGAAGCGTAAACGGATCCGAAAAAGCCGGTAATTTTCGACCGAATACGACCGATGCATATACGATAGCAAATATAATTCCTAAAAACACTGCCTCTTTTAATTCGATCGAGCGTTTTAAAAATACGGGCGAAAATAAAAAAAACATCAAAGCGCTTAAAAGCATAAAAAATAAAAAAGCGTTTCCCAAAGCACGCAAGTCTATATAACCGGGAGCTTCGGCCATCTTTTTTAATTTATCGTAACGCTCCTGTGTTATGGGAAAACCTTTTTTTATAATTTCTTCGCCCTTTTGCACTCCAACGGGATTTAACTCGGTCGGCGCAAATGTTTTTTTAGCCGTAATCGTACGGTCCGATATTTGATCCACTTGATATTCGCCGAGCGAAAAAGCAAAAAATGTTTCCGAGGTTGCAATATCCAAAAATGATATTGCAATACTGACTGTAAAAACCAATGCAAATACAATAAAAAAAGGATACTTTGTTTTTAACTGTATAAGTATTTTTGCATTCAAATTTTCATCGGTTTGGCCGTTATTATTCGTATTTTTCATAAGCTTGTATAATTTTTTTTACGAGTGCGTTGCGCACGACATCGGAAGAATCCGTTTGCATAATGCGGATACCTTCTATGCCCTGTAAAACATGAAGGGCATGTTTTAAGCCGGATTCGGTGCGCTTCGGCAAATCTATTTGAGTTATGTCGCCGGTAATAAATACCTTTGACCCTTCTCCCATGCGGGTTAAAAACATTTTCATTTGCTGACAAGTGGTGTTTTGCGCTTCGTCTAAAATAATTACGGAGTCGGATAAGGTTCTTCCTCTCATATATGCAAGAGGCGCAATTTCTATAACGCCGGCTTCAACGAGTTTGCGGATAAAATCTTTGGATACAAAGGCTTCCATTGCGTCGTACAGGGGGCGAAGATAGGGACTTATTTTTTGCTCCAAATCTCCGGGTAAATAACCCAAACTTTCGCCGGCTTCCACAACGGGGCGGGTTAAAATGATTTTCGATTTTTTGCGCGATAAAAGCAAATTCAACGCTTCGGCAACCATAATATAGGTTTTTCCCGATCCGGCAGGCCCTATGCAAAACACCATATCGCAAGAGCGCATTGCATGAACCAATTGCGCTTGATTTTTGCTTTTGGGATAGAGCTTACGGTCGGTGCCGGGAATATGAATACTTGTTTTTGTAAAAAAATCGTGCAAATCTTCGCGCGAAAGCGAAGAGGTTTCGGGCGCAACATTTAAAATCGAATACACCATATGACCGTCGGCATCGTTACCGCTTTCCACTTCGTCTACAATGCGGTCGATAATGTATTTAAAACGCTCGTGTATATGGGGGTCGTTTTCGGAAACGGAAAGCTCGTTACCGCGCGTAAAAACGGAAACACCCAAATGTTCTTCGATGAGACGTAAATTGCAATCATTTGTTCCGCATAAGCGTGACAATACATCGGTATCCGGAACGACAATTGTAAATGCAGATTCCACCTTATAAATAGTAACCTTTATATGTACATTCAGTCAAGGGGAAAACCGAATGAAGCGCATTATAATTTTAATTCATTGCAAGGGTTCCAAAATACCATCGGGATGTGCAAAACTGCATTGTCGTTGTTTGATAAAGGGCCGTGCGGTTGCCGAAATGCAATGTAAAATGGCCGTATTTAATTCTATTGCAATTCGTACTTGTTTACCCAAAACTTCTTTTATATCGTGATTTTTCCATGCGGGTTTAACCGATACCGAGTCGTCAAAACTGAAGGGTACACAGTCGTCCAACGAAAATCCTTTATAAAATTCCCCGTCTATATTCATAATGCCGAAGCGGGCAAAACCGCAAGAAGAACGGATATTAAAACGAAGGTCGTCTTTTATAAGTTCCATTCCTTTTGTAATAATCAACCCGCCCTTTCCTACCGATTCTATTCCGCAAAACCCGTCTTTTCGGATTCGATATACGGGATTTCCGCCGTTTATACCCCGTGCTTCACATTCTTCATGAAACACTTTGTTTTTTTCCATTATATCGTGAACAATAACCGGCCCCCAGCACATAATATAATAGCTTGTACCGTCAATGCTTTCACACATATCAATGGGAGCAAGGCCTGCACAGCCGGCTTGCGGAGGATAGGGGCGTTCAATTAAGGCTTTGCCGGTCGTATATACGTATTCTTTTCCGTCATAACTGTACACAAGTTCCGGCTCGATAAAGCCGAACATCCGCGAATAATCGATATTGTAAAGGCAGGTATTATAGCGCCACAGCATACCGTAAAAAATGCCGTCCATATACGAGGAGGTCATACTGTAATGCTGCATCCCCGTAAAACCGTCATTATATTGCGCTCCGGGCTGTAAAATAGTTCGGGCATCGCTCCAATGCACTAAATCTTTTGAAGAGCGCACCGATATTCTTCGGTCGATAAAGGCTGCACGGTGGAAAAGGTCGTATTCTTCCGTTACGGGGTTGTAGATAAGTTTATTTAAAGCATCGCTCGTTTGCGGACTGGCGACAAGTTCCGGATGCCGTTCCCAATTAATGCCGTCGGAAGAAAAAGCGATTTCCACACCTATCCGGCCGCCGTCTTTTTTATCATAATCTTTTGCTTTTACATCCATCATACCGCACAGCTTATAACGCCGCGCAGGATTTTTATCCCATTTGTCGTAAAAAACCGTGCAGCCGTGAATGCCCGAGCCGGCTTTATAGATTGTGTCCGTTCCGTCGCTGCCTAAAACGGAATTAAAATGCTGCATGTCCTCGCTTTCACACAGTTTAAGCTGACGGATACTGTCTTTTTCTTTTGAAACCAAGTCTTCATAGTATAAGCGGTACTTTTTTCTTTGCGGATCGTAAAACATTGAACCGTACGGCCCCCAAGGAGCCGTACTTACATATTCGGGCGAAAACCATCTTCGTATTGTACCGCGTCTAAAATCAATCCAATAATCGTCAAATAAGGGTAATTTTATTCTATTGTTATATGCCATGTTTTTTTTCCTTTTGAGCACCGGTATCGTATAAATGACAAGCTACCAAATGAGGCGAATCCGCGTAGGGTTTAAGCGGCGGTGCCGTTTTTTTGCAAATATCCATACAATGCGGGCATCGTTCATGAAAAGCACACCCCGAAGGCTTGGTAATAGGACTGGGAACGTCTCCTTTAAGGATAATGCGGTTTTTTTTGCGTCCGAGAACCGGTACCGGTATTGCGGAAAATAAGGATTCGGTATACGGGTGCAAAATATTCGAACACAATTCTTTAGTATCGGCCAATTCCACAATAGAACCCAGATACATAACCGCAATGCGGTCGCTCATATATTGGACCACCGATAAATCGTGTGCGATAAACACATAGGTTAAAAGCCGCTCGCGCTGTATTCGCTTCATTAAATTAAGAACTTGAGCTTGGATGGAAACATCCAAAGCCGAAACGATTTCATCGCAGACAATTACTTCCGGCCGTACTTGAAGAACGCGCGCAATACAAAGCCGCTGCCTTTGCCCGCCGGAAAATTCATGGGGATATTTATAAATATAATCAATCGGAATATTTACGCTTTTTAATACTTCTTCCATTATTTTTTCACGTTCCGATTTGTTTTTTACCCCGTGTATCAACAAGGGTTCTTCCAATGCCGTGTAAATCTTTTTCATCGGGTTTAACGCGGAGTAAGGGTCTTGAAATATCATTTGAATTCTTTTGCGGAATAAAAACAATTCTTTGCGGTTAAACGATTGTATGTTCCGATATTCTTCGCCGATCTTATACGATACGCTGCCGCCCGTTATATTTTCCAACAGCATTATCGCTTTTCCCAAAGTTGTTTTTCCGCAGCCCGATTCTCCGACAATACCCACCGTTTCTCCCCGATAAATATCAAAGGTAACGCCGTCTACCGCTTTTACATAGCCTACAATCCGCTTGGGAAAGCCCTTTGTGCGGGGAAACCATACCTTTGCATCGTTAATGCGGATAATCGTTTTATCCATTTTGTACCGCCTTAAGACATCTTACTTCATGGCTTTCGGATATGTAAATGCTCGGAATTTCGGCTTCAGTGCATGCGCTTTTGCAAAAGGGACAGCGGTCGGCAAACTCGCATCCGGGACCGAGTGTTGCGGGATCCGGAGTACTGCCCGCAATTGTCGTCAACTCCTTACCGTCATTTACACCCAAAACGGGTACGGATTTAAAAAGAGCTTGCGTATACGGATGCATGGGAGCGCTGAAAATATCCGAAACACTGCCCCTTTCGACAATTCTGCCCATATACATAACGGCAACATCGTCGGCCATTTCGGCGACAAGTCCCATATTGTGTGTAATCATAATAACGGTTTTATTGAATTCCGTTTGAAGTTTTTTCATTAACTCCATAATTTGGGCTTGAATCGTTACGTCCAAAGCCGTCGTAGGTTCGTCGGCAATGATAAGTTCGGGGTTGCATATCATTGCAATGGCAATGATGATTCTTTGTTTCATGCCTCCCGATAATTGATGCGGAAAATCGTTTATGCGCCGAACGGGATCGGGTATTCCCAGTTTTTCAAACATTTCGATTACCGCAGCCTGTGCGTCTTTTTTTTTCATTTTGGGGTTGTGTTCCAAAAGACCTTCCATAACTTGACTGCCGACTCGGTAAACCGGATTTAAAGATGCCATGGGGTCTTGAAAAATCATCGATATTTCACAGCCGCGCAATCGGCGCATCTCTTTTCCGTAGTTTGACATTAGGTCAAGCCGGTATTCTTTTTTTATATTTCCCTTTAATGAACGATAAACCGCATAATCCGACGTTATTTTTGCATTTTTAGGCATCATCCGCACAATCGAATGCAGGGTAACACTTTTTCCGCAGCCGGATTCCCCTACAAGAGCTAAGGTTTTGCCCCGTTTTGCCTGTAAGGATACGTTTTTTATAATATGAACTTCTTTACCGTCAACAAAAAAACTTGTATTAAGGTTTTTTACATCAAGAATAATATCCTCCGCCACTGTTTTCTCCCTATTGTTGTTTCGGATCCATTACATCTCTGAGTCCGTCGCCGAAAAAATTGACTGCAAGAACAAACAAACAAATCGCCGTTCCCGGAGCAATCCACACGGCGGGATTGTACAAAATAACTTTAGCGGATTTAGCCGCATTGAGCATCGTTCCCCATGTCGGCACGGACATGGGAACGCCGAAGCCCAAAAAGCTTAAACTTGCCTCCGACATAACATAACCGGGAATATTCATCGTTATTTGTACGATAACAATGGTTAATACCGAAGGAAGAATCTGATTAAACATAATTTTTACCTTGCTCATACCGAAAGCTTCGCACACTTTAACGTAGGTTTCTTCTTTTTTTGCAATATATTCTGCGCGGACAAGACGAAAAGTTCCCGTCCATCCGGTAAGGGCAAAAATAAAAATAAGATTAAACATTCCGGGTCCGATAAAAGCCATAACAACCAAAACCAAAATCAATTGCGGAATACAGCACACAATTTCTGAAATTCTGACAAATAATTTATCTATAAGCCCGCCGGAAAAGCCGCCGACTGCACCGATAATCAAACCTATACCGCTTCCCAAAAGAGAGCTGGTAACGGCTATTAACATTGAAGTGCGGCCGCCGTATAATATTCTTGTAAAAAGATCCCTGCCCATATTGTCGGTACCGAAAAAATGCTCTTTACTCGGATTTGATAATGTCGCTTTAAAATTAGGTTCAAGCGGATCATAGTTTGTAATCAGCGGGGCAAAGGCGGAACACAAAAAAAACAGCAATATGACGGCAAAACCGAATACGGCAAGTTTATTGTTAAAAAATTTTCTTATTCGTTTTTTCCAAAGTTTGGTGCCGGCTTTTTTTGCTGCGGTAAATTGAGATACGGTTTTTTCCACCCTATACCTCCAATCTGACGCGCGGATCCAATAAAGCGGTGCTCAGATCAATCAAAAAACTGATTACCAGCATTAAAACGGCGGTCATCAAAGTGGAAACCATAACGACCGGATAATCGCATGCGGTAACGGATGCGGTTAATACGGGACCTACGCCCGGCCAACTGAAAATGGTTTCTATGGCAACCGAACCGCCGACAAGCAGGGTTAATCTGAATAACAAAACGGTTACTATGGGCCTGAGGCTGTTTCGAAAAATATGTTTTGTATATACTTTCCATTCCGGCAAACCCTTGCTGCGCGCCGTTTTTACATATTCCTGATTTGCCGCATCAAGCATTGTGTTGCGCGTATAACGCATTAAATTGCCGCACATGGGAACGGTCATAGCCGTTATGGGCAATATCATATTGGGTAAACGGTTCAAAAAGCCTGCGGCACCTACCGGAAAGCGTCCCCCGCTCGGAAGCCACCCCAACTGTACCGAAAAAATTTGAATTAAAATCAAGGCAAAAAAGTATTCGGGCATGGAATTCCCGAATACGGCAAAGGCCCGGCCGACATAATCTAAAATACCGTTTTGGTAAAAAGCGGTAAGCATACCGAGTAAAATACCGAAAACAGTGGATAAAACAAAGGCCGATACGGACAATTCCAAAGAAGCAGGCCATTTGGAAATCAAACCGTCACGGATGGAAAATTTTTTTGCAATGCTGTATCCGAAATTTCCGTGCAGCATATCGTTCCACCAACGGAAATAGCGGACCATAAGCGGAGCATCCAAGCCCAGCGATTCCCGTATTTGTTGAGCCATTTGCGCATTATATGTAGTCATATCCATAGTATAAAGCACCGGATCTACACCGGTACTGTTTAATGCAACAAAGATAACAAAACTCACAATGAGAATCATACCGACAGTTAAAGCTAATTTTTTTGCAACATATTTGAGCATGTCCGTTCGCTCTCCCTGCAAAATTGAGGCGGCAGGTTTGTTTGCCCTTCCCGCCGCCTAAATTAAAGACAATCCGCGGTTATCTCAAAAGTAAGCTGCTTTTAAGATAACCCGAAAGTCCTTATTTTATTTCCCATTCTTCAAATTTATAATCGAAGAAAAACCAAAAATTTCCCAAAACGTTTTCAGGAATGCTGAGTTTCGAACTTTTCCATATTTGCTGATTGACGGTATAGACGGGAAGGAAAAATGCATTGTCCCTGTCCATTTTTTGCAGTACGGCAAGCTGCGCCGCTACCATTTTCGGCGTATACGCTTGTTCGAGTTTGGCAACTTCGTCCTTAAAAAGATCGCGGGCGGGAATCATCCAGTTCATGTTTTCGCGCAAATACATTTGATACCAACTGAGGTTATCGTATGCGGAAAGGCCGAAGTACGCAAGGTCATGTTTTCGTCCTTCAAAAACATCGCCTACGGGATTGGAAGTATATACCGCTTCGCACTTTACGCCGATTTGTCCCAAATAATATGCAATCGCATCCATAACGTCAATCGATGTTTGGTCTTTATAATAATAGTAAATCTTTAAAACATGATTAAAATCGTAACCGGCTTGCTGCAACAAAGCTTTTGCGCCCTGCGGATCATATTTGTACCAGTCGCCCGCATAGTTTTTGTCCGACGAAAGAACTCCGGTTTGCGTTAAAGACGCTTGATCGCCGTACAAGCCTTTAATGAGGGTATTCCAGTCAACCGCCATTGCAACGGCTTTTCTTGTACGCCAATCGCCGATAATATTTTTTTCCTTTCCCGCCGCATCGAAAAAGTTAAACAATAAAAAGCGGAAAAAAATCGTCGGAACGACCTTTAATTCAAAGCCGGGTGTTTTTTGCATAGTGTGATAGGTTTCCGCATCGTTTGCCATAAAAAAATCCGTAATGCCGGAACGTGCGGCAACGGAAAAATCCGAAGTAACGGTGCACACGATTTTTTTAATTTTGGGTACTTTATCTTTATAGTGAGGATTCGGTTCAAGAATATAATAACTTCCCGGCACATGTTCTTTAATGACAAACATACCGCTGTTAACCGGAATGGTATTCCAAATCGGGTCCGTTTTAAAACCGTTGTTTTCAAAGGCGCAGTTTTGATAGATATGTTTCGGCAAGGGAGCAACTTGGCACATTAAATCCACAAACGAAACATAGGGAGCGGATAATTTTATGGTCAATGTATCGCCGTTTGCCTGTATACCCTTTATCCAATCCGTTTTGCCCGTTTTGTAATCTTCAAAACCTTCTATGTATTTAAGCGCATTTGTAACATAGGCCCAGTAAATACCGTCTTTGCACATACGGCCGAGCGTCCATGTTACATCGTCCATGGTAATCGGTTTACCGTCCGACCATTTGAGATCGTTCCGAATGGTCATAACAATGGTACGTCCGTTATCCTTTATTTCCCAACTTTTCATAATTTCGGGGCCGGAAGCCTTAAGTTTGTTATCAGCCTGCAAAAGGGTTAACCACATAAGGTTGCCGGTAAGATTGGTATCCGTCCACGGATAAACAAAATCGTAACTGTTGTACGTATTTCTTTCGTTATTATACGCAAGGTGCAAAACCTGTTCCCGCCCTTCTTTTTTAGAAGCATCATCTTTAGCACCCGTTGCCGCAAGAGGCATAACGACTACGGCAAATATGGCTGCCGTCAACAAAAATAACCCGTTTTTTTTCACTTTGTCCTCCTTAAAAAGATTTCAACAATAAACTTGTTCCGACATGGCCGCAATTATAACTGCACGGCACATGCGGCTTTGTTCAAAATATGTTTCCACCTCCTTTTATAATTTCTGTTTACAAACCGGCCGCTGCCGAAAAGCCTCTTTAAACAGTCGGCATCTCAGCTCCACCGGAAACCGGCAGTTTGCAATTCTTTCATCAATGCGCCGACATCGTCTTTGTGCATCGGCTTTGAAGGGGCGGCCGCATGACCGGCGCCGAGTCCCATAAAGCTGAGCGCTTCTTTAACCGCTCCGATTGCTCCGTAAGAACTGTGGCGAATAAGTATTTCAATAATCCGGTTGGCTTTGAACTGCCATTTTTTTGCTTCTTCCATATCGCCCGCCTTATATGCATTATATATATGCACGTAATAATCCGGAATAAGATTATATGTAGTTCCTATGCCTCCGTCCGCTCCCATAATAAGACCGCATAAAAGCGTTTCGTCCGGTCCGTTAATAATGTTGATATCGCCGCCGTTCAGTTCGGATAAGCGATGCATTAAATAATAATCCGGCATAGTGTATTTTGCGCCTATAACATTGGGAATATCCATAAGCTGTTTCATCAGCGTATAGATATTCATGCCGCCGAGCATGCCGGTAGCATACACAATGATAGGCTTATCGGTATGATCCGAAATTTTTTTGTAATAGGCTATCAATTCTTCTTCCGAATAACGGAAATAAAAGTTGGGCGGCAAAGAAGACAGGCCGTCAACTCCTATACTGTTTGCATGTTCGGTCAATTCCAATACATCGGCCATATTTATTGCGCCTATGTGGTCTATAACCGCAGCTCGGCCGCGGCAAGCTTCAACGCTGACTTCGGCCATTTGTTTTCGCACTTCTTTGGTCAATACCGGCCCTTCGCCCGTACCGCCGCAAATATAAAAACCGTTTACGCCTTTAGCAAGCTGCCAGTCTATAATTGTGCGTACAGCCTCCGTATGCAGCCGTCCCTGTTCGTCCAGCGGAGTAACAAGTGCGCTCATAATACCCTTGAACAGTTTATTTTTCATATGCAGCTCCGAATCACCTATACAATCATTCGCCTATAAATGAAAATTTTACTTCACGCTTACGGGCGCGCACTTGATCCCAATCGATAAAGTACACAAAACCGAACTGTCCCAAATCCAGCTTTCCGTTTTCTATAACGAGCGTTTCCGATCTGCCGAATAATACGGAACGAAGATGACCGTCCGTGTTAAGGCTTGTCCAGGGGCCGGGTTCTCCTACGCTGTCGCCGAATTCTACATGCTCCGGACCGGGATGCCGATACTGCCCTTCGACGCGGCATGTGGGTATAAGTTTTTCCATTATGTCGCACATATCCTGCTGAAGGTATTCAAGGCCGAAATAGGTTTTATCATGGCTTTGTTCTTGGATAATCACCGAGCATGTTGTGTGATGCGAATATACGGTTACTTGACCGTTTTTTATGCCGCTGTCCGCAAGCGCTTTTTGTAATTGCTCGGTAACATTGTGGAATGTCGGATGTGCACCGGCGGATTGTACTTCGATTGTTTTTTGATACAGCTTCATTTTATTTTCCTTTACTGATTATTGTTTCGCCGATACAGGTTTTATGAGAAGCATCGGTCATATAATATACTACGGCTATTGAGCCGTCTGTGCGTTCGGCCGCAAATGTATAACCCAAATCTTCGGCTTTTCCGCATTTTCTGAGCACAAAGGTATTTTCGGAAGAAAATTCCGGCCGCATCGTATCGACTAAAAGGCCTTCAATCCCCTTAGGATCCCTTCTTTGTCCGTAGGTGCATAAAAGCTTATCGCCCATGGGGCGGACATGAATGGGGTTCGGACAGTATAAATCGGTACGGACGGGACGAACCCAATGCTTTCCCATATCGTCGGAATATGAAATATGAAGATTGTCGTAATCTCCCACCTTGTTTCGCGGCCCGACCTTATGGGTGCGCATAAGAATATAAAGCCTGTTATCGGGACTCATATAAAGGAAGGGTTCAAAAAACTGTACCCCCGCTTTTCCGGGGATAGTCCCTGCATTTTTCCACGTTTTACCCTTGTTTTCGGAGCGCATAACAACGCAGCCGGTAACTCCGCCGAAGGTACGCATACCGTATAAAGCGGCAAAAAGGGTTCCGTCGGAAGCTTCAAGCACATTGCCCCGCATAGACAAAGCGCCTTCCCTCGAAGCGTCTTTTATCGAGAAGGGACCTTCCCATGTTTCGCCGTTGTCCGTAGACCGCAGGCACAGCGTCCCTACATGAACGGCGGCCCATGTGTCGAACACTATGCGCCCGTATGCCCCGAAAGCTTTACCTAAACTCGCTTTTTTTTCTTTCGGAACAACCTTCCAACGGAAAAAAGTAAGAATAAGGGTTCCGTCGGAAAGCGTATTTACGCAAGGGTCTTGTTCGCTCATCTCATCTTCATACAAAACACGGGCTTCTCCCCACGTTTCTCCTTCGTCGTCCGAAAAGCGCATCATAATCCGGGCGGTAGGATCAACGTGCGTTACCTTTTTATACTCGCTCAGCCTGTCAACAGCCTGCCGATACACCAATAAAAACCTTCCGTTTTTTAACTTTGTAATACTCGGGAAGGCAAGATATTTTCCGTCTTCCTGTACGATGATTTTTTGTGAAAAGCGCATAGTACGTCCTTTGTTGCAATTACAGTGCGGGCTGCCTTAAAAGTACCTTTTTCGGCAGCCCGAATGCAATCAAAACCTTATTTTTTTGCCTTTTTTTGAGCGTCAAGCTCCGCTTGAAGGCGTTTTTGCATAGAAGCGATTGTTTTTTCTATATCCTGCTCGCCGTTATAATACAGTTCGCGTTCTTGACCGTATATTTCGCTCGCTTGAGCAAGACCTTCGGGATTTGCCCGCGCATCGGTTTTATAATATGCGGTTATAGGCTGCGTCCAGCCGCCCATTACCGTTTTTACAAAGTCGGCATCATAAGCGGTCATCGTATGAAGCGTTCCGTCCTTTGCCTTATAGGTTACGAATTTTTTCATAAAAACATTCAAATCTTCGTGGCGGTACGACGAAAGGGTTCCGAGCTTGGGCCATACTTCGGTAATCATAAACATAGCCAACAAAGCGCCGCCTTTGGGATTTTTTGCCGTTGTAGGAACGGCAAAATACCAGTCAAGTTCGGTAGAGTTCAAATTGTTGGGAACCTTTGCACTCGGGCGCGGAATATTGACAACACCGATTCTAAAGTTCATAAGATTTTGTCCGTCGGCGGATCCGAATTTGGCATTCATCATCCATGTTGCCGACCACCAGTTTGAAAGAAGCATTGCGGCTTGTCCTTTGGAAAAGGGCATACGACTTCCGATTTTTTCGGTTTTAAATGTGGAAAGCTGAATTGCCGATTTATCGACTTTTTGCATTCTGTACCACATTTCCAAAGCATCTTTAAGCCTTTGGTCGGTCATATTCGCTTTGTAAACGTCGCCGTTTGCAAAGGGTGTCCAGCCGGCCATTTTAGCCGGAAGGGTTTCGATATCGTAGCCCCATGTAAGGTGTACGTTTGCTCCGTACACGCCGTTTTTTGTCAGTTTTTTTGCAATTTGTTCGAATTCTGCCCATGTCCAATCGTTGGTCGGATACGGAATGCCTGCCGCATCAAACATATCTTTGTTGTAAAAAACGTAAAAACCGCCCTTTGTATACGGAAGACCGTAGAGCTTTTTATCGATATAGGATGCTCTGATACCCGTACCGAAGGCATCTTCAAGATCGTAGCCTGCATCGGTTAAATATTTTTCAATAGGCACATACAAGCCTTCTTTTGCACGCGGAACATAATCGCTTGAGGACATCGAAAGACACATATCGTAGCGCTCTCCTGCGGCAAGGGCGGTATCAAGCCGAACCAAGTAATCGGTACTGCCCAAATCGACATATTCGACTTCGTACTGGGGATATTTGGCTTCAAAATCGGCCTTTATAATATCCGCTTTTCCTTCGTCAAGATAGCCGTATGCAGCCCAAATGACTTTTTCTTTTCCCGCAGGGGCGGCTTCACCTTTGCCGCCGGCAAAAACCGATACGGTTAATACCAGCACGGCACATACAAGCGCCGACACAACTTTGAAACGTTTCATCGTTTTCTCCTTGATTAAAATATTTTATCCCTTCAAACCCGTTGAAGAAATATCCTCAATAATAAAACGCTGCAAAAAAATAAAGCAGGTTATAACCGGCAGCGACATGGAAACAGCCGCGGCAAGCATTGCCGTATAATTCGTATCATACTCGTTTGTATAAAACTTAACGGCAAGCGGGAGCGTATATTTTGCAACGCTTCGTATATAAATAAGCGGTCCGTCATAATAATTCCATGCGGCAACAAAGTATAAAAACAAAAGCATAGAAACTGCAGCTTGTGCAAGCGGCAATGCGACCGTCCAAAACATTTTCCACTGCCCGGCGCCGTCTATTTTTGCGCTGTCCAGTAAATCATTGGGAACCTTAACGAAGTATTGGCGCATTAAAAAAGTACCGAAGGGCTGCCCGAGAAAAAAGGGAAACCACAGTGCGATATGGGTATCCAAAAGGCCGAGCCATTTGAAAATCATAAAATTGGGCAGCATCGTAATTTGGGCGGGCAGCATCATCGTCGCCAATTTAAGCATAAAGAATTTATCGCGCCCTTTAAAATTGATTTTTGCATACGCATAACCGCCCATAGTGCATGAAAAAAAAGTGCCGCACAAGGCTAAAACGGTTACTTTTACGGAATTAAAGAAAAACCGCAAAAAATCGGAATTTTCCAGCCATACTTTTCTATAACCGGAAAAATCGGGCGGAACGGGAATCCATTTGATGGGGAAATCGAACATACTTACCGAATCTTTAAAAGAACTGGATATCATCCACAAATACGGAACAAGCATGGTTACGGTAAAACAAAACATAAAAAGGGTAAGCACGTTTTTTGTTATAAACCGCCGCGTTTCGTAGGATTGTATTTTTTTCATCTTTTTCTCCTAAAAATCCCGCTTTTTTTCAACACGGAAACGTAAAATCGTAAACAGCATAATAAAGGCAAGCAATACCCAAGCTATTGCCGATGCGTATCCCATCCTGTTTTTTTTGAATGCGGCATAGTAAATATAAAAACCTATCGTATAAGTGGAGATTCCCGGTCCGCCTTCGGTCATAATTTGAATAAGCGACCAATCGTTAAACACCGAAATTATCGACATAATCGTAAGCATAAAGGTTGTCGGCGATAAAAGCGGAACGGTGATTCTAAAAAATTGCTGCACGGAAGAAGCGCCTTCCACTTCGGCGGCTTCATACAGTTGTTTCGGAATGGATTGTAAAGCCGCAAGATACAAAAGCGAATAATAGCCGACTTGTTTCCAAATCATAAGAAAACCGATTGTAGGTTTTGCCCAAAAGGTGCTGGCAAGCCATTGGGGCGGATCGGCGACTCCCAAAGAGCGAAGCAAATTATTTACGGGCCCAAGCCGCGGATTAAACATTGTAAACCATACAACCGAAATCGCAACCGTACTCGTAATGTTCGGTAAATACAAAATCGTTCTGAACGTTCTTTTAAAGAAAATCTTATCGTTTATAAGAAAGCCCAAAAGCATGGCAATAAAAATCGTAATCGGAATGACAAGTAAAAACTGTATATTATTAAGTATGGACGCATGAAACCATTTGTCGGTAAATAATTCCATAAAGTTCGATAAACCGAGAAACTTTATATTGGAGAATTTTTTAATCATACTCCAATCGGTTAAACTCATAACAAAAGAAAACGAAACCGAAAACGCGGTAAAAATAACAAACCCGGCAAGGTTGGGCAAGATAAATAAAAATCCGGCGAGGTTTTCTCTAAGCTGCATTTTATTCATACGTTTCTTTTTTATACTTTTTGTCGCTTCCATCGTTTTATCAATTCTCCGTTTATAAAATTACTTTATTTTATACCCTAAACCCTTTTATCCGCAAGTCTTTTTCCGACCGCTCCGCCCGGATGATTGAGGGCAAAATTCTTATTTGCAAAATCGCTCAATTCGATTATTGCGGCCTGAATGACGTCGAATATAACGCACTGTACCGTAAAGCTCGCCGTTCCCTGACAATTATATTTATCGGTTTCTTTTTCGACCGAAAACGGAATAACGATATCGGCATTTCGGGCAAGCGTGCTTTCGGTGTTTTCCGTTAATGTAATTATACTCACTTTTTTCGTTTTGCATATATCCAAAAGCGGAAGAAGTTCGTTTGTCATGCCGCCGCGGGAATTTAAAAGCATAACATCGCCCTTTTGCAAAAAACCCATTGCTCCGTGATTCGCTTCGGACGGAGAAAGAAAGCGGGCGCTCCGGTCGATACAGCACATAAGATGCACAAAGTGGCGGCAGGCAATTCCCGAATGTCCGCAACCGCTTGCACCGATACGCGGCGCATTCATCAACATTTTTGCGGCACGGATAATAAGGCCGGGTTTTATAATGCTTTTTTCATGCATAACGGCAGCCGCTTCAATTTCAAAGGCACAGCGAATCCTTTCGAGAGCCGCTTTTTCGACATCTGCTTTCATATTTATTTTTCCCCTAAAACCGTAACCTGTACGGTACGTTTTCTTGCACGGGTTTGATCGAAGTCTATAAAATAAATCTTACCGAAATCGCCTAAGTCCGGCGAACCGTCTATTAAAGCAACGGATTCGCTTCTGCCTATAAGCGCCGAACGAAGGTGTGCATCCGTATTATGACAGCCGCGCGCATCTTCGCCGTGTTTAAGGGCAAAATCCAGCGCTTTTTGCTGCGGGTGCAAATACATTCCTTCACGTTTGCACACGGGAATAATCGTATCGAATATATCGACAAAATCCTGCTGCAGCGTTTGCAGTCCGGTCATAGACATATCGAATGCGTCTTCTTGAATGACGATACTGCATGTAGTGTGATGAGAATACACCGACACAATACCTTCTTTTATGCCCGACCGCCGTACAACAGCACGGATTTCTTCGGTTACGTCGTGAAAAGTACAGATTTTATCGTTTGATTGCAGCGTAAGCGCTTCTCGGTATACCATTTTATTTTTTCTCCTTACAACAAGCGGACTTCAAATCGTCGGCGGCACGGCGCACGGCGGCAATCATATCGACAGCCGTTTTTACGGGGTCGGCGGCATTTACAATTCCGGACGCGGCGCCCGCCGCATCGCTTCCGGCCATAATAAAATCGTATACTTGCTGCGCTTTTGTGATACCGGCTGCCTGTTCCACCAATATGTCGGCATACACCGCTTTTATTTGCCGTACGGTTTCGCGTACATAATCCAAACTGCTTACCTGACCGCTGCCGCCGCCTATAAACTCGGAGGGTTCGGGGTTTAAAATATCCGGGTGAAGCTGGGCAACGGCCTTTGCCTCGGCAATCGTATCCGCACAAGCGAATACTAAAAAATCAAGTTCGGCCGCACGTTCAATCGTTTGTTTAATTTGCGGTATCGACATGGGTTTTTCGCAGTGATTTACGATAACGCCGCGCGCCCCGGCATCTTTAAGGCCTTCGGGCAGTATGTCCGCCATACCGCGCCCCGGACGCAAAACGTCCATATAGGGCGCAAGAATTACCAAGCGTTCGGTACGTTCGGCTACGTGGCGGATTTCGGTTGCGGGGCAGGTAAAAAGCACGTCTATGTCATAATCCTGCGCAGCCTTATCCGCTGCAAGGGCAAGCTCAAGCACTTTATCTCCCCAAATATAATTTTTAGTACCGATTTCAAAAAAGGGAGTTTTTATTACAGGTTTCATAGATACTCCATTATGCCCTATAAACGTCTTGGCCGTACTGCCAATAGGTAATCGGCTTTGCAAGCACTTCGCTTACATAACAGGTGCCCGGAAACAGCTGAATAATTGACGAGGGGCATTGCATAGATACCGGACCGTATAATGTTAAGCGGGAAATCATACGCTGCCACGAATCACCGCCGATAAAGGTAATACTGTGCATATCGAAATGGTCGCGGGCATTGGCAATGTCTCTGGGGCCGATAGTAGCCGCACGCGGAGGCACGGCATACACGTCGCCCGAAGCGCCCATAGGAGCAAAGAGGGAATTTTCGGCAATAGTAAGCGGATGCTGGGTTACAAGGCGCGAACCGAGTGTTAAAAATTCTTCAAGGGAATCGGCGGCGAACTCTTTTGTCTGCGGATCTATAAAAGCAATGTGTCCGGGCCAGCCCGTTGCCGAATAACATACGTCTGCCCCTCCTTCTCCGACATCTTCAATTATTTTTGAATAATCGTTTACGTTTTCGTTTGTAAAAACATGCCAATGATCTACGCTCGGACGCAAATCTTCTCTTATATTGCCGTAAAAATGCGTTCTAAAAGAATAACCGAGTCCCGCTCCGTATGTAAGAGGGGCGACGTTTCCGTCTTCGTCGGCCCATTCGTCCATAGCGAAAGCGTCTACATTCCTACAGCTTACATTATGCTGATTGCATAAAAAAGCGATGGTTTTATACGCTTCGGGCCACTGGTTGGGAAAAATCATCGTCAAATGTGTATCTTCTTCATCGCTTTTTTTAATGCGTTCAAAACAATCGACAATAAACAAATAAGTGGGATTGGGAACAACCTTTACGGAAAAACCGTGTTCGTTCGTATATTCCATATCGTCGCGCTTGATATTCCGGCATTTTTCAAGCACCTGTGCATCATGCATAGGTAAAAAATCGGCCGGTTTAAATGAAAATTCTTTACTCATTCCATTCTCCTTAAGTTTTTATATTACGGGCTGTGTAAAAACGACAGGGTTTTATGCCGCTCCCGTTTTTATATTCGCCCCGTTTTTTAAGACCGCCCACTTGCGCGGCAATGTCTGACAATAAATAAAAGCAATGCCTTTGCTTCCCATACCAATTGTTCGCATTCCACATATTCATCCGCTTGATGCGCGCCGCCGTACACGGAAAAGTCTCTGAATATGCCGAAATTAAAGCTGCTTTCGGAACCCGCCGCCAAAAACACCGAAAGGTCGGAAAGGCAGGCACCGGTTTGACGCACTTTTTTCCCCGACACCTGTTCGGCCGCACGGTGAAGTTCGGCGATGGCTCCGTAAGTATCTTTACTCGGTGCATAGTTAAAAAAACGGGATGTTCGTGTAAAATCAGCCAAATGAAGGTCTTTTTTTTCCAAAACCCTGCGTATTTTTTCAAGAGCGGCGTTTAGCTGAGATTCGACTTCTTTTTGTTCTTTATCGGTATATATGACAAAAGAAAGCTCTCCGGAACCCGCGCCCACATGCCCCTTTCCCGTCTGCATACCGATAAAGCGGAAAGCCGAACCTTCCATATCGGTACCGCGGTATAAAGGATTTTCGTGCAGTTCACGGCGGCGCGCGGCGGCGAATTCTTTTAAGCCTTCTTTTACAATGTACAAACCGTCAAACACCTTTTCGGCATTATCGGTCGGATACTCAAGCGAAATTTTAAGCATATACACACAGCCGCCCAAACCGGCAGTCCATATTTCGTAATTTCCGCCGTCCAAATTGACATAGGTTTCGGCAGGATATTTTAAACAAGCTGCAAGAGCGCCGTCGCCGCCGCCGTCTTCTTCGTCTACATACGAAGTAAAGGCAAGAGGTTTATCGATTTGTATTCCCAAATCCTGAAGGGCTTGAAACGCAAACATACTTACGGCAATACCGCATTTATCGTCTCCTGCTCCGCGGCCGAACAATTTTCCGTCTTTTATTATACCGCCGAGAGGATCGACGCTCCATAAATCGGTATCTCCGATTAAAACGGTATCCATATGGGCGGCAAGCATAACGCCCTTCCCTTTTTTATATGTACAGGTAATATTCGGCCGCTTATCCGTTCCGCGGCCGGCAAGATATTCGGGATGATTTTTTATGCCGGAAACGGAATCGGGACAGTACATTTCATATTCGAATCCCCTGCCTTCGCACCATTTTCGTATATATTCCTGACCTTCGGCTTCATTGCAGTGTGTCCTGTGATTTTCCGTATTGATTTTGATCAAGCGGGAAAGCAAATCGAACAGTTCTTCTTTATGCTCATCCGCATAGCGCAAAACGGCTTTTTCTTCTGCTATTCCCATTTATGTTTTTCCCCGTATATATCCGTTGAAGCGCCGTCTATCAATTCTTTGGCGTTCCCGTAAAACACACGTGCAACGTCGTCGGCGGAAAGTCCTACGTTTTGCGCCGCTTTTTTAAAAGCCAAGATTTCTTCATACATAAAGTATGTCAGCTTTTCGCCTTCGGCAGGAGAAACTTCCCGTAAATGCGGATCCAAACTCGGATCTCCGTACAAACCCGGAGGCACCAAATTTATATAGGTACCGTTTTCTTCAATGCGGTGCATTCTCATGCGAAGTACCGGCAAATCGCTTCCGAACATTACGCGCTTGGGGCCTACGGCTTCAAGCAGTTTGGTCATAACATGTTCGTTTGTATTTGCGGTAAACTCGAACATAAGATCCTCGGCTTCGGCAAGGCGTTCGAAGGCATCGCCTACATCGTCTTTGCAATAAGCGCGGCCTATATGAGCTATCATAAGCCGTATGCGGGGAAACTCGCGCTTAATTTCAAGGATTTGCGCTATGTTTACCGGGTCTTTTAATCGTCCGGAACGCGGAATATGAAGCATCATAAGCGCGCCCATTTCATTCAGTTTTTTAAGCTGATGTTTGGGGAAAAAGTCGAATATGCGAATTTCGTTTTGCGGAATATATTCGGGCGCAAGATCAAGATACGATTTTAAGCCGTAAAAATGCCCTTCGGTAATTTTCCGTTCGACTTCTTCTGCGCTTTGTTCGGGCATTGAATAATAGAGTGCCGGATACCCGGTTTTTTCGACACATTCGCGGCAATAGGTATTGCAGGCGTCGGCCGTATCGCGCTTTGTACTGGCAAAAAATAAGGGCGTTACCCGTTTACCGGGAAAAAACAAGCGGTAACTTTCCTGCAAATCTTCAATACTGTTGTCTTTTGCAATCAAATATGGCCACATAACGGTACGCACGGGATCTTTCGGATTCGGTTTTCCCACACTCGAAAGATGATAGAGCCATACGTGGCAATGAATGTCTATCATTTTATCCGGAAGAAAATCTTTAAGCTCTTCTTCGTATATGCGGCGGTCTACATCTTTTATTTCAAATAAACTCATAAATACTCCTTTTATTGTATTTTTCCATACTGTTCCAAGAGTTTTTCAAACGGCTCTTTGTCTTTTTCCGGAATCAAAACATCGTATTCGGGATGCAGTTTTTTACAGCCCTCTTCTACGGAAGCGAAGATTCCGCAGCCTGCTCCGGCAAGTACGGCGGCTCCCAAAGCGGGAAGATCCGGCGTTGACGAAACGGACAAGGGACAGCCCAACACATTACAGGTAAGGCGGCTCCAAAAACGGCTGTTCGCAGCGCCTCCTGAAAACACGACCTCCCGTATATCGCCGGCTCCGCTAAACGAACGGAAAAGCTGCAGCAATCGAACGGATACTCCTTCCATCACAGCCTGCGCCATATCAAAGCGGTCGTGTCCCAAATGCATACCCCTAAACTCGACGGCCGAAGAAGCACCCGATGCGCTTTGAGGATAAAAACACAAGCCCGAACTTCCGCAGGGCCGCGCTTCGGCTTCGCTATCAATTTCTTTATAAGAAAGTCCTGAAAGCACATTTTCTTTAAGCCACGAAAGACATATACCGCCGTTCGAAAGCGAGGCAAGAAAACCCCACGGTGAACCGGCAGCCGAACGCGATTGGGCAAAACCCGTTTCAAAACGCGGTTTATCCGACAACGCACAAATAACCCATGCGGTTCCCGTTCCTATAAGAGCGGTTCCTTCGCGGACAATCCCCGCACCGCTCATAGCCGCATATTGGTCATGCGCTCCGCTAACGACGCATACGTTTTCAGGCAAGCCGAGTTCACGGGCGGCATCTTTTTTTAACCGGCCGACGTTTTGTCCCGACGGAACAAGGGTACTCAAGTTTTTTTCGCCTATTCCGAGCCACTCAAGCATATCGGCATCATAAACTTCCCGTTCGATATCGGCCAGTTGATTTATACCTGCGTTTGAAAAATCTATAAGCGCTTGACCGGTAAGCCGCATTGTTACATAATCGGCAACCGAAAAAAACTTTGCGGCTTTGCAAAACAACTCGGGCCGTTCGTCTTTTAAGCGCTTAATTTGGAATGCCGGAAGACCGTTGCCGGCCTGCCAGCCGCTCATGCGGTACATACGTTCTTTTCCGAATGAGCGTTCATATTGCATACGCTGCGCCGCACAGCGGGTATCGCTCCATACGAGGGCGGGTGCAATAGGTTCCATAAAGCCGTCAAGGGCAACGAGTGTTCCGCCCTGCGTTGAAAGCGACAAGGCGGCAATACCGGAAGCCGTTCCTTGAACATCGCATGCGCTGCGTACCGTTTTTACCAAAGCGTTCCACCAGTCATTCGGGCTTTGCTCGCAGGCATGTAAAGAAGGACGCATAGTCGGATATTCGGCATACGAACGCCCCAAACAATTGCCGTCCGGAGAAAAAACCATAGCTTTTACGCCGGTCGTTCCGATGTCGATACCTAAAAGATAATCGCCCATAGGCGCAATGTCCTCCTTTTGATTTTAATTATAAGGGTGAAGACTTTTACTGTCAATAAAAATGATTGAATAAATCATATTTTTTTTGAATAAATCAATTTTAGTGAAAAAAATATATAAAATAAGCTTTTTATTTAAAAGTCAATCATTATTTACACACTTTTTGATTGACTTCACGCAAAAAATGCCGTATAGTTTTAGTATGCGGCAAAACATAAAAAACGCTTCCGTCAGTAAATACGAACGGCGCGAACAAATGCTTATGGAACACCTCCGGCAAACCAACCGCGTTACAACCCAAGAAGCGGTAAAACTGCTCGATATTTCCGAGGCTACGGCACGAAGGTTTTTTTCTTCGCTTGAAATGCAGGGCAAAGTTATACGCGATTACGGCGGCATACGTTTAGCCGCGCGCAAAAATCACTATTATTTCGATTTACTGGAAAAAGTCGATACCGAAGAAAAAAAACGTATCGGAAAATATGCGGCGTCCCTTATAGAAAAGGGCGACACCGTTTACCTTGACTGCGGCACCACCCTTTTATATATGGCTATAGCTTTAACGGAGCGCATTAAGCACGAAGATTTACTTCCTTTAAATATTATCACCAATTCCATGGCAAACATTCAAATTCTTTCCGAAGCACCGTCATACAAGGTTATTCTTACCGGCGGCGTATACAATCCGAACCGCAGAGATTTTTCGGGAGCTTTAACCGAAAGATATATAAGCGATTTCCACTTTACAAAAACATTTTTCGGCTGCGACGGCATATCGCTCGATATGGGCTTTACGTCAAATGAAATGGAAATATCCCGATTGAACGCCTGTGTGCTTGCGTGTTCGGATCACGCTTATGTGTTATCGGCTTCTTCAAAATTCGAAAAAAAATCTTTTATTTCTTATGCGGAATTACATCAAATCGATGAACTTATTACCGGCAAAAAGCCCAACCGCACTATTCTCGGTGCGCTCAAAAGCAAGGGGCTGAAAATACATGTAACCGAAGAATAACAAACATGCACAAACCGCATATTAAATATGATTGAAATAATCAAAAAAAATAAAATTCATTATTGAAACAACCATATTTTGATTGACAGTTCAATATAATGGACTTATACTTTTCTTTAAGAATATCACAGATCTCTTAATTGAAGGAGGAAAGCAATGAAAACAGGAACAAAAAAAACAGTTTCAATTTTATTAGCCGTATTACTTTCAATTGTTTGCATCTACGCGAACGGCAAAAGTGAATCTCCGAAAGAAGTTGTAACCATTGAAGCTGCCTTAGGCATGGGAGAATGGCTTGACGGCTGGGAAGTTTTGGAAAAAAGATTTGAAGCCGCCTATCCTTGGATAAACGTTGAAGCTGTGGGAGTCGGCGAATTGACCGACGATTTTATCAGTGCCCGATTGGCTGCCAACGATTTACCCGATTTACTGCAAGTAAATAACAACACGCTGACCAGAGATATGATAGACGAAGGTCTTTTAGCGGATTTAAGCCGGTTTGAAGCGGCAGCGCATATTCCCGAAAGTTATAAAGATGCATTTACATACAAGGGAATACTGTTCGGTTTTACTCAAGGAGCCGCATTCAGCACCTTATACATAAACATGAATGTGCTGCGAAAAGCCGGATGGAATAAAGTTCCTGCCAATTGGAACGAATTTGTCGACTGCTGTAACGACATTAAAAATAAAACAAAGGCGGCACCCTTAGTTGTCGGCGGAAAAAATCCGACCACCTGCTGGATGCTTTTTGAAAGTATTGTCGCAAACGCATGCGGAGATGAAATCGGTTTCGGTACATATGAAAAACAAATGTTAAACGGTACGTTTGATTTTACCAAATATCCGAAAATTCAAAAGATGCTATTTGAAGTATCGCAGTTTTTATTAAAAGGTTCGGCAAGTTTAATCGATGACGATGTTGTAGCCGCTCTTAATGACGGTACTGCGGCGATGGCGTTAGCCGGTAACTGGACGGCCGGAGCTATTTTTTCGGGAAACCAAGACATTGTATGCGCATTGCCGCCCTTTAATGCCCCAAGCGGCAAATCATGGATTACCGTTTCGCCTGAAACGGGATACGGTTTATCGGCACAAAAAGAAAAAAACCAAAAAGTTATAGAAGCAAGAAACATTTTTTTCGAATGGCTGTTCAAACCGGAAAATTTTGCATTGAATCAAAATTATCGGGGCACAGTGCCCGTTTTGCAAAGTTTAACCCCCGATTTAATTAAATTACCCGAACAAATTGCAAAAATCGTTCCTGAAATGAACAAAGCAAATTATGTGACAATGGGTTTCAATCTATGGACACCGCAGTTTGCAGATACGGCTTGCACGGCGCTTAGAGATGTGTATGCCGGAAATATGAAGGCTGAAGATGCTTTAACAAAAATGTCCAAAACGTTAAAAGAAAGCCATGTGAAGTAGTATAATCGCTCGGCCGTTTTGAATATTCAATACGGCCGGACGTATTTATTTACAGCACGAAAAAAATGCTATATGAAACACACGCATACGACTCTTTTAAATTTTGAAAAACAGCGAACAAAAACCGGATTTTTATTTTTGCTTCCGACACTGCTTCTTTGTACGATTTTTATCGTAATTCCTTTGATTGACTTAATTTACTATAGTTTTCACGAATGGAACGGAATATCCAGCACGATGAAATTTGTCGGATTACAAAATTATGTAAAACTGCCGTCAACCGAAGGTTTTGCTACTATGTTTGTATGGACGGTTGTATACGCAATCGGAGTTACCGTATTCACCGTAACGCTTTCTTTTTTTGTTGCCCTCGCCCTTGACCGTAAAGGGAAGTTTGTAATAAACAGACCCTTTTTACGATCCCTGTGGTTTTTGCCCTGCTTATTGAGTCCTACCATAGTCGGTATATTATGGAATATTATGTACAACTATAACAGCGGCATTATTAATACGGTTTTAAAATATTTAAACTTAAAGCCGATAAATTGGCTTGAAACTTACGGTGTAACGAATATCGCAATAATTATAGCCAGTGTTTGGGCGCTTATGGGACTGTGTATCGTTATATTTTTAGCCGGTCTTCAAAGCATTCCCTCTGAATTATTCGAAGCGGCACATATAGACGGAGCTACAAAAAGGCACAGATTATTTTACATCATTATTCCGATGATGGCGCCTTCCATAACCGTAAACGTTTTAACGACAAGTATTACGGCATTTAAAATGTACGAACTGCCTTTAATTATTTCTCAAGGTTTGCCGGGTTTTTCCACACGATTATTAACTCAGAGAATATATTTTTTCGGTTTTTTTGCCAGAGAATACGGTATCGGATCCGCAATGTCCGTAATGCTGGTAGTCATTATAACCTTTATATCTCTAATAGAGTTTTTTTACTTACGAAAACGAGAGGAAACGTTTTGATGAACAGCCGTACAATCTCCGTAAAAATAAAAAAAACACTGCCGCTTTTTCTCGGTGAATTGTTTTTTGTTATCGCTACGATACTGATTTTAATTCCCATTTATTATTTTTTTATCGGAGCGTTTAAACAAAGATTGGATATTGTAAAATTTCCGTTAAAAATCAACGCAGCTATGTTTACTTTAAAGAATTTTGCTTACGCCTTGGATAAAATGAAATACCTATCGGCTTTAAAAAACACATCTGCGATATTCATCATATCACAAACGCTGATAGTACTGTTCGGCTCTATGGCCGGTTTTGCAATTGCAAGAATCCCAAGAAAGTTATTTTCGGCCGTTTACGTAGCCCTTCTTGCATTAATGGTCGTCCCCTTTATCGGATGTATAATCCCGTTGGTCGTACAATCCGTCAAACTGAAAATTTATAACACATTATGGGCCTGTATACTTGTCCAAACCGCATGGAATTTGCCTTTTGCGATATTTTTGTATACCGGTTTTATGAGGGGACTGCCGCTTGACCTCGAATATGCAGCTTATATAGACGGATGCTCTACATTAAAATTATATTATAACATATTTCTTCCCCTGCTTTCGCCGGTAACCGCTGCCTGTCTTATCCGCTGCGGAATAGGAATATGGAACGATTATGTGTTAAGCAATTCCGTATTAAACAGTGCGAGATCCCCCACGTTGATGGTGGGAATAAAACTGTTTTTCGGAGCGCGCATAACCGAATACGGCTATGCATTTGCGGGAATTATCTTTACCTGCCTTCCGATAATAATTGCCTTTATCGCATTGCAAAAGAATTTTATCAAGGGCTTAACGGCCGGTTCCATGAAGGGATGAAAACGGCTGCATCGGCCGACTTAATGCCCCTCCAAACCGGCACTTACTTTAATCGCTCCACCGTTCATAATGAATTTTGGAGCTTTCAAAGCGTTCAAAACTGCGGCCGGCTTCATCGGGGAATCCCAGAGGAATGAGGCTCATCGCCGATACGGACTCAGGCAGCCCGAGAAGGTTGTGTAAAAAATCGTGCCAGGGGCAGGTTTTTCCGGCACCGCACCATACCGCCCCCAATCCCAAAGCATGGGCGGCCAAAAGAATATTTTGCGTCACAGCCGCACAGTCTTCTATCAGACGGACGTTATCTTTTTGTATCTCCGTATCGCCGCACACGACAATACACACATCGCAAAAAGCCGCCATTTTTGCATAAGTGCTTTTATCGGCAATTGTTTTAAGTTTTTCTTTATCTTTAATGACAACAAAGGAATAAGGGCGCAGATTGTGTGCCGAAGGAGCGCACATACCCGTATACAAAAGCGTTTGAATATATGCATCGGGTATGCACTGTTCCGTATAGCGGCGGATACTTTTTCTTGTCATAATTGCGGACAAGGCATCTTTTCCGCAATCGCATTCAATGCCCTCGGGCACCCTTAAAGTTATATTATCTTTTTTTTGCATTATGCTTCCTCCTTGCATTTTTTTTCAGCCGGCACACAGGCCGCCGTTATTTTACCGGATTTAATATAAAATCGCCGTATTCGTCGCGTATTACCGTTTTTACACCCTGCATGGGCTTCCATTGTACCGAAAAAGTAAAATACGGTTTATAGTCGTATCTTTTTTTGCCTCCCGCTTCTAAAATGCGCGGTTCGACTTTAAATTCGGAATAAAGCATCCAATCGTGCAAATCGTGTTCCAGTTTTATGTTTATGTGTTTAAGTTTAAATCCTGAAGAAGAACGCTTTTGTTCATCCCAAAAGGCAAAAGAATTAAGTAAATCCAGTAAAATATTGCGCTCACCGGGAATGGCCGGCTGAAAGCCTATCGCCTTTTGCATATAACGCAGCAATTCTTTATTGCGGCTTTCCGTACTAAAGGTAAGATTAAAGAACTTATTTATTTTAAACGTAAGCGAAGGCGTAAAGGTAAAATAACTGTCGGTGGGTTTTACGATATTCCACGCACATACGGCTGAAAACGCCGGCTTTAGGCTGATTGTCTTTGCTTTGTTTTCGAATTCTGCATTCGATACGTTTGATTGAAAACTTAACATATACGGTAAGAATTTTTTATTCTGTGAAGCTGTCCAGCCGCTGGTCGGATCCAAAGAATAAGAATAACCGTAAAGCATTTCATACGACAAACGCATACTGCGCCATGAAATTCCTGCATTAAAACGTTCCGGATGTTTTTCTTTTATATTATATTCGAATCTTTGAATAAAATCCAATTTATTTTTATTATTCGTACCGTCACGCTTTTGTTTAAAAAATGTCCATGATGAAGTTTGCACAAACGGCAAAAAATACCATTGCGTCCTTCCAAACGATTCGTCTTTTTTATAGCCGGTTTCCAAGGACGCTTTGCCGGCAGGAAAAATAAATTCCGCTTTTCCCGTGTACGCATCCGCTAAGGGCGGCAGATTCGCTTGAAAGCTTAAAATTTGCGAAAAAGACGATTCTCTTGTAATAAGAGTAAAATTCAAATTATGATTTGTAATACTGTGTCTGTCCCACTTAAGCCCCGTATACGCCCACGCCGGTTTTTCGATTGTACCGGTAAAAGTACTGTATAAAAGTTTTGTACCCGTATTCCAGCTGACAGAGGAATCTTTAACGACAGGATAAAAAATAAGCGGCTTAACCGTTACGCTGTTTGTATTTGTAATATTGATTTTTCGTGCCGAATAATCGCTTAGAATAATTCTGTTGCGTTCCGCTTGTGCATAAAAATCCGAAATAATAGGATGTGCTTGATAGCGCGATTGCAAAGCAACCGTATTCGATACCGAAAGTAAACTGTCATACCATGTAAGCCTGCTGTTAATGTCCAAAGGTACATTTAAAGCTATTTCGGACGTCTTCGGACTTTGTAGAAAAAATTCAGGATAAGAATAAGTTTCGCCGCCGACCGTCACTTTTTTCGGACTGTATGTAAGAAGAGAAGAAAAATCGGGACGGAAGGTATAAGAAAGCTTGTACGATAATACATCTTTTTTTGCTCCGGAGGGCTTTGAAATACTTATATCCGGCAGGGTTTGAAAACCGAATAAATCTTCCGACTTTGCTTCACTGTCTTTTGTATCGACTTCACGCACTTCGGTATCGGTATCGTTTTGGGTATCCGAACTGTCGGACAGAATTTCCGGCATCCGCATACGATTTTGAATGTTTTTTATCCGCTCGTTATTTTCATCTTTTTCCCGGCTTTGGGTACGGGAAGAGCCTGCGTCGCTTTTTTTCGGCGGCCATGTAAAAAGAGTGCCCGATGCACCTACCGAAAAAGCAAGGGGTTTTATTTGAACCGGATAAAAAAAATCTCTGTTAGGACTGTTGATATACCAGTCGTCATAGTTGTTGAATTCTTCTTTGGGAGTTTTTTGCTGAGAAAAAAGTACCGATGAACCGAAAGAAGAAAGCGAAAAGCTTTCCACCCAAGGGCGCAGCAATACAACGGAAGGCACATATGAACCTGAAACATTCCATGTATAAGAAGAAATCGACGATGATGAAGAAGCAGGGGATGAAGCGGAAACATCGCTTGTTTTTCCCGCACCCGAAAACGCACCTTGTAAAAAAAAGTCGATCCAATCCATACTTTCTTTTCTATCCGAAAAATCCCGTGCAAATTTGGGGTCGGAAAAAGAGGGTAAATCCATCGACATAGAAAAATTATTTTTTTGTATGGAGGTTTTAAAAGATACCGCATATCGGAAGGGAAGTTTTAAACCGAAAAAAAAGCCGAAATCGTTATGCCGCTGTTTTTCTTTACTGTAAGAAACGTATTGCGTATAGCCGGGAACGGGATATATCGTATTTGACAATCCCAGCCGTACATCAAAAGCCAAATTTCTAAAAAAATTGTTCGGCTTAAAATCGCCGGCCAAACCTACCATTCCTCCCAAAGTACTGTAATAATCGGCCATAAATTTAAAAAAATAAGCAGGGGCCGAAGCGTCGGCATCCAAATTGCGCAAAACCAAGCCGCTTAACGTTTGTTCTTTAAGGGAAGAAGATTGCATAAAATTAAAGCCTTTTGCTCCGCCGCTTCCTTCTTTTAATTGTTTACGTCCCATAAAGTATGTAGTGGTTTGCACAAAATAACCTTCGCGCGGCCGGTAGCCGAACGAAGGATTAAAAAACAATTCGTCTTTAGGATAATAAAAAAAGGGAAAGTACATGAGAGGAACCGAGCCCACATATAAAAGCGCATTTGCAAAGGCAAACTCGTTTCCGGGTAAAAGCCAAATACGGCTTGCCTTTATTTTCCAGTGCGGATTTTCACTGTCGCAAAAAGTAAGATCGGCATTTTTAAAGGTAACGACATCGGAACGGTCTTTTGCAAAAACATCCGAAGATACAATCAGTTTTGCCCCCTGAGGAAGCTTTACCGACTCCTGCTGCTGATGTACAACCTTTCCTTCATAAAAAATGCCTTCAAGCGTTACGGTATTGAATAAAACGGATTCCGCTTGCAAAGCTTTTGTTTGTTTTCCGGCTTCGAACTGTTCCATGGTAACATTGCCGGAGGCATACAAAACATTGCGGCTACGATTGTAGGTAATAAGGTCGGCATGAATAATCGTTTTTTTTTCGGCAGCGGCAACGGAAATAATAACATTACCCGAAAAAGAAACGACTTCGGTATTTTGCTTTTCATTTTTTGTATATGAGGTTTTAAGGGCTTGTTCTATGGTTACAATCGAAGGCTCGCGCTTTTGCGGATACTCCGCCTTTTCGGTACCTTTTTCCTGTGCAAAGGAAGCGGTACAAAACAAAAATGCAACGGCAATAACCGCCGAACGAAAGCCCCTCATAGCACCCTTAGCCTCGTCTTTGCGCAGTATGCGCAGTACTCTTTTTTTTGCGCTCAAGCATTTCTTTTATATAGTATCCGGTGTAGGATTTTTCGCACAAGGCAACTTCTTCGGGCCTTCCCGTTACCAAAACCCGGCCACCGCCCTCGCCTCCTTCCGGCCCCAAGTCGATAATATTGTCGGCTTGTAAAATCACGTCCAAATTGTGTTCAATCATCACCACGGTGTTGCCCTGATTGACAAGCAAGTGAATAACTTCCATCAGCTGTTTTACGTCGGCAAAGTGAAGCCCGGTTGTCGGCTCGTCGAGTATGTACAGGGTTTTTCCGGTTGACGGACGGGAAAGCTCGTTGGCAAGTTTTACGCGCTGGGCTTCTCCTCCGCTGAGGGTAAGGGCGGACTGTCCCAGTTTTATATAGCCCAAGCCGACGCTCAAAAGGGTTTGCATTTTGCGCGCGACGTGGGGAATGTGGGCAAAAAAATCGGCGGCTTCTTCGATGGTCATATCCAAAACGTCGGCTATATTTTTACCCTTGTAGCGCACTTCAAGCGTTTCTTTATTAAAGCGCTTTCCGCCGCACACATCGCAGGTGATATAAACGTCGGATAAAAAGTTCATCTCTATTGTAATCGTTCCGGCACCCTGACAGTTTTCGCAGCGGCCGCCCTTGACGTTAAAACTGAAGCGGCCGGGCTTATAGCCCTTTGCCTTTGCTTCGGGAAGGGATGCGTATAAATCGCGTATGCCGTTAAACACGCCGACATAGGTTGCAGGGTTTGAACGCGGCGTGCGTCCTATGGGGCTTTGGTCTATGTGAATCACTTTATCGATGTGCTTTAAGCCGTCCACCGATTTATATGCGCCTACGGAAAGGGAGGTGCGCATAAGCTTATTCGACAAAAGAGGAAAAAGCACATCGCTTATCAGGGTAGATTTTCCGGAACCGGAAACGCCCGTAATGCAGGTAAACATTCCCAAAGGGATTTCTATTGAAATATTTTTTAAGTTGTGCTCGCTTACCCCTTCAAGCTTAAGAATATGCGAATTGCCTTCCCTGCGCTTTTCGGGGATATCCATTGTAAGCGTTCCGGCCAAATACTGCCCGGTGAGGCTTTTTTTACACAGGGCGACTTTTTCGGGCGGCCCCTCTGCGGTGACATAGCCCCCGTGCACACCGGCTCCCGGCCCCAAATCGATAATCCAATCGGCGGTGCGCAGGGTTTGTTCGTCATGCTCGACGACAATCAGCGTATTGCCCAAGTCGCGAAGATAAACGAGGGTGTCGATAAGTTTTTGGTTATCGCGCTGGTGAAGCCCGATTGAAGGCTCGTCCAAAATATATAAAACGCCTACCAAACTCGAACCGATTTGCGTTGCAAGCCGTATGCGTTGGGCTTCGCCTCCGCTTAAGGTCGCCGCTTGACGGTCGAGGGTTAAATAGTCGAGGCCGACGTTTTTTAAAAAGGTAAGGCGGTTTTTAATTTCCTTTTCTATCTGAGAAGCGATAAACTTTTCGGTTTCGCTAAGCTTTAAGGCATTAAAAAATTTTAAAGAATCGCCGACGGAAAGCAAACAAAGCTCGTGTATGTTTTTGCCGCCGACGGTTACCGCAAGGGCTTCGGGTTTCAGCCTTCTTCCCTTACAGCTTTGACACTCGCGGTGAGCCATCAGTTTTTCCAAGCTCGCCCGCTGCGCTTCCGAATAGGATTCGCGGTAACGGCGGCGTAAATCGGCATAGAGGCCCTGCCACCTTTGGTCGTAAGAGGAATAGCCCGAACCGTCCTGTTTTTCGTAGACAAACTGAATCGAATCCTTTGAGCCGTTGAATAAAATATCCCACTGTTTTTTCGTTAAGCTTTCCAAGGGCGCATCAAGTGAAAAACCGGCATAGGCGGCCAGGGCTTCAAAGCGGGTGCGGTTCCATGCCGAATCGGGATTATAGCACATAATGCCGCCCTCGTTAAAAGAGCGCGACTTATCGGGAATAATCAAGTCCGCATCGAATTCCATCTTTTCGCCCAAGCCCGTACATTCGGGGCAGGCGCCGAAGGGATTGTTAAACGAAAAAAGGCGCGGCTGCATTTCGGGGAAGGACACGGCACAGTCGGGACAAGCGTTTTTTTGCGAAAAAAAGTGTTCGGTTTCGGTGTTAGGCGCCGCACTTCCCTCCCCTGCCGCCGATTTTTCAGCGGCATCGGACGACTTTTCAGCGGCGGCTGCGGTTTTAGGCACTTGGCGCGTAACGATTAAAATACCGTTTGCGCTCGTAAGGGCGGTTTCAACCGAATCGGCTAAGCGGCGGCGCACATCCGGCCCGAGTATAATGCGGTCTACAACCAGTTCTATCGTATGTTTTTTTTGTTTATCAAGCTTTATCGGATCATCGAGGCTGCACATAATGCCGTCGATACGGGCGCGAACAAAACCGGCGGCCTTTGCATCGTCGATGATTTTTTGATGCTCGCCTTTTTTACCGCGCACAACGGGAGCCAAAATCTGAATACGGGTTCCCTCCCCCCAGCCGGTAATCGCATCTATAATTTGGTCTACGGACTGCTCGCGTATTTCGCGCCCGCACAGCGGACAGTGGGGTACGCCTATGCGCGCAAAAAGGAGGCGGTAATAGTCGTAAATTTCGGTTACCGTTCCGACGGTGGAACGCGGGTTTCGGTGGGTGGTTTTTTGTTCGATCGAAATGGCAGGCGACAGCCCTTCTATATAGTCGATATCGGGCTTGTCCATGCGTCCCAAAAACTGGCGCGCATAAGCCGAAAGACTTTCCACATAGCGCCTCTGCCCTTCGGCAAAGATGGTGTCGAAGGCTAAAGAGCTTTTTCCCGAACCCGACAAGCCGGAAATAACAACCAGCTTATCGCGCGGAAGCTCGACATCTATATTTTTTAAGTTGTGCTCGCGCGCACCTTTTACAATCAATGTATTGCTTGCAGACATACATTCAGTATAGCTCAAAAAAGGCTCAAATTCAATCGGGGCAGTCTTAAAAATCGGCAATTCAATATAATCAGCATAGGCGGAAATCGGCAAAAAAGCGGTCTTGAATTTCAGGTTGCCGATTACGGTTTTCATGATATAATGAGGAAGGGGGTTGAACAATGTTATGTGTACGGTCGAAAAGCCGGAGGGGGTAATGATGGAAATAGATAATATCTTTTGTGCAAAAAAAATGATTTTTGAAATGGTATCACGTATACTAGATGCTAATTTACCATCATATGGGCTACGGGCATTTGTTCCCGGATATGATAATCTTCCAAAAAATGAACAAAGAACTTTCATTATTGCTGAATTATGAAAAAATTTTAAATTTTGGTAATAGATGGTTAAAAGTATTAAAAGCATAGTTTTTAAAAAAGCTATTTTCTCTTGACTTTATAAATGTGCGCACTTATACTGTGTGTATAAGGAGCATTTATGAAAAATATAACGCTGTCAATTGATGAAACTGTTTTACAGGCGGGGCGGGAATATGCGAGAAAGCATAATATCTCCTTTAATTTTCTTGTAAGAAAACTTATTGAACAAACGGTTGTGACCGACAAAGATTACTGGCTTCATGATACTTTTTCACTTATGGATACATTAAATGTAACCTCAGGCGATGAAAAATGGACAAGGGAAGAATTATATCGTGTCTAAAATATTTATTGATACAAATATACTTGTTTATACACTTGACTCAAAAGATTCATATAAGCAGGCTCAAGCTCGGAAAATAATAGAGAAAATTGTAGATTTACATCAGCCGGTAATATCAACACAAGTACTAAAAGAATTCTATGTAGCTGCAACAACAAAATTGAAAGCAGATCGAATAATTGTTAAAAATATTATACATAATTTTTGCAATATTGAAATTGTTCAAAATGATTTAGAGTTGATAGAACAGGCAATAGATATTAGTATAATTTTGCAATTATCATTTTGGGATTCATTGATAGTAGCTGCTGCTGAGAAAGCAAAATGTAAGTTTATTATTTCTGAAGATTTAAATCCGGAACAGACATATCGTGGCGTAATGGTAATAAATCCATTTAAAGAAGAGGCTTTCTAACCCCCGCTTTCACATATAGACAGCAGAAAAGCTGCAAATATTATATTGAGAAGATTAGTAATAACATTAAGACAAATTTCGATAAAAAGCTCAAATTCAATCGGGGCAGCCTTAAAACTCGGCAATTCAATATAATCAGCATAGGCGGAAATCGGCAAAAAGCGGTCTTGAATTTTAGTCCGTCTAATGAAGATAGCCTAATCTGCCTGTTGTTGTTCTACCTACTATATATTATGGTAGAAAGGTTTGCTATTTTGTTTTAAAGCAGTTTAGATTGAAAATTGCCGTTCTCCGTGATATAGTGAGGAAGGGTCGAAAGGGTGTTAGACCGATGCCTTACGGCACGGAGGAAATAAATGACAGATGAAAATTGGTATCGAAATGAAATATGGAATGATGAAGTAGAAAAATGTTTTATGGATAAACTCAATAAAGCACGTTCTCAAAAAACACAATACATAAAAATTCAGGCATTCTATCTTCTGGCTAAATATCCATCTATAACATTAAAACTCATAAAATATTCGCGTAATATAAAAATAGATGAATTTTGGGAGCAAGAGTATTGTTTGTATGAAAGCAAAGCTTTTTACGCTCTAAAAGAATACTCTTTAGCATTAGAAAAAGCATTTGAATCAATCGAATGGAGAAGAAAGAAGCCATGTGTACAGACTGAAAATATTTATTGGCTAGCTGAATTAGTATTAAGAACTAAACAAAAAAATGAATACCAAAAAAGCATCGATATTATGAAAAAAATGCATAAAGAAACACCTTTTCCAATAGATGAATACAGGTATCATGGATTTAATGCATTATTGTTAAATGAACTGGGATACAAGAATGATGCAATCTCTGAATCTCGTATTGCAGTTGAGTGGGCAAATCGAGATAAAAATTTATTAGACAATGTGCAAAAACAAAAATACGGATTGGTTAAAAGTAAATTAAATTGGCCATATATGAAATTGCGGAAATTATCAAAAATGGAATTCGTCTAACACTCGCTTCAAAGCTGACATTTGTTTTGTCACGAAAGTTGCTGGAATCGGTCGCTGCTGGCAGCTCCCTCATTTATGCAACTTTCGCGCCAACTTTGCCTTAACTCTTCGCTTCAGGCAAAGACACAAATGCAGGTTAAGCGAGAAGTTAGAAGGATGCCGCAGATGCGGCGCATAATAAAAGGAGATAGAAATGGAGTTACAAACTTACCAACAAGCCCTTGAGCACTTGAAAAAAGCAAAAAGAGAGAAGCACTTGCTTATGGGAAATGGATTTAGCATTGCATATGATCCAAAAATATTTTCCTATAATGCATTGAGTGATTTTATTAAGAAAAGCAATGATCCTTTGCTTATAAAGCTTTTTGAGATTGTTAATACAAGCAATTTTGAACAAATTATGCAACAGCTTAATATGAGTAAAAAAATAATTTCAGTGTTTGATTCTAAATCTCAAGGTTTACAAAGAATAGATAAATCTATTAACTTATTAAAAGAATCGTTAATTTCCGCTGTTAAAGAACTTCATCCTGAATATGTATTTTCTATTCCAGAAGATAAAAGTACTGCATGTGCAAAATTTCTTAGTGATTATTTGGGGACTAATGAAAGTATTTTTACAACTAACTATGATATACTTCTTTACTGGGTATTGATGCGTAATGATATTCAAAATTGTATTGATGGTTTTGGTCGTGATCTTGAAAATGATGATGACGAGTATATACCTGAGGACGATCGTGAATATTCAGAACTCCGTTGGGGGAAACATAAAGATATTCAAAATATATTTTACCTACATGGAGCTTTACCAATTTTTGATACTGGAATTGATATTATCAAGGAGGAATATGATGGGAAATACATTCTTGATAAAATAAAGGAGAGAATAGAAAAAGGAAATTATCCAATATTTGTTACAGCCGGTAACGGTGACGAAAAATTAAACCATATACTGCATAATCACTATTTGTCATTCTGTTATGATAAATTATCTACTATCAAAGGTTCACTTGTAACATTTGGTTTCAATTTTGGCGAATATGATGAACACATCATTAGAGCTATAAATCTTGCAGCAAAACAAGATAAAAAAAATTGTTTAAGAAGTGTTTATATTGGTGTTTATTCTGATGATGATAGAAAACATATTGAACAAATTGAGCATAAATTCAAATGTAAGGTTAATATTTTTGATACGAAAACTGCAAATATATGGAATTAAAAAACCTTCTAACACTCGCTTCAAAGCTGACATTGCGGAGGAGCCGCAAATGCAGGTCAAGCGAATGTTAGGTTGAAGCGGATGTTATACGGATGCTGTGCGTTTGTTTAATGGGAGGCGGAACATCCGTCTGTCGTCCGGCACAAAGCGGCACATACTTTTTCTTATGTCGTAAAATCGGCTGATAGTAAAACAGGTAATAATACGGTGTGTCAAGTTCAGTAGAAGTCAGTTGCATATTCAGTCTGAATATAGTATTATAAAAAGACAGGAGGCGCGTATGATTCCCAATGTACACGAATGTATAAAACCTATTTCCTACATAAAGGCGAATGCTGCCGATATGATGAATTTTGTAAATGAAAGAAAAGAGCCTCTCATCATAACACAAAACGGAGAATCACGAGCCGTGTTGATTGATGTTGAATCTTATCAGGAAATGAAAAATGCTTTCACTTTTTTAAAGATAATTCAGTTATCCGAAAAAGATATAAAAGCCGGAAATGTTAAGCCCGCTTCAGAAGTTTTTGCAAATTTAAGAGGAAAATATAACCTTGAAAATTAAAGAAATTATTGTTTCCCGGTTTGCAGAAGACGATTTAAATGAAATAGTAGAGTACTATTTTTCGGTGAGCCGAAATTATATTGAAAAAGTAATTTCCGAATTTGAAAAAAATATTATGTCCTTGCAGAAATATCCTAAGAGCGGCAGAATTGTTCCCGAGCTTGAAAAACAAGGTATTTCGCAATATAGGGAATTGATTCAAGGATATTATAGAATTGTATACGAAATTTCAGGAGATAAAGTAGTAATACATACAATTATTGACGGCAGAAGAAATTTTGAAGATATTATAATTTCAAAATTGTCTCGCTATTATGAAAATAACGCCTAACACCCGCTTCAAAGCCGACATTGCGGAGGAGCCGCAAATGCAGGTTAAGCGGAAGTTAGGTTGACAAGCTAACCGCTAATATTATTAAGTGGAATGCAGAAAATGATATTTGAGAAGCTTTGACCAAGATACGAAGATGTTAAAATGAGAAAAGATGTAGATTCATTGGAAAAAATAAGAGAAAATGAAACAAATAATACACGGAAAGCTGTATATCTTGACATTGGAAGCAAAAATCCTTTTAGCGCAAAACAATTTTACAAAAATAGCCGAGCCTCATATAATACCGCTTTTAATAATTTGAGAAGTTATCAAAAATTTTCTCAAGTTATTGATAGATTTATGCGTGCATGCACATAATTTAGCAGATATGAATATTGACTTTTGTATATTGTTAGTAACTAATACATAAAAATAACATAACATATGCAAAAGTCTTTACGATTAATATAAATAATATAAAGCAACAAAATATGCAATGTTACGAAAAATTATAGAGATAACAGATGTAAACTTAAATAGGACTTATGTTTTTCCAATTAAAAAATATAGAAAATATTTAATAAAACTTATTGACAGCAAGTACCTAATTGCGGCATAGTATAAGTAAGGAAAGTAAGGAGGTGTTTTATGGAACTTGCAAAAGTAACTTCAAAAGGTCAGATTACAATTCCGCTTACGATAAGAAATCTGCTTGGATTAAAAACCGGCGATAAAGTTTTTTTTGAAGAAAGTAGAGGAAAAATTTATATTACAAACGCTTCTCAAATAACTTTATCAAATATTCAAGCTCAAATGCAAGGAGAAGCAAAAAAAGCAGACTTTCAAACAGAAGATGATGTTATTAATTATATCAAGGAATTACGGAAAGCACGTTGAGAGTTTTTGTAGATACAAATATCGTTATTTCTGCGATACTTTTTCCTAATGGTAAAACGGCTAGAGTTTTTTCCCATTTGCTTGCAAAGCATACGGTGATAATTTCTTCATACACAAGGGAAGAATGCGAAGAGGTTTTTGAAAAGAAATTTCCGTTGAAAAAAGAACTGTTGAGTGTTTTTTTTGATGGAATTAGTTTTGAAGAATTTAAAAGTCCGCAGGAAATTGATGAAAATCAATATCCAAAAATTCGGGACACAAAAGATTTACCTGTTCTTGCATCTGCAATTTTATCTGATTCCGATATTTTGATTACCGGAGACAAAGATTTTGAAGATATAAAAATTGATAAACCATTAATTTTTACACCGACAAAATATTTTGACTTGATTGAAGAAACAACCTAACACCCGCTTGAAATAAAAATATAAATATTAAGGATAAAATAATTCTATGATTTTAAAGAATTTAATAATTCCGCTTACATTAGCAAATAAAAGAAAACAAAATTCATTAAAAATATCTGATTATCCGGTGTTTTATTATAAAAATAAGAATGCACAGCAAGAAAATATAAAATTTGGCGTACGAATTCTCTTTTGGACCGGAATGGTTGGACACGGTAAAAATTTCAAAGAAGCATTTGTAAAGCTTTGTGAAAATTTCGATTTATACAAAAAAAATAATGAATATGTACCAAAACCATGGGAAAAAAAAGAATTAGAATTTGCATCAGATAAAAAAATTTTGGAAAATGAGAATTTTGCAGTAGAATTTTTTGATAAAATTCTTGGTACGGATTTTTACAAAGGATTTTATTCTGATGAAACATATCTGGAGCACTTTTATTGTGATGTTGATGTTGACAAGCAAAAAAGAATAAAAAAAGGAATCATAGATAAGGTAAAATCATATTATAATATTGATATAAGCAATGTCTATGATTTTGCTTTGCCGGATGTATTTCAATTTATAATAGATAAAAAACCGCCTAGCATAAGTTCATAGCCCATATCCTGTCAAGCCGCTCTGCGGTTTAAAACAATATTATGAGAACGGTGCAGGAAACCTCTAAATCGGAGAAAAGGTGAAAATACAGAGAACTTTAAAACAGACTATTTTTTTTGGAATTGTTCTCGGTTTTAATTGTATAGCTCTCATTCCTTTAGATTACAAATTACTGTTTTTATAATATAATAAAGAAGGGTCGAAGAGATATTAGGTTGACAGAGCTCCGGAGCGCTTGGAGAAAGAATGAAAAAATTATTTTTTATAGTTTCTTTTTTATTATTATCACTCTTCTTTCAAATTTATGCACAAAAATCAATAAAATATTGTGAATTGAGTAAAATAGAAACTATAAAGGATGTGATTATTACAAAACGGGATTTTAATGGACGGCAAGAAAATATAACAATCAAATTAAATGAAAGCCAAAAAAAAGAGTTTTTTGATAGAATTAAAATCTCAAAGCACGAAAAATATATAAAAGTATCGTTAGACTATGAAGTGTCTATTGCCTATGATAACAACGAAACAGAAGTCTTTTTTATGACCGGTAGAGTAATAAAAAAACAGGACGGTAAAACTTTTACACTTGATAATAATATGAATCTTTTTTTAAATTCTTTATTTACAGACGATTATGTTTCAAATAAATATAAAGAAAGACTTATAGAAACCGATAGCCGTCGAATTCAAATTTATCAGCCGAATTATTCAAGAAATAATCTTTTATTTATTGGCAGTTCTGAATCAATAAATTCCTATGCAGCTTGTATTTGTACTTGGAAAGTCGGTCGAGAACTTATTGATGTGCAATATAGTTTTTTCAAAAAAAAATATTTGAAAAATTATATAAAAGAAAAAAGATTAAAAGAGCTTGCAGATATTTATTTAAAAGAAATTCATAAATTATATCCGAAACAAATGATTTTTAAAAATTTCGAAATTCATCCTATAGATGAGAATAATAAGAAGTTTATTATTTATTTTAATTATAAAATAAAATTACATAACAAAGGGTATTTAAATGAAGTTGTGTATATGATGCCGGACGGCACAATTGTTATCAGTGATAACAATTATGAGAATATACAATTTTAGATTCTTTCGGCGCAGATTTCTCCTTAAGTCCCAAATCGGTAATCAAAGCGTTAAAACGCGGCATTCCTAAAAGGGTACAATATATACCGCCGGTTTGTATGTACGCTTTATTTGATTTTGTGCTTGCTTTTGCAAAACGCAGTCCTCATATATCTTCAAGGCGGGCTTCTATATAAAAAAGTACAGCCCGCCTTTTATACGCCTTTACTGCTTACCGATTATTTTTTTTGTGCGTATTCGGCAGCTTTTAAGCCGGCTTGACGGCCGAACACCGTAATATCGGTAACCGCATTGCCGCCCAGCCTGTTTGCACCGTGTACGCCCCCGGTTACTTCACCTGCGGCATACAAGCCCTTAATAACATTTCCCGCCGTATCGATAACTTGAGTGTCGGTATTGATTTTAATACCGCCCATCGTATGATGTACGCCCGGGCCGACCTTTATCGCGTAAAAAGGACCCTTATCCAAAAGGAATTTAAAACCTGCCGTGCGGCCGAACTCGGAATCCTTGGCGTTCTTTGCGCCGGCATTCCACTTTTGTAAAGACGCGGCAAAGGTTTTTGCGTCGACATTGATTTGCGAGGCAAGCGCTTCCGCCGTATCTCCCTTTGCTACAATGCCCTTTTCGATGGTTTTATCCAATGCCGCCATATTTGCACGTATTTCATCGGCAAAAATAAGATATGCGGCTTTTCCGGGCTGTTCGAGAATCTTTGCGGACAATACGTCGCGGGCAAGCATTTCGTTTGTAAAACGTACGCCGTTTTGATTGACAAAAACGGCACCGAGGCCGCGTACGGACTCGGATATAACCTCGGCTGTGGTTTGTTCGACAGTCGGATTTGTTTGAATTTGATCCATATCCACAAGCGCGGCCCCGACTTTTTCGGCCATAATAATACCGTCACCCGTTGCGCCCTTATGATTTGTCGTAATAAAGCCGGCCAAATCCTTTCGATACTTTGTGTACATTGCTTCATTCGCACCGAAACCGCCGGTTGCAATAATAACGCTTTTTGCAAAATAATCGGCTTTTTTGCCGTCGGCACTCAGGGTTTTTACACCGACGGCCGCACCGTTTTTCATAATAATTTCGACAACTTCGGTATTCAATTCTATTTTAATATTATCTTTTTTTGCGCGTTCCGATAGGGTTGCAATCAACATGCCGCCGACATTTTTTCCGCCTTTCGGACGGTGCATACGCGGAGCACTTTGAGCCGCACCCCGTGCCACTTCGGACAGGTCGGCACCCATTTCGCTCAGCCAATCCACGGTAGCCGCCGAATTTTCGGCCAAAAACCGTACCAAATCGGGATTATTTTTATTTTTACCGCCCTTCATCGTATCGGCAATAAAGCTTTCCACATTATCGCTAATATTCGCATTTTTTTGCGGAACGGTATCGGCGGCGTTCATGCCTCCCTTTGAACGAACCGAATTGCCGCCTACAAAGGCCATTTTTTCAAACATAATAACCTTTGCTCCGTGCTCTTTAGCCGAAATTGCAGCGGAAAATCCCGCACCGCCGGCCCCCACAACAATGACATCATACTTTGAACTTGTACCGCTGCAACCGGCAAAAGCAGTTAACAACAGTACCGACATAATTTTTAAACCGTTTTTCACTTTTGAACTCCTAAGTTATAGTAAATTGGATGTTTTTTGATAATAACTTTTCAAAAAAAATTTGTCAATGTGTGGGAAGTACGATAAAAACTGTACATCCCCGACGTTTTAGGCGGTGGTACACCGCCTAAAACTCGTAGCATAAAAACTCACACGGATGTGAGTTTTTATGCCCGCCACGGACGGCGGTAAAGGCTATATATCCAATACTGTCTTTACGTGTGAGCAATTCTTCAGAATTGCGAACCTAAAGCTGATTATCCACGATGTTTTGGACGGTAAAATACCGCACATAAAACATCCTGTTTTATATCCCGTGCATGGATGCACGGGAAAGCCGTTAGTAATCAGTTTTGAGCTATGCTCAAAACTGGAGTTCAAAACCGCACAGGAAGCACGGTTTTATGCCATGTTCCCTCCGGTCCACCCTTCCCCACTCGCTTTCCGGCGCATACACGGATGTATGCTAAAGCAACAAGTAAGGAGTTTTACGCCCCGCGTAAAACTCGCATTAAAAAGAAAACAGGATGTTCCCTCCGGTCCACCCTTCCCCCACTCGCTTTCCGGCGCATACACGGATGTATGCTAAAGCAACAAGTAAGGAGTTTTACGCCCCGCGTAAAACTCGCATTAAAAAGAAAACAGGATGTTTTCTTTTTAAACATTATAACTTGATTTTCCTCATAAAGCAAGTTTTAGAGGGAAAATGTGAAAAAATGTTTATGCATTCCTGTACAGCGCTTTCAAAGTCCTTTTTCCTTATATTGACACAGCCCCCTTGTAACGTTAATATGTTAGTTATGACTAAAAAAGAAGGCGCCGCTTCGGATTCCGGCTGTGAAGATTTGACGGGCTTAACCGCAGATCGGCTTAAAATAAAAATTGCAGACTATACTTCACAAAAACGCAGCGTATTGGACCCGCGGACACTTGTGGGTTTGAATGTGGTATTCTCAATGGTTATGCTTATATCGCCTTCCGTTACGGCGAATGTGCTTGTATTTTGCATTTCGTCCGTGATTATGATTCTTTTTAAAATGCAGCGCAGACTGTGGAAATATACCCTTGTGTTTGCGGCAGCCGTTTTAATCCCCTTTTTTTTAAAATCGTACGGTGCTTTTTTAAGTCCGGCGATCAAAAACGCTCTGTTTATTATTTCCATGGGAGTTCATAAGTTTGTTCCGTTTATGATGGTTGCCGTCGTTATTTTTAACAAAGTGGATACAAAAAATCTGGTCAGCGCCCTAAACAAAATGCATCTTCCCAAAGGTTTTATGCTCGGCTTTGCCGTTGCAATACGCTTTTTACCTACGATAAAAAAAGAAACGGCGATTATTTCAACCGGAATGAAAATGCGCGGTATAGGCTTGGGTGTAAAAAGCGCATTTTTGCATCCGATGCAAAGCCTCGAATACGCCCTTGTTCCCGTTTTGTTCCGTGCCGTTTCGCTCGCAGAAGATATGAGTGCGGCAGCTTTGGTAAAAGGAGCCGAAGCGGCTCAAGCGCCTACCGAGCTTTTTGCCGTAAAGTTCGGTAAACTCGACGCTGCGTTCGCCCTCGGCTCTGTGGGCCTTGTAACTGCGGCAGTTCTTTTTAACTTTGACCTTGTTATTACCAATCTTATACGGAGTTTTGCCGTATGAAAAAAGCCGTAGAACTGCAAAACGTTTTTTTTTCGTATGAAAAAACCGAAGCCCTTGAGGACACAACCGACACGGCCCGTTTAAAAAACGCTTCTGTCAGCATTTGCGAAGGCGAGTTTTTATTGGTTACGGGAATAAGCGGAAGCGGAAAATCCACCCTCACCAAATGCATAAACGGCCTTATTCCCCGTTTTTTTGAAGGAACATTTTCCGGCGGCGTATACATTCACGGACAAAATATAAGCGATTGGACAATCGATAAAATCTCGCACAAAGCGGGATCCGTATTCCAATCGCCGAAAAGCCAATTTTTTACCGACGACGTTATTTCGGAACTGGCCTTTGCCTGCGAAAATTACGGCACAGCTCGCAGCGAAATCATCGACAGAATAAGCGAAGTGTGTACCCTGCTTCAAGTGCAAAATCTGTTATTTAAAAGACTTGAACACTTATCGAACGGCGAAAAACAAAAAATTGCAATCGCTTCGGCCCTTACCCTGCAGGCGAACATCATTGTTTTGGACGAACCTTCTTCCAATCTCGATTTTCACTCTATACGCATTTTGTCCGAAGTGCTCGCCCTTTTAAAACAAAGGGGATTTACAATCATCATAGCCGAACACCGCCTGTACTATCTAAAAGATTTGTTCGACAGGGTGATATATATAAAAGACGGAAAAATCGACGCCGAATACGGTGCGGCGGAATTCAAGGCACTGAAAAATGCTGAATTAAACGCCCGCGGTTTGCGCAGTGTACATCTTTTTAAAGACGGAACTCTTCCGTTACAGCCGCTTTTCTCCGCCCGCAAAACCTGCGAACGGACAGCCGAAGCGGCCGCCGCTACGAACGACCTTGCGCAAAAACGTGCGGAACAAAACGGCGATGAAGTGTGCCGTCTTTCGGATATTTCGTTTTCATTTAACGACGGAACCGAAATTCTTAACGGCATCGATTTAAGTTTACGCAAAAATGAAATTACCGCCTTGACGGGAAAAAACGGGGCGGGGAAAACAACCCTTGCAAAGATTCTTTCGGGCATTTACGTTCCCGATTCGGGAACAATCCGGTTAAACGGAAAAATCGTTTCGGAAAAAGAGCGCATTGAACAAACCAATTTTGTTATGCAGGATGTCGAATACCAGCTTTTCGGCCCGGATGTATTTTCCGAATTGTTGATAGGCAGCGGCGGCATTCCGGACATAAAAGAAAAAGTTGCGGATGCGCTTAAAAAGCTCGATTTATACGACTGTAAAGATGCCCATCCTTTTTCGCTTTCAATGGGACAAAAACAGCGCCTCATTATCGCCGCAACCTATGTACGCGGCTGCCCGGTTACCATCCTCGATGAACCTACAAGCGGCCTCGATTACGGCAATATGCAAAAAGTGGGCTCTCTTTTACGCGAAATCGCTCGTACATCGGCGGTACTCGTCATTACCCACGATTTTGAATTCATTTCAACCGTATGTAACCGAATCGTTTTATTGGAAAATACACGCATTACACGGGATTCAATGCTCGGTGCCGACGACGGCACGCTTGAACATAGTTTTTCAACTTTATAAAAAGGAGTTTTTTATGCAAAAGGCAAACAGGTTTAAAACAAAAGATTTTGTTTTAATAGGCATTATAGCCGTCATCTACATTGCCGTTTTTTTTATCATCGGTTTTACGACGGCGGCAATAAATCCGGTGTTACACGCTTTTTCTCCGGCCATTGCAGGTTTGATTGTCGGTACGGTGTATTTATTTTTGGCAATTAAAGTCCCCAAATTCGGTGTCTTTACTATTTGCCAAAGTATATTGATTCTCATAGTCGCAATTTTGGGCATGGGTTATCTTCCCTGGCTCATCGGTATGTTTATCGGAGCGGCACTCGGCGATATTGTCGCCTTCACGGGAAAGTATAAAAATAAATACACAATAGCCGCCGCAAGCGGTTTTATGTGTACCGGAAGCGCATCCGGCGGGGTTATTCCCATCCTGTTTTTTGTAGACCACTATAGGCACTTTTGCATCGACAAAATGGGTATGAGCGCCGAACAGGCCGAAGCGTCGATTGCGGCAAGTGCAGGCCGTATAGGCGTTATCATTCTTATTTCGACCTTTGTCTTCGGTTTTACCGGTGTTCTTATCGGTTCGAAGATTTTAGGCAAGCATTTTAAAAATTCCGGAATAAAATAACCGGATTTTATATTTTATTAAAGGAGTTGTATATGAAAAAACTCGGATTTATTTTCACAGCGGCTTTTATACTTTTAATTGCCGCTCCCCTGTGTGCCGACGCCGCCAATGATGTTAAGATCGATTGGAAGCTGGACATTGCAAAAGAAAACTATGCTATGAACTTTTTCAGCTGGAAAGCCGGCGACAAGGCGGAAGTAAAGGATTCGTTCGATGCGGCATCGGGTGCCAGTTTAAAAGGTTCTACAAAGGCTTTTAACAGCGTTCGATATGCCGAACCGGCCGCAGATAAAAAAGCCGCAATACCCGGCGGTTTACGCGGTTTGTTTTTATTTGCGGTCGCCGATTGGAAATTCACCCAAAGCCATGCCTTGCAAGTTACAAAAAAAGCGGGTGCGATTACCGTTCGTTTTATCCGTAAAGCAAACGCATATGAATTAAAAACCGATAAAAAAGGAAACTTCGACCTTTTAACCGGTTCAAAATGTGCAAAAAACATCGCCGAAAAAACGGAAAACGGTTTTGTTCTTAAACCCGAATATGTAAAAGCGGGCGGAAATGCGGCAAACATGGCCGATTTGGATTGGGACAAAGTTAAACTTGAAAACGACACTTTCAATCCGGAAGCCGCTTACCGTTATGAAGGTACATTGCAGTTCACACTGAAAAACAACGTACTCGGCATTTCAGGAACGATGATAAAAAAATAAATCTTTATAAAAAAGTGCCGGAAAGCGGCCGAACAAATTTTGCAGCTCGTACGGCTTGCACAAATTGCAATCCGGTATTATTATATGGAAAAATACCGCACATAAAAGGATGTTATTATGGATTTTGTAAATGAAATGAAAAAAAAGGCCGCCGAGCTGCAAAACAGACTTGTGCTGCCGGAAGGCACCGAAGAGCGCACGATTGCGGCTGCCGCTCAAATTATAAAAGAAAAACTGGCTAAATCCGTTACCCTGCTCGGGAACGAATCCGACATAAAAAAAGCCGCCGACGCAAAGGGTGTATCGCTTGCCGGTATCGATATTATCGACCCCGAAACCTCCGAATGGCATGCGGACTTTGCGGCGACTTATTGTGAACTTCGCGCCAAAAAAGGCATGACAAGCGAACAGGCCGCTATAGATATGAAAAATAATGTGCGTTTCGGCGCAATGATGGTACGCAAAAACAAAGCCGACGCCATTGTAGCCGGCGCCCTTGCGGCAACCGCCGACGTACTTCGTGCAGGCTTGACGATTATCGGAACCGCACCGGGTATGAAAACGGCGTCTTCATGCTTTGTTATGGATACGCACAATCCCAAATGGGGCGCCGACGGCATTATGATTTTTTCCGACTGTGCCGTTATTCCCCTGCCCACTTCGGAGCAACTGGCCGATATTGCAATCGCCGCAGCGGAATCCTGTAAAACCATGCTCGGTGTAGAACCTGTTGTTGCGATGATGTCGTTCAGCACCAAGGGCTCCGGCGGCAAAGACGAAAATGTTCTTCGCGTACAGGAAGCCGTACGCATTGCAAAAGAAAAAGCGCCTTCCCTCTGTCTGGACGGTGAAATTCAAGCCGACGCCGCGCTTATCCCTTCGGTTACCGAAAAAAAAGCGCCCGGAAGCCCCATTACCGGCAAAGTTAATACTCTTATTTTCCCCGACTTGGGAGCGGGCAATATCGGTTACAAACTGGTGCAGCGCTTGGCGGGCGCCGATGCGTTCGGTCCGATTTTGCAGGGCTTTGCTTCTCCTATCAGCGATTTGTCGCGCGGCTGTTCCGTTGACGACATTGTAACCACTTCGGCCGTAACCCTTGTACAAGCCGGCAAAAAATAACAACGCTGCGCCGTCCGATACCGCACCGCAGTAAAAAAAGCGCGCGGCCGCACATACAGTGCGGCCGCTTTTATACATTTTCGGACGGCTTTATATTTCTATTGTCTGCCATTTGCCTTTTTTAAAACGCACCCATGTAAGTGTAAATCGTACAAATTGATCGAGCAAAAGCCCCAGCCATGCTCCCGTAAGCCCCCAGTTAAACGGATATACAAAAAGCCAGCCGGAAAACGGGCGGATTATTGCAACGCTTATAAGTGAAACCACTGCGGTATACCGTGTGTCGCCTGCACCGCGTAAACATCCGAAACCGATAACCTGCCCCACTTGAAAAATAACGATAAAGGCGACTATTTTCATAATAATGCTGCCGTAATTTAAAATAATCGTATCCGATGAAAAAAGGCTGTATATGTTACGTCCGAAAGTACTGTACACAAGGGCTATCGTAAGCGAACATACCAATCCCATACGCTGACAAAACACACCGTATATTTTTGCAAGGTCGGGACGCTTTTTACCCAAACTTTGTCCGACCAGCGTGATACCCGCAAGCGACAAACCGTCGCCTACGGCAAAAGATATGCTGATAACGATCATACCTATTTGATGGGCGGCAAAAGCGGCCGTTCCCAAATTCGCTACGACAATTGCGTATAAAAAAAAGCCCACACGTAAAAAGATTTGTTCCAGTAAAGCTCCCGAACCGACCTTATACAGTCCGGCTAAAATACGGGTGTCAAAGCGAAGCTTGTTATTTCGATAAAACAAAAAAAGATACCCGTCGGGTTTTAAGACGGAAGCTGTAGAAAGTATAAAAGCCGCAGCGAATCCAAGTACCGAAGCGATTGCCGCCCCCCGTACACCTAAAGCGGGAAAACCGAAGCGTCCTTCGATAAGTAAAAAATTAAATATAATATTTATCGCATTTGAAACCAAATTCGTTTTCATAGCGATTTTTGTATTACCGGCCCCTCTTTGCGCCGCATTGACGACAAGGGTAAAGGCTTGTAAAACGAGGGATGCAATAATAATACGAAAATATATAATTGAATGTGAATGTGTATCGGTTTGACTTCCCGCAAAACGCAGTATCGGATCCGCACAAACATAAGCCGCCGAACCGATGCATAAGGCCAAAATAAAGGTAATGGCCAATGCTTGAATCAGGGTTCGGTTTGCTTCGTCCCTGTTGCCGGCTCCCGTACGCCGTGCAGTCAGCGCACTGACCGCAGTGGATATTGAAAAAAATATCGTCAAACATAAAAAACGCGGCTGTGCAGTCAATCCGACTGCGGCAATGGCGTAGGAGCCTAAAGCGCCTACCATAATCGTATCGGCCAATGAAATAAGAGCGGTTAAAAAAGATTCAAGCATAGTCGGCCATGCCATACGCAGAGTATCGGTAAACAAGGTTTTATCGGAAGGCAGTTCGCCCTGTAATAATTGCTTTCCGACAACGGATTGTGCATTGAATATAAGCATAAATATACAATGTCATATTACCCGATAATACCGTATTTTTGCAATCGGACAATAAAAAAATTAAACCGCAAAGACAAATTTTATAAAAACAATGTAAAAAAAAACAGTGTTAACTTGTGCTAACAGACTTTTTGATGTTATGATAATTTATCACACTTCTTATAGGGAGGTTATTTATGGCATACAAAATCACCGATGCATGTGTAAACTGCGGAGCTTGCGAAGGAGAATGCCCTGTTAATGCAATATCCGAAGCGGAAGCTGCACGTGTAATTGCTGCTTCAACATGTATAGACTGCGGTTCTTGTGCAAGTGTTTGCCCGACGGAAGCAATACTGCAAGATAACTGAAAAAACTGAAATTCGGTTTCGCATATTTAAGTAAAACACACACTACATGTAAAAAACCGAAAAAAGCGTTTTTTTACGTGCTTTTTACGGCATAAAGGTTTATCGGTTTTACCGGTAAACCTTTTTTTTTCGGTTTTTTAATTTCCGGAAAATGCAAAAATGCTCTATTTTTTTTTATTTTTTTGTGATATGATTTAACGGATGAAAAACCGTATCTTACGTAAAATTCGTACTGCAGCCCTTTTTTTTGTAAAATTGATGCTTGTAGCGGCGGTATGTTTTATATTCGCATGTATTTTTGTATATCCTCTGTGGCTTTTTGCGGTACAAAAACCCAATATGTTTTCGATAACGGTTCTTATTTTTTTCGCTCTTTTTATAAGCATTTTTTTTGCCGCAAAAATACGGTCACGAAAAAAGCATGAAAAAGACTGATTTATTTTATATCATTTTATTTTGGTTTTGTACCGCAGCACAAGCGGCCTCATCGCCCCATACGCCGTATCCCGAAATACAAAAACTTCATGTATCGGATCCTTTGTTTCAGCAATACATTCAAGAAGTGGAAGCCAATTACCGTATACGTGCCAAAGGCGGCGATGCATATACTTCTTTCTATATATACAAGGTGAAAAACGGCGAAGATCTTTTAAACATAGCGGCAAGATGTAATATTCCCTATGAAACGATTGCGCTTGTCAATAATATAAGTTTTATAGATTCGCCGCTGGAAAATAAAGTTTTATACCTTTCAACATGTTCCGGTTTATTTATTCCGAAAAAGCCGCTTTCACCGCTTGAGTTTATTTTAAAAACACGCTATCCTAATGAAGAAGGGTTTTCGGTTTATACTGTCGGGAATTCCGAATATGCATTTATTCCCGATGCACGGCTGAATCCGACGGAACGCTTTTTTTTTGCCGATTCGAATATGACTTCGCCTTTGGCAACGGGGGTTATTTCATCTTCTTTCGGCATACGCATAAGCCCTATTACGGGCCGTAAGAGTTTTCATAGCGGTATAGATATTGCGGCCGACGAAGGAACACCCGTTTTTGCGTGTAAATCGGGTATCACGGCCTTTACCGGTACCGATGAGCGTTACGGTAATTACATTATTTTGCAGCATGATAACAATACCCAAAGTCTTTACGCTCATTTACAAACAATTCTTACGAAAAAGGGACAGCCGGTTATAAAAGGAAAACAAATAGGAACGGTAGGTAACAGCGGGTTGTCTACAGGTCCTCATTTGCACTTTGAAATACAGGTTGGAGGTAAAGCTAAAGATCCCTCATCTTTGATAAAAAAGTTTTTGCGGGAATATTGATTTTTTGAGGATCTGAAAAACGATATGAAGAAAAAACGGATTGCAGCAATATTTTTCTTAATGGGCATTTGTTTATACGGATTTTCCGAATCGTTTAGAGTGCATAAAACTATCCTTAAAACTGTAACGGAAAAAACAAAATCCGCTCATGCCGAATTGGGTATAAATGACGCCCTTGTTTTGAATTTACCGGAAAACAGTCTTTTTTTACAGGGCATAGAGCTTGAAATAAAGATTCCCGCCATAGCGGCCGAATATCGGGATGCAATCGCATATGCACTGTATACGGATATAAGTCCCCGGCCGGCTGCGGATATTATCGACTATTCGGGACAACGTTTAAGCATAGACACCTTTCCCGGCCGGCTTAGTTGCAATATCCGCATTCCTCTTATAAAAAATCATACAATGCAAAAAAATCCGTACACCATTATCATGCCGTCCTTATTTTCAAAGCCGGTAAAAACGCTTTTTTTTAGGCTGCAATTGGTAATGAAAGGAGTTCCGCGCGAACTTTTCGATTCCGTGTTTTCCGTTACTATCAAGCCTGTTCTCATAGATCGGGGATTATTGGACCTTAAAATTCTATATCCCGAAGCGCAAAAAGAAAATGAACAACAAAAATTTTTGGTTTTTATCGATGAACGGCAAATAGATTTTCCTCAAAAAACGCTGTTTTTGGATACGGGAATGCACCGGCTCAATATTGTGTCGGACCACTACCGCAATGAAGTGCGGAGTTTTTCGATAGAACAGGCAAAAACTTCATCGTTGGTAATCCGGCTTCAGGATATTATTCCCCTTCTTCATGTTTCGGCCCCTCAAAATACCCGTTTTTTTATGAACAATACCGAAATTAAAGATTTTTCAAAGCCCATACCTATTGAAGCCGGCACACATCAGTTGCGGTTTTCACTCGGCGATTATGAAGTGGTGCGCGTATTGGAAGCCGAAAACGGACGCTCCTATAATATATCGGTTGCCTTTGACGTAACCATATCGGAAGAATAATATTAAAGATTTGCCGATTAGCGCCGATATTATAAATGTCGGGTGAACAAATCCCCTCCCACCCATTGTTCGCTCGATTGCCTTGATGGCATGGCCGGCGCGAAAGCCGGCCTTTTTTATTTTCGATTGCCTTGACAAAAACCCGCCTCTTTACTACTCTAGTATATGTATGCAAAAAACTAAAACAAAAATCGTCCTTTTATGTTCGGCTGCTGTGCTTTTTCCCGTTTTACTCGGAATCCTATTAGGCACACTGCTCGGAATGACTGTAAATATAAAAAACAATGAGCATTTTACCGAATTTGCCAATGCGTTGCCGACAAAACTGTTGGATATAAACGGGGAACTTATTACCGAATTCGCTTCGGATGAAAAACGGGAAATTATCACTTTGGCGGAATTACCCCAGCATTTAATAGATGCTTTGATAACCCGCGAAGACAATGTCTTTTTTAAGCATGCAGGTTTTAGTATAAAAGCGATTACACGTGCCGTTATCGGTCAGCTTATGCGCCGTTCTTTGGGCGGAGGCAGTACCCTAACCCAACAAATAGCCGGCACCCTCTATCTTGACCGCACGGAAATATCCGTAACGCGGAAAATAAAAGAGTTGTGGTGGGCAATTCAAATGGAAAGGCGCTATTCAAAACAGGAGATTTTGGAACTGTATTTGAATAAGGTATATTTGGGCGGCGGTACTTACGGCGTAAACGCCGCTTCAAAATACTATTTCGGACACAGCGCCCGTGAAATAACGCCTGCCGAAGCGGCGATTTTAGTAATTCAGCTTTCGAATCCGGGACACTATAATCCTTTTGAATATCCGAATCGCGCAATGGAACGTCAATCATATGTTTTAAATGAAATGACACGGGCCGGTTTTTTAACAAAAGAAGAGGCCGATCAAAGTTTTGACGATTTTTGGCTGCATTTCGATTACACACGTATAAGTTCGTCCGCATATTTTATGCGTGAAGACAAGGCACCATGGTTCAGCGAATTTGTGCGAAAAGAACTTGAAAAAATGATGTACGGTAAAATGGACGTATATACAGGGGGATATACAGTTCACACGACAATGAATATGAAGCACCAGCTTGCGGCACAAAATATAATGCAGCGCTATATCACATGGGCAAACAAATCATACAATGAAACAAAAAATGTCAGGAAATCGAGTGCTTCTTCAACCTATATTCCTATGACCGAACTTTTAGCTTTGGTGTTCGATATACCGCAACTTAAAATTTCGGAACAGCGCAATGAAGTGATTACCATGTCCGCTTTTAAAAATACCGTAAATCCGACCCTTGACGTTTTATCGCTTATGTTCGGTATTGAACAATTAAAAATAGATGTTGTAAACAGGGCAACCGCGCAAACGAGCGAAACACGCAAAAAAAATAAAATAGAAGGAACGATGATTGCTCTTGAAAATGCAACGGGTTATATTACCGCTATGGTCGGCGGAAGCGAATACGGGCAAGACAATCAGTTTATACGGGCCGTACAGGCAAAATTACAGCCGGGAAGCTCTTTTAAACCGCTGTATTATACTGCAGCGATAGATTCGAAAAAATTCACGCCTACAAGCGTTATATATGATGTACCGACTATATTTAGAAAAGAAGACGGCAGCTTATATATTCCTCAAAATAATAAGGGAGAATGGTACGGTTCGGTACAGCTTTGGTATGCACTGACAAGATCTATGAACGTTCCGTCCTTGATAATATTACGCGATATCGGGTTTGATGCTGCAATCAATCAAGCGGCGGCTTTGCTCGGTTTAAAACAAGAAGAATTTGCGGAACGCAAGCTTGAACGGGTGTATCCGATAGGGCTGGGTGTGTGTTCGGTTAAGCCGGTGGAAATGGCGCGGGCTTTTGCAATCTTTGCCAACCAAGGTAAAGAAGTTGTTCCCTTGGCGGTACGTTCCGTTGAAGACAGAAACGGGAAGGTTATATTAAATCCGGAACGGGAAATACGGCTTGCCCAACAGGAAAAAGGAGAGGCATCACAAATTATCAGTCCGCAAACGGCATATATTATGACCGACCTTTTAACCAATACGATAACGCACCCGAAAGGAACGCTGGCGTACGGTTCCGATTCGGGTAAAAAGCTGCGCTATATAGATGAAAACGGCAAACGATATACCATTCCCGCCGCCGGAAAAACGGGAACAACTCAAAACTGGTCGGATGCATGGGCGATAGGTTTTACCCCCTATTATACGGCGGCATTTTGGTTCGGTTTCGATGCAAAGGGCGAATCGATGGGTGTATATCTAAACGGTTCCAGCCTTCCCGGTCCCGCATGGGGAGATTTTATGGGAGCCGTCCATGAAGGATTACCCTATAAGCCCTTTGTAAAGCCCTCAACGGGAATTGTAGAAGCAACCGTATGTTCGGTGTCCGGCGGTATTTTATCGACTGCCTGCGGCAATAACAGAACAACAAAGTATTTTTTGGCGGGAACCGAGCCGATAGGAATTTGCGAACAGCATACAAACAGAGAGCGGGAGGTGTTCCTCGGAGCCGAAAGATTGTTTTCGGAGTATTATATGTCCGGTACACGACAGACAAAAATTACGGATAACACGGGATTAAAACTCGATCTTTCTTTTTTAAACGGGGAAGAATACAGCATGCAAAGCGAAAAAGACATTGCAGATAAACAACAATCGGCAGAATTCGAAAAAGAGCGGCAAAGGCTTCCCGATCACAATGAATTGTTTGACTAAACGGGCAAAATCTTTAAACCGCGAATTATAACGGAGGCATTATGCTTGTACATATTTCCGATATTACCGTGAAAAAGCGTATACGTAAAAACATTTCCGATGTCGACGCCCTTGCAGACAGTATACATAAGCACGGACTTTTAAATCCGATTATCCTCGACAACAATTATGTGCTGATTGCGGGTTTTAGACGCTTACAAGCTGTTAAACAATTGGGCTGGGTATCCGTTCCAGCAACGATTGTAGATGCAAAAGATAAAATCAGCCGCATGGAAATCGAACTTGATGAAAATATACAGCGTTCGGATTTTACACGGAACGAACTTTTAGACGGCTATGCCTATTTGGAAAAACTGAAAAACCCCAACCGTATCCGCCGAATTTGGCAGCGAATAAAAAGCTTTTTTGTCCGTATCTTTGCAAACGCCGAAGAAAACCGCGCCGAAAAGCGTAAAAAAAATGCACTGCTGTCGCTTAGCGCCCCAGCCGGTTTAATTTTAGCGGTCGTTTCGGGTATACTCCATAAAAAAACCTATATAAGTACATTTTTATTATCCGCTTTAAATATTGTTTCGCTTGCACTTTTTATTGTAGGCCTTTTCTTTTTTATTCGGTTTAAAGCCGCACGCAAAAAAGCGGCAATTTCCCAAATTCGGAGTTCTTAATCCGCTGCGGCGGGCTTTTAGACCGTTACGACGCGCACAAACTTTTTTTTGCCGGCGCGAAGGATAAACTCGCCCGATTCGTCGGCGTCTTTTAAGTTTATAAGGGCTTTAAGGTCGGTTACGGTTTTTCCGTTTACAACCGCCCCGCCCTGCTCTATGAGCCGCCTTATATCGCTTTTTGAACCGCCCAAGAGCGCAGCGCTGAATAAGTCGATAACGCCTATGCCCGCTTCCAAAACCGAACGTTCGATTTTTGCGGTCGGCATGGCATCCTTATCTCCTCCGCCCGAAAAAGCCGCCTTTGCGCCGGCCAAAGCGGTATCGGCTTCTTCTTTACCGTGTATTTCTTTTGTAACTTCCCAAGCAAGGCGTTCTTTTGCCTTGTTGATGTCGGCACTGCAAAGGCCGTCGATTTCGTCAATCGGCAAAAAGGTAAACAAAAGCATGAATTTACGTACATCGGCGTCGGCAACGTTGCGCCAATATTGAAAAAAGTCGAATACGGGCGTAAGGGTTTTATCCAAAAAGAGGGCGCCCTTTTCGCTTTTGCCCATTTTTTTACCGTCGCTCCGCGTAATAAGCGGAAAGGTTAAACCGAACACTTCCCTGCCCGTTTTGCGCCGAATCAAATCGACACCTGCAACAATGTTCCCCCACTGGTCATCCCCGCCTATTTGCAGGGCGCAGTTGTGGCGCTCATTGAGCATTAAAAAGTCGTAGCTTTGTAAAAGCTGATAATTGAATTCAAGAAACGAAAGACCGGTTTCCATGCGCTTTTTATAGGCTTCGTAAGTGAGCATTTTATTAACCGAAAAGCATGAACCGATATCGCGCAAAAAATCTATATAGTTGAGGTTTGCAAGCCACTCTTCGTTGTTTTCGGGGAAAGCCGTTTTGCCGTCAAAACCGATAAAACGGTTTAACTGCTCTTTTATTTTTTCGACGTTTTCGTTTAACTGCTCGTAACTGAGCATTTTACGCATTTCGGTTTTGCCCGAAGGGTCTCCGATGCGTCCGGTACCGCCGCCGATTAAAGAAATACCGATATGTCCGGCCGAGCGCAAATGGCGCAGGGCAAACTGAGGCACCAAGTGGCCGATATGAAGGCTTCCCGCCGTCGGGTCGGTTCCGACATAAAAGGTAACCGGTCCCTTATCCATTAAATCCGAAAGTTTTTCGGTGTCGGTACATTGCTGAAAAAATCCGCGTTCTTTAAGTGTTTGAAGAGCTTTGTTCATAAAGTCCAGTGTACCGAAAAAAAGGTCTCTGTGCAAGCACTTTGCTTTTGTATATAAAAAGCCGGACTATTCCACATTGCGGCATTGTTCGCGTATGTTTTCGAGGGCGTTTTTGGCTTCTATAACGTTTTGGCCGATTGCAAGCACTTGGCTTTTCGAACCGACGGTATTGATTTCCCTGTTTAATTCCTGGCAAATAAAATCCATTTTGCGCCCGGGTGCTTTGTTGTGTTCAATTTCGGTTTTTAAAGCTTCGATATGGCTTAAAAGGCGCACCACCTCTTCGTTTATCGTGTATTTTACAAGCATAGCCGCCGTTTCGCTCATAATGCGCTGTTCGTCGGCTTTATCGCCCAACAGTTCGTTAAAGCGCTTGAAAATCGTTTCCTTAAAATGCGCTTCCATTTCGGGAATGCTTTTTTCGAATATGCGCGCGCAATTTTCAAGTTTTGTAAGCTGCAAAAGTATATCCCGTTTGAGGTTTGCCCCTTCGCGTTCTCTGTCCGCACAAAAAGCGGACAAAGCCTGTGCAAAAACCGGTTCAATGAGGGCGCGGTATTTGTCAATGTCGTAATTTTGGCTGACGGTAAGCACCCCCTCGCGGGATGCGATTAAGCCTGCACAAATATCGGCTTCGCTTACGTTTAAATCATAAGCGATTTTTTTTAAGACATCCGCATAGGTTTTTGCCGCGTGCATATCGGCTTCAATGCTCATATCGGGTGCAAAATCTTTAACACGGATATAGACGTCAACCTTACCGCGCACAAGCGACTGCATACAAAGGCTTCGAATTTCCTGTTCCAAGCGTCCCAAAAAAGGAGGCATATTGATATTTAAGTCCGCAAAGCGCGAATTAACTGCCTTTATTTCGGCGGAAACAAAAACCGTATCGCTCGAATTTTCGGCATAGCCGTAGCCGGTCATACTTTTCATAAAATCTTCCTTAAACGTTTTTATTTTGAATGCCGGGAATGCCGGACAGCTTTTCCGAAAGCAGGCGGCCGAGTTTCCAATTGTCGCCCGCGCCCATAGTAATAAAAAGCACATCTTTTTTTAAGCCGGTACAGCGTTCAAAAAGGTAATCGAGGGCATCAAAAATTTCTTCAAAATACGATACGTGATTATGATTACGGCGCACCGCTTCGTATAGGGTTTTACCGCTTATCGAACCGTCAAAGCTTTCGCGGGCTGAAGCATAAATTTTATGTAACACAACTTCGTCGGCCGCCGAAAATGAACGCGCAAAGTCATCCAACAAAGCGGCGGTTCGCGTATAAGTATGCGACATAAAGTCGACGATAATGAACCGGTCCGGATAAAAAGAACGCAATCCCTCTATCGTTGTTTTTAAAGCGGTCGGATGATGGGCGTAATCGTCCATAATTAAAACACTGCCGTTTTGCAAACCGACCGTATCGATAATTTCACTGCGGCGCTTTGCTCCCGTAAACGATGCAAAGCCTTCTTTAAGTTTTTCGCACAAACGTTTTTTTTCAGCGCCGCTAAACTCGCATATCGGGCGCCCGCAATGTTCGGCGCATAAAGAAAGGGCAAGAGCGCAGGCCGCCCCGCAATTCAGCACTGTGTGTTTTCCCGGAATGCGCAGGTAAAAATCTTCATCAAAGCCTAAAAGCGAAAAATACTGCCTGCCTTTTTCGGTTTTTCCCATATGCAGCCGATAGGGGCCTTTTGCAGCGAAGCCGTAGGGCGTATACACAATATCGTCCCTCTTTTTTTTAACGGCGGCAACCGTTTCGCAAGCACCCGCATCGTCGGCACAGTAAATCAATTCGCCTCCTTCGGGCAATAAAAGGCAGTAATCGATAAAGGCATCGCGTATGCTTTCGTAAGTGGGGTAATAGTCCTGATGGTCGCTTTCGACACCGGTTAAAACGATTTTTTTCGGGCAAAAGGACATAAAATGCCGCCGGTATTCGCAGGTTTCGGCAACAAAAAAACGGCGGCCCCTGTTAAGCGTACAGCTTCCCGTCGCTCCGGACGGCGTTTGAATAGAGCTTTGTTTTTCCTCATCGGCGAAACCGGGAATAACGCTTCCTGCAAGCACTTGTACGGGAAGATCCAAGCTTTTAAGGAGCATACCCGTAATACCGGTCGTTGTGGTTTTGCCGTGAACGCCCGCAATGCCGCAGCTGTAAGCTGCACGCGACAAAGCGCCCAAGGCTTCGGTATATAAAAGCATGGGGACTCCCGCCTTACGTGCGGCAATCAATTCGGGGTTCGAGTCGATTTTGTATGCGGAAGAATAGACAAGAAGGTCTATATCCTTTGTTATATTTTCAGCCGAAAAAAGAGTCGGCTTGATGTGTAAGCGCTCAAGTACTTCATCGGTATAAAAGCGGTCGGCGACGTCGCTTCCGCTTATACGGGCACCGCGGAAATGACAGATTTCCACAAGGGCGGCCATTCCGGTTCCCTTAATTCCCGTAAAATGAATGTGCGTATTTCGCAAATCGTTTTTGGAAAATATTTTTTCCGTAAGCGGCATGTCACAGTGTTTAAGCGGCATATGAAAATCCTTTGCGTGAAACTTAGATTTCGTCATCGGTTTCATTTTGGTACACTTTAAATTTTTGTACCTCAGTTACAAGATTATTAATGCTTTGCTTATTTTTTAAAGTAAGATGATTTACCTCTTGCACGGCATTATTTATCTGAACGGATCCTGCAGACATTTCATTCATACTGCTTGTAATAACTTCGGTTAAATTGCTCAGCTTACTCATTTCATTTGCAGTCGCTTCACCGCCTCTTAAAATACCGGCTGAACTTTCTTTAACTTTAATCGTTACTTCGTTGATATCGCGTATTGCCGCAAGTACTTCACGGCTGCCTTTTTCCTGTTCGGACATTGCTTCGGTAAGTCTGGTACTCATATTTTTAACCTGTTCGGTTAAATTAAAAATAACATTGAATTTTTCTTCGGCAGTTTTTGAAGCGGAAGACAAAACTTCAATTTCGCTGCTCAGCATTTTCAGCGTTTCGGTAATATTTTTTCCCTGAGCGCTTGATTCTTCGGCAAGTTTACGGATTTCATCTGCAACAACGGCAAAGCCCTTTCCCGCTTCTCCGGCGTGGGCAGCTTCTATTGCCGCATTCATTGCCAATAAGTTCGTTTGACTTGCTATATGTTGAATAACGCTGGAAGCTTCAAGCAAGCTGCCCGATTCTTCCGCAACCTTTTGGGTTATTCCGCTCGAATTGACTACGGTTTCTCTTCCGTCCACAGTCGCCGATGCAAGCGTTTTTATTACCTCATCGGTTCTGCCGAGTGTTTGACTGATAGAACCGATATTACCGACCATTTGTTCTATTGCCGAAGAGGATTCGGCGACACTTGCCGCTTGAGATTCGATACTTGCATTCAGTTCCGTTATCGTACCGATAATTTCTTCCACTGTCGCAGCGGTTTCGCTTAAGCTTGCCGCTTGAGTTAAGGTTTGATCTTTTACCACATCGACATTTCCGCTTATTTGGTCAACGGCGCTGGCCGTTTCCGTCATATTGGCGGAAAGGGTTTCTCCTATTTGACTCATCGACTGAGATTCAAGAATAAGAGTGCTGATCATTTTGCACATATTGTCCATAGTTTGATTAAAATAATCCAACAATTGCCCTACTTCATCGTTTTTATTGTACTTGATACGGCCGGTAATATCGCCGGAAGCGATTTTTGCAAAAACATTGCGCATGTGTTTAAAATGCAAAAGCAAGCGGTTCGAAAAAATAAAGCCGGCTATAAATATAATAAGAATAAAAACCGCACCGATAATGATCATATCTTTAACAACATGATAAAAGGTTCCCAATATTTCGCTGCGCTCGACAAACATAATGATTTTCCAATTAAGTTCACCCAATGAAAAAACCCGCGCATTCCATTTTTTCCCGTCCATATCAAGCGTTAAGCTGTCTTTATTCATTTCAGCCAGCTTTGAAAAACCGGGAATACCCGATTCGTTTAAAGATTTGAAATTCAATTCCCTATGACGGGGATCGGCAATAATCGTACCGTCGTTTTGAACCAGCATGACATAACCCGTTTTACCTATGTGAATATCATTCATAAGCGACGTTAATTCATCAAGCGAAATATCTATACCCAAACAGCCGATTAATTTATTTGCAGCGGATTTTACCGTGCGCGCAAAAGTTACAACGATACCGTCAGTCGGAGTCATATATGCGGAAGTCATAATAATGTTTCCGTCTGCTTCTTTAGCCTGCTTATACCAGGGACGCTGACGGGGATCATAACCGCCGGGCATGGGAATATCCATTGTTGTAACGAACCCGCCCCATTCACTGCCTGAATATATAATGGAAAATTCGGAGTAATACGTTTGCATATATTTAAAAAAACTGCCGATTTCTTTTTCAACCGGGCTTTTTTCCGATTCGGGAACAAGGATATCCTGCGTATTTTTCGTATAATCATACAAACTGCCGTCAATTTTTTGTACGGACGGATGCTCCGAAAGCATTTTTACGGCATTTTTATTATTTTGCATAAAAATATGTACCGCTTGGTTTACGGTAACAAACTGCTGTTCCGTAAATTGTTCGAATTGCAGTGTGGTGATTCGGTACAGCTGAAAACCGATGACAGAGCAAATAATGAGCGCCAGTGCAAGAACAACCGTCATCATAGCAATAATGAATTTAGTACGGATAGAAAAAAAAGCTCCCTTTTGTTTTTGCGACAAATCGAATCGGTGATTCATGATAAAAGATTCCCCTTTAGTATTTTATAAGGGGCATTGTACAGTAAATAAAAAAAAATATAAAGATGAAAATCTTAAAAACATAAAGGACTTTTACACACATATTATTTTATGTTATACTTACAAAATATGACAGAACATACATCTATGCGTGCTTTTTCCCGCTGGCTTGAAAATTATTTGAACTTTGAAAAAAATCCTAAAAAAGATATTTTTAAGCTCGATACAATGAAATTCTTATGTGCCGAATTCGGCAATCCGCAAAATACATATAAATCGATTCACATTGCCGGTTCCAAGGGAAAGGGATCCGTATCGGCTTTTTGTGCTTCAATTTTGGAAGAAGCCGGTTTTAAAACGGGTTTGTACACTTCTCCCCATGTTGAAGATATAAGAGAGCGGATAACCGCGCCGACGCATTTTTTTACGGAAGAAGAATATAGCAATGCCCTACAAGCTTTTATTCCGGCGGCCGATTTGTATATTTCAAGCAGGCTGAACGGAAGGAAAAAACCGACATGGTTCGAATTGATGACTTTGTTTGCTTTTTTTTGTTTTCGAAACTGTAAAACACAATGGGCGGTTTTTGAAACGGGGATGGGCGGCCGCTTGGATGCAACCAATGTACTGCATCCGCAAGCCTGTGCAATAACGACCATCGAATTGGAACATACCGAATACTTAGGTTCAACGACTGAAGCGATTGCATATGAAAAAGCGGGCATTATAAAACCCGATATTCCGGTTTGTATCGCGCGGCAAAGTGCCGATGTAAAAAAAGTATTTAAAGCTAAAGCGGCTAAAGAACATACCCCCATCTTTTTTATTGAAGATATAGTTACACATATACATTATATCCGCGAAAAAAGCGGCATAGAAATTCTTTTTGCCCCGGATGCCTTTTGCGCATTGAACGGTTCGGTATTTTTTTCACGTCCGATAAAAGCGCATCTTAAGCTGCACGGAGCGTTTCAAACGGAAAATGCGGCATTGGCCGCCGCTGCCGTCAAAACGGCCCTACCCGATATTGACGAGCAAACAATAGAAAGAGGGCTTGAAAAAGCATTTTTACCCGGGCGCTTTGAAATAATACACACCAAAGTACGAAATAAAGCGCTTACAATCGTTATCGACGGATGTCACACACCGAACAGCATACGGGGTACATTGGAAACTTTTTTTGCCGATTTCGGTCCTTCGGCACATTTGCTTTTTGCCTGCGCCGAAGATAAAGATGTCGATTCAATGGCATCCATTATAAAAGACTCTCCCTGCTCTTTCAGCAAAATCAATTTAACGATACCGGGCAAGGCAAAACATTCCGATTACGACAAAACGCTCAAAAGTTTTTATACACGCTTTGAAAAATCTCTGCTGAATGCAGATAAAGATTACACCGCATTAATACACAATGCATTCGAACAAGCCGCAGCCGAAAACAAAGCGCTGCTTTGTGCCGGCTCGTTTTATTTGGCCGGCGAAGTAAAAAAAGCGATACAAAAAAACCGCCTCGATTCATGTCCGCCGCAATAAAGCCGCTGTTTTAAAATTTTCTTTGTTTTTTAATTGCAGGCTTATATAAAATCGGATATTTCAAACCCTTTTAAAACAATACAAAGGGGCTCATTAGTTAAAGGATGATTGAATTTTAAAGCACAAGCGGTAAAACAAAGTTCCTGTTTTATCGGTTTGTCCGCCGTTGCAGAACACTCGGGATTATATGCAAAATCGCCTATAACGGGTAAACCGTATGCGGCAAGGTGGGAACGCACTTGGTGACGAAATCCGTTTGCGATTTTACAAACTACTTTTACGGCGGCATTACCGTTTTTTATGCCGGCATCGCATATCGATACAATTTCCGTGCGGTATGTCGTTTTGCCGGCTTTTTTTAAGTCGGCTTTACCCGCATCGGTAAAAACGGGTTTTACTTTTTTATTCCCCACACCGTAAGATCTAAAGCGGCTTTTAATTACAAGGGGAAAATCTTTTTGTTTTTGTAAAAGCTCAAGAGCTTGATCCGTTTTAAGACAATAAGCGCAATAATATTTTATAAAACGTCCTTCGCTTTGTTGTTTTTGAAAATTATCAAAGGCTTTTTGCGTACGGGCGGCAAGCAAAAGTCCTCTTGTAGCCGTATCCAAACGGTGTACCAAGCCTCCTTCAATACTTTTTTTCCCGCACACAAAGGCGGTTTCCGGAACATAGTCCGTAATTTGCGAGTATGCGGTGTTTTCATACGGATGTAAGGGGGCTGAAGGAAGACCGGCCGGTTTATCTATAACGATAAAATCGGCATCTTCAAAAATGAGGGAGATTTTAAATTCGCAATTTTCCGCAACCCGGCTGCCGGTTTTAGCCGAAGTGTCCATATCCGCTCCTTAGGTTTTTCACTTTTTTTTACGTATTACGGCACAGAGGCGTCGGTTTAAATTCGGCATGAAGCGTTTTAAGCACTTTTTTAAAACGCCGCGGAACGGGAGCAGTAAATTCTACCGGATGTTGCATATCTGTGTCCTGCCTATACGAAGGCAACCGCAAACTCAATGTACGCGCATGCAGCATCAAAACGGCATCCGTAAAAAGGGTATCTTTTACACCGTATATGGAATCACCGAGTATGGGACATCCTAAATATTTCATATGCACACGTATTTGATGAGTACGTCCCGTTTTGATTCGTATACGCATAAGAGAATAGGGGCCGTATATACCTATACAGCGGTAAAGGGTATGAGCGTATTTTCCGGTTTTTGCATCACGCATTACGGTAAATTTTTTACGATTCGACGGCGAACGGCCTATATTGTTTTTTATTTCACCCTTTAAATAGGGCGGATGCCCCCGCACTATCGCAATATATTCTTTTTTTACGCGCCTATTTTTAAATTCGCTTTGCAAAAACACTTCCGCATCCCTGTTTTTTGCGGCAATCAAAACTCCCGATGTATCTTTATCAAGACGATGAACTATTCCGGGACGGGAAGATACATCTTCTATTTTTTCCCTGCATCCCCAATGATACAACAAGGCATTAACCAAGGTCCCTTCCCAATTTCCCGCGCCCGGATGAGTAACCATGCCTTGCGCTTTATTTACTACGGTTACATCGATATTATCAAACAAAATATCCAGCGGAATATTTTGCGGCTTAATATATGCGGGAACGGGATCTTCCCATGCTATGCATATGTTTTCTCCGCCTTTTAAACGTAAAGACAGTTTTGCGTTTTTTCCGTTTACCGTTACCGATTCCAGTCCCGTTTTTAAACGCGAGCGGCTGATATTTTGGACGGAACTTGCATAGGTATCAAGCCTCATGGGACATAAACACGGATCGGCGGTAAAACAAAGAGAATGCATTATTCGGTACTTTCCTTTATTTGATCGGAATCGGAACTTCGGCTGCTATCGCTTTGTGCATCCTGTGCAGAATCTTTTTCTTTAATATTTTCAGGCACGGCTTCTTCAACGCGAATTCCGCTCCTGTCTTCCGCATACATTTGCTCCAGCTTTTTTTTATTATGGTCTTTAACCCGTATAACAATAAAATCGGTCAGACCGATTGCGATGCTTAAGACGGCGGCAGTCGTAAAGATTCCTATTTGTTCGTTTTTATTAAGTTTTGCTTCGCTTGAAGACAACGGAAAGGGGTTTGGAATATAAGCCGGATTAAAATCGTTTGCGCCGTAGCGGTAAAGAGAATACACAAGCGTTACACCGAGCGTGGTAAAAGGTAAAGAACCGAAGGTTATAATTTCGGCACGGCGCACATCTTTCAGCCAAGAGGGAAGCGGCTTTCCTTTTTCGTACGAATCAATACGGAACGCCGCATTTTCCGCCGAAAACGCGAAGGACGATATAAAAATCAGCATACATAAAAATGCGGCCAGTTTTTTCATAAGCGATTCTCCGAATCGGGGTTGTAAAACAGGCGGCTTCCGACACGTACTAAGGTCGAGCCTTCTTCGACGGCGGTTTCAAAATCGCCCGACATTCCCATAGAAAGTTCGGTAAAAGAAAAACAAGCAAATCGTTTTTGCATAGCTTCGGCGGTTTCCCGTAATTTTATAAACGAGCGGCGTACCGCTTCGGCTTCGGTTTTGTCTGCCGGATTTCGTATAAGCGGAGCCATAGTCATAAAACCGCACACACACAGATTTTTTTCTTCGGCATATTCCAAAGAACGCACAATGTCGTCGCTGCAAGTAAAACCCGATTTCGATTCTTCGCCCGTATGTACTTCAAACAAAAGCTTAAGGGGCCGCGATGCCGCATCAAACGGTGCCGTATCCGACTGTTGCGTTTCACCGCTTAAACGTTTGGCGATTTCTTCAAGCAGTTCGATACGGTCTACCGACTGAATACAGCTTACCAAGGGTAAAATCGTTTTGACCTTATTGCGCTGGAGGTTTCCTATCATATGCAACGAAGAATCGGGAAGGTTCAAGCCGGAGCGGCCGAATTTTTCAAGGGCTTCTTGAACGCGGTTTTCGCCGAAAAGACGGATACCGGCATCATGAGCCGCTTTAATTTCTTCTATCGAGCGGAATTTCGTTACCGCCATAAGTTTAATATCCGCCGCTTTTCTTCCGCTGCGCCCGGCAGCTTTTTCGATTTTTTCGCGTACAAAGCCGATATTATCGGCAATAAGCATTTCCGTATTATTCATGTCCGTATCCTTCGGCAGCGGCGCCCGTATTTTTTGTGCGGTACTCACAGGATGTATCCGCAAGCATACATATTTTTTCCACCGTTAGGTTTTCGGCGCGTATTTTCGGGTCTATTCCGGCAGCTTTAAGCACCGCTTCGGCCGTTTCGGTATTTCCGTACAAAGCGCTTAAATTGTTTTTTACGGTTTTGCGCCGCGATGAAAATAAACTGCGCTGCAACTTTAAAAATTCTCCCGTATTTTTGCAAAGCGGAAACGCTTCTTTTTTTGTGCATACCACCGCTTGCGAAGCAACGTTCGGCCGCGGCCAAAAACTTCCGCCGGCCAAATCCATAAGGGGCTGTATATCGTATGCCCAGGAACAAAGAACCGAAAAAGACGAATAGTCGGCGCAGCCGCATTGTGCCGCCATACGCTGTGCAACCTCTTTTTGCACGGTAAATATGCATCGCTCGAAGCGTACCGTTTCACTCACCGTATCGGCAATGATTTTGGCGGCAATATTGTACGGAAGGTTGCCGCACAAACGCGCAGGCACACCCGAAGCTTTATATTCGCCCTTCCATGTCTTCAACACGTCGCCTGCGACGATTTTCAATTGTCCGCTTTTTATTTCGTCGGTAAAAATATCTTCAAGTGCAAGAATAAAACCGCGGTCTATTTCAAAAACGGTCAGTACTGCGCCGCGTTTTAAAAGTTCGGCGGTTAAGGCCCCCAAACCGGGTCCGATTTCCCATACCTTCATTCCTTCTTTTACCGCTAAAGCCTCGGCTATTTTAGCGCGCGCACGCGGGTTTACAAGAAAGTTTTGCCCGAACTTTTTTTGCATAGCCATTCCCCGGCTTTCAAGGTAGGTTTTTAAAAAAGACGGAGAATCGTAATCCATTAAGCGCACCCGGCACTCCTCAAAGTAATAAAAAAGTACATATAAGTGAACAATCGAATATTAAAATACAATCGGCGGAAACCGGCCGAAAAACAATACCGCATATTTTAATATAATATACAGCACTTGCATTATAGCGCCAAGAGGGGATATAAGAAAAGGGATCAGGACGCATAAAACCGCGAATATAAAGCCGGCAATAAAAAATACGGAAGCAAGGGGCGTTACGACAACGGAAGCTATAATGCCGATAGGACTTATTTGACCGAACATAAAAGCACCTATAGGAGCGGTAAATATCCATGCGCTCAGGGAGGCTGCGGCGGACGAAACTGCAAAGCGGGGCAATATTCTATGCAAAAAGGGGCTTATAAGCGGCGTAAGGATTAAAATACCGGCAACTGCCGCATAAGAAAGCATAAAAGCCGGATTATAAATATCCGCATGTAAAATCGAAGTTTGAATAATAAAGGCGCCGCATAAACAATCCAGGGCTGCGCTTTTATAGGTGTGTACATATAAAAGGCGGGTTAGCATCATAAGCGTAATACATAAAAAAGCACGTACCAAAGATGGGGTGGCGCCTGCAAACCAGATAAAAACGCATATGAGGATAACCGATAAAAGGGCGCTCAGTTTTTTTCCGGCAAAAAGGCTTATTAAAGACGAGGCGGAAATAAAAAGCGACAAATGCATACCCGATAGGGCTAAAATATGAGCCAATCCCGCATTTTTAAAAGCGGCGGCAAGATTTGTATCCGTGTATTCGCGCGAACCGGACATAAGGGCAAGAACCAAGCCTCCCGCTTCGCCCCAGGCGTACAGCATACGTTTTAAATACAAGCGGCATAAGGCACGCAAGCGTGACAAGCCGTTTTTCCAGCCGGCAAAGGCCGTTGTTTGTGCAACAAAAGCGGGTGTTTTTTCTTGTTGCAAGTGCCGAAAACCGGAGGCGGCTGTCGCTTCGTCTACAGCTTCGTTTTCACTGCCGAAAACCGGAGCGGAACTTTTAAGCACATAACCGGTACACACAAGGCGGGCTCCTTCTTCAACCGGCACGGCGTTTCGGCTAAGCGAAAACAGCTTGCCCGGATACAGGGCTTCGACCGTTTCGGCAGGGATAAGCAGTTTTATGCGGCCTTGCGCTTCGGCACGCCCGGAAGCCGATTGTACCGTTTCGGTATTAAACAGCATCGAATAAAAACGCCCCGATGAAGTTTTAACCGGATTTGAAGCAACAAAGCCTTCAACGGCAGTAAGGCTATGCACATCAAACAGCGAACGGAATACAAACGGATTTACCGGCTTTACAATACCCGTATATAAAAGAAGGGCAAGAATAAGGGCTGCCGTTTTAAGCGGATGGATTTTTACAATCGCAGTCTTTACACCCGATTTGAACTCTACCACTTTAATTTACTCAACGCATCTCTTGCCGCCGAAATAACTTCTTCGGGATAATTTTGATACGTTGTATAGAGTAAATCGTCAAAGGCTGTTTTATCCCCCAAAAGCTGCAAAGATTGGATAACGGCAAGCACCACCGGCGTACTGACGGGTTTGTGTTCTTCTTGATTTTTATTCAGCTCTTTAAGATAATTCGACAAATGAGATACCGCTTCAACCGAAGCAAGCCGTGCAAAGGCATAGATAATTTCAATAAATTGATTATCGTATAAAAATCCCGCTTTGTATTCCGCACGGGCAGCGCTAAATACGTCGCGCATAAGGGCAGGAGATCTTGTCCACGATACACGGTACAATTCGCGCATAGCTTGCATTTTAAGCGCAGTACATTCCGCATCGAAATTTCCGTTTTCTGCGGTTGTATATATAGTTTTAGATAAAGCGTTTTCGGAAATTTCCGCTTTAAAAAAGTCCGAATTTTGCGGATTGTTTAAAACCAAATCAAGAGCACGCCGTTTTTCCGTCAGCGTTCCGTCGGAAATAAGCATTCGAATTTGTTTATCATAGACGCCGGAAAAGTTATCCAAAGCCCGAGCCGCCGCTTCGGATACGGCTTTATCGGGGGAAGCATAACAGGAAAATAAGACGGGAAAAGAAGAAGCTTGTTTGAATTGCCCCAGGGTTTTTATTGCAGCCGCAAGCGTTTCCCTGTGCGGCGAACCGGCCGAATCGCTTTGAAGCCCGGCAGTCAGCTTAGCGGTATAGGCATCGACAAGCTGTACCGTTGCAGCGGAAGGTTTAAAACCCGAATGTACTGCGGCTTCAGTCAGATTTTCCAAAATTTCCTTTTGCAGGGTGAGATTTTCATTTACGGCGAAGATTTTTTCAAAGAATACGGCCGCATCCTCATCATCCGCTACAGAAATTTTCTTTACGGATTCACATGCTAAGATAATAAAATCCGGCTCCGAAGACAAAAGCGCATAATTTTCGTGTATAAACTTTAAAGCACAAACGGATACGTCGTTAAACCGCTTATCCGCCGAGTCGATTGTTTTAATTATTTTGATTTTTCCGTTTATATTTTCTTTAACAAAATTCTTTTTTATATGTAAAACTTCATCCGCATATGCACACAAGGAGAAAAAAGACAGTATAATGCATATGCCGCCTGCGATATTTTTTTTAGGTTTTAAAACATTCATGTACATCTCCCTATTAAAATAAAACAATTATCAGCCCATTAGGTTTCCGTTTGCGGCACATTTCCGATAATTTCACAGCATGCGCTCATATCAAACTATAATCATGCGGCAAAATTTTATACACGTAGCCCAGAATAGTATTTCTAAACCAAGGCGTGGTTTGCAGACATTGAAAATGTATATGCGACTCCTCATTATCTTTGTCATATTCGACAAATTTTGAAACTCCGTACATAATTACTCTTTTACCTTCAAGTTGAAATTGAAGCTTTATTATAATACCGGCTTTTCCCTTCCCTCTTATACGGATAAGAGCACCGTCTTCGGAAATATCTTCAAGAATACATTTAAGTCCCCCGCTGCGTTCGGGTATTAAACGTTCTTCTTTTTTCCGTGCGCCGAGAAAAAGCAGGGCATGGATAAAACAATCACACCTGACCGACTTGCGTTTTTGCGAACGCAACAGAGAATAAGAATGAGCTAAAGACAGGGCGTTTCGGCCGTTAAACAATAAAGCTTTTGTAACTACCGTATCAAAAATATAAAAAGCATCGTCTTGCCGATGAAAATACACAACCACTTTTTTTCCGACCCATTTTTCACCGGATACGGTCAGTTCGCCGTTTTCCAAAGGTAAAGAAATTATCAACTGACGGCCGTTTTGCATAACATGAGCATAAAAAACGCCGACGCCTCTGACAAGCAGGCGCAGTTTTTGTCCTTTGGTAATATACCGTGTATCTTTTATCCCTCTTTTACTGTTCGGATCCAATTCAAGCTTGGTACGGCACGCATACAATCGATTTAATAAGGACTGTACTTTTTCCGATTTGCTTGTATTGTTTTTTTCCGCTTTCCTTAAAATAATGCCGATAGTTCTGTCCATTAAAGGAACCGAATCGAAAAAAGCACAAGGATCTTCGGGCTTTACGGCATTAACTACGGACCAAACAGAACGTATCTCCCCAAAGGTAAAACCGGCATCAAAGCCGGAGGTAAAAAATTTAATACGCGGAGAAAGCAGCACAATAATCCGCATAAAAAAAATGAGCAGCACAATACTGACAACAACAATCCCTAGTGTGTACATAAAAAGCCTTATAGTATATTATCATACAAGTGAAATTTTTTCATCGTGTAAGTATCGAAATTTTAGAATATTTTTTAATTATTGCCCTATGTGCAGTTCCTTCTCTTTTTGTATCGGAACGGAAGGAGCCGGCTTCGCTGTTTCCGTCTGCGGATATAATTTTTTTTTACGCAACGGCAGCAGTGTTTTTATTATTGCGCAGTAAAAAATCACAGACTTTTAAAGTGCGGCAAAGTGCAGTTTATAAAAAGGGCAAAAAAAAATGCATTATGCTTTTTTTACATACCCCGGTTTACGGTTTATTATGTTTTTGTTTGCTCATCGCTTCGGCGTTACTGTGGAATTATATCGCAAAAATCAGCGGACGCGCAGAGCTTCCTCCCGTTTCCCTACCCCGCACATATACCGAGCGCCTTTTATTTTTTATTTCGGCAATCGTTCTCGCCTCATATGAAGAAATAGTGTTCCGCTTTTTTTTGCCCGAACGCGGTCTTGCAATTATTCACGATATTGCCCCCGAATCGGAAAAATCAAAATCAGGCTTTGTTTTAAAAGCGGCCGCGGAAACTATACCGATTGTTTTATTTGCCCTTGCTCACCGCTATTTGGGGCTTTTTGCCGTAGGCAATGCCCTGTGTGCCGCAATTATCCTGCGTCTTGCCCTGTATAAAAAGCTGCACATAACGCTTCTCTGTGCGGTTCACGCCGCCTACAACATAACGATTTTTATCGCATTGAGCTGTATGCGCAGTTGATTTATCGGGTTAACAAGTGTAAAATATCTACGGAAGCTTTATGACGTTTAAAGAGATAGAAAAGAAACTGAAAGCGGACGGCTGGTATTTTGTCGGAGCCAAAGGTTCCCATAATCAGTATAGGCATTCTTTAAAAACGGGAAAAGTTACGGTTCCCAATCATAAAGGAGATATACCTATAGGAACCGCATATGCAATCCTAAAGCAAGCGGGATTGAAGTAAAGTGGAGGTTATTATGAAATTGGCATATCCTGCAATTTTTACATTTTGTAAAGAAGATAACAGTTATTCGGTAGAATTTCCGGATTTACCGGGCTGTGTTTCAGGCGGCTTTTCTTTACTTGAAGCTATGGAAATGGGCATAGATGCGGCATCCGGATGGATATTATCCGAAATTGAAGAAGGCGGTATGGTACCGGCTGCAACTGATATTAAGGCAGTAAAAACCGAAAATGCCGACAGTTTTGTTAATTTACTTGTTTTGGATATGGATGCATACGGTGAAAAATATTCCGCCAAGCATATAAATAAAAACGTGTCCATTCCGCAATGGGTCAATGCCCTCGGTGAAAAACATAATGCCGATTTTTCCAAAGTACTGCAAGAAGCTTTGATTGAAAAATATGCGGTTCCGGTGTAAACAGAATGTATCCCCTAATACGGAACTATCGCGATAAAGGCGCCTTTTTCCGCGCGCAGTACCACCCGCTTTTTGTGCGCAAGATAATCGGCGCGCACCCTGTTGCTTAAGCTGAACGCTTCGTTTTTCCAATCCAAATTATCAAGCGGCCATTCCAAGCCTTCGGAATATATTTTATATTCACCGTCTTTTACGGGCACGGGAAAAACCGACATATGTTCGGCACAGCGTTCGGCGGCAAACTTTAGAATCGCGCCCTTGCCGTCGGAAGCGGGACGCAGGCTGTATACGGCTTGTTCGCGGCAGAGCCATATATCCGGGAAAAAGACGCGCTCGAATTGCTTTACTATGCCGAGTAAGTGGTCTATTCTTCCGCCGTCGCCTCCGCACAGAATAATCGGCATATTGTGCCCGCCCGCCCCTTCAGCCGCCGAGCCGCTCCCATGAAGTTGTACAGAGGCCGGGACGTTTTTCCGCGTTTGCACGCTCAAACCGGAATTACGGGGCAAAAGCTCCGAACCCCGCGCTTCAAGCTCTAGACGCTTTGCAAAAGCTTTTTCGAGGGCAAGGACGGTGTCGCTTTCGGCTTTGTCGCGCTCGAATATGAGGATTTTATCTTCGGGATAGGCCGATAAAAGGCTTTTATCCGTTAAACTGTCCATATCGCCGACAATCAAATCGGGTGTATAACCGAATTCTTCGGCGCAGAGGAGCCCCGAATCGGCTGCAATCACAAAGCCCGGAGTATCGAAATCATGCATAAAACGCTCAAACACCGCCTTTTCGGGATGCAGGGCGCCGGTAAAAATCACAATAGGTTTCACCATCAAACCGTCCTATAAATCAATCCTATCGCAAGGCCGGCCGAAAACTTCGGTTTTTGGTCAGGGCTCTTTTATAAGCGGGCGCTTTCACAAGCGGGCATAATAGGATATACTCATTGTATGATAAAAAGCGTATCTGTACCACCCGTATTACAAAAAATAAACCGCATTTTTTCGGATGCGGGCTTTGAAGCATGGCTTGTCGGAGGGGCCGTGCGCGATATTGTGCGCGGGAAAAAGGCCTCCGACTGGGATATAGCAACCGACGCACAGCCCAAACAGGTATGCGCCCTTTTTAAGCGCGTGATTCCCACAGGCATCGAACACGGAACGGTTACCGTCATCTTTACGGGACATCATATCGAAGTTACGACATTCAGAACCGAAAAAGGCTATTCCGACGGACGGCACCCCGACGCGGTACAATATGTAAGCGGTATAGAAGAAGACTTGGCACGGCGCGACTTTACGATGAACGCAATCGCGGTCTCCTTAAAAGACGGGCACATCTTCGACCCCTTTGACGGTAAAAAAGACATTAAGTCAAAAACCATCCGCTGCGTGGGAGAGCCTTCACAGCGGTTTAACGAAGACGGCTTGCGCCCGGTACGTGCAATCCGCTTTGCTTCAACATTGAATTTTACAATTGAAGAAAACACCCTGAGCGCAATTTCCGGTGCCCGCGAAAAAATTGCCGGAGTAAGCCTTGAGCGTTTCCGCGACGAGTTTATAAAAATCCTTTTGTCCGATAAGCCTTCATACGGCTTATCCCTGCTTGAACAAACGGGCATTTTAAGCATTTTTATTCCCGAACTTGCATCCTGCCGCGGCGTAAATCAGGCTGACGGGCGCGGGCATCACCGTTTCGACGTACTCGACCACCTTTTTTATGCCTGCGACCATGCCCTGTCGCGCTCGAAAAAAGAAGACAACCTGCTTACGATACGGCTTGCCGCCCTTTTTCACGATATAGGAAAGCCGCCCGTTAAAAACGAGGTTACAAAAAACAATATCGGCTGCATTACCTTTTATTCGCACGAAAAAGAAGGGGCGGCCCTGTGCATCCGTATTTTGGAGCGCTTGCGTTTTCCGTCAAAAACCGTGCGCTATGTAAGTTTTTTGGTTTTGCATCACATGTTTCATTACGAGTCTTCGTGGACGGATGCCGCCGTCCGCCGTTTTATGGCGCGCATTACGCCTCCTGCCGGTTTGGGAAGCCTTGAGCAGGCTTTAAGCGATTTATTCGACTTGAGGATTGCCGATGCTTCCGGTATGACAAACTCGGCACCTCTTTTGCATACGGGAACGTGGAGTGCCGACCTTTTGGAATTAAAGGAGCGTATAGATAAAGAATCAGCTCAAAAAAACGCCATAGGCTTAAAAGATTTGGCCCTAAGCGGTAAGGATTTAATCGAAGCGGGCATTCCTTCCGGGCGCGGCTTGGGCCTTCTTTTGGAAGAACTCTTGCAAACCGTTTTGGACGACCCCGCATGTAATACGAAGGAAAAGCTTTTGGAAATTGCGGTAAATAAAGGTTTAAAATAATCGTCGGCTTTTAGACGCTTTTCAAAAAAGGGTCAGGCGTTTTTGAGTTCGGCGCGTTTTTTGTCGAGGTAACCGCAGTCTTCAAGGTAGCGCCGCCGCGTGATGATGAGGGAAATCAATTCCTGATACATGTTATAGTCGACTGCAAGGGCGATGGGCAGGATAAAATATTCCGTTTCGTCGCAATAACGCTCTATAAAGGCGGGGTTTGTTACAAAGCCGAGACTTATCATATTGCTGATACGGTCGGCGCATTTGAGGATTTTCGCTTTGGGGCTTCCGTGTTCGATAATCCCGCGAAGATAGTCGCTTTTTAACTGGCCTTCTTTTTTGGTAACTTCCAAAACAAGGTCGTACACTTCCTGCGATTCGGAATCGATTTCGAGGATACGTTTGTGGTCAAAGTCGGCAACGTCTTCAATTAAATCGTGAATGACGGATGCTTTAAGAAGGACACTGTCTATATAGCCGTAGTCGATAAGCACTCCCATCGTGTCGATTTGATGACGGAACATATTGCCTCCGTCTTGCCGGGATTTTCCGATAAGGGCTGTTGCAAGCTGCAAATAGGGGGCAAGATAAATTCCCTTTAATTGAAGCATCGCTTCGGTATTCATACGTGCGGGTTTTTCCGTTTGCATAATCCCCTTCCTTTGTAGCTCTGCGGCTGCCGCCGATTCGGGCGGCTTGCGCAGGCTTATAGACTTTCTATATATTCAATCAGCTTTTCCGTTCTGCGCACGGATGCGCTGCGTTTTTCCTTTTCGGCTTCCACCACTTCCGCAGGCGCGTGTTGAGCAAAACTTCCCGACAGCTTTGCATCGTATCGTGCGATGGCGTTTTTTTCGCTTTCAAGCTCTTTTTCAAAGCGCGCTTTAAGCTGTACCTTATCGACGGCACCGCTGACCAAAATAAAGGCTTCAAAGCCCTCTCCTACGGTACCGACCGCTTCGGCCGGTTTTGATTTTACAAAGTCGATATGCTTTATGCCCGCCAAAAGCCCGATAAGATCGGTTTTTTCGGTACATACTTCGGCAGCCGTTCCCGGTGTGATAAGCAAGGCGGCGTCGAGTTTTAAGTCGGGGGCAAGACCGCATTCGATACGGAGCGAACGCATTGAGCGGATAAGGTTTTGCAGTACGGCAAAACGCTCGGCCGTCTTTTCGTTTTCGCGCGCACCGACCGGCACCGGATAGGGTGCATTTATAAGCAGACCCTTGTAAAGGCTTGAGGGCAAAATCCCGTTTTGCACTGCCGGCAGCTCTGATAAGGCTGACTGTGCCGACGGCCCGCTTTGTCCTGCCCGTTTTCTGCATGAAACGATTTCTTCAAGCGGTAAAAACGAATAGATTTCTTCGGTTACAAAGGGCAGATAGGGGTGCAGGAGGCGCAAACTTTCTTCGAGTACGTTCAGCAAAACGGAAACGGCGCGGTCTTTTTCTTTTTCGTCGGTGCTGCGGAACGAAAGCTTAGTGCCTTCGACGTACCAGTCGCAAAAGTCGTTCCAAAAATATTCGTACACCGATTGGGCGCCGTCGTTGTACCGATAGCCTTCCAACGCGCTGCGTGAAGCGGCTGCGGCGGCGTTTAAGCGGCCGTAAATCCATATATCCAATTCGGTTAAATCGCCGTCGTTTAAAGGAACGATGGTGCGTCCTTCCAAATTGCCCAAAATATAGCGGCTTGCGTTCCATACCTTGTTGGCAAAGCGGCTTCCCATTTTAAATGATTCTTTATCGACGAGCACGTCCTGACCCTGAGCGCACATAAATGCAAGGGTGAACTTGAGCGCGTCCGATCCGTATTCTTCGATAATGTCCAAGGGATCCATGCCGTTACCCAAGGATTTACTCATTTTTCGTCCCTGTTTGTCGCGCACAAGGCCGTGTATGTAAATGTCTTTAAAGGGAGCCTTTCCCGTAAACTCAAGGCCTGCCATTACCATGCGGCTGACCCAAAAAAAGATAATGTCGTAAGCGGTAACGAGGGCGCTTGTGGGATAAAAGGTTTTAAAGTCGGAAAGGCAGCCTGCCGAACAGCCTTTGTCTGCCTTTTCGCCTTTTTGTGCATTTTCCGGTGCAGTTTCCGCTGTTTCCGGTGCGTTTTCCGGCCAACCGAGGGTCGAAAAGGGCCACAGCCAACTTGAAAACCAGGTGTCCAATACGTCTTCGTCCTGTTTGAGCTTTCCGTCGGCGGCCTTTGCACCGCAAAAAGAACAGGAGTCCGGGTCGGTTTCCGAAACGGTCATCTTGCCGCAGTCTGCGCAGTACCATACGGGAATGCGGTGTCCCCACCACAGCTGGCGGCTTATGCACCAGTCGCGGATATTTTCCATCCAGTGCGCATAGGTGTTTTCCCATTTTTTAGGATAAAAGACGATTTCGCCATCCTTCCACGCTTTGAGGGCTTTTTCGGCAAGGGGCTTCATCTTTACAAACCACTGGTCGCTTAAATAGGGCTCGACAACGCTGCGGCAGCGGTAACAGTGGCCGACCGAATGGCTGATTTTTTCTTCACCCTTGTACAAGCCCGCTTCCTGTAGGTCTTCAATGACAAGGGTGCGCGCTTTTTTACAGCTGAGCGATCGGTAGCGTTCCGGGCAGTTTTCGTTTAAAGTGCCGTCGTCGTTCAATATATTGATTACTTCAAGATTGTGACGCTTGCCCACTTCCCAGTCGTTGGGGTCGTGTGCGGGGGTGATTTTTACCACGCCCGTACCGAATTCCTTATCGACATAGCTGTCGGCGATAACGGGAATAAGGCGGTTTGCAAGCGGAAGCTTTACCTTCATGCCCACAATGCTCTTGTAGCGCTCATCTTCGGGGTGAACGGCAACGGCCGTGTCTCCCAAGAGGGTTTCGGGGCGGGTGGTTGCAATTTCTATACGGGACGGCATTCCCGGCTTGGGGTTGTCGATTTCGTAGTAAATGTGATACATAGCCCCCGCGGTATCTTCGTGTTCCACTTCGTCGTCGGCAAGGGCTGTGGTGCATGAAGGACACCAGTTGACCAAATAATTGCCGCGGTAAATCAGGCCCCGCTCGTAGAGGCTGACAAATACGTGGCGCACCGCCTTGGAAAGGCCCTCGTCCATCGTAAAGCGCTCGCGGCTCCAGTCTACCGAAGCGCCGAGTTTTTTAAGCTGTTTTGTAATGATTGCGTGGTGTTCTTTTTTTACCTTCCACGTGCGCTCGATAAAGGCTTCGCGTCCGAGGTCGTGGCGCGACAAGCCTTCTTTTTTTAAGGCGCGCTCTACAACGTTTTGCGTTGCGATTCCCGCGTGGTCGGTTCCCGGAAGCCAGAGCACAGGCCGGCCGTTCATGCGCTGATAGCGGATAACAATGTCCTGCAGCGTGTTGTTCAGGGCATGCCCCATGTGAAGAATACCGGTTACATTCGGAGGCGGAATCACGACGGTAAAAGGCTTTGCATTATCAGCCGTGCCGGCACAGTCGGTGTCGGAGGCAGTACCGGAGGCCGTGCAGGGGCAAGCGCCTTTATCCGCGGGTTTTGCCGGCTTAAAACAGCCTTCTTTTTCCCACTGAGCGTACAATCTGTCTTCAAAATCTTTCGGATTATAGGCTTTTTCAAGCTCGATACCTTCCATCGTCCTCTCCCGGCATATTCACTAAACGCGGCCGTCTACCTGTTCGGTTTTAAAACACCCGCACAATTATGTGATAAAATTATTCTAATATTGTAACGATTTTCGGAGAAAGTGGCAATAAGGGTTCAACACCGAACATGGCATAAAACCGTGCTTCCTGCTCGGTTTTATGCAACGAGTTTGCCTACGGCAAACTCGCGGTATCTAAAGCTTTACCGCACGTCCGTGTGCGGATTTTCACAGTAGGGCCTGAAAAAGCAGTACAACGCATCCCAATACGATACGGTATATGCCGAACGCTTTAAAATCGTGCTTTTTTATGTACGTTATTAAAAACTTTACGGCGGCGAATGACACAATAAAGGCGGTTATACAGCCTGCGGCTAAAACGGCACATTCATGCCCATTTAAAGCACCGTTATACTTAAAAAGTTTTAGCAAACTTGAACCGAGCATAACGGGCACGGCAAGAAAAAAGGTAAACTCCGCAGCCGCCGTCCGCGACACGCCTATAAGCAGCGCTCCGATAATCGTTGCGCCCGAACGCGAGGTACCCGGAATTATAGACAAAACTTGAAACAAGCCGATAACAAAAGCGGTTTTATAATCCATATCGCACAGACATTCAAGACGGGCGGCACGGTTTTTATGTACGGTTTCAATAACGATAAAAACGATACCGTAAAAAATCAAGGCGGCGGCGATTACAAAGGGGCCGCGTACATGGGCTTCTATAAAATCATCGGCAGTAAATACGACAAGGGCTCCCGGTATACAGGCAACAAGGGTTTTAAACCACAGCGAAAAAATATCTTTTTTGACGACAAGCCGCCGTGAGCCGCTTACACCGAAACCGAAGGGAAACATACGCTTCCAATACAAACCGATAACGGCGCAAACCGCAGCCAGCTGTATAACGATAAAAAAAAGCGATTTAAATTCGGCACTCATACGCATGGGGAAAAAGGTATCGACAAGGAGCATATGGCCGGTACTGCTCACCGGAAGCCACTCGGTAATACCTTCGACAATACCGATTACAACCGCTTTAAGGATTTCAAAAAAAGGCTGATTTTGCATAACGAATATAATTTAGCACAAAAAAAATCAAAAGACAATGCCGGCGGTTTTACCGCAAGCCGTATAAACGGCGGCACAGTTGACATATTCATTTTAGTCGGTTAGGATTATAAGCGGAGGGGAACTATGCTGAATCAAAACAATCCCGAAGACATACGCATCTTTAATCAAAACATCGATAGAGCCTCTCTTGTCAAGTCGTGCAAACATTTTGTACTTGATATGGACGGCACCTTTTATTTGGGTAATACGATTTTACCCGGGAGCCTCGACTTTTTAAAAACGCTCGAAGACACCGGACGTGATTATTTGTTTTTTACGAATAATTCGTCAAAAAGCCCCGACGTATACATAAAAAAACTTGCACGTATGGGCTGTCATATTTCGCGTAACCAAATTATGACAAGCGGAGACGTAACCATCGAATATTTAAATGCCGCGTATCCGGGGAAAAGCGTTTATTTGGTCGGTACCGAAGCGCTTATCGCCAGTTTTCGTGAAGGCGGTATCAACCTTGTCGAAAAAGATCCCGAAATTGTCGTAATCGGATTCGACACAACTTTAACGTATGAAAAAATCGTCAAAGCAAGCGACTATGTACGCGCCGGTGCAATCTATCTTGCAACACACCCCGATATCAATTGCCCGGTTGAAAACGGTTATATTACCGATGTCGGAGCGTTTTGCGCAATGATTTCACTTTCGGCAGGCGGCGCACAAGTAAAATCACTGGGAAAACCGAATCCCGAAACGGTCGAAATGGCAATGCTGAGAGCGGGCTGGAAAACGCGCAGTGAAATCGCCTTTGTCGGCGACCGGCTTTATACCGATATTGCAGTCGGCGTGCGCAACGGCGCACGCGGCTTACTCGTACTTACCGGAGAAGCAAGCATGGACGACGTAAAAAAATCGGACACAAAACCCGATGCGATTTTTGAAGATTTGCGCGAAATAGGCTCGTTTTTACGATAAACGGCGTCTCGGTTTTCCCGTAGTCATTCTGGCGACAAGCTTGTTTTTAAATTCCAAATGCGTTACAGCCACCGGACCGATATCCCTATTTTCGATTTTCGTTTGTAAAAGAGAAAAAGCGCTTTGTCCGCGCCGATTGATAAAATGGTCAATCGTCGTTAAACCCACACCGCAAAACTGCGACGGATAAATATTGTCAAAACCGCATACGCTGTAATCGTCGGGAATACGCAGCCCCTCTTCCAAAATTTCATCTATAACCCCGTATGCAACCATATCGTTAATCGCAACAATAGCGGTTACATGCGGATACATCCGAATACACCTTTTTGCAAGCGCTTTTCCCGTTCGATGTTCGATTTCGACGGTCGAAAGCTCGGACATTGTATCAAAGGTATCGGTGATAAGAGAAACGGTTCCGCCCAAAGCTGCATCGTTAAAACTTTCGCACAAACCCTTATACCGCCGCACTCGTGAAGAATGCTGTTTGTTAAGCATAGTCGAAACATAGCACACGTGTTTATGCCCGAGTGAAATCAAATGCGTTCCCATTTTATATCCGGCATCGAAATTATCGACTTCTACCGTATCGATACGCAGTGCATCCTGTCTGTCGCCGACGGTAACAATCGGCAGCAATTCCGCCATTTTTTCCACAAGTTCGGGCTGCTGGGGAATCATCGAAAAAATAAGGCCCTTTACCGCCGGATTTTTTGAAAATGCAAGAATGTTTTTTTCGCGTTCAAGATTCCAGTACGTGTTGTATATGATTGTCATATATCCGTTTTTTTCCGCCATAAGCTCCATACCCTGCAAAAGCGTTGCAAAATACGGATTTATTATGGACGGACACACGATAACGATAAAACCGGTTTTATCGTCACCGTGTTTCGGCGTGTATTTAAGCTCCCGTGCGGCATCATAGACACGTTCGATTGTTTCGGCGGGAAAGCGGGACAGTTTTTTACCGGCAAGAATCATTGAAACCGTTGCGGTGGAAAACTGTACTTTGTCCGCAATATCCCGTAAAGTCGGTTTGGTGTTCATAATTTATTAAACAAAGTTTAACACGTCTTTACATAAAAAGCAATAAAAATTTGACAATTATGCGCTTTGGGTTTATGATTTATACGAAAATTACGGCTAAACAATAACCGAATATTGTTTAATTTTGTTAAATTTCGGTACAGGAGGTTTTATGAAAAAAACGGCACTTTTAGCACTTTTTGCAGCGGCTTTTATCCTTCCGCTGTCGGCAATGGGAGGAGCCGATTCGGGTTCGACCGGTGCTCCGATCGGAGACATTACGGTAAAAGAACCCATCGAAATCGTATGGTGGCATGCGCTTGAAAATCAATATGCCGATTTTGTTACCAAAATCGTCGATGATTTTAACAAAAGCCAAAATATGATTACCGTAAAGGCGGAATACATCGGTAATTACAGCACCGTCAATCAATCCCTTGTCGCAGCCCATGCGGCGGGAACGGGACTGCCGGCCATTACAGTTGCAAACACACCCTATGTCGCCCAATACGGTGCAAACGGTCTATGCGAAGATTTAACGCCCTACATTAAAGCTTCGAAATTCGATATTCAGGATTTCGGCGAAGGTATGATTAAAGCGGCCGCATATGAAAACAAACAAGTATGTATGCCCTTCCTTATTTCAACCCAGGTTATGTACTACAACAAAAACATGGCCGATGCAATGGGAATTAAAATACCGTCGCAGTTTAAAGATATGAACGAATTTCTTTCAAAAGTATCGAAGGTAAATTCCGACGGAACCACCAAACTGTGGGGAACCATTATTCCGGGCTGGGATCAATGGTATTTTGAAACCTTCTTTTTGAACAACGGCGTCAACATTGTCAATAAAGACGGCCTTTCGACCGATTTGGCGGGGAAAAATTCAATTTACACGACAAAAGAAATGGGTAAGTGGATAAAAAACGGTTATGCATATTTTGCCGTCGGAAAAGACGCTTCGTCAAAAATGCGGCAAAACTTTTTTGAAGGAAACGCATTTTCGGTTATTCACACCAGCAGTTTGTACAATACGTATGTGCAAAAATGCAAAAATTTCGAAGTGGGCATGGCATGGCTCCCCGCATCGAATACGCGCAAACAGGAAATCGGCGGCAGCGTTCTTTTGATTCCCGCAAAAAATACTCAAGCAACGAAAAATGCGGCATGGCAGTTTCTTGCCTATTTGTGCAGCAAAGAAACGAACATGAAGTGGGCCGAAGCGACCGGTTATATGCCGACACGAAAATCGGTGCTTGAAACATCCGAAGCTCAGGATTTTTTAAAGCGCAAACCGGCCTTTAAGTGCATTTTCGATAACTTGGACAATATTCATCCGCGCATTCAGCATAAAAACTGGAACCAGCTGGCTGAAATTTGGAAAAATTATCTTTCGGAATTTTACAACAACAATATGGACATCGACGGCAATATCAAAAAAATGGCCGATGAAATCAACGAAGTTCTTGAAGATTAAATTTTAAAAATCAAAAGCAAAAAAAGGCGGTATGGCAAATGCCGCCGCCTTTTTGTTTTTATCATTAGGAGCTCATATGAAGGGTATAGGAATTCCCCCGAGAACAAAGGACCGTTTGCAGGATTTTTTATGTACGGTTCCCGCACTTATACTAATACTTGTCTTTACCTATTATCCTATAGCAAAGCTTATACAAATCAGTTTTACCAATTGGAATTTGTTAAACGATAATTATCAATATGTGGGATTTAAAAACTGGAAATGGCTGTTTACCGGTTCCGGTACGCGCTATCTTTTGAATTCGCTGCGCGCCACCTTTGTGTTTTCGGCAGGTTCGCTTTTTATAACAATCGTCGGCGGTCTTATACTTGCGCTTATATTCAATACGATGAAAAAGGGATTTTCCGTAATGCGCGCGGTTGTGTTTATGCCGAAATACGTTGCAATGAGTTCGGCTGCCGTCGTTTTTTTATGGATTCTCGATTCCGATTACGGCGTACTTAATTATATTATTTCACGGATCGGTATGCAGCCGGTAGACTGGCTGGGCAAACGGGGCACGGCAATGCTTTCTGTCCTTATGCTGACCGGCTGGCGCGATATCGGCTACGGAATGATTGTATATCTTGCCTCGATGCGCAGCATTCCGAAAGATTATTACGAAGCGGCGGCTATCGACGGGGCAACCTATTGGCAGCGTTTGTTCAGAATCACGCTTCCGATGCTCAGCCCTACCACCTTGTTTTTATTCGTAACTCAATTTATCGCATCGATGAAGGTTTTCCAAAGTATCGATATAATGACGGCGGGAGGACCTTACCGCTCCACCGAAGTATTTGTATATAAAATTTATCAGTACGCTATGGAAGATTTCCGCATGGACCGGGCTGCGGTTATGGCCTTAGCCTTTTTTATCCTGCTTCTTGTGATTACCGTATCGACGCTTAAATTTTCAGACCGGCGCGTCAATTACGATATGTAGGAGTATATATGAAAGATCAATTTCAAAGCAAAAGTTTAAACAGCGACAGTATTCGTAAAAGCTTCTATATTTCGATATTTCAATGGGCGCTTGCAATTGTCGTAACTGTTATTGCATTTTATCCTATATATTGGATGCTGATTTCATCGGTAAAAAGCCAGAATGAAATATTGATGCTCCAGCCGACTTTTTGGCCGAAAGAATTCCATTTTGAAAATTATGCGGCGGTTTTACGCAAGGGAAATTTTCCCAAATATTACTTTAATACAATCGTTATGACCTTCGGTATTTTAATAAGCCAAATTGTAACGGGTGTTTTTGCCGCATACGGTTTTGCAAAAGGCAGATTCCGCTACCGCGATAAAATATTTTTGCTGGTACTCGGTGCGCTTATGATTCCGATTCAAGTTACCTTTATTCCGCTGTACATAATGTTTGCCCGTGCAGGCTTTACCGACACCTTTGCCGGTTTGATTTTACCGTCGGCGGTAAGCCCCTACTATATTTTTATGCTGCGCCAAACGTTTATGTCCATAGACGACAGTTATATAGATGCGGCAAAAATAGACGGACTGGGTAAGGTCGGCATTATTACAAAGATTTTAACGCCTATGTGCAGTTCTACCCTTTTTACGATAACCCTTGTAACGTTTACGGCAGGCTGGAACAGTTACTTTTGGCCTAAAATTATCGCCAAAGACGAAAGCAGGCGCGTACTTACGGTCGGTCTTGCAAAACTGCGCGATACCTTTGCAGGACAAGGAACCATGAACAATCACGAAATTATGGCGGGAGCCGTTCTTGCGATTATTCCCGTTGTCGTTTTATTTTTTGTGTTCCAAAAATACATGCTTTCCGGTTACAGTAAAGCCGCTATGAAATAAAAGGAAAATTACTATGAATGTTATTGCACACCGCGGATACAGCGGATGCTATCCCGAAAATACGATGCTTGCCTTTCGTAAAGCCGTCGAAGCCGGCTGCGACGGAATCGAGTTGGACGTACAGCTTACAAAAGACGGGAAGGTTGTTATCATTCACGATGAAACGGTAGACCGCACAACCGACGGAACGGGAAACGTGCGGGATAAAACCCTTGCAGATTTGCGTACGCTTAACGCAGCCCATACATGGGGCACTACCTTTCCTAAAGAACCGATACCTTCATTTGAAGAATACTGCGAATGGGCGGCAACGGTGCCGATAACGACCAATATCGAATTAAAAACCGGTGTCGTCTATTATGAAGATATCGAAAAAAAAACAATCGATATTATTACCAAATACAATCTTATTGATAGGGTATTGTTTTCTTCATTCAATCACTGTACGCTCATCAGTGCAAAAAAAATCGCCCCGTCGATTCCGGTCGGCGCCCTTGTCGGCGAAAAAGGTTTGGTTAATGCCGGTTATTATTGTAAAAAATACGGCTTCGACTTTTATCATCCGTCATATAAAACGTTAAACGAAGCGGCCGTTGCCGAACTGGAAAAATTCGGTATCGGGTTTAACGTGTGGACTATAAACGATATGGCGGAACTTGAAAAAATGTACGCATGGAAGGCTTCCGGCCTTATAACCAATTATCCGGCTGTATGCCGCGCGTATCTTAAAGGAAAAGTTTAAAGTGAGCGTCTAAAATAGCGCCGCTCACTTTAATTTGAGTTTTGCCTTTCAACATTGCGAAGGGCAAAACTCCTTTATTTTTTGTGCTTTTTCTCGCTTGCTTACGCTGCGAAAGCACGAATAAAACAGCTTCCAAAGTTGACACTTTGTTCTGCTGTTTTATTTTAAGGAGGTTTAAAGTGTGCGTCTAAAATAGCGCCGCTCACTTTAATTTGAGTTTTGCCTCTTTTTGTGGCGGCAAAACTCCTTTATTTTTTGTGCTTTCTCGCTTGCTTACGCTGCGAAAGCACGAATAAAACAGCTTCCAAAGTTGACACTTTGTTCTGCTGTTTTATTTTAAGGAGGTTTAAAGTGTGCGTCTAAAATAGCGCCGCTCACTTTAATTTGAGTTTTGCCTCTTTTTGTGGCGGCAAAACTCCCAGTATTTACTGCCGTTTTTTACTGCGTTGCAAAACGGCGTAATTGAACAATTTTCGGAAATCGACATTTCCTCAATTGTTCAATTTTAAGGAGGTTTAAATGAAAAGAATTATTACTTGTGCCGCCCTGATTGCCGCGATTTTATGTTTTACGATTTTTTCCGGCTGTAAAACGCCGCAAACGCTTTCGTCAAAATCTGCGGTAACGCGGGAAAAAGTAAGCGAAGCCGGAAACGGCAAACTTGTATTGTATTTTATCGATTTGGATGTTCCTAAAGACAGTAAAGATAAAAGCGGCGACAGTACCCTCGTTGTTTCGCCGGACGGAAAAATAATGCTTATCGATTGCGGTCATCCCGATGCGGGAAAAGACGTTATAAAAACCTTAGACGCGCTCGGAATAACAAAAATCGATATGTTTGTTATGTCGCACCCGCATATCGACCATCTCGGCGCTTTTCCGCTGGTTGCAAGCCGCTTTCCTATCGGGCTGGTATACCGCTCCCGCTTGGAATACGACACGCAGTATATGAGAGCCTTTGAAGAAGCGGTTAAAAACCGCCGAATTCCGGTTGAATATCTTGAAGAAGGCGACAGCTTTTTATTCGGCGATAAGGTAAAAGTCGAAGTATTCGGACCGGAACACGAAATCGTGTATCCCAAAAATTATCCTTCAAATTCGACACAATTCGTCAACGATAATTCGGTTACAATGATGCTTATATACGGTGAATCGAAGGCGCTTTTCGGCGGCGATTTGTACAGAAGCGGCGAAACGGTAATACTCGATAAATATAAAGACCGTTTAAAATGCGATGTCGCAAAAGTAAACCACCACGCCCTCAGTACCAGCAGCAAACGAGGCTGGATTAAAGCAACCCGCCCGCAAATAGCCGTTGCAATGAACGATGTGCTGGGAAGCATGGATGTTGTAAACGATTATGTAAAAAACGGCGCGCGTTTTTATCACACACTGTATAACGGTTCGGTAAAAATAGAACTGGACGATAAATGCAACATCGTCACGGTAACGGCGGAAAAAGAAAGCTGGATAGAAAAACTGCCCGAAAAAGCAAAATAGGCTAAGCGCAATACGGTGTCCGCAATGATAAAGCGGGCACTTTCGCGCAAGCGCTTCCCCCGCAGGTGTTTTTCCGCTATACTGAACATATGAAACAGGCACAACAATTACTCGATTTTATCGATAAAAGCCCCTCTGTTTTCCATGCAATGCATAATGCGGCGGCTCTTTTGGAAGCGCAGGGGTTTACACGGTTAAAAAGAAGCGACGACTTTATTTTGCATAAGGGCCAAGCGTATTATACCGATTATAACGGCAGCGCCCTTATTGCATGGCGTATGAGCCGAGGCGGCGGTATTGAAAACGGTTTTAGAATTATCGCAAGTCACGGCGATTCTCCCGGATTTAAGATAAAACCGCAGCCCGAAATACATACGCACAATTATCTAACATTGAATACGGAAGTGTACGGCGGCCCTATTTTATCGACATGGTTTGACCGTCCGCTTTCCGCAGCCGGGCGCATCGTTTTAAACGGCGCCTCTCCATTCAAACCCGAAGTAAAGCTCATCGATTTTGAAAAACCGATTTTTACGATTCCCAACCTTGCCATTCATATGAACCGCGAAGTAAACGAGGGTGTTTCTTACAACAGGCAAAAAGATACCCTGCCCCTGTGCGCCCTTGTGCCGCCTGAAAGCAAAACCGAAAACTTTTTAATAAAACGTATCGCCGAAAAACTGGGCGTTACAGCGGATGCGGTTTCGGACTTCGATTTATATCTTTATTGTACGCAAAAAGGCTGTTTTACGGGCGCACAGGATGAGTTTTTTTCCGCAGGCAAAATCGACAACCTCGGTATGCTCTACCCTTCTATCGAAGCCCTCGCCCGCTCAAAGCCGGCCGACTTTATACAAGCGGCCGTAATTTTCGACAACGAAGAAGTAGGCTCCGCAAGCGCACAGGGAGCCGACAGTCCGTTTTTTCGCGATACCCTTCAGCGAATAGCCGCTGCCGTATGCACGGAGCGGATTTTCGAGCGTTTACAGCAAGCTTTGTCGCAATCGTTTTTAATTTCCGCAGATCAAGCCCACGCATTCCATCCGAATTACCCTGAAAAAAACGATATTACAAACTTTCCGCTTATAAACGGAGGGCCGGTTATAAAAAGCGCGGCTTCTATGAGTTATACATCGGATGCCGTTTCTTCGGCCGTGTTTAAAAACCTGTGCCGCAGTGCAGGCGTTCCCTTTCAAACCTTTGTAAACCGTTCGGACATAAAGGGCGGCTCCACAATAGGGCCGGTTTCAAGCGCCCACGTGCATATACAAACCGTCGACATCGGGAATCCTCTTTTAGCTATGCATTCGGTACGTGAACTTGCCGGCAGCGAAGATCAGGAATCGATTTTCAAAGTATTTGAAGCATTTTATAGGGGTGTATAAATTCAAAAAAGCCTTTTTAAAGGATAAAACTTCGTCAATACGCCGGTCTAGTTTTGCGACAACTGCATATACACTTGATCGGCTAAACCGAAGCCGGCATTTTTAGTCATCGTAACTGCAAGTTCGTCGTAAAACATATCTTCGTACATTTTTTGCGCATAACTTGCTTTTTCGCCTGCAAAAGAGGCGCCCGTTAAAGAGCCGCGCATCGAAGAAAGCATGATTTTTATAATATAGGATTCAAGTTCAAGCGATTTTTCGTACAAAAGGCTTGTTTTATCTATTTTTTTTTGAGCGGAAGAAGCCGACGCCGAATTTGCGGCCGCCCCGGAAGGAAGGGCGGTTTTATCGGCAGCATTTGTAAAGCTGTTTTTAAAATCGGAAACATAATCGCCGTTTATTTTATAGTCAAGGCGTTTTTGTATGTTTTGAGCCGCCTCTATATCGCGCGCGCCGCCGTAACGCATCATAGCACCGTTTATTATGTCCATTCCCCTACCCCTTTATGGTTATTTACCGTTTGACGGTATTTACCGCTTTAAGCCGGCGGCCGTTGCAAGCATCGAATCGCTTGTTTGGATTGCCTTGGAGTTAAACTCGTAGGCGCGCTGTGCGACAATCATTTGCACCAATTCGTTTACAACCGAAACGTTCGACATTTCCAAAAACTTGTGGATGGTTTTTCCGAATCCGTCAAATCCGGGGCGGCCGGGAATCGCCTCTCCGGAAGCGTTTGTAACGATAAAAAGGTTGTCCCCTTCGGCTTGCAAACCCACAGGGTTCGGAAAGCGGTATAACTCCAACTGGCCTATATCGAGCGGATCGTCGCTTCCGGCAACCTTAACGCTAACCCTGCCCGTTTTGGTAATGTTCAGCGTTTCGATAATAAAATTTTCGGGCATAATGATTTCGGGCATTACGCGAAGCCCGTTATTCGTTACCAGCTGTCCGGTCGAATCGACTTTAAAAGAACCGTCTCTTGTGTAAGCGTAGCTTCCGTCATACTGCTGAACGCGGAAAAAACCTTCGCCCATAATGGCCACATCGCTTATGTTTTCGGTATTTTGCAAAGAACCCTGATTAAACATGCGCTGGGTTGCGCCCAAACGTACACCGTTTCCCATTTGAATACCGACAGGCGTTACCGTATCTTCGGTTGCAGGCGTTCCTGCAAGCTTTAAGTTTTGATATACCAAATCTTCAAACTCGGCGCGTTTCTTTTTAAAGCCTGTCGTATTGACGTTTGCAAGGTTGTTTGAAATCGTGTCTATCTGTAATTGCTGACCGTTCATGCCGGTGGCCGCACTCCATAAACTTCGTACCATATCAGCCCCTTTTATCCTTTAACTGTCCGTTAATATCCTGTCACATTACCCGCGAAGTGAAGCGGTTTTGCTCCACAACACGCTCATCATAGTATCACCGGCTTGTATTGTTTTTTGATTGGCTTCATAAGCGCGGTTTACTTCAATCATTTGAACCATTTCGTTTACAACATTTACATTTGAAGTTTCGACAAACCCCTGTAAAAAAGCGGGACGTTCTTCGCCTTCCGCTATATAGGCGGGACCCGAAATATCCGTTTCGGCATATAAACTCGAACCTTGTTTTTTCAAATAACGTTCGTTTTCGAAGCGGACGGTTTTAAAACGCTCTATTTCGCGCATATCTTCGGAATCGTATATAATGCCGTCCTTATCGATAAAAAATTCGGTATCCGCAACATAAATCGGGCCTTTTTCGCCTAATACGGGATAACCGTCCTTCGTTTCAAGCAAGCCCTCTTTACCTATCATAAAGTTGCCGTTGCGCGTATAGCGTTCTCCTCCAGGAGTTTGCACGGTAAAAAAGCCTGCTGCCGAAAAAGCGACATCCGTTTTGCTGCCGGTTTCTTTATACGAACCTTGTGAAAAATCGGTAAACGATTCGTTCGTTTCGACGCCGAGGCTCATTTTACCGATAATGGGTGCGGCATCGGCGGATCCGAGTGAAATTTTATACACTCCGTCATCGTTCGTGCGCCGAATGAGCAATTCGGAAAAATTCTTACTGACCGCAGTATCTCTTTTAAATCCGGTCGTATCCACATTCGCCAAATTATTCGCAATGACGTTCAAACGGTTTTGCTGTGCATTCATACCGCTCGAACCGATATACCATCCTCTAATCATAGTACCTCTACTGTTATATTATCGGAGGCTTTAATTTTTCACTTTAGCGACAGATATTCTATTTTATAAAAAACGATGCGGAAGCTTCACGGATAAGTAAACTGACGGTTTCCGTAATTTGACGCACCGTTCCCCGCATTTGCCCCTGTACAAAACTTAAATAAACGGAAATAAGCCCGCCGGCAAACAACTCCAAAGCTATTTCGAACTGGGGATTGGTACGCACTTTTTCCGGCACCGTTTTGTCTGAAGAAATATAATCGATCAGTATTTTTTTTATTTGGTCGGTAAAGCCGATCGATGCGGTGTTTAAATTAATTCTGCGGTAAAAATCAAGATTTGCGGTAAGTAAAGCTTCGACACGGATTAAAAGCGGATCGGGATTTTTTAAAAAATCGGCAAAATCAAAGTCCGCCAAAAAACCCTGAACGTCTCCCACAATTTCATCGACAATTTCCATAAGCACATCCATGGGATTTGAATAATGGGCATAAAAGGTTCCCCTGTTCAAATCGGCCGTACGCACAATATCGGAAATGGAAATCTTGTCAATGGTTTTTTTTTGCATAAGGCTGACGTATGCATCCCGTATAAGGCGGCGCGAACGGGCGGCGCTGCGGTATTCGGCTTTTTTTACAAATGCGTTTTTTTCAATATCAGACATTTTTAACCTCTTTTATGCATTTTTGATAATTTACCGCTTTTTTGTTGTTGCGGTATTCACACTACATTATTATACTGTATTGACATTAAAAAATCAACACATGATTGATTTTGGTATAATGTGTTATTTTGTAATAAAAATTGTTGACGGAATATCCGCAGTATGCCGCAGACATTCCGCCAATGTAAAAAAAGGACGTATTCGGCTTTGATGGAAAAAAAACTGTCTTGTAAATTTGTGCGGCGACTTTTGTTTATACTGCCGGCAATTCTCATACCTTTGGTTGCCGTTTTGATTTTTAAGAAAAAACCAGACGAATACCATCCTCCCGCTCCGGCGGTAACCCTTATTCAAGCGCAAAGCAAAACCATTGCACAGGGAATTACATTGAGCGGCTACATAGAAGCCCTCGCCCCCGTTCCGGTTGTGCCGTTGGTAAGCGGTATAATAACCGATTACCCGGTAAAAACGGGTATGAAGGTTGCCGAGGGCGATATTCTCGCACAAATAGATAAAAAACACTTTATCCAGCAAATGCTTCAAGCAAAGGCTGTATACGAAAGTTTTGACAATGCATATAAGCGTATCGATTCTTTATATGCATCAAATGCCGCTACACAACAAGACTTTGAAACGGTTAAAGCACAGCGCGACAGTTCAAAAGCCGCATACGAGCTGGCCTTGCTCCAGCTTGAACATACCGATATAAAAGCTCCGATAAGCGGAACGATTTTAAATGCACCGCTTTCCAAGGGCAGTTTGGGAAATCCGCAGCAGCCCATAGCCCTTATAGCGGATTTAAACAATTTGGTTGTCCGATTAGACATACCTGAAAAATATTTCAATCTTTTTACCGGCACACAAAAAAACTTAATCGTATATATAAGCAAATCAAAAACCGCATACAACGGTAAAATACGGCCGAATGCACAAACAGACACTGTAAGTCCGTATATTCAAGCGAATACAAAAACATTCCGTACTGTGTTTACGTTAAATGAGGATATGCATGACTTTATGCCGGGTATGTTTGTATACGTTCATATCATATACGATATAAAAGAAAATGTAGCGGCCCTGCCTTTGGAGGTTTTAAAAACGGACGGAAGTTTTTACACATACTCACCGGAAAACAATACCGTGAGTAAACACAGTCTGCCGATTACAATCAAAAACGACGAATATTTTATGATACCGGAAGAATTAAAACATGGCTGGTTTGTTCTTTCGGGTCAATACAATATTTTTGACGGGCAAACCGTAACGATTATTACAGATACGGGAGATACGCCGGAGCTATGAAAATATCCCATTATGCCGTAAAACACCCCAGAATTATCGGTATGCTCCTTATCGTTCTTATAACCTTCGGTTTTATATCGCTAAGCGGCATAAATGTAGCCTTTATGGGGGAATTATCGCTGCCGTCAATTGCGGTTATATCGATATATCCGGGTGCGGGAGCACAGGACGTTGAACGCGACGTTACCGATATCCTCGAAAACGATTTTGCAACCTTAAACGGATTAAAAAACATAACCAGTTCTTCAAAAGATTCGCTAAGCATCATTACTCTTTTTTTTCAAGACGGTATAGACCCCTATGAGCAGCTTGCGGAAGTGCGCAACCGTATAAACAAAAAACTTGAAGATTTACCCGACGGACTTCAAGGCATTCCGGATGCCCTCGTAGGCGGTTCGGAAATGCTTCCCGTTATAAGCTTTTCGGTATCCGGAGCCGAAGATTCCGCACGGCTGAGCGAATATATCGACGACAGGCTCAAACCCCGTTTAACCTCTCTTTCAGGAGTATCTCAAGTTTCCGTAGCGGGAAGCAAAAAACCTATAGTAAGCGTAAAACTGCGTACAAACGATTTAAAGGCAAAGCAGATTTCCGTTACGGATGTATACAATGCACTGCGATATGCAAACATAAAATTGCCGGCCGGTTCTGCAGAGTACCAAAAGCGAAATATCGATATCCGTTATGACGCTTCTTTGCAAACGATTGACCATATACAAAATATAACCGTGGGAATCGGGGAACATAATGTAATAATCAAATTAAAAGATATAGCGGATATAGGCTTTGATTATCCTAAAGCCGAATCGATAGTATCGGACGGAGAAAAATCTATTGTAGTAATCGATATAAAAAAAAGAAGCGGCGCAAACGTTATGAAAATAGCGAAAGATGTAAAAAAAATACTTGCAGAATCCGCCGCCGATACACACGGAGCTATCGAATATAGTATTATAAACGATGACAGCAGGGTGATAAAAGCTTCCGTTACGACGGTCGTCACTTCCGGGATAACCGGTGTCGTTATGGCAATTCTCATACTGTTTTTATTTTTAAACGATATAAAAGCAACGTGCATTATAGGTATGTCCATTCCTCTTTCGATTTTGTTTACCTTTATCGGAATGAAAATACTGGGTATCAGTATAAACCTCATGAGTTTATCCGGTATGGTTACCGCACTCGGCATGGTTGTTGACGCTTCCATTGTTATGATTGAACAAGTATACCGCTATTATAAACGTATCCCGATACATACGGATACGGAAAATACGGATAAAGAAGATTTTACCGAAAAACTTGAAAAATCAATCTATACGGGTGCGGATGAGGTCGGTCAGGCAATTTTATCGGGCGCGGCAACTACCGTTGTAGTTTTTTTACCCATTGCATTATTAAACGGATTAATCGGTATGATGTTAAAGGATGTAGCTCTTACGCTCATACTTGCATTGAGCGCTTCGCTTTTTACCGCCCTTATTATTGTGCCGTTTTTAATGAGATTACTGTTACAAAAGCAAAATGTAAAAGAAAAAAAACGTTCTCTTTTTAATGTGCAAATTGTAAAACTTGAAAAACAATATGAACGTGTATTAACCAAGGCGTTGAAGGTGCCGAAGACGGTTATAGGAATATCCGTTTTAATACTCGTTTTTACCTTGTTTTTAATCCGGCTTTTGGGCATCAGTTTTTTACCGATTATCGATAATTCGGATTATTATGCAGCTCTCAGCTTTCCGGCAGGATACAGCCTTGAACAAACACATATGCACATGACCAAAGCGGCACAGCTTATTAAAAAAAATATTCCGGAAGTTCAAACGACGATTTTGTATTCGGGATCGGCAGATAATTTTATATCTTCAAAAGGAAATCCCAACGAAGCCTTTACCCATATTATTTTAAAACCCAGATCGCAGCGTAAAAAAAACATTCAAAACATTATAACGGAAACACAGCGGTTACTTTCTCTGTCGATACCCGATGCTCAAATCACGGTAACAAACGGCGGATTTAACAGACTTTTAGGATATGTTGCCGGCGGCGGCGGATTCGGTATCGGTTTGGAAGGAGAAAACATACAAGACCTATATGCCGAATCTTTGCGCTTGTATCATTTTTTAAAAGAAGATTCGGAAACCCTGAGTGTAAAAACGGACACCGCCTTTGACAGCACAAGCTTTGTATTGGCAATAAAACACGAATATATGAACGAATTGGGCATAAACAATTATGAGGCTGCCCTTTCAAGTGTTATTTTATTTCAAGGATTGAATGCGGGGCGTTTTACCGATAAGTTAAGCGGAAAACGCTACGATATATATTTGAGTTCGGATATAACCGATACGCCCCTGAATTCGGATACCTTAGCTGCCATAGAAATAAAAAACGGCGAAGGGCACATGGTCAGTTTTGCATCGATTGCAGATGAAAAAATAGAACAAAACCTTTCTTCAATAAATCATACAAACCGCACAAAAAGCATAAATATATCGGCCGTATTGGTAAACGATAATACGGCAGGAATACATAAGCGCTTGCAGTCGTATTTGCAAAAAAATCCTTTAAAAAGAGGCATACGCAGTAAGTCAATCGGCATTATGGAATTATTGGAAGACTCTCTGCCGCGCATGATACGGGCTTTGCTTATAGCGTGTTTTTTGGTATATACGGCTATGGTACTGCAATTCGAACGTTTCCGCCAGCCGCTTTTAGTTATGGGCGCAATACCTTTTTCCATAATCGGCGTTACATTCGGTTTACTGATTTTCGGATCAACAATGAGTCTTATAGCTCTTTTGGGAATTATTTCGCTTGCGGGTATAGTCGTCAATAACGGTATTATTCTTATCGACTATATTAACTTAATACGCAGCAAACAAAGTAAAACAAACCCGGAAAGCGAACGGACATTAATACAAAACATTATTAAAGCGTGTGCAAGCCGTGTGCGCCCCATCTTAATGACAACGCTTACCACACTGTTGGGCATTATACCTATGGCGCTTGCCCGCGGTGAAGGGGCCGAAACATATACCGCTTTGGCACAAGCAATTGCAGGAGGATTGGTAAGTTCTACTCTCATAAGTTTGCTTTTAATTCCCGTTTTATATTACCTAACCGAATTGCGCCGGCTCAATATACAGCAGGGCATAAAAAACAAAATTCCTTTAAAACAAATAAGTTGTCTGTTTATTGTGCTCTTATCCGCTTTAAGCGCACAGAAACTGTACGGGCAAAAAACGCACGATTCGTCTTTTCAAGATTTATCTTCTCAAACGCAAACAAAGGTTTACACATATTCCGATTTATTATATGCGGCGGAACAAAACAATCCGGCAATCCGAAAAGCCCGTGAAGAATTCCTGCAAAGTACTTTTGACACAAAAAATGCAAAAGGCGTTTTACAGCCTCATATCGATGCAACAATGAGTGCTTCTTATTTATATAATAATCCGCTTCCCGATATTTATATGGACGCAAAAACCTTATTGCCGCCCGCAATCGCGCAAACTATGGGCGACGGTACAAAAAAAATAATGGATTTTCCCGACAACGACTTTAGACTCAGCCTTTCGGTTGCCCAGCCGATTTTTTTATGGGAAAAGGGTTTTAAAGCCGTTTCGATGTATACGGTTATATCGCGCATCAAGAGGGATATGCTGCAAGATACGCACAATAAAATTGAAATTGAAATAAAAACACGGCTTTGCGCCTTATATTATTTACAGGCGATGCTTCTGCTCACCGATGAACAAAAAAACTATATGCGTGCGCTAAGCCGCACTGCGGACCATGCGGCGCAAAAGGGCAGTATTCTTGAGCAGGAAGCGGCAAAAATACATTTAAACATAGGCGAAATTGAAATAGCCGAGGCACAAATACGAGGCAGCATTGCCGAGCATGTGCTGGAACTGCAAACACTAACCGGTTTGGAAAACTTAAAAGCCGAAAACTTGCCTTGTTTTCCCCATCCTAAAACAAGTGCGGATTTGGGCAAAAACAATATTGAAGCGTCGCTGCGGCGTATTTTGACGGAAAAAGCCCTGAGCGCGCCGGAAGGCAGTATCAGTGCCGCAAAAGCGGGGCTGCGTGCCGCCGAACTTGCCAACAACATATCCGTATTAGATTCATACGGTATTCCCGATATAGTGTTATCGGGAAAACTCGAATACGGCGGCTCCGTTTCTTCATTTCAAAACAACGATTTTTTTACAAAGGATAAATTAAAAGTAATAATCACCGTCAGCATGAACAGTACGCTTTGGGACGGCGGGAAAAAAATAAACGAACAAAAAAGATCTCAAAGCCGTGAAAATGAAGCCCAAGCGGATTTTGATGCGGCCGTTTTTTTTATAAAAGAACTTGTACATAAACAGCTTAATACTATCGAATTGTGCAATATCCGCAGCGCACATCTGGGTGAAAAAGAGCGTATTACAAATAAGATGCTGGAAAAACACGTGCATATGTTCGAATCCGGCTCGGGTTCCGAAACTGAGGTTTTGCAAAGCCGTGCCGAAAAAACACAGATTAAAATACAACTGCTTGAACAACACCTTATACGTGACGCGGCTCTTTTTACGCTCGAATATCTAACGGGAGCTCCGCTTTAAAAACCGGATAATTTAAATACCGGATGCGTAAAAAACGAACGCTTTAAACAAAAAAAGCTGCCGTAAGCACTTAAGCTTTCCGACAGCTTCACATTAAAAACAATTCAAAAAATCAAAAAATTTTTAAAACCATCCGCCGTTAACGCACATGCACAGCATTAAACCGTAAGCACGGAAACGGCGGCTTTTTTTTCTTCATCGGAGGGTTTCCAATTACGCCGTACCAAGGCAATAAAGGCACTCGCAATCATAATGGTCGAATATACACCGGAAATCATACCTACGATAAGAGCTAACGCGAATTCCTTCATACTGCCGGAAGTAAAAAAGTATAAAGCAAAAACAGCCAACAGTGTTGTAACGGTGGTAATAACCGTACGTCCCAAAATTTCGGTTTGAGAAATATCGAGCAGCTCTTTAAATGTAGCAACCTTTACCGTCTTTACGTTTTCACGTACCCGGTCCAAAACAACGATCGTATCGTTGATGGAATAACCGATAATAGTCAAAATTGCGGCTATCATTGTCGAATTCATTTCTAGACCGGCCCAAGAAATAAAGGTGAGCATAATAAGGGCGTCATGGGTAATCGCCAATACGGCACCGAGGGCAAAATCCCAACGGAAGCGTATTGTGGAATACAGCCAAATCAGCAATAATGTCGCCGCAACCAAAAGTACGGATTGTATGACAAGGGTAGATGAAAATTGCGAGCCTATAAAGTCCGTCTTTATAACGGCAACCATATCTTCACCGAAACGAGATATCAGCGAAGCATTGATAAGGCTCTGAAGCTTTTTACTTGCTTCCGGATCGCTTCCGTCATCGCCTGCACGAATTTGAAAGGAATTACTCTTCGAATCGCCCATCATTTTTACGGAAACATCACTCATAGCGGAAAGTGCCGAACGCACATCTTCAACGGTATAATCACCGGTATTGTTTCCGATATAATGCAATCTAAACGGATTTTCTCCCAACAAGCTCGAAGATTCGGAGTTTGAAAACAAATCAACCGCTTTTTGATCCTGTGACGCTTTAACAACAGCTTTGATGCCTTTTATTTCATTAAGAGCGGACGCCACTTCACCTACGGTGCGGTATTTGACATAGGGTATCTCATAAGAGGCATTTTCGGCTCCGACACCGCTTACGACCACAGTCAGTCCGATACCGGATACTTGCACGGAAACATTTGCAGGTCCCGTATAGGCAAGTTCCAAGGCGGTCGGTGCAATACGCACATCTTCGATTAAACCGGCTTTAAACTCAATACCGAGATTTAAGCCCTTTACGGTCAATGCATATACACCGGATAAAATAATCAAAACACTGATAACAACACAGGGAATAAAAGCTTTGCTAAAACGAATTATTTTTTTACTCATTTTTTAATCCCCCAACCGATATTGATTTTTTCCCGATGCAAGGTTTGCGTACCGAAATCGAATATAAGGCGGGAAACGATTAAAGCGGTAAATACCGATGAAAAAACACCGATGGCCAAACTGACGGCAAAACCCTGTATGGGGCCGGTACCCAATTGGGATAAAAACAAAGCTGCAATAAAGGTGGTTATATTGGAATCCATAACGGCCCATAATGCCCGGTCAAAACCCGCATTTACCGCCGCAGCACGGCTTTTTCCCAAACGCAATTCATCGCGTATACGTTCGAAAATAATAACGTTTGCATCTACCGCCATACCGAGCGTTAAAATCATACCCGCAATACTGGGCAAGGTGATTGTAAGACCGAATGCCGACAAAATACTGAACATCATAAAAAGGTTTAATATTTGCGCTATAACCGCATTGATACCGGCACCGGTATACCATATAAGCATAAAAACCAAAACCAGGGACAAGCCCAATAAAACGGCTTTTATGCCCTGACGGATAGTTTGCTCTCCCAAAGAAGCTCCGACCGTTTGCTGACTTTCAACCGTAAGCGGCACGCTCAGCCATGCCGTTTGCAATACTTTTTGAAGATTATGAGCTTCTTCAACACCGAAGCCGTCAATAGCTACATTGCCTCCGGGTATGGCCGTTTTTATGCGCGCATAAGATTTTACTTTATCGTCGGATACGATAGCTAAAAAGTCGTCGACATGATTTGCCGTAAATTCGCCGAAAATAACGGCGCCTTCGGTATCAAGCGTAAGATGCACTTCGGGTCTGCCCAAACGCCCGGATCCGACCGTAGCAGACTTAATATGCTTTCCGTCAAGTACGATATCTTTTTTTATAACCAAATAGCCTTGACGTTCGTCCAAACCGTAATCGTCTTTTGAATATAAGCCCAAAACTTCCGTATCCGGGGGAATAATTGAAGGGTCCAAAAGTTTACCGGAAGCGGTAAAAGTATCGGCCATATGAGAAGCATAGTATTGATTAAAAACTGAAGTCGCTTCCATATCGACAAGGCGGATATTTAAAATTCCCTTGCCTAAAATGATCGTATTGATACGGTCAGTTTCCGCCGCACCGGGGATTTCAATATAAATACGGTCTTCTCCCTGTTTACGGATAACCGGTTCGGATAAACCGAATTTATCTATGCGGCCCCTGAGTGTTTCGACCGCTTGCGTCATAGCCTGCTCTCTAAAAGCGGCTTCGTTATCTACGGAAACGCTGCCTTTTTGAGCTTCAACGGCTGCATCAAGATCCGCTTTTACAATAACGCTCATGCCGCCGGACAAATCCAAACCCAGCTTTACCGCACGGCTGTAACGATTTTTAGCCTTTAATATTTGCGACCGATAGCGGTTTTCAAAAATAACACGGGCTTCGGCCGCCGCTTTTATAGGATCGGCCGTTTCATCGCTTAAAATAAGCAATGCTTCGCGGACAGTCATCGGAGAAGAAGGAGTTTTACCACTTTTTTTATAAAGCTTTTTCGCTTCTTTTTCAAGCCATGCATATTCGCTGCCGAGTACCGCAGTACGGTCGGCACGCTGTATTTCTTTGAGAGTGTTTACATCTTGCGCCGCCATAACACTCGAATAATCTTTTATCTTTTCCAGCGAACTTAATGCCAGTGTTTGCACTTCTTTCGGAGTACCCGCATACCAAACCAATGAGGGCCACAAGAAGACAAAACACAGGGCAATAACCGCAAGAATAAGAACAAAGCGGCTTCTCTTATTCATCATTTACTTTCAGCTCCGCATTTTTATTTTTCGGCCGAACCGTTTTTATCGGCAGTCGAAGATGCCGATTTTTCTTCAGCACTTTTTTTTGCTTTTCCGAATAAAGACTTTTTTTCGTCCGATTTTTCGTCGGCTTTTGCAGGCTTATCAACAACAACCGTTGCAATAGCCGAACGTGTAAATTCGATTTTTGTATTATCGTCTACTTTTACGATCACGGTTTGTTCTTTTGTGGAACTGATGGTACCGTGAATACCGCCGATAGTAATGATTTTATCGCCTTTTTTTAAAGCTTCAATCATTTTTTGAGTTTCTTTTTGCTTTTTATTTTGAGGTCTGATAATAAAAACGTAAAAAATAACAAAAATAAGCGCGATGGGCAGCATCATGCTTAAAAGAGAGCCCTGCGGAGCAGCGGCTTGCAGCAATGACATAACATACATACGAATGTCCTTCCTTATGATTTTAAAAATACTTGTAGTACAGAATAACACAAAACCGTAAATCCAGTCAAGCATGAAAAAAACACAAACCCGCAAGGGTAAAAACCGTGTACACTTTTTATATACAGTCTACCGTTGCGGGTTTGAATGTTTGAAAGAAGCGATGGTTAATATTCTTAAATATTAACCATACGCGCCCTCCAGTTAAAAAATGCAATTTAAATTATTTAATAAACTTAACGTTTTTACTTATTTTTTCAAGAGCCGTTTCTTTTCGCCGGTTATAAACAATTTTCTGTTCTTCAAAATAGTTCCTTCCGTATGTATCGATTGAAACAATAAGCGGCCCGAATTCTTTTACACGACAATTCCACAGGGTTTCGGGCATACCTAAATCCTGCCATTGCGCACATATAATCTCTTCAACCGCTACAGCCGCTACAACAGCATTTCCCGCAGGAATCACACAGTGCAAACATTTAAAATTTTTACATGCATATTCTGTATTGTGTCCCATGCCTCCTTTTCCGATAATAATTTTTACACCGGTTTGTTCAATAAATTCCTTTTCGAATTTTTCCATGCGCATAGAAGTTGTAGGACCTACGGAAACCATTTCAAATTTGTCATTTCCAAGAGAACGGATAATCGGCCCGGCATGAATAATCGCACTATCCCGTACATTTACCGGAAGCGGTCTTTGTTCTTCCACCAAACGCCTGTGAGCAACATCACGGCATGTCGTTAAGCTCCCATTTAAATAAATTATATCACCAATATGAATATCCCGGAGATCATTATCGCTGATCGGTGTTGTAAGAATTTTTTTCCCGTCTTTAATTTCTACCATAAGATTAATTCCTTTTGTAATTTAAGGGTAACACACAAATTACAATGTTACACCTGAGTGTGTATCAACAATGTAATTTAGTGCTTTATCGAAAATAATATGACCGCGTCGATGCGACCAGCAACCTACATTTACGGCAACGCCTATTGTAGAAGGATGGCGGGCTGTATGTTCAATATGCACCCCCAGTACCGAATATTTTCCACCCATTCCTTGCGGCCCGAGTCCGATTGAATTAATTCCGTCTTCCAAGAGCTGTTCCATTTTTGCAGCTTTTTCATTTTCGTTATGACTTCCTATCGGGCGCATAAGCGCCTTTTTTGAAAGAAGCGCGGCGGTTTCTATGGAAGTAGCAATACCTACCCCGACTAAAAGAGGAGGACAAGCATTAAGTCCATAAGATGTCATGCGGTCAAGAACAAATTTTGCCACTCCTTCATAACCTTCACCGGGCATTAAAACCATTGCATGCCCCGGAAGCGTACATCCGCCGCCTGCCATATACACATAAATTTCGCACGTATCCGAATGAGGAACAATATCCCACCATACTGTCGGCGTCCCCTTGCCAACGTTCGTACCGGTATTATATTCATCAAAGACTTCTACGGAATTATGACGTAAAGGAGCTTCTTGTGTAGAAATCATTACAGCTTTTTTCAAAAGAGCCTCCAAATCATCAATAAGTGGAAATTGAGTACCGCACTTTACCCAAAATTGCAAAACACCGGTATCCTGACAGCAAGGTCTGTTAAGCTCATCAGCCAACTTTTGGTTACGTGTCATTGTTTCGTAAATAACTTTTGCCAGCGGTGAATCTTCCTTTTTTCGGAGGTCTTCAAGTTTTGCAGTTACATCATCCGGAAGTTTTTTGGCAATATGTGATATAAAATGTGCCATATAACACGTTATTTTTTTTACCTGTTCTTCATTTGTCATATTTTAATTCTCCATAAAAATTATTTTATCGGTTTTCATTGTTCAAAAGCGTTTATTTTAACCGTCCCAAATTGTTGATCTAAAAACCGTTAATTCGGAAAAAATGGAAATGCAAGCGGAAGAATAATCATGCTCACAACCGTTGCAATCAAAATAAGAGGAGCCCCCGCCTTCACATAATCCATAAATTTGTATCCGCCCGCCCCTACAACCATTGTATTTGCAGGCATACCGATCGGTGTCGCATAAGCGCAAGAACCGCCGATTACGCACGCCATAAGAACAGCTCTCGGGTCTGCCCCCATATTTACGGCAATTGAATAGCATATAGGAGCCATAAGAGCTGTTGTGGCCGTGTTCGACATAAAGTTAGTCAAGATACAACACAAAAGAAATACAACTAGCGTTAGCAAAAACGGAGAAGGCGTTGCACCCATAAGCCCCACAACTTTTTCTGCTATAAGCGTACCTGCACCGGTTTTTTGTAATGCGGATGCAAGAGATAGAGTACCCCCAAAAAGAAAGATTGTCCGCAAATCTATCGATTTCAAGGCTTGTTGTTCGGTAATTGTATGCGTAATAACCAAAAGAAGTGCTCCTATACAGCCGGAAACTGCAAGATTTATCCCTATCTTTTTTTCAAAAATCATTGCAAGAAGAGTGAGAATCAAAATTATGAGGGACATTGCCTTTTTTAAAGGCGAAACGGAACTGTAATCAGGCTCCTTATCAAAAACACTGTCGCCGCTTTGCGTCGGTTTATTATCGGGCAGCAATTTAAAACCGATTGTTGCATAAAAAACGATACCAGCAACAAGGATCGGAAACCCTACAATTCCATATTCGAAAAACCCGAACTCGGAACCTACAGCAAGCGCCCCTTCTTCAATTGCTTTTTGAATGGTAGACTGAGCAATCATATTGCCCGGCGCACCGATCAAAGAAAGATTCCCCCCCATAGCCGCAGCGAATACCAGCGGTAATAAAAATTTGGATCTGGAATATCCGGATTTGGCGGCAATACCGACTACAACGGGAATAAGAACGGCGGCCGTCCCCGTATTCGAAAGAACACCGCTCATAAGCCCGACAATAACCATAATGGCAACAATAAGCATTCTCTCGGATTTTGCAAATCTTGTAACAATTCCGCCGATAGTATTAGCCATACCTGTTTCAAAAAATGCCCCTCCTACAATAAACATAGCTACAAAAAGAATTACGTTGTTGTTTACAAATCCGGAAAATGCCGTTTTTACATCAAGGACACCGGTTATAACAAATCCCACGCATACAAGCATTGAAGTAACACTTAACGGAATCAGTTCAGTAATGAATAAAACAATCGCAGCAAACAAAAATACGATGGTTATTAAAGCCGGAATATTCATATTACACCTCCATATTGAATTTCCATAAAACATCCTTTTACATTACCCTAAAATTCAACCTTTAATATGATATTAAATATATGATAATGTATCCAATATAAATGTATAATAAGCCATTTTATTCTATCTGTCAAACAAATTTTCTATAAATTTTATAACATAGAAAAAAAAATGTTTTTTTTAGATATTTCAACCTACAGATGAATCAGTATACCTAGTCAGCATACTTTCCAAACTTCGAAGAATATGCGCTCTCATATATTCAGCGGAGAGTTCACCGTCTCTATTTTTTAACGCTTCAAAGATTTTTTTGTGTTCCTGTAAGGAAATATGTGCATATTCGGCAATAGTAGATCTTATTCCCACAGAAAGACCGTTCCACAGTTCGGACAAAATATTTTTAAGCTTTTGATTGCCGCCTGCCAGCCAAATTTCATAATGGAATGACTGATTAAGATCGCTGTATTCATCGATATTATTTTTTTCTATACTTACATCGGCTTGTTTTATGACATTTTCAATATCAGTTAAATCCGCATTATTTTGGCAGCAAAGCATACATGCCTCAGACTCCAGCGCAGCGCGGACTTCATAATGTTCCCTAAGAAATTTTTCATTAATTCCTAAAACAGTTGCACCCTTATTTGTTTTCAGCTCTACCAGACCGTCCCTTGCCAAGATTTGAATGGCTTCCCGCACGGGAGTAGCGGAAATGCCCAATTCACCTGCAATCTCGTCTAAGATAAGAGGCTGCCCTTCTTTTAACTGTTTTGAGATTATTGCCTTTCTTAAAGCAGATGCAACTCGTTCTCTGGCAGGAAGAAGTTTTATCGGTTTAAGTCCTTTTATCATTTCAGCGATTCCTAATATTCCATGCAGACTCTGCAAGTCCATTAAAATACAGAAAAAGGTTTTCTTTTACTGTATCTTTTCTACCCGATTTAATGTCTATAATTATTTTCTGCAAATATTCCGTCATATCCGAACGCCGGGAATCATTAAGTACAAAAGAAATAAAAATTCTCAAAATCGAATCCAACATTTTTTTTATAAAAGTATTTTCAGAAAGCCGGATGATATTCCGGTGAAAAGACATTTCATCGCAAAAGTCAAAATCTTCAAAATTTTTTTCTAAGATTCTCAATTCAATTTCCGCCGCTATTGAAAAAATCTCTTGAAAATATGATAAATTAATTGCAGCTACTCGCACATGTTGATTGGGCAGTTTTTCGATAAGTCCGATATATTCTAAAATAATAAGAACTTCCCGCACGGGAATTCTGGAAATACCCAGGCTCTGAGATAGCTCATTCTGTGTAATTTCCGATCCGCTTTTGATTTCATTCTGTAAAATTAAGGCTGTAAGCTGTTCGATAACCTCATCACTTTTTCTCGGCATTTTTAGCGTATTCAAAGTGTAATAATTTTATCGGAATGAAGTGTAAAAGTCAATGATTTGGGAAAAGGGCATGTAAGCATGAAAAAAACACAAACCCGCAAGGGTAAAAACCGTGTACACTTTTTATATACAGTCTACCGTTGCGGGTTTGAATGTTAATGAGTACAGCACTTTTATGCGGCTTAGACACCCGAATATGCGCTGAATCCGCCGTCAATGGGCAAAATAACGCCGTTTACAAAGCTTGACTGTTGTTCGTCCGCTAAAAAAAACAAGCCACCGAGCAATTCGTCGGCTTCGCCGAATCTTCCCATGGGCGTGTTACGCAAAATCTTTTCCGTCCGTGCGGTCGGCTTACCGTCGGCATCAAACAATAAGGCGCGGTTTTGGTTGCTGACCAAAAATCCCGGTGCAATGGCATTACAGCGTATGCCCGTTTTGGAAAAATAAACCGCAAGCCACTGGGTTAAATTGGAAACGGCCGCCTTTGCGCCGGAATATGCGGGAATTTTTGTAAGCGGGGTAAACGCATTCATACTCGAAATATTAATAATATTTGCTCCTTTTTTACCCATCATATCTGCGGCAAAAACTTGCGTAGGTATTACCGTTCCCAGAAAATTCAAATTAAATACAAATTCAAAACCGGATTTATCCAAATCAAAAAACGTTTTTGTGTCTTCAGGTAAATCAAAATCATGAAATTCATTATCAGTCGTCGCCCGCTTATTATTGCCGCCGGCGCCGTTAATTAAAATATCGCATGTTCCCAAATCGGCGTTAACCCGTTCGCGCGTTTGTTTTAAAGATTCTTGATCCAAAACATCCGCTTTATATCCTTTTGCCGTGCAGCCTTTTTCAGTCAACATGCGGGCATTTTGCATTACCGCTTCTTCATTTATGTCCAATAACGCAACCTTTGCACCTTCTTCGGCAAAGGCCGCCGCAAATGCATTGCACAAAACACCGCCCGCTCCGGTAATAACAACTACCTTATTTTCAAATCTTTTTCCCATAATTAAACCTCTTTTTTCTTACATGTGCCGTAATTTTAACGCGCTTTTTTTGCTTTTTCACAGGCTTCCCATAAGCCGGCCAAATACGATGCTCCCAAAGCGCGGTCATACAAACCGTAGCCGGGTTTACCGGTTTCTCCCCAAATCATACGGCCGTGATCGGGACGGATGGGACCGGAATAATTGTATTTACTTAAAGTATTTATAAGTTCAAACATATCAAGAGAACCGCAGCTGCTCATATGGGCGGTTTCGGCAAAAGAACGTCCCTCTTGCAATAAAATATTGCGGGCATGTACGAAATTTACACGGTCTTTTTTACAAAAATAATCGAGCATTTTTACAAAATCGTTTGACCGTACACAACCGAGCGAACCGGCACACATGGTTAAGCCGTTATGCGGGCTGTCGTATAAAGAAATAAAACGCTCCAAATTTTCCTGACTTGTAATAATTCTGGGCAAACCGAAAATATTATAAGGCGGATCGTCGGGATGAATAGCCATTTTTACATTCGCTTTTTCTGCGGCAGGAATAATACGCTGTAAAAAATAATTTAAGTTTTCCCAAAGTTTTTCTTCATCCACCTGTTTATACGCATCAAACAAATCTTTTAAATCGGCCTTTGTATAACTCGAATCCCAACCGGGAAGCGAAAATTCACCGCTTAAGGGATTTGCTTTTTCGATAATACTTTCTTCAAAAATCAACGAGGTTGAACCGTCGGCGGAACGATGATTTAAATTTGTTCTTGTCCAGTCGAATACCGGCATAAAATTGTAGCATACGACACGAATGCCGAGTTTTCCCAAATGCGTCAAAGTTTGTGCATAATTTTCGATATAGCGGTCGCGTGACGGTTTTCCCAATTTAATATCCTCATGAACGGGAACGCTTTCTATAACCGAAAGTTTTAATCCGTGAGCTTCCACATCGCGTTTTAATTTTTCGATACGCTCAAGCGGCCATACCTCACCGACGGGAACGTCGTATACAGCCGATACAATTCCAGTTACAGCAGGAATTTGTCTTATATATTCCAAACTTACCGGATCATCGTGTCCGTACCAGCGAAATGTCATTTCCATTATAAAGCCTCCAAATTTGTTTTATTAAAATATTCTGCCGCATTGGCATAACAAATATTTGTTATTAATTTCTTTAACAATTTTTCATCATCGGGGAATTCTCCGCTGTCGACTTTTTCCCCGACATATGTACAAAGAATCCTTCTAAAATATTCATGACGAGTGTATGACATAAAACTGCGCGAATCCGTCAGCATTCCGACAAAATTCATCAAAACACCCTGTGTCGCAAGGGAATCCATTTGATCAATCATGCCGCGCTTTGTGTCGTTAAACCACCACCCCGAACCGTGTTGAATTTTGCTCCGAACGCCCGTTTCCGTTTGAAAATTAGCAATTGTCGTATCAATAAGATCGTTATAAACGGGATTTAAATTATAGAATATACATTTCGGCAGTGTTCCGGCCGCATCCAACCTATCCAAAAAACCGTTTAAAGCTCCGGCAAGACAGTTTTGATCTTTTATGGAATCATATCCGGAATCGGCCCCCAAGCGTGTAAAAGCTTTTGAATTGTTATTCCGCAGCGCCCCAAAGTGAATTTGCATTACAAAAGCATGTTTATGATACAGTGTTCCCAAATCGTGCAGCACTGTCGTTTGAAACAGGGCTTTTTCCGCTTTTGTTACGGAATTTCCGCTAAGGCGTTTTAAGAGTATTGCATTTGCCTCATGCACATCGGGTTCAACCGCATACAAACTTCCTATTCCGTGATCGGAAACGTTTGAACCGAGTTTTTTAAAATGCAAAAGCCGATTTTCCAAAGCTGCAATTAAAGACGGATAGTCGCCTATCGTACAGCCGGAGGCGGTTTCAAGGGAATGAATATACCGACAAAAATGCTCGGCATCGATATTAAAAGCCTTATCGGGACGGAATCCGGGAACAACGCATGTTTTAAAACCGGTATCCTGCATAATCAATGAGTGATATTCCAACGTATCGATAGGATCGTCGGTTGTACAAATAAAACGCACGTTTGACTGCGTGATAAAAGTTCTTGGCCTCAAAGATTCCTGTTGTATTTTTTCATTGCATTTATTATAAATTGTTTCCCAATTATCGGTTGTAAGCAATTCATCAATGCCGAAATATCGTTTTAATTCCAAATGACTCCAATGATAAAGCGGATTGCCTACTAAATGCTCCAATGTATATGCCCATGCTTTAAATTTATCTTTTGAGCTTGCAGAACCGGTTATACAATCTTCGCTTACTCCCATTGCACGCATTGCACGCCATTTATAATGATCTCCGCCGAGCCATAATTCGCTGATATCCGAAAAAACTTTATTTTCGTATATTTCTTTAGGACTTAAGTGACAATGATAATCGAAAATCGGCTGCATTTTTCCGTAATTTTCATATAGCTTTTTTGCGGCTTTGCCGTTTAACATAAAATTTTCATCAATGTATGACATGGTAACCGTCCGTCCTCTGCATATAGAGTTTTTTACCGAACACCGGTCGGCAATACAAATAACTATAAGATATCTGTTTTCAGCTGTCAATAAGCAACATGCAATATTTTTTAATTTGTGATACAATAGAAACGCATGATGAAAAAACTATACGATATATGGTACGGTTTATCCATCCGAAGAAAACTGATTTTATATTTTGCCCTGCTTACCTTTGTAATGCTTATAGTAATACTCTATTCTTTCGGAGTTACATACCGGTATACAAAGCAATTTCAATTGATATTGGAAGAACATTTTTTACTTAACGAATTTTTAACGGAATTACAGTTTTACGGGAACGAAATAGATGACTTTTTACGTTATAAATCAGAACGGTCCGAAAAAGAAATTATTGCGCGTGTAAAAAAAAGCCAAAATAAAATGACTCGCGTTTTAATGAAAATGCGACAGCATATTCCCGAGTCGATTGAAGCGCTTTTTGAAATAAGAGCTTTGGAAAACTGTCTTGAATCATATACGCAATTAAGTTCATCCCTTTTTTTAGAACAAAACAAGCATTCGCCCGATTTTTTTCAAAAATTATACACTGTTTCACGTATGCAATATTACATGGAAAGATATATTGCAAACCTACAGCGTATCCGTTTAACCGAAGACAATCTATATTGTGAAAAAATCGAAAATGATATTTTCTTTTTTCGAACAATGTTTTTAGCGGTATTAACGCTTTTTTTATTCTTTTTGATTTCTTTTTCGGTTATTTTTTCCCATCGGCTTTCAAAACCGATAACAAAATTGGCTGAAGTGTCGCTGCGTATGGCAGACGGCGACTTATCCGTTTCTCCGATAGACAATACGTTTAAAACCGGCAAAGAAATGGAAACCGTTATATCGGCTTTTAACACTATGAGCCGAAATATAAAAGATATGGTCGACGATTTAAAAATGAAATCAAAATTGGAAACAATGCTTCATGCGGAAGCAATCGAAAAAGAAAGCGCATTAACGGCCCTGCGTGAAGCCCAATTGGTGAGCCTTCAAAATCAAATAAAACCTCATTTTTTATTTAATACGCTCAACACGATAAACCGACAAGCGCAAGAAGAAAAAGCTTTTCAAACCGTAAACTTGATTTTAATACTATCGAATCTTATGCGCTATAATTTACTTTCGCACCGCCAGTCCGTATCGTTAAAAGACGAATTGTCGGCTTTAAAAGATTATATGCATTTACAGCAAAAACGCTTCGGTAAACGCATCCGTTTTAAAATAGACGCACCTGAAGAAATATTATCGGTGGAAATACCGCCGTTTGCAGTACTCACCTTTGCGGAAAATTCCGTTCGGCACGGTCTTGAACCCTGTATAAACGGGGGCACCCTCTATGTGCGCATATGCAAACGTACCGATACATGCAGAATACAAATTGCGGATACGGGAGTCGGTATGGATAAAGAAACGCTGTATTCGCTTGTCCACATACAAGAAATTCCGCCGAAAATACGAAGTGACGGTTCAGAAGCGGGTATCGGAGTACGTAATATTATGACTCGACTGGATTTATTTTACGGTACCGAATATGCTTTTAAATGTTATTCAAAACCCGGCAGAGGAACTTTAACCGTAATTTCCATTCCCATCCATCCGATGCGGACATTGAGGGAGGAGATACATGTATAAACTGCTTATAGCCGATGATGAGTCCATAGAAAGAAAAGCACTGCGAAACATTATCGGATCACAGTACCCTACAACAATTGAAGTTATCGAAGCGGTAAACGGTATTGACTTGCTTGCTAAATTCGATTGTTTTAAGCCGGATATTATTTTTTGCGATATAAAAATGCCGGGGAAAAGCGGACTCGAAGCTATGCGTGAAATAAAAGCAAAAAATCCCGATCAAATTGCCGTATTTTTATCCGCATACGATTATTTCGATTACGCCCGTGAAGCGGTATCCTTAGGTGTAAAAGAATATTTGATAAAACCGGCAGCGGATAATTACGTTATCGATTTGGTTCAAAAGTTGATTGATATATTGGATAAAAAAAAGCTGCAAGAACAAGAATTATCGGCTCAAATGGAAAAATTGGCAATGCTCGATACGTATTTTCAAAATACTTTTAAAACGGAACAAAACAGCGAACAATATAATCTCTACGAACAGCACGGCGAATTATCGGCCAGATTGGAAAAACTGCTTAAAACCGCCTCGAATATAATGGAACGGGAATATATGTATCCCCTAAATTTGGAAAGTATTGCAAAGCGGGTAAAATTAAGCAGCTTTTATTTTAGTAAAATGTTTAAACTCTATTGGAAAAAAAGCTTTACGGATTATTTGGCCGAAATCAGAATAAGAGAATCGTGTAAAATGCTTGCCGACCCTTCTTTTTCGATAAAAGAAATTGCCGCCGCTGTAGGTTTTTCCAATTCAAATTATTTTTCCCGTGTATTTAAACAAATCAAAAACATAACTCCGGTTAAATATCGCAACAAAATTTTGAATTAAATAGCAAGATATTTTTATTGTGTTCGTTTTTTTTTACCTTTATACTAAAAACGGAGGTTTTGTTTATGAAAAAAACAATTTTAATTATTGCATGTGCGCTTTTAGTTGTTTTCGGTTTTTCCGGAGGAGCCAAAGACGGTAATGGCGGCGGAAAAAACATAGTACTCCGGCTCGCCGATAACCATCCCGACGGTTATCCGACAGTTATCGGAGACTTGGAATTCGCCCGCTTGGTAAAAGAACGCTCAAACGGACGTATCGTTATTGAAGTGTATAACAACGGCGTTTTAGGCGATCAAAAATCCGTTGTAGAACAAGTACAGTTCGGCGGTATAGACTTTGTCCGCACGTCAATTTCATCCGTAGCACCCTTTTATCCCGACATTAATGCTTTACAAGCTCCCTATTTGTTCCGCGATGCGGATCATATGTGGAAAGTGTTAAACGGTGAAATCGGCGATTATTTTTTGAACAGTGTAAAATCAAGCGGCTTTGTCGGTTTATGCTGGTTTGATGCCGGTGCGCGTTCTTTTTACAACACAAAAAAACCCATCTATACCGTTGCCGACTTAAAAGGTATGAAAATCCGCGTACAGGAATCGGCCTTAATGATGGGTATGATTCAAGCTTTAGGTGCCGTTCCCACTCCGATGCCTTACGGAGACGTATACAGCGCTTTACAAACAGGGGTTATAGACGGAGCTGAAAACAACTGGCCCTCATACGACACCGCAAGCCATTATGAAGTTGCACGTTATTTTTCCATAGATGAGCACACCCGTGTTCCGGAAATGATTATCGCATCGAAAATCACTATGGATAAATTAAGCGCCGAAGATCAAAAATTGATTGCCCAAGCGGCAAAGGATGCCGCACCCGTCCAAATAAAAGCATGGGCGGATATGGAAAAACGTTCGGAAGATAAAGTACGCGCTGCCGGATGCAAAATCAACACAATAAGAAATCAATCGGAATTTTCGAACGCTATGGCACCGCTTTACAATTCCTTTTCCGCAGGACAAAAAGAGTGGATCAAAAAGATTCAAGCGGTAAAATAAAATTATAACATTGTTTATAAAAAGGCTGACAGGTATACTGTTCAGCCTTTTTGCAAATTGCAGTATTAGGAATAACATGAAACTTATACAAAAAATTTCCGATATTTTTTTCTCCGTTTTGCTTTATGTTGCCGGTTTTTTACTCACGGTAATGGTTTTATTGGTTTTTACAAACGTCGTTTTACGCTATGTTTTTAATTCGGGCATATACTGGTCGGAAGAAGCGTCATTAATTATCGTTATATGGTTTACGTTCATTGCTTTTGCCCTCGGTGTAAAGGAAGATTTACATATCAGTATTAATATTTTACCGAAAAAAATACCTTCGAAGATTATATCGGTAGTGGGCTTTTTAAAATATGCGGTAGAGATTTTTTGCGGCGGAATCTTATTTGTATACGGAATAAAACTGACACGTGCGGGAGCTTCTTCCGTTTTACCCGCAACAGGTTTGTCGAATGCCGTTTCATATCTTATTGTTCCCGTCAGCGCCGTATTTGTCGTTTTATTTGCACTGCTTCATTTCGTTAAAAAGCATAAAACCAAAAAATCTTTAAACAATAATTCAGATTTGCAAGGAGACTAAGCTAATGTTAAAAAGAAAATCGATTGTATTCAGCTCCATATTAGTATGCTTATTTTTTTCCGTATCTTTGTTATGCAACGCAGAAAATATGCTAACCGATGAAAAAGTGGCCTCTTTAGCCCGTAAAGAGCTAACGATTTGCCGGAATTTTGCGTACTACCCGCATGCTTTTAATGGTGACTTTGAACAATTTTATGTTGACTTTCATAAGCTTTCTCGAAAACTGCGAAAAGGTATAACGGTAGCGGATTACGATGCAGTAATTGAGTTAGGACGAAAACGTGAAAAACTCATACAAATTGTTAAAAATCCGAAAGACACTGTTTGGGATATATGGGGGAAAAAAATGGCATGTGAGAGTTACCCAAAAGCAGGCTGGGATGTATCATATGATAATGAAGGTTTTAGGCCATTCCTCAATCCATATCTCAATGAAAACCAAAAAAATGTAAAAGGGAATGTGATTATCATTGCCGGAGGAGCAAATACTCATCGCTGTAATCAAGTTGAAGGGTACCCCGTTGCAGCATTCTTTCGTGCCAATGGCTATAATGCCTATGTACTGCAACGAAGAGTTTTACCTTATGCGGATATTGATGCAGTACTTGATCTTGCACGAGCAGTTCGCTATATTCGTTACAATGCGAAAAAATTGGGTATCGGAAAACCCGATACAATTATTGCAGTCGGATTCTCTGCAGGCGGCATGAATATTATGACTGCAATTGCTGAACAATACGGGCATGTAACACCGGACAAGTATTACAGTGACTATATTTGTGACGCAGTAGACGCAGAAAGCGCAGATATTACTGTTGCAGTTCCTATTTACGGAGTTGTAAACAAAGGACTTGATTATTCAAAAAACATCAATATCCCGCCTATTTTTTCCGTAGTTGGACAAAACGATGAATATTTCTCGAAGAGCATCCCTGCCTCTATTGAGTTTTTACTCAGTCTAAAAACTGATGTTTCTTTCTGGGTAGTACCGGATGCAAAACACGGGTTTGGTTTATCTACCGGTGTTAAAAATTATGTAAACGGTTATACAGTTGCGCAGTTCTGGCCGGAAATATTACTTAGTTTCTTAGACACCCAGTTAGGCTACAAAGAACGTGTAATAAAATATTTACCGAATTAAGTAATATAGGAACGAGGTTTTATGAAAAATCAATCTTTCTGTGTTTTACTATTTTGTCTATTAGTAGTGTTTCCTTTCAGTATCGCGGCAGATGCAAAATATGTTTTTGACTCCAATACGCCTTATAATGGAGTCGTTGTCGGGCAATATACGCAGACAATTACTGCAAACAATGAAATAGGCGAGTCCGTTATTTATTTACCAAAAGGGTTACAACCATGGACACCGGCCGTTATTATCCTTACTCCAAATGACACAACAGCAATACAATTTGCAGAAAGCAAAGACGGACAAGAATGGAAAAAAGTTGCAGATACCAATCTTATCGCTCTTGCATTTCTTTGCCCACATAACGGAGAAAAATGGAATCTTAATTGTAACACAAATGAACGTAATGACAGTGCAATTTTATCGCAGTTATATATGACTATGCGCTCTAAAAGTACTAAGAATGTAGCACCTTTCTCTATGGACAAATCTCATACCACACTAGTAGGATATGCAGAGGGAGGCGCAGCAGCTTTGCTGTTTGGCACCATGTGTTCAACTGAGTTTAGCGGAATTGCTGCCATTAATGCCACCTCTATAAATAAAGAGGTATTAACTTTGGCTGGAGAAAAGTATGTACTACCCTTTCCGGCGGATACTACTGTTGCTATTGAAGAAATGGCAATAAAAGCAAATAGTGTTAATATCCCGGTTTGGTTTATTAATTCTAGCAATGCTAATTCAGCAGCACTGGAGTATTACATCAAAGCAAATAAAGCTGTTAAATCTAAATCAAACAAACATGCACAAACGGTTTATACAAGTACCACCTCTGTAGCTGAGATATGGATTAGTAATAAAGTAAAGAAACCGTCAGTTATTTATAGCAATTTTCTTTCCAAAACAAAACGGTTTATGGGCATGCAAAGAGGCGGTCGCCTGGCCTTAGCAAAAGATTTTACCGACAAAAAATTTACTATATATGAAAAAATAATCAATGGGGAACAGCGTCGCTGGATGACTTATGTTCCACAAACCTATAATCCGACTAAAAAAACTCCGTTAGTCGTTGTTATGCATGGGTATACAGCATCAATGTATGCTATTGCAGAAGAATCTCAATGGTATGATATTGCAGAAGAAAATGGGCTTATTGTACTGTTTATGCAAGCACTTGTCCGTGAAACACCTATGATTAAGAACATACCTGCTGCAGCATGGATAGCAGGGAAATTTGCTTCTATGTATAAAGATACTACGGTTGACGTTTCTTTTATTTCTGATGTTATTGAGATGACCAAAGCAAAGTACAATATCGATACTGGACGCATTTATGCAACAGGCCATTCAAATGGAGCTATGATGGCTGCACAATTAGGTATGGATAAACCGAATCTTTTTGCGGCTATTGCGCCAGTAGGATATATGACTCCTTCTAATAAGAATAAGTCGCAAAACATGGTCCCCATATGGTTTATTGTTGGAGAATATGATTCTGCTGTCACTGCGGCACTCATAGAGGGAAACAATACTGTAAATACAATCATTAGTTGGAATGATTTTAACGATATTGATGAAAATCTGATTATAAAAGAAGAGCAGTACAACGGTCAATGGCAAACTTTGATTTTTAATACAGTGCAAAAAATACCACTTGTACAATATACGGTTATTAAAAACACTCCGCACACATACATGCCAGAAGAGAGCAAGAGTATCTGGTATGATTTTTTCAGTAAGTATAATCGTGATTCAGATGGTACACTCTATTATCAGAATAAAAAAATTGACCGAGGCGCTTATATTCAAGCGAAAAACTGGTATACTGCACAGTAATTATAAAAGTATTTTAAAAAAAAGTTTAAGATACTTTTATTTTACAATAAATTTATGTCCGTGATAGGATTTATATTTTAAATAACGTCAAATATTCGATTTGACATAGGAGAGATTCCGATGCCTGATTTTACCGTAGCTTCATGGCTGTTGTTAGGGAGTTTTCTATTATTATTGATTTTAAGAATACCCATAACCTTTACTTTATTTACCTCTTCCATCATTACCGCCTTGTATTTAAAAATACCGCTGATGTCAATCGTTCAAAGAATGGTAGGCGGGGTTAATTCTTTTTCTCTTTTAGCTATTCCGTTTTTTATCCTTTCAGGCGAAATGATGAGCCGCGGCGGTATATCGCGCAGATTGATATTATTTTCAAATGTTTTAATCGGACGGGTACGCGGAGGCCTTGCACAAGTAAACTGTTTGGCGTCAATGTTTTTCGGGGGTATTTCAGGTTCTGCGGTAGCCGACGTATCTTCTATCGGAACCATGTTAATTCCCATGATGAAAGAAAAAGGATATGACGATGATTTTTCGGTCGGTGTAACCGTTACCAGCGCATGTCAGGGGGTTATCATACCTCCCAGCCATAATATGATTATATTTTCACTTGCCGCAGGAGGAGGAGTATCGGTCGGTAAATTGTTTATGGGCGGTATTGTTCCCGGTATTATGCTCGGCGTTGCATTAATGATTATCAGCTATATTATCGCCGTAAAAAGAAATTATCCTAAAGAGCGAAAATTCAGCTTTAAAGAGGGAATAGTAATAGCAAAAGATGCAGTACTCGGATTGTTGACTATGATTATTATTATCGGCGGCGTTGTTTCCGGTGTTTTTACCGCAACGGAATCGGCTGCAGTCGCCTGTGTGTACGCATTTATTATTACCTTTTTTGTATACCGCGAAATCAAAATAAAAGAATTCGGCGCAATTCTTTTAAATACACTCAGAACATTGGCAATGGTAATGAGCCTCATTGCAGCGGCAAATGCATTCGGATGGCTTTTAGCATTTTTGAGAATACCGGGCAGCGTTACTTCATTTTTGTTGGGTATATCGCATAATCGAATCGTTTTACTTTTACTGATTAATGTAATGTTATTAATCTTAGGCTGCATTATGGATATGGCACCTTTAATTATTATTACAACTCCGATATTGTATCCGGTTTTGGTAAACAGTTTGGGTATGGACCCCATTCAATTCGGTATTATGCTTATACTCAATTTATCTATCGGTTTATGTACGCCTCCGGTCGGTTCCGCATTATTTGTGGGTTGCGCTATCGGCAAAATATCAATCGAAAAAGCTGCAAAAGGTATGCTTCCCTTTTATATTGCAATGATAATAGTTTTACTTCTTGTTACCTTTGTACCTGCAATATCTACTGCAGTGCCCGATATGTTACATTAATCCCCGATCTTGCAAAAAAAGCTTTGTCGAGGTATAGTAGAGCATGCACAATTTATCCGCTTCCGATGCCCGGCTTTTGACGGACGTACTTAATCTTGTCGATACATGGGTATCGGGAGTGCATACAACACGATTTGATGCTCAAAAAATCCGCTCGACTGCGCCTTCGGCCTTTGTCAACGGTAAAATGCAAGCCTCTAAAACCGAAACGCCGGAAAATACCGATTCAGCCGCAAGTGAAACAAACGCTTTTTCTATGCAAAACATTGCCGAAAAAATAGCACAATGTTCTCGCTGCGAACTGTGCCGTATGCGTACCAAAACGGTTCCCGGCTTCGGCTGCCCCAATCCGGTTGTTATGGTTATAGGTGAAGGACCGGGTGCAGATGAAGACAGGTCGGGTCTTCCCTTTGTCGGACCTGCCGGGCAGCTTTTGGATAAAATGCTTGCAGCCATTCAACTTTCGCGCCATTCAAATTGCTTTATCGGAAATGTCGTAAAATGCCGGCCGCCGCATAACCGCGACCCTAAACCCGAAGAATCAGAGGCATGCGCTTCTTTTTTACATGCGCAAATTCAAATCTTAAAGCCGAAAATGATTTTAGCCGTAGGACGCATTGCCGCACAAAACCTCTTAGCCACAAGTGAGGGCATAGGTAAACTGCGCGGCCGTTTTTTTTCGTATCGGAACATTCCGCTTATGAGTACCTATCATCCGAGTGCCCTTTTGCGCGATGTTTCTTTAAAAAAGCCGGCATGGGAAGATTTAAAGCTTTTCCGCTCACGGCTTTTAGAGCTTGATCCCTCCTATACGGAAACATTTATCGATGGCTGATATACCATATAACGATACCGAAAATCCCGTACATATGTTATGGGTTGAAGTTTTTTTAAACCTGCCTTTAAATAATTCGTTTTTTTACCGTTGGGAACAGGGAAATGCTTCCGATACGGTACCTAAAACAGGGTTACGCGCTCAAGTGAATTTCGGCAAACGAAAAATGACCGCCTTTATTGTCAAAACATACAAAACGGTGCCGGAAAAAGTCGATTTTCCCTTAGAAAAAATAAAACCGCTTACCCGTATTATAGATACGCTTCCCTTGTTTACGGAAGAACAAATACAACTTGCTTTATGGATGGAAGAATACTATCTATGCTCGCGCGGTGAAGCTTTAAGCGCAATGCTGCCGTCCGGAAAAAAAGAAAGCGGAACACCGGCTTTTCCTTCCGGAGCCGAAGCCGAAGAATTCGAAAAAAAAACGCTTTCGGCCGAACAACGTAATGCCGTAGACGAAATTCTCGGCAGCGACGAAACGCTTCATTATTTATACGGAACAACAGGATCGGGTAAAACCGAAGTTTTTTTACAAATTGCGGAACAAAAACTGGCCGAAGGCAAGGGAGTCATATACCTTGTGCCCGAAATAGGACTCACAACTCAAGTAAGGCAAGCCGTTATATCCCGTTTTGGAGAAACCGCAGCCGTTTTACATTCGGCCCTTACCGGAAGTCAAAGGCTTTTACAGTGGCGCAGAATAATACAAAAAAAAGCCCGTGTGGTTATAGGTGCGCGCAGCGCAGTATTTGCGCCGGTTCCGGATTTAGGCTTGATAATTATAGATGAAGAACACGACGGCTCTTATAAATCGAGTAATTCGCCGCGATATTCCGCACGTCAAATTGCGATAAAGCGCTGTACCGAATGCCGTATTCCGCTCGTAATGGGCAGTGCAACACCTTCGGTAGAAGCATGGTACATGATAAAACAGCGCAAAATACAAGAGCACCGTCTCAGCAAGCGGCTTGCAGGGGGCAAAGAACCGACAGTAGAACTTATCCGCTTAGCAAACGCCGGTTCGGAAAGCGGACACACGGAAAGCGGGCGTATGGAAAACGGAATAAAAAAAAGTCCTGCGTCCGGTTGTATTTCACTTTATCTTGAAGAAAATATACGGCAAACACTCAAAAACGGCCGTCAAGTAATTTTATTTTTAAACCGCCGCGGCTTTACGCATTTTTTCAGATGTAAATCCTGCGGTTTTGATTTAATGTGCAAAAACTGCTCCGTATCGCTCACTTATCATAAAAAGGAACGAATATTACGCTGCCATTACTGCGGCTGGTCAATAAAACCGCCGCAAGAGTGTCCCGAATGTGCATCTTTGGACATTGAGTATGCAGGATTCGGTACCGAATTTATCGAAGAAGAAATTCGTATAAAATTTCCCGAAGCCCGTATTGTACGTGCAGACAGCGACAGCTTAAAGCATCGCGGAGAATTGGAAGAAAAACTCACCCTTTTTAAAGAAAAAAAAGCGGATATTTTACTGGGAACACAAATGGTCGCAAAGGGATTAAACTTTCCGGGCGTACAACTAGTAGGAGTTGTGATGGCGGATACGGGCTTACATTTGCCCGATTTCCGTGCGGCGGAGAGAACGTTTTCCCTTATCGTGCAGGTGGCGGGAAGAGCGGGACGTTTTTTTCCGGATGGAAAAGTTATCGTACAAACATACAATCCCGATAAAACCGCTATCGCATTGGCTTGCAGCGGCAATATCGATGAATTTTACGCACAGGAATTGCAGGTACGTAAAGAACTTTTTTTTCCGCCCTTCAGCCGCTTGATACGCTTGGTTTTCAGATCTGCAGATCCCCGAAAAGCATACAATGCAGCCGAAGATGCGGCACGGATTATCAATGATGCTTTAACCTCCGAGCACGTGCAGCTTTTAGGGCCTGCCGAATGCCCCCTTGAAAAAATTGCGGCAAACTATCGTTATCAGCTTTTATTGCGCGGAAAACGGTTGGTTTATATTCAGCATATCGTACGCTTTTTTTTATCCTCATATAAACCTGCTGCAGGATTGTATATTGAAGTTGACGTAGACCCGATAAGCCTGTTATAATATATGTATGACACAAAGCCTTGAAGATTACCTTGAAACAATAGGAAACCTTGCCCAAGACGGAAATATTCCGCGGGTAAAAGACATCGCAGCAACTCTCAAACTTTCAAAGCCTTCCGTTCATGTTGCACTTCATTTGCTTGAAGACAGGGGGATGATAGAACACGAACCCTACGGTGATATTATTATAACCGAATTGGGTAAGCAAAAATACCTCGAAATCAAACACAAGCACGATACGATAAGCAGCTTTTTGCGGAATAATTTGGGAGTGTCGAGTGAAAATGCCGAAAAAGATGCCTGCTTGATGGAGCATATTCTCAGCGATGAAACACTTGAAAAAATAGAAAAATGCGTACAAACTGCGGGAATTAACACCTGTGCCCTGTGTTCCGAAGTTGCCGTTTCACATAAAAGCGGCACTGCCAAAAAGAAAAAAACGAACTAGGGATAAACTCTTTTTCCTTTAAATGCCACGTTCCATAAAAAAAGTCCCTGCGCAGGAGCGGTTAAACCCGCTTTTTTTCTGTCGCCCGCTTTAAGGACCGAAAAAAAATCTTCGGCAGTGCCGCCTTTTTTTTCGAGTTCAATAAACGTACCTGCAAGAGAGCGTACCATTTTCCATAAAAACGCATTTGCACAAATTTCAAACACCAACTTTTCTCCCTGCATAAAAAAAACGGCATGGTCTATAAAACGGTACTTTGAAACGCTTTTATCTCCGGCGGCGGCAAAAGCCGAACAATCCGTTTCCCCGCGAAGGCAGGAAGACATTGCATTAAGTTTTGCAACATCCGGATAGCGGTATAAGGGCCATACATAATTCATTTCCCACGCAGGCGGTGTTTTTCCGCAGTAAAAAAAATAACGGTACGTACGGTTTACGGCATTAAAACGGGCATTAAAATTGAGCGGTTTTTCTTCCGCCGTATGTATGCGTATATCGCGGGGAAGACGGGCATTTAAAGCGGGAATATAATTTTCAAGCGGAATACTGTCTATCGGTGAAATAAAATTTGCAGCTTGCGCCGCCGCGTGCACCCCCGAATCGGTACGCCCGGAACCGTAAAGAACGACAGGCTGTTTGTGCACAATTTGTAAAGCGTTTTCGATTTCTTCCTGAACCGTTCTAAGCTTTTTGGTACAACGCGTTTGTTCCGTCTTCCCCTCGCCTTTTGAGATTTTTCGGTACTCCTGCCGCTGCCAACCGCAAAAAAAAGTTCCGTCGTAAGAAAGAGTCAGTAAAATATTACGCATAGCAGCTGTGCCGTATATTTTTAAAATCAATCATCATCGTCAAAAGAAAGAACATTGGCTTCTTTTAATTCTGCCGTTAAATTATCATATAAATCGCGCGAGTGTTCCAAAAGAGGGCCGGGTTTGCTTTTGGATGATTTTCCCAAACCGAAAATACGGGCAATTGAACGTTTTAATTCTCCCAGCTTTTGCAAACGTTCATTAAGATTTTGACGCTGTCCGTATTTATATTCCAAAAGTGCACATAAATACACAACACCGTCGTAGCCGTAATTTTTATCGATATCCGGGCCGAAATTTCCTATAGCAGTAATATTTTCAATACGGTTTATTTCGTAGTCCAGAGCTTCTTGATATAAAAACAGAGCTTTACGGTAAAAGCGACTTTGTATATAGTCAAACCCCCGATCCGGGCATAAGTTATTTAAATCACCTGACAACCATGCAAGCCGCAAACTGATTTGCGCTTTTTTTATTGTCGGAGAATATGCGTGCGATAATTTTTCGTAACATAACAGTGCAAGATAATAGGCCGCAGCACCGTCTAACAAGGTTCGCTCCCGTTTTAAATCGTAAAACGGAAATACGGTTTGAACCGATTTTTTACGGGCATCTTCATTATCGAGAATGGCTTCTATGCTTTCTTCATCGGCAAAGCGTTCAAAATCGCTCCACAATAAAGCGGCGTGACACACCGGGCAGGCGGCAACCGAATAAATCATCGGATAAACCGGGCCGAATTTTACGGAAGGCTCAAAAATTCTGCGAAGCTCATCGGTCAACTCTCCGGCTATCATTCTTCCGCCGCCGGAAAGCATTTCTTCTCTTGCAAATTGTTTTTTACAAAAAGGACACAAAATTTTTTGCTTTGAATAAAATGAAATAGCGAGATTTTTAGGTTCTTCCTTTTTCTTATACCGGTTCATTTATTCTCCTCATATGCGGCTTCCCGTTTTATACATATTCCAATATAACTTGTGCAACGGCATAGTGTTTTTCATGCGATAAGGAAAGATGTATGCGGTTTGCACCGTTTTTTTTTAAAAGTTCCGCAGCCGCTCCGGAAAGCCGCATAACAGGTTTTCCGGCTGCATCCTTATCCACACATATATCGCTTAATTTAAATCCGGAAAGACCCGTTCCGAGCGCTTTACCGAAAGCTTCTTTTGCCGCAAATCTCACCGCCAAACTTTCCGCAGCTTTTTGGCTGCCGAAAGCGTTTATGTACCGGCTTTCATCCGGATGAAAAAAACGCCGGACAAGCGGCGGATTTTCCAACCAACCCGAAAAGCGCTCCACATTTACGATATCGATACCGCAGCCTGTAATCATTTTATTTTAACCTTTTTTATCCAAAGCGGCTATAGTATGAGAACCGAAATCTTCGTCGGCAAAGTCGTCCGGCGGAAAAGTCACGGATTCTTTTTCTATAATTTCAACCTGCAAAACCGGCGGGTTAATACTTACAATAGAAAATTCATTGGGAATATTTATCCGCAGCGGAACGGTATACGTTCCGATACCGTTTACATGCGTGAAGTCGGCTTGAACGGTAGAAACGTCGGGAATAAAAGCCGACAAACTTTTTTTTGCTCCCGATAAAACCATATTGATTTTTTGAAGCTCTTTTGCAGGACGGAAAGCGGGATTTAAATATACGGCTTGAACTCGTAAAGACAAGGAACGGGTAAGGTCTTGCGCTTTAATCTCAACTTTCACTTCGGCCCTTTGGTTGTCCGGTATGCGTATGTTTTTTAAATTATTTTCAATCGTTACAAAGGCGGTAAACGATTTTGTTTTATTTTGCAAATCTATACTGCCTGTATAAAGCACATCGGTGGATTCTACGATTGATTTCGCTCCTGCAATCTTTATATTTTGCGGTTCGATACTTTGAGAAGCGATTTCATATCCGTCCGGTAAGGTGCCTAAAAAAAACGGTTGTATTTGTACGGATTTATATACATTCGGTTCACAATTGAGGATTAAACGGTTCGGTTTTACCTGTACATCCAGCGGATCCATAAGCGTAAAATAATCTTTTAAATCCAATAAAACCGGCAAAACGGCATTCCCTTCGGACGAAACGAGGGATGTATCGATATATGCTTGTATATCGTTTTTTTGCACAGCTGCAATTTGCTCCGGTTTTCCTCTTACCGTAACGCGCACAAACTGCGGGGGGTCTTCCGCTAAAACAAAATTGCCTCCGTCGTTTACGCGAAGGGGTATTGAAAACGATTTTGAATCAAGAGATACTATTTGATAGGAAAAATATAAAATAACGGCGGCGGCAAGAGAAAGCAGCTTAAACGGTAAATTATCAACCAGTCCGGCAAAGAATTCCCGTACTTTCATACTTTTTCCTCCTGAACCATATCTACGGCAATATCCAAAAGCATTTCAAGGGTGGCCGTTAATTGTTCCATCGTCAAATCATAATGTAAATGAGAATCGTAAGCTAAACTTACGGCTCCCGTTTCTTCGGAAACGACCAAAATAACGGCATCGGTTTCTTCGGACAATCCGAGTGCAGCCCTATGACGGGTACCGAAGGTTTTGCGTATATCATATTGTTCCGACAGCGGCAAAAAACACCCGGCAGCAATAATTTTCCCGTTATGTATAACGGACGCACCGTCGTGCAGCGGGGTGTCGTGGCCGAAAATCGTAACCAAAAGACTGGAGGTAAGGTCCGCATTTAAATACGTACCCGTGTCCATAATATCTTTTAGGGAGGTTTTTCGGGTAAAAACGGCAAGCATACCTCTTTTTTGTTTGGAAAGCATTTCCGCCGCTATCAATACCGAATCAAGATACGTATGTTTGGTTCGATTGCGGATTTTAAACCATTGGGTTTGTCCCAATTTAAAAACTATTTTACGCAATTCGGGCTGAAAAACAATTGCAAAACCGATAAGAACTCCCGGAGCAAATAAATTCAATATCCACAATAAGGTCGATAAATCAAAAAAAACCGCAATGGCATAGGCGGCTAAAATGGTAAATGAAAATTTGATAATTTGTAAGCTTTGCGTTTTTACGATGATGCCGTACATTTTATATAAAATAAACGCAAGCACTCCTATATCCAATAGCGGGCGGATATAGTCATGTATTTCCGGAAAAATTCCCAAACTATCCATAGTACTCCCTTTAGACCGTCACGTTTGCCCGGTTTGTAAAAAAGCGGTCAATACATTAAGCATATCGGCGGTTTGTGCCGTATCATGAACACGTAAAATATTAAAGCCGTGTTGTACGGCTATAAGGTTTGCCGCTATCGAACCTGCTAAGCGTTCTTCGGTATTTTTTCCCGTAAGAGCACCGATAACGCTTTTACGGGACAGCCCCATAAGCATATGCTGCAATTTTACGCCGCTTTGTTTATAAATCAATTCGGCAAGCGAATATCCGCCTTGAATAAGCGCAGTGTTCGCACGAACATCTTTTCCAAAACCGATCCCCGGATCCGCAATAATTTTATCGGGCCGTATTCCCTGCGATACCGCATATTGTATTCGGTTTGAAAGATACAAAGCAATCTCCGAAACAATATCAGTATAATAGGTATTGTTTTGCATGATAAGAGGGGTTCCCCGCTTATGCATCAAAATAACCGGAATTTTTTCTTTTGCAGCCCAAATTCCCAATTCCGCATCGTCTTCCAATGCCGATATATCGTTTAAAATATCCGCCCCTGCTTGACGTGCGGCTTGCATAACAGGCAAAAGGCGGGTATCGACAGACAAGGGAATGTCGCTGTGACGCCGTATCTGTTCAATAACCGGAACGATGCGCTTAATTTGCTCATCGGCACTTACATACTCCGAGCCCGGACGGCTTGATTCTCCTCCTATATCTATAATATCGGCACCGCACTCAAAATGAGCCAGTGCTTGTTCGGCAGCTTGCGAAGAAGAATATGTACGTGAGAGCTCCCAAAAAGAATCCGGAGTACAATTTACAATCGACATAATATAGGCGCTTCGGCGGGCTGTAAGTACGCGATCCGCTAAGGATATGGGCGGAGGAATAACGGAACCCATAATCAATCCCACATTTTTAAAGCTTTATGTGCGAGCGAGGAGCCGTCCAAATGGGCGTCCTGCAATATTTCTTCTCTGGTTCCCTGAGCCAAAAAGCGGTCGGGAAAACCGCTGACGCCAGTTTTTTTACCGTCCAAATGACGGTCAAGCAGGGATTCCAAATAAGTACCGATACCGCCGATTCTTATACCGTCTTCGATAAATAAAACGCGTTCATAAGCCGAAGCGACGGACAAAAAATAGGCTTTATCAAGCGGCTTTAAAAAACGTAAATTGTAAATATCCGCCGATTTACCCTGTTTTTGTAATTCGCATGCGGCCTCCAATACTTCGGGAAAAATGCCGCCCGTACATACTAAAAGTATTTTATTTTTTGATTGTATGTTTTTTTCCGCAGCGGAAGTTTCGGCGGCAGGATTTTTTGCCGAAACGGTTTCACTGACGGAATTTTTCGGCAAAGCGGGATTTTTTAGCAAAACGCCGCGGCCGATACAAATGCTTTGGGAAAACTCGTCGTATTCGGAAGGGCATAGGGCTTTCGGGTAACGTATGACGACCGGACTGTTTTGTTTTAGCGCCCATTCAAAACACAGTTTCATCTCTTTTTCTGAAGCGGGTGCCAAAAGAGAAAGATTCGGTATGGGGCGCAAAAGCGAAATGTCGAAAATCCCCTGATGCGTTTCTCCGTCGCCGGGTACCGCCCCGGAACGGTCGAGTACAAAAACCGCCGGAATATTTTGTAAAGCTATATCGTGAATAAGCTGGTCTACCGCGCGCTGAATAAAGGTTGAATAAATCGCCGTTACGGGTTTTAAGCCGGATTTTGCCAAACCGCCGGCAAAGGTAACCGCATGCTGTTCGGCTATCCCCACATCGAAAAAGCGTTCGGGAAAACGGTGCTCGAATTCGGCTAAACCCGTACCGTCGGTCATTGCGGCGGTAATTGCGGCAATACCGTGATCTTTTTCGGCGCATTGTACGAGAATGCGGGAAAACACTTGCGTAAAAGAAGGCTGCAAAGCTTTTTTTGAACCCTGCGGAGAAAATCCGTGATAGGAAACCGGATCGTTTTCCGCAGGCGCATATCCCCTGCCCTTTTGGGTTATCAAATGAACGACAACCGGCCGGCGCAGTTTTTTTATGCGCTTGAATACCGTAATCATTTGTTCCATATGATGACCGTTTAAAGGGCCGACATATTCGAAGCCCAAATCGGAAAAAAAGTTACTCGGAAACACCAAACCTTTTACCGCCCGCTTTAAGCGGAATACAACATTCATAAAGGGTTTTCCGATAAGGGGAATTTTTTCAACCACGCGGTCAAAATTATATCGGAAGGTTTGATAAGGAGCGGTCATCGTGAGGCGGCTTAAATAACGCGAAAGCGCTCCGGTATTGCCGTTTATGGACATTTGATTATCGTTTAAAACAATCACCAAATCTTCGGCAAGCTGCCCCGCATGCGAAAGAGCTTCCATAGCCATTCCGCCGGTAAGCGCTCCGTCGCCGATAACGGCAATTACTTTGCCTTTTTGACGATTTAAGCGCTTTCCGACAAGCAATCCTAAAGCCGAAGAAATGGATGTGGAAGCATGACCGGCATCAAACCAATCGTGAGGACTTTCTTCATGTTTGGTAAAACCGGCAAGACCGCCTTTTTGACGCAGCGTGTGAAACTGTGCGTTACGGCCGGTAAGAATTTTATGGGCATAGCATTGATGGCTGACATCCCAAATAAGGGCATCGGACGGACTTTCAAACACCCTGTGCAAGGCAATGGTTAAATCCACCACTCCCAAATTACTTGCAAGATGTCCTCCGGTTCCGCTTACGACGTCTATAATACGCCGACGTATTTCATCGGCCAGCTGTTTGAGTTCTTTAATTGTAAATTGCTTTAAATCATCCGGACCGTTTATTTTTTCAAGCAGCGTAAAGCACTCCTTAGTATATGGGTTAACATCATTATTTAAATACCGTACCTTAATTCAGGTTACATACTGTATTAAAGTATAGATACGGTAAAAAAAAGACCGCCGGACGATAACATTTTATCGAACCCGCAGCCTTCCTGTTGCATAGTCAATAGAGTACACAAAAGAGAATCTATTTGTTTTTATGCCGATTTCTTCTGAGCTTTTTTTTCCTCTTATGAGTAGCTATTTTTTGACGCTTTCTCTTTTTTCCACAGGGCACAACAGCACTCCTTATCTTATTTGAAAACTTAATATATTATGACCGAATTTCAAATCTCCGTCAAGTACATCACGCCGTACCGCTTATAAATTCCCCTATTTTTTTTATACCGCCTTGAACATCTTCGGCTTTGAGCGTACATGCGTCGGAAAAAGCTTTAAAAAAAGTTTGCTGCCGCTTTGCATAGGCGCGGCTGTCTTTTTTTATGCGCTCTTTTACCACATCGGTATCGCTTTGCAAAGCGCCCTTGTCGGTAAAAAATTCGCGGTAACCTATAGCCTGCATTGCAGAATCCTCTGCACGGCAGCCCGATGCGACTAAAGACCGAACTTCATCGCAAAGTCCCTGTTCAAACATAAGGTCGACGCGCTTATCGATACGCTCGTAAAGCTCCGCTCGGCTTCGCTGTAAGGATAAAATCAAAAACCGGAATCCGCCGCGCGGCTTCGGGGCGACGGAAAACGCGCTTAGGGGTTGCCCGGAAGCGGTACATACTTCCAAAGCACGCTTTATGCGGTATTCATCGTGAATGTGAATTTTTTGTGCGCTGACCGGATCTAAAGATGAAAGTTCTTCCCACAGCTTTTGTGCCCCTTCCCGTTCCATTCGGCGGGCTATTTGTTCGCGCAAAGTCATATCGGCGCGCGGAGTCGGCGGCAATCCGTACATAAAATTCCGTATGTAAAAACCCGTGCCGCCTACAATAACGGGCAGTTTTTCGCGCCCGTATATATCCGCACAGGCTTTAAGGGTTGCACGCACAAAGTCGCCGGCCCCGAAACTTCCGCGCGGATCACAGATGTCGATAAGATGATGTGGAAGTTTTTTAAGCAGATTTGCATCCGGTTTTGCCGTTCCGATATTAAAGCCGCGGTATACTTGCATGGAATCCGCGCTGATGATTTCGGCTTTTCCGGCAAAAGGCGAATCGGCATCCGATGCAAATAAAAGTTCGGCAAAGGCGGTTTTTCCGCATGCGGTAGGAGCGCAGATAACGACGACGGGCTTATTCTTTTTCGATACGGTATTCAACCTGTTTTGAAAAAAGCTGACGGGCGGCAAGAGAAACAACTTTTCCGTCGTTTTCTTCAATACCGGCATCTTTTACCATTGAAAGCTGGTATGCACGGCGGCTTGCCGCACAGGTTATTTCGTAGACATTATCTTCAAAACGCACCAGTTCCTGTAAGGGAAAAATCATATATAAAACTCCGTCATATAACATTCGGCTTATGCCGAAAATCAATGTATTATATAAGAATAACAAGTTTTTACCGATTGGTCAATAGGAAACACAGCGTTTTACGTTTTGTGCAAAATTTCAAAGCCCGTTTTTTATATATTCATATATTTTAAAGAATTTTGCCTTCAAAGACGGAAAAAAAATCGTTCCGCTGTATGCCGCCTTTTGTATTTAACCCCGAACCGGCAAAAAAGTAATCGACTTTTTAGCCGAAGGCGGTTATAATAGGGTTTGGACATGTGAAGAAACCGTCAACTTTTGAATGATTTTTTATAGGAGAATGGTTAAAGCGGGCGTCTAAAATATCGCCGCCCGCTTTAACTTGAGTTTTGCGCCTAGCGCAAAACATCATATGATTGTATGCACGTTCTCACTTTGTTGCGAACGTGGGTAAAAAATCATTCAAAACTGTCAACTTTCGAATGATTTTTTATAGGAGAAAAGATGGCTCATTTATTCAGTAAATACGCGATTAAAAATCTGGAACTTAAAAACCGGCTTGTGATGGCGCCGATGTGTATGTTTTGCGCACCGGAAACGGGTACGGTTACGGATTTTCACATTATGCACTATGCAGCAAGGGCGCTCGGAGGAACAGGCCTTATCACCGTGGAAGCGACGGCGGTCAGTCCCGAAGGAAGAATCTCGGAAAACGATTTGGGGATTTGGAGCGACGATTTTATTCCGGGATTACAAAAAATAGCGGATGCAATTCACGATTACGGAAGTAAAGCCGCCCTGCAAATCGGTCATGCAGGAAGAAAAAGCCGCGTGCAGGGTATAGAACTTGAAGCGCCTTCGGCGATAGCCTTTGATGAAAAATCGGCGGTTCCCAAAGAGATGACAAACGAGGATATACAAGATACGGTGGAAGAGTTTAAGCAAGCCGCCGCAAGGGCCGACAAGGCGGGCTTTGATATGATTCAACTTCACGCCGCACACGGCTATCTTTTAAGCGAGTTTTTATCGCCGCTTACGAATAAAAGATGCGACGAGTACGGCGGAAATCCCGAAAACCGGGTACGAATTTTAGGCGACGTACTCGACGCGATACAATCCGTATGGAAGGATAAACCGATTGAAGTGCGGGTATCCGCCGATGACTATGCCGAAGGCGGCAATACGGCCGAGGATATTGCGCTTATGCTCAATATCGTAAAACATAAGGGGATTGACTCGGTGAACGTCAGCACCGGCGGCACGGTAAATGTTGCCCCGAATGCTTTTACGAATTACCAGATTCCTCATGCAAAGGTGATTAGGGAACAGACGGGACTTCCCGTCGCGGCGGGCGGTCTCATCGTGAGTGCAAAAGAGGCAAACGATGTGATTGCAGCCGACGGCATCGAACAAGTGTATGTAGGAAGAGAACTTTTAAGAAATCCCTACTTTGCATTGAATGCTGCCAAAGAGCTTAAAGCGGATATAGAGTTTCCCAAGCAGTATATGAGAGCTTATGTATAAAAAACGCTGTGTTAATTTGATTTAAGACAGCCCGAGTTTTACATCCCCTTATACAGGGTACATAATCCGTCAGCTTGTAACTCAGCCCTTCACAGCTCCTGCGGTTAAACCTTTGATAAAGTTTTTGGACATGGTAAGATACAAAAGCAAAACGGGAACGGCCGAAAGAGTAAGAACTGCCAAAATGCGCGACCAGTCGGTCATGTATTGGCCGAATAAGCGCGTTACGCCGAGCAAAAGAGTTTTATGTTCGTCATTATTGATAAAAATCAAGGGAAACCATAAATCGTTCCAAAACGGAATGAGGTTGTAAATGGCAACGGTTGCAAGGGCGGGACGCAAAAGCGGCAGGATAACAATCGTAAAAACCCGGCTTCTTCGCGCACCGTCGATTACGGCGGCTTCCGTCAATTCGGCGGGAATTTGCCGTATAAATTCGGTTAAAACAAAGACCGCTATCGGTAAGCCCATCGCCGTATACACGGGAAAAAGGCTCCATACGGTATTTAAAAGGCCGAGGCTTTTTACAAGCTGCAAAAGGCGGATACTGCCTATTTTTATCGGAAGCATCATACCTGCAATAAAAAACACGTATAAAAAGCGCGAAAGTTTATGCTTCCAATTTACAATCGCATAAGAAGCAAGGGCGCCGAAAAGGAGCACTAAAAAAATGGAACCGAGGGTTACAAAGAGGCTGTTTCTGAAATACAAAAAAAAGTCGCCCTCTTTGATAACCGAAACATAGCTTCCGAAATTCCATTTTTTAGGCAGTCCGAACGGATCCGTATAAATGTCGAATTTAAATTTAAACGAGTTTATAATCATTGTCCACAAAGGGAATATAACCAAAAATGTCCAAAACAAAAGGACTATATGGGAACCGAGATGCAGTCTTTCGCGTGCCAAAGATGATTTTATTTTCACGGTGTTCTCCTATATGTCTTTGTCGCCGCGGGTTAAGCGTAAAATAACGGCAACACCCGCCATAAGCATAATAAAAGTAACGGTTGCAATAACCGAGCCCATTCCCGGATTGGGTATTCCCACCGGATGCTGACCTGCAATTCCGACGCGGTAAAAGAGGGTTCCGATTAAGTCGGTTGCATACTGGGGAGCTCCGTTTACGTTTTCCATTGCAAAAACGACGTCAAATGCATTAAAGTTGTTGACAAAGGTAAGGATGGCAACCATACCGATAACCGGCTTAATAAGCGGAAGCTTTATATACCAAATCTTTTGCCAGCCGCTGCATCCTGCAATATCGGCGGCTTCAAACAAATCGTCGGAGATGGTTTGTAAGCCCGCCAAAATCATCATTGCCGGAATGCCTACCCACTGCCACGAAGAAACCAGCGATATGGCGGTAAGCGCATACTTTTGCTCGCCGAGCCAAGGCTTTACGAATGATTCAAGGCCGATATTTTTTAACAAAAGCGGCAAAGCGCCCCACTGCGGATTTAAAATCAATTTCCATAAATAACCGGTTACCAAAATAGCGAGGGTTACCGGAATAAAAATAATCGTTTGATAAAAACGTACCCCCTTCATTCCTTTGGAGGTAAGCATCAATGAAAAAACCAAGCCCAAAAAGTTTTGTACGAGTATGTGGATTAAAAAAAAGTACCAGGTATTGCCGAAAGCTCCCCAATAACGCCGCGCATTTTCCGCATCGGAAAAGAGGGCCCGGTAGTTGGCTAAGCCTGCAAATACGTTTTTACCGGAAGCGTTTGACGTAAAAAAACTCATACGGATTGAATCGGCCAAAGGAAAGGCCATAAACACGGTATAAACGATTAAGGCGGGAATGATATACGGCAGCCAGGAATACCGATCGTTTTTTTTCATAATCATTTAAAAATACCCCTGTATTTTAAAATAATTTTTATGATGTATTTTATACATACCGTTAAAAGATGAACGGGAAGCCCGAACGGGGTTCTGGCCCCCGTCCATCAAAAGCAGCACAATCCCTCTGTCAGGGTTTATACCACTTAGCAACACCGGCAGCCAATTCGTCTGCGGCTTGCTTGGCGGTTTTTTCACCCTTCATGACGGAAATAACGCCCTGATTCATAAGCACGTAACCGCTGGGCTGCTCATCCATAAAGCGTTCCCAAACAAAGCGCGCATCCTGTAATTTGCCCTGTGTAAGGGCGAGGATTTCGTTTGCATGTGCGTTTTCGATTTTAATCGAAGCGTTTATCATCGGGAAGAATCCGGTAGGCATAAATTTAGCCGAAACGGTAGCGCCTTCAATCGTACAAAGCCATGCAAGAAATTCCTTACATTCTTTTTCGTGTTTTGTGGCCTTGTTGTAAGCCATACCGGTGTCGGGATGGAAACAAATAGCCGCTTTTTTACCTGCAGGGGCGGGAAGCGCAAAGGTGCCCCAATTAAAGGGTACATCTTTAAAAGCGCCTGCATTCCATGAGCCGTCTACCCACATTGCCGCTTTGCCGGTTGCAAACAAAGCAATCGAATCGTTGTAGGTAAGAGCGGAAAATCCTTCGGGGCAGTATTTGGCAACATCCGCCATAGCTTGGAAGGCGGCTACCATCTTTGCATCGTTTAAAGGAACCTTACCTTTTTCGTAAGCGGCACGGCCCTCGGCTCCGCCTACAAAGCCGGGCAAAATACCCATCATAAAGCATTCGTTAATGTCCCATTCATCGGCAAGGCCGTTTGAAAGCGGGGTAATGCCGGCTTTTTTCAAGGAGTCGCATGCTTTAAGGAAGTCTTCCCATGTTTGAGGAATAGCGACACCGGCTTTTTTGAAAATATCTTTGTTGTAGTAGACTACCTGTACGATAGCGTTAAAAGGAACTGCAAAGGCTTTTCCGTTCGGAGCAGTCCACGGAGCGCGGTTTCCGGCCGTAAAGTTTTCTTTTAAACCGGGAATGTCGGTTACATCGGCAAAATAACCGTCGGTAAAAAGTTTTGCGCCGGTTGCATAGGAACGGGCATACATTAAATCGGGGCCGGTACCGCTTTCCAACTGTAAACGCAATGTCGCATTATAGTCGACGTTGATTGTGGGCTTAAACTCAATCGTTACATTAGGCTTTACTTTTTTGTACTCTTTGAGCAGCGCGGTAATTTGCACCACATCATCGGTTCTCCATGAGCCCATAATCAAAGTTACTTTTTCGCCGTCTGCGGCATCTTTGGAACCGCCGGCAAAAACAGGCAACAATGCCGCGACCATAAAGACTGCAAGCACCGAGATTGCAATTTTTTTCATACAATACTCCTTTGTGGGATTTAAAGAAATGCAAAAGAATAAAACAACTTCAGCCGCCGCCCAGGCAGGCTGTAATCGTTTACATTCTTTTATATATTATCACCCTGAAAATTCAATCTGTCAAGAAAAAAATCGTTTTTACATATAAGAAAAACCGAAAAGCACTCGGTTTTTAGACATCCTCGTATATGTCCGGCATCGCTTTTACCTTTTCCCAGTCGGCTATTCCGCCCGGAACAACCTTAAAAACGGGATTGACGGCAATATCGGCTGTCAATGCACGGTTTTCGTTATATTTTTTTATATCGCGTTTTAAAAGTTTGTGCTGTAAAAAACCGAATTCATATTGAAGCTGCCCGTCGGTTACCGTAATAAATTCGGCGATGAATCCGCTTTGCGGTTGAGGCGGAATGTCTACCTTTGTTTTATCGAACGTATAACCGCGCAGGCATGCTTCGGTATATACTTCATGCAAAAATAAATTGATGAACTTCAAGGGATCGCCGGACGCATAAAAACGCGCAAGCTGAGGATGATGTTTATAGCCCCTTGTTTTATTTTCCAGCACTTTCCGGGCAAGCAGGGCTTCCCGCCACAAGGCAACCAAGCCCTTGGCGTCAAGATATTTCGGGTGTAAAGACCATAAGCGCATGTTTAATTACCTAAGATATTTTTCCGTCACGGCATCTTCAAGAAGTTCCCGGTAATCGGAACCGACCGGGAAACTCGTCAAATCGGCTCGGCAGCACCGCCGTTCCTTAAAATTCATTAACCGAAAACTCTATAAAGAGTTGAGATTGATGACTTGCCGCCTCTTCGTAATACAATAAGAAACGGCATATAATCTTGCGACGTTTGCCGAAAGGCAAACTCGAGTTAAAATGAGCGGCGCTGTTTTAGACGCTCATTTTAAACAGTATCACATAAAAAAGAGCGGCGGTCAAGTTCGGAAAAGCACTTAAAAAAACGGTATTAAAACATCACAAATTTTTTCAAACATTATTTACTCCTGATGATTGTGCATACTCGCAAGCTTTGAATATACAGTATAACTCCCGCATGCCATAGCAAAAAACACAATTATAAAAATGTCCATAATATATATATCAGTTGTTGCGATTTTTTTATGCATGAATATTTTTAAAAGGATTCCTGCAACTAAACAAAGAACACTGTACAGCAAACATAAAAAAGGCACGATTTTATTTATATGCGTATTTTTTAACCTTTCCATAACCGATAGACTTACTATATGCGTAATTACGAGCATAAAAACATATATACACATCATAAATAAAAACAGGCCGAAATGTACTTTCGAAATTTTAATAATCCCCCATAAAAATGTTATCAATGTTAAAAACATTACGGGTATTTTTTTCATTGTCCGCTCCTTATGAATAACAACTAAACAAAGAACACTGTACATCATCCCAAACCGAGCGGGAGATAAACTACCTTTCATATCTTGTATTCCGTTCTTTTACTCTCCCGGCCTCTTAAAAAACCGTGTAAAAAAATCAAAAAGAAAAGAATACTTAAAACCGATAATCCTTTGGGCATATTGCCTAAGTAAAAAATATATGATACGGAAATTATAAACGATATTATGGGAAACTGTGAAGTCTTTTTTGTAAATTCAGTAGACTGTGATAAAAAATAATGATGCGGGTATATCCCGTAAGCAACTGACAGCGGCTGTTTCTTTATCTATCTTTGCTCTAAAATGTAACACATTTTCCATACTCAATAGAATAGAAAACAACCCCTATATCATTTTCATTTTTTGACCAAACTTGAAGAGTCGAATAAGTAAATTTCCAAACGATATGTCTAACGGTAACTCCGCCATCCAACTCTTCTTTGGTAAAATATGCGTTAAAATCGGGTTCCATTTCATATCCCGAGATATCTTTGGGAATGGTTTTGTATTCATCTAAATACGGAGCACCGATTTTTTTAATCAGCTCATCAATATTTTGTCCGACATACGTATCATATGTACAGCGGGGAACGCATAAACAATTCATGCAGCTACATAGACAGATAACGGCAAAAAATAATAAAAACAACTTTTTTATCATTGACATCCCCCGGTACAACATCCGCCAAGGCTTCATATTCCCACATTTACGCCGATATCGATACTATAAATCAGCGGATAGCTTCTAAATACGTATCGACATAATCGATAGACAAAGCGTTATTCTCCGATTTTAAATGAGCTAAAAATAGTTTTTGTATCACTTTGCCTTTAGATCCCGACACATGTACGACAGTTAAAAAAGTATCATTTTTTGAAACAGCTTGATTATAACTTTCCAGATATTTTTGTATTCGTTTGCGCTCGCTATACAAAAGTTCTTTTTCAAAAACGGTATATTCTTTTTCTTCGAATTCTTTTTTATGGTAAGAAAAATAATCCTTATAATTTATAAATGTTTGTTTATCTATATCCGCTACAGTGAGAGCATACCGATGTGAAGATAAAAGATAGCTGCCTTCCTCTATACCGCTCCATTTGTAAGTATAATCCGGTATAAAAGATAGACCGACACAAGCTGTTCCCGACACAAAAAGAATTATAGACAGCATTATAAAAGCTCTTTTTCTAAAAACTTTATCCCGCTCGGACAGCGCAAAACTATGTTTTATTTTTTTTACGACAATAGTTAAAAACAAAAATCCTGCTGTAAAAAAAGAAAGTCCTGTTAAAAGATATCGTATGTTATTCATTTTGTGTGTCCGAATTATTGTCTGTTATTTACTTTCCACATTCCGTTAAATTATTACGGCGAGTATACGAATTTACAGCTTTTAAATCATCATATAAGATTCCGTCGTCATGTGCTCTCAAAGAAAAATCTCCTTTAAGTTCTTTTTCCGTAAACGTCTTTATGATAAGCGTTTTTCCGTCATATTCTTCGTATCGTTCAAAGGATCGATAAGGTATACCAAGCACTCGGTCGGAATTGTTCCGCAATAAAACTTCTACTGTTATTTTTTTTCCAACCGGAATGTAATTAAGACCGATACACTCCATTTCTTCTTTTATTTTGTCAACATCTTCAGCGGAAGCATATACCATTACAATGCTCAAAGCCGAAGTTACTGCCGCCAACACTATTTTTTTCACTTATCCGGCCTCCTTATTTCATAGTCCGCTTCGGGAGCCGACGTTTAAGCATTTTAATCAACATCGGCACGTTTCTTTTCTATTTTGATTTTCTCATCTTCATCGATGTTTTTACACATATACAAAAAATCATTCAAACCTTTTTGCGTTTTTTTTGTTATATAAGCATTACTATCCATAAAACTGTTTGTATCGCGACATAGATTAATATTCTTTTATATCTTAACTTCATTATGTACTCTCAAAACCCCTTTCACAGTAGCATAAGAAACTTTTGCGGTCAAGTTCGGAAAAGTCCGCTTTAAAAAGCGGCAGGAGTAAAAGCAGGACAGTCTCCCCCGCCCCTTTATATTTCCGGCAAAAATCGTTATACTTTTCGGGTATGATTCACTGTGAAAACAAGGTATTTAATTTGGAAACGGATAATTCAAGTTACCGCTTCCGTGTTACCGAGTACGGACATTTGGAAACTCTTTATTACGGCACAAAGCTCGCAGATGAGGATGTTGAAACCCTTGCTTTAAAACGTACGGCGCAAAGAGGCTCTTCGGTTTGTTACGACGAAAAAAATCCCCTCTACGTACTCGATAACATTCCCTTACAGTGGTCGGGAAACGGACGCGGAGATTACCGGTATTGCCCTGCGGAAATCCGTATGCCCGATACAAGCTTTACCCACGACTTTATATACACATCTCATAAAACGGAAAAAGGCTGCATGCCGCCCTCTTCCCTCCCCTCGGCCGTTGACGGAAACAAAGACGCCGAAACCCTCGTCATCAATTTAAAAGATGCGACAGATGTCGAATTGATACTCTTTTACACGGTTTTTCCGTCCTGCGATGTGATTACGCGGCGGGCGCTTTTAATTAACCGAAGCGAAAAACCCTTGGAAATACGGCGCATAATGAGTATGATGATTGACCTTCCCGACAGAGGATTTACCATGCATACCTTTGACGGAAGCTGGGCAAAGGAAGCTCATATTCATTCAAAAGAAATTGCGTACGGAATGTGGGTAAACGAATCGACGACCGGAACAAGTTCCAATCGGCACAACCCCGGTTTTTTAATGACTTCGCGGAACGCCGATGAAGATTCGGGCGAAGTGTACGCCTTTAATCTTGTGTACAGCGGTAATCATTTCGGATTTATTCAAAAAAGCCATACGGATTTAATACGCATCGGTATCGGTATAAGCCCCCACTGTTTTTCGTGGGATTTAAAACAGGCAGAACGTTTTGAAACACCGGAAGCGGTTCTTTCGTTTTCGGCGGCAGGGTTTAACGGTATGCGAAAAAATATGCACCGTTTTGTAAACAACTGCATTGTGCGCGGCGAATGGAAGGAAAAAGAACGCCCGGTTTTATTCAATAATTGGGAAGGAAACTTTTTTAAGTTTAACCGCCGCTCGCTTTTAAAGGCGGCACAAAAGGCAAAAAAAATCGGCATCGAACTTTTTGTACTCGATGACGGATGGTTCGGAGAACGCAACAGCGATACGGCAGGCTTGGGCGATTACAGCGTAAACACTAAAAAACTTCCCGGCGGTATAAAACGCCTTGCCGACAGCGTACGCAAAATCGGCCTTGACTTCGGGCTTTGGTTTGAACCGGAAATGGTAAACGAAGACAGCGATTTATTCCGCACTCATCCTGAATGGGCGGTAAAAGAACCGTCAAGGCAGCCGGTACGCGGCCGCCATCAGCTTGTTTTAAACCTCTGCCTTCCGGAAGTACAAAACTATATCGTAAAAAACGTATGCCGTATTTTGGATGAAGCGGATATCTCCTATGTAAAATGGGATATGAATCGTTATCTGGGCGCAGCCTTTTCGCCGTCTCTCGAAAATCAGGGTGAGTTTTTTCACCGTTATGTTTCGGGCTTGTATGAAATCCTTCACCGGATTTTCGATGAGCGGCCGCACATCCTGCTTGAAAGCTGCTCGTCCGGAGGCAACCGCTTTGATTTGGGTATGCTTTGTTTTTCGCCGCAAATATGGACATCGGATAACACCGACCCTGTCGAACGCCAGCGGATTCAATCATCTTTAAGCATTTTGTATCCCCTTTCGACAATGGGTGCCCACGTGTCGGCGGCGCCTCACCAGCAAACGCTGCGCGAAACTTCTTTAAGCACACGCTTTAATACGGCCTGTTTCGGTGTTCTCGGCTATGAACTTGATTTGCAGTTTTTAACGTATGCGGAACAAAAAGAAATACAAGAACAAATCGCTTTTTATAAAAAATACCGAAAAGTGTTTCAATTCGGTGATTTTTCGCATACGAACGGTTTTAAAGACAATCAGTTTTTTTGGCAATGCACACGGGATAATATCGCGCTTACCGGATTTTTTCAGGGGACTGCAAAGACCGCCGACACTCATACGGTTTTAAAAGTCAGAGGCCTTAAAAGCGATACCGTCTACACAATCAAAACAAAACCGCAGCGGCTTTTTCTTAAACGTTTCGGCGGCCTTGTAAAGCATATACTGCCGATAAGCCTCGATCCGGACGGTTTTATTTTGCGGACGGCAAACCGCTTTTATACTTTGAATGACTGCGTTGAAACCTATAAGGCTTCGGGCAAACTTTTGGAGCAGGGCATTTTTTTAAACAACCAGTTTACGGGTTCGTATTATAATACAAAGACACAGCTTTTAGGAGATTTCGGCTCCTATTTATTTATAACAAAGGAAGCGGGATAAAATGAAACAAAACAGATGGACCTTCGGCTTGGGAACGATAGGCCGCGATATGGTGTATTCCCTGGTCAGCATGTATTTGATTTTTTACATGACCGACGTTATTTATGTTCCGACAAACGTATTGTGGAGCATTACGGGTATAGTCCTTGCAGCCCGCATTTTCGACGCATGTAACGATCCGATTATGGGCTTGATAGTCGATAATACCAAGACCAAGTACGGAAAGTTTAAGCCTTGGATAGCCTTCGGTGCCCTGACCTCGGGGATTTTAACAATCCTTCTTTTTACCGATTTCGGGATTAAGGGCGGGGTCTATGCTGTCTTCTTCGGTATTATCTATCTTTTATGGGGAATTGCCTTTACCACAAACGATATAAGCTATTGGTCAATGCTTCCCTCTTTAAGCGTCGATCAAAAAGAACGGGAAAAAATAGGCGCTATTGCCCGTATTTGCGCAAATGTCGGCCTTTTCTTTGTCGTTGCAGGTATATTGCCTATTACAACCGCTTTAGGCCATAAAACGGGCAGCCTTGCCAAAGGATATTTTTTCTTTGCAATTATGGTTACCGTGATTATGTGGTTCGGTCAAATTATAACCTTAATCGGAGTAAAAGAACCCGAAATAACAAAGCCTCAAAAGCATACCTCCCTCAAAGAACTTTTAAGCGTTATCGCAAAAAACGACCAGCTCCTTTTGACGGCAATAGCCATGACCCTCTTTATGATAGGCTACATGACTACAACAAGTTTCGGCCTCTACTTTTTTAAGTACGCTTACGGCGATGAGGGTATGCATTCCGTATTTGCGGTTATTCTCGGCCTTTCCCAAATTTCAGCCCTCATTATTTTTCCGGTTTTAAGTAAATTTTTTGTAAGGCAGAACATATATACGGCTTCCATAATAATGGTTTTGGCGGGCTACCTCATCTTCTTTTTTGCACCTGTAAATACCATGCTTTTTATAGGCATTTCGGGCGTTTTGCTCTTTGTGGGTCAAGCCTTTATTCAGCTTATGATGCTCATGTTCCTTGCCGACTGTGTTGACTACGGCCATTGGAAACTTGGCAAGCGGAATGACAGTATTTCGTTTTCGATTCAGCCCTTTATCAATAAGCTTTCGGGAGCTATCGGAAACGGCATCGTAAGTGCAGTCGTCATCCTTTCGGGAATCAAAGAAGCTTCATCCGCCGCCGAGGTTACAAAAGAAGGCCTTTTGATGATGAAAAGCGCCATGCTCGTCTTTCCTCTTTTTTGCATTGTCGGCAGCTACATCCTCTACCGCCTCCGTTATAAAATCGATGAGAAAACCTACGAGCGCATTTTAACGGAACTTGAAGAGCGCGGAGAGCTGGTAAGGAAAGAGTAAATTTATCATATTTGTAAACAATTATATTGACATTGTAAATAATCGTATGTATAATATAAATATATTTTAAGACAATGGAGATTTTCTATGGCTCAAATAAATGTTAATATAAGAATGGATGCTGACATAAAAAAAGAGGCCGAACAGCTTTTTGATAGTTTGGGAATGAATATGACAACAGCATTTAATATTTTTATTCGTCAATCGTTAAGAATCGGCGGTATTCCGTTTAAAATTATGAGTGACGAAAAAGGTTTTTATAATAAATATAATCAGGAAAGACTAAAAGCGGCAGCTGAACGGATGAATCAGGGAAAATATATTGTGCATGACACGATAGAGGAAATAAATGATTAAAGCATGGGATGAAGATGCTTGGGAAGATTATATTTATTGGCAAATAGAAGACAAAAAAGTATTAAAAAGAATTAATCAGTTAATTAAAGATATTGAGAGAAACGGCAATGCGGGTTTAGGGCATCCTGAAGCATTAAAAGGAAATTTATCCGGATTTTGGAGCCGCCGAATTGATCAAAAAAACAGACTGGTTTATAGAATACTCGGTAATCAAATACAAATAATTCAGTGCAAAACTCATTATGGTGAGAAATAATTTGGATAAAGATTCCGATGTAATTCTTATGACCCTCCTTATAATTGAAGACGATGATGCGATACGAAAAGAGATAAAAACCTTTTTTAAGGCGGATTTCGATATTGCGGAAGCCGCCTCGATAAAAGAGGCTTTGCCCTATCTTGATTCCGATATTATACTCCTCGATTTAAACCTTGGCAGAGAATCTTCTTTACCGCTTATCCCGAAAATAGAATCGGCTTGCATAGTTATTTCGGTTCAAGATGATGAGCAAACGATTGTCAGGGCCTTGGAAGAAGGTGCTTGCGATTATGTAACAAAGCCTTTCAGCCTCAATGTGCTTAAAGCGCGGATAAACGCAATTTTACGCCGGAACAATAATCAGGATATTTATTTGAATATAAAAAACGGAGAGCCTATAATTCTCATCGATAAAAAGGAAATTATATTGACAAAAAAAGAATATCAAATAATGAGCCTTTTTTTAAATAACTCGAGCACGGTTTTAACGCGCAGCCTTATCTTGGAACATATTTGGGATAAGGACGAGGCATTTGTCGAAGATAACACGCTGACCGTTACGATGAGCCGCCTTAAAAACAAGATAGGCAGCTCAAAGATAGAAACCGTAAGAGGAATAGGCTACAGGTGGAAGGGTTAACATGCGAGGCTTAAAAATACTCTTTGCCGTTTATTTTTGCATTTTGACGGCTCTCGGTTTTTTTGCTTACAAAAACTTTCAGGAAAAATATACGGCTTCTCTTTCCGCAGTTTTACAGTATCTTCCCGATGAACAAAAGATTGAAGCCCTGCAAAAAATAAAAACGGATAGTATACGGACGGAAGGCGTAAAAACGGAACTCCTTGAAAAACTCATGTACAGGGAAGACAATTCCCCTTTTTATCTTATGCTCTGTGCCGTTTTTGTTTTGATTTTGAGTGCCTGCCTTTTGGAATGTTTTTTTTACAGGCGGCAGAATAAAAAAGAAACGGACAACATCGCCTCCTACCTTGATTCCCTTGAAAAAGGAGAGGGAAAACTGATTCCTAAAAACGGGGGGATTCTTTACGATAGGCTTTACAAGCTGTATACCGAACTCATTTTTGAACGGGAAAATGCTCAAGCCGAAAAGCTTAGATTTCAAAAAAATCTTGAAGATATAGCCCATCAAATAAAAACACCCATTACGGCAATGCTCCTTTCCTTGGAAAACTCAAGCCCGTCCGCAGATAATTCTCCGCTGCACCGCTTAAATGAGCTTACCGAAAGGCTGCTTCATTCGGCAAGCCTTGAATCCGGAACCGTGCCGATGAAAAAAGAACCTGTTTCCGTTTATGAAGCTTGTTTTGAAGCTTATGAGGCTTGCGAACATCTTTTTGAACAAAAAGGCATTGCCGTTCATATCGAATCTTCCGGTATCCTTATAAGTGCCGACTATTATTGGATAACCGAAGCCTTTATGAATATTTTTAAAAATGCAGCTTCCTATCTTTCAAAGGGAAACACTGTAAACGTCTTTTTTAACGAAACACCCCTTTACACGGAAGTTATCTTTAAAGATGACGGGAGCGGTATTCAAAAAGAAGCCTTGCGCTCCGTCTTTAACCGCTTTTATAAAACTCCCGATTCCAAGGGTTTCGGCTTAGGTTTAAACATCACAAAATCCATTGCCGAAAAAAACAACGGCACCCTTTGCGCTTACAACGAAAACGGTGCCGTATTTAAATTTACGTTTTATAAGGGAATTTGAAGAATATTATTGCGAATAATTAACTTATACTTTTTCAATCACAAATTTTCCACTTCCTCTATGGAAAGACCTGTAACCTTTGAAATCAAATCACTACCCAGATTTTCAAATCTCATCAGCTTTGCCGTTTCAAGAGCTTTTTGATATAAGCCATCGGCAAAGCCCTCGCTTCTGCCTTGAGCTATACCCGCTTTTATACCCTCTTTTCGGCCTTCTCTTATACCTTCTTTTCGGCCTTCTTCTCGGCCTTCTTTTATACCTTCCTGTCTACCGTAATAGCGGGCGTCCATTTCAAATCCGGATATAAAGCGGTATTCATTTCTTGCCTGTTCAGTGCTTTTTACTTTTTCTATCATCTTTTCTATCCTCCCTGTAAACTCTGTCGTAACCGTGCCGGTTTTGACGTATTCCAGAAAGCCGCTTAAATTTTTGTCTTCGGCTTTTTTAAAGGCGCTTGCATTTATTATAATCTTTTTTGTGCCGTCTTGTAAGAGTGTTTGCCTGTCTTCAAGGCAGACATTTTCAAATGTGTAAACAGGTTTATCTTTTCCAACCGAATCGAAAAGACACAAAAAGATTATGTAGGTATCGTTCAGGCTGCTATAATGCTCCCCCTTGTCTAAAAACAGAATATCGATAGCCGCCTGATAGTAACGCATTCTTTTCGGAAGATTATGTTCATTAACGGCCTGCATTTCTATATCGTAAGTTTTACCGTTTTCATCTTTGGCCAGTATATCAAGACGTATGCCTTTTGCTTCCGAACCGGTGATTATTGCGTTTTGCGATGATAAGTATATGATTTTTCCGATTTGACCGGTCAGGGTCATTTCAAGAAAAGTTTTGCAGACTTCTTCATCCTGCATTACCTTGCAAAACATAAAATCATCGGCGATGGTTAAATCATCAAAACTTTTGTGCATTTTTAACCTCCCCACGCCTTTAATTATAGCACGAAAATCACACGTTTTCAATTCATAATGCAATAATTATCCGCTTTAGTTACTCCCTTACTTCCTCCGCTATATTCATGCCTTGAAAACGCTTTGCGCCAAGGCGGAAAAAGAGGTAGACGGCAGCGGCAATCAGTACGGTAAGAACTGCGAGCACAGGATAGTTCATATTGAGCAAAAAGCGTTTAAACGTAAACGAAATGCTCACTGTTCCGTACCAAAGCGTTAAGCCTGTACAAAGCGGTACGGCATACAGCACCGAGCGAAACATAAAATAAAAATAGTCGCGCATAAGTAAGGCTTTTAGTTCAGCTTCCCGAATGCCGCACGATTTGAGCAAAAATATTTCGCGCTTGCGGCGGGCAAAAAACATGTTTACGGCAGCGTACACGGTAGCAAGGGTAATCAAAGTGCAGACGGCACATACCGAATACAATAAAAGGGAAAGCACATCGGATGCCGATTTATTGGCCGAGCGCAATTGTTCACCGTCAACACTGAACCGCTCTTTTTCCTGTATGTAATTTTTTAAAAGATTGTTATAATAGTTTTCATCGGCAAGCGGAGTGTTTTTATGTTCTTCGGTGCGGAGATTCATAAAGTATTGGGTAAACGTATAATCGTATTCGTTTTTCGGAGTAAAATGTTCATGCAAAAGCCGATCCAGTTCTTCCGCCGGAATAAAGATTACCGCATCATAGCCGCTTGCAATTTCGTTTCTATCGTATAAAAAATCCTGAGGAAGTTTCCTAATGTATTTTTCGACAACGAATTCTTTTTCCGCCATATCACTGCCTGTACTGCCGATTCCGTACAGAGTTATGGGAAGACTTTTTACGCTTTCGTCAAAATAGGGAATATATTGAGCTTTGGAAACCTCATCTTCAAAATTTTTGCGGACAGAGTTAAGCACCACAATACCGCGGTAATCGCTGTGCCCCGTTAACTTTTTAAAATCATCAGGCAAAAGGCCGGTAAAAAACACCGAGATAACCGCCTTACCGTTTTCTCTTTTAAAAAGTTTACCCTCCGCCTTTTTATAAAATCCCTTTTTTTTAAACTCGCTCGACAAAAACGCTTCAGGCTTCATTGTTGCATATTTTTGCGTGTAAATTAAATAATCTTTTTTATCAAGCTTGTCTTGCAGGTGCTGAAAGGGTTCGGGGATTCCCTTTCTGTGGGTGCGCAAAAAAAGATAAAAATTGTAAACGCTTTCGCTTTTCCAATAATTAAGCTCTACATGGATTCCCGTTTCCATAAGCAAAATAAAAAAGATGAGGCTAAGGGAAAAGATAACAAGGGCGGTACTCGCTTTAAAAAGAGTAAAGTTGTTTTTGCGCAATTCTTTTTCAAGGCTTTTTGCCTGCCTTTTCCGTTTATCTTTTTTAAGCTCAAAGCCGCCTTTTAATGCTTCGATAATGTCCATGCGGGAAAGCTTACGAGCGGGAAGGCTCGCCGAAAGCGCAACGCAGATAAAGACAAAGACTCCTGCAATAAGATTCATCGTTATACTGAAATTATAGCTCGAAACAATTTGATATTGAGCGTTTTTAGAAGTCCCCTTTATAAACTCGATAATAAGAAACGAAAGGATATTGCCGGGAATAAGGCTGAGAAGGACCGCAGGCAGGGCTTGCTTTAAGGCTTCTTTTACCACGAGTTTTTTGAGCTGTTTACGAGAGGAGCCGATACTTTTATACATTGCAAGCGTCCGTATTTTATTGAAGGCCCAAATGCCGTAAATATTTTTAAGCATCAGCACAAAGACGAGAACCGTTCCCACCGCAAGATAGAGAGGAAAAAGCGTTACCGTAAGGATTTGCTCAATAGAAATTTCTTTTCGGTCAAAGGCTCCGTATACGGCAAGAAGAAGATCGTTTACAAAAAAGACATTGCGGAAGTCTTCGGTTTCAGGCTCTATTAAAGAAGCGAGATCTTTTACGGTTTTATAGCCCTTCCATTTATTTGCAAAAACAAGGGCTATGTTTGCGGTCTTTCCGTCCTTAAAAGCATCGCCTACGGCTGAAGTCTTCACATTCGGATTTGCCGCGACGGTAGTCCTGTTATTTTTAAAAATGCCGGTAATGGTAAAGGAGCGCTCTCCTTCAGGACGGAAGATTTCGCCTTTTGCAGGATATTCTCCCGCAGGCACAATCCGCTCATTACCTTCTTCGGTGCCGGTTTCGGCGGAAGTTTCGCTTTCGGCTGCCTTTCCCCCTTCCTTTAACCGCACAATGCGCTTCCCCGCGGTTACGCTCAGTGTATCGCCTATTCCAAGACCGAACCTTTCTTTAAATTCCGTAGAGATTATAAGCTCCGTGTTGTCTTTCGGGAACTTCCCTTCAATCAAGGCATCTCGGGTGAGCATACTGCCTTCCGCTTCTTCAAGCGTGCATAAAACACCCTCATGCCGAATCGAAATCAAATCCCGAATGATGCGGGTTTCCTTGACGTTTTTGTGAGCGGCGATGAGGCTCCGCACTTCCTGCGTATAGGATTTACGCGTAACGGCATCGTAGGGGAAGCGTTCTTTAAGAGAAGCAATCTTACTTGAATATGAAGAATAAGCTATATTCACAAAGAGCGAAAAAAATATGCCCGTCATTGTAACGGCGAGGAGGACGGCTCCGTTTTTTTTCACATCGTAATTTTTTATGCAGAGTTTTTTCATACAGCCTCGTCCTTTACAATTTTACCGTCCGACAATTCCACAATCCTTGACGCGGAAAGGGCGAGCCGATCGTCATGAGTTACCATTAAAACGGTTTGATTATATGTTTTATTTGCATATTGAAGGAGGCTCATAATCTCGTCGGTGTTTTTGCGGTCAAGGTTTCCCGTAGGCTCGTCCGCCAAAAGGAGGGCGGGAGAATAAATGAGGCTCCGCGCAATGGCCGCCCTCTGCTGTTGTCCGCCTGAAAGTTCGTGCGGAAAATTGCTTAGCTTATTTTTTATGCCGAGCTTTTCGGCAAGATTGATAAGTTTATCCTTGTCGACCTTTTGCTTATCAAGCACAAGCGGCAGGCCGATATTTTTTTCGATAGAAAGGTTCGGGATAAGGTTATAAAACTGATAGACAAGCCCCACCTTCCGCCTTCTGAAAAGGGCCAGTTCATCTTCCGTGTATTTCGAAATCTCTTCACCTTGAATAAAAATTTTCCCCGAATCCGGTGAATCTACCCCTCCCAAAATATGTAGGAGGGTACTTTTTCCGCTCCCCGAAGAACCGACAATCGCAACAAACTCACCCCTGCCAACCGAAAGGCTTACGTCATCAAGGGCTTTTACCGGTATATCGCCCTTGCCGTAGGTCTTGGACACATGTTCAATCCGTATAATTTCCATAAAAACCTCACAAAAAACAATGCAGGTGCTCCCACAGCATAATGGTAGACGGTCTACCATTATAATGACGGACGGTCTACCATTACAATGACGGACAGTCTACCATTACAATGGGGCACCTTCTTTATGGTACCCGGTATAGCAGATAAACCTTACATTTATGTGACATTTTACAACTTATATGCTATAATCTTTAATATAGGAGGAAGCTATGTCCTATGAATTGTTGGAGCAACGCATAAAGGCTTTACCGTACTATTACTATCAGGAATCGGTAAATTATCTTGATTATCTTACCGAAAAGGCTGCCAAACATAAAACCGTATCTGAAGAAAATACTTTAAAAAAAATGAGCGAAGCAAGTATTCAAAGCGTATGGGAGACTTTAAAGAATGACACGTGGTGGCGAAAAAGTGTGAACGTTATTTAAAGTCTATATTCCCGAGAGCAACGCTGTACCATGGAAGAATTTGAACATTTACCGCCGTATAACGGATTTAAATCATATCGAATATTAAAATACGCTGATTTTAAAGAACACTATCTTGAATTTATTACCTGTTTTCTTATGGGAAAACACTTAAAAATTATCGAAAAACGAATCATAAAGAATTTTAAAAAGAATATATACATTAAAGAATCGTTTATGCTGCTTGATGAAATGTGCGGCCGCTCAAAAAAGATATTCAGACTGGGTACGCTCTTGGATATTTTTTCAAGAATCGATTATATAAAATATAAAAAAGAAATCCTGAATATTTTATCTCTACAACTTTTTTTCGTAAGTTTTAATAAAAAAAGAAAATTTAAAAAAGAATATAAATTATATACGTATTTTAAGAAAGAATACGTAACATTTGATAAAGAGGATTTTGAAAATTACAAAATAAAAACAGATTCACTCTTATATATTTTTTATCAAGCATTGATATATACCTGTGGAAAGAATATTTTTGAAAAACTGTGGAGAATCGATAATCTCCTTTTTATACTTGAAAAAGATTCCATAATGGAAATTAAAGATTTCCTTGAAAGCAGCACAGCGGGATTGAATACATTGATAAAGCGGCAATCCTGCAGCCCGATATAATACTATCAATCACTCCCTTGTATTCTCAATAGAAACATGTATAATAGATAGAATAGGAGGTATATTTAAATGAATATTTATAAAACAAAGGTGTACAGAATTCTTTTGAATTGCATATACGGATTTTTTGCCGCTGCAATTATCGCCTTCATTGTAAGCAGGTTTTCAAGTGCCGTATTCGTCGGGTGGCTGATTTTTTTCCTGGCTCTCGCCGTTTATTTTAAGGTAATTATAGTTGATAATATAATGACCGTTACCCTTGACGAAAAAACGCTTACGGTAAAAAAAGGTAAAAAAACCGATGTGTTTCCGTTGGACAAGGTGTCGTTTCGGGCAAAAATCGTAAGCTCAAGAGGAGAAAATGCCTGTACCCTGTACGCCGTCGATTCCGGCGGTAAAGAAACGAAAATAAATTGTGAATTGATCGGTATTACGCAATTTGAAGATATGCTGGAAAAACTCGGCGTTACCGGAGATAAAAGTCCGGCAACAAAGCTCGATACAATCGAAAAAAATAATTAAGGAGAATGTATATGAATAATGTTCCGATACTGTATATCGCTATTCCCGTATTTTTTATCCTGTACGGAATAGTAATAACGGTAATGACGAAGGGAAAAAAAGGCCGTGTAAAAAAATGGCTGGAACAAAACCCGAACGCCGTAAAAGTATATGTCAATAAAACAAGTATAGCGGCGGCCGTTTTTTCGGGACAGATTACCGTGCACAGTGTAGACGGCGAAGAGCCTCAATTTTTCTATGAAAAGGTCAGTTGGGGGTTTTACGTTACGCCGGGAAACCATATAATCGAGTCTTCTTTTTCGAATACCCGTCCCGGTATATTGCATAAACGAGTTACAACCGTTTTAGGGCCTTCAAAGCAGGAAATAAGTGCGGATACGGGTAAAACATATAATTATGTTTTTGACAACAAAGAAAAAGCCTACCGGTTTGAAGTGCTGAGTTAACGCCTATAAATCCGGTACGGAAAGCGTTATTTTCCCTTCATCCGCAAAAGCTTTACGGTTATTTCCGTATCGGACTGCACACTGAACTTTAATTTTTTAAAGCCGCCGGGAGGTCCTCCGCCTTCATAGTTTGAAAAACCGGCCGGTTCTTTGGGAATGCCGATAAAATTTGTGTCGAGCTGCCCGTTAGCGTTTTCATCCTGAAATACGGCGCATACGTATTCGCCTGCGGGAACGGATTCGGCTATTGTAAGGGTTTGCGAATCCGGAGAAAGCTCAAACAGCTTGAAAAACTTTTTTTGCTTTAAAGCTTCGGCACTGTCGTGAAGGCCTAAAAAAACCGTTCCGCCCTTCGGAGTAACGTTTTCGAGGGTAATCGTCAAATTAAAATTCTCGCCGAAAAGAAAAGCGGCGGCACACATACAAAGACACAGGATCAGCGCTTTTTTGACATTCATTTTAAACACACTCCGTTGAGGAACGAGGATACGGCGCAAAGTTTTCAAAAAAACGATATTTCTAATTCCACGGCAACCGCTCCGATAATGGTCATGGGCAGCTGAACAAGATATGTTTTTCCTAAATCAATATAATCGCACACAATATTTTCATAGGGAGTTTTAAGAACAACTGTATTGATGTTTGACACAATCGATTTGTCAATCAATAACTTATATTGTGCCATAGCCAATAAAAATTCGGTGTCGTCATCAAGTTCTTCATCGGGTTCGATAAAAGCAAAATCGAGCGGCAGCACAATCTTATTGCGCTCATAGCGGTATAAAAAAGGGAGTTCATCGAAGTCGGATAAAAATGCTCCTTTAACATCAGGATCATTGTAATCCATATTTATTTGCATTACAAAGCCCGTATCAAAGTCATCGTCTATATTTTCTATAGTGGCCGATATTCCTTTTTCTTCAAAAGAATCCGCATGCACAAAAAAGAATTCTTCCCCCATATCGTCAACTATTTCCTGATTTTCCCCCAAAAGCTCAAAAAGCGCCTTCGGCATGGTGAACCGTATAATATTATTTTCCGTGCCGTCGTCTTTGCGGCTTATCGAGTGGAAAATATCAAAAAAAGCAAAAAGGTTTCCGCACACAAAGACAGCACATATAAAGCCGACAATCTTTTTCACAGCTTCCTCCAAAAAATCGGTTTCAAAAAATCGGTTTACAGATTATACATTTTTTATATCAACAATACAAGTCATCGGGTGCATCTTTAATAAAGGCGAAGTTTTTACGCTTCCACTGCGGAACCTTATCTATGCGCGAAAAGGCGGCACCGACATTCATCGTAAAGCCCGTATGCGAAGTGATAATGAGTTTGCAGTGCCGCTCGAATACAAGTTCTTTTAATTTAAATAAAGATGCGATATTTAAGGGCGTGTCAACATTCCATAAATCGTACATTGACCAGCCGCCCTCTTCGTTTAAAAGAAGGCAGTCGCCCGTAAAAAGGATGTCGCGGTTTAAAATATAGCACACGTGCCCCAGCGTATGGCCGGGCGTATATACGGTTTCAATCGATATTCCGTCAAGTTCGGTAACTTCACCGTCGCGTAAACAGGTATAGGGCTTGCCGATTTGTATCGGTGTTTTTAAGTTAAAAAAAAGAAGCTTTTTGCGAAAATAAATCGATTTAAGATATTTTTCTTCTTCTTCGCTCAAATACACATGAGCATTCGGAAACACATCGGTACAGCGCTCATCGACGCCGCCTGCATGATCCAAATCAAGGTGGGTTAAAAATACCGCCCTCACCTTTTGAGGATCGATGTTCAGTGTTTTTAAGCCGCACTCCACATTTTCGCTGTTTTTATAGCCTGTATCGATTGCAATGTAAGCTTCTTTTGTTTTGATTAAAAAGAGGTTTACGTCTTTGTCGCGTATGCAAAAAATGCGTTCGGCAATGCGGCCCGTTTCCAAAGGTTTGAGCATTTTTTTTCCCTTTGTAATAAACGGCTTTACCGTTGTACCGAAAAACTCGATTGTATTCACAGCGCCCTCCTGAAAATCGAATTCAGTATTATGTTAAACTAACACTTTGTCAAGGATTATTTTTTAAAAGGGCGGCAAGTTTTCGAGCCTGCAAAAAATTGTCGTCGGTCGGTTCATATTTGTAGACAATCCGATTGCGCTTTTTATTATCACGGACTGTTACAACTATAGCACAGTATTCATTTGTATGATAAGTAAAATTTCCGGCCGGTAAATCCTTTTTAAAATTCTCGCCTATCTTTATTTTAGTCATTTTCGGTACACGTCCTACATACGCCGTACGTAATTCTGCATGGACTTCAAAATGCGAATATCCTTGTGCGGCAAGGGTTTGAAGTTGTGAAAAATCGGCAAAAATATCGACATGTAAGATTCGTTTTCGCTCGTAAGTCACTGCAATAAACGAAGCGACACAGAGGCATAGCAATATAGAGCATATAATAATTATAATAATAGAACCTCTTTTTTTTAACAGTATCGGCGTTAATTAAAGCGTAAATCTTTTATTTTAACAAGGTTTCCAATTCCGCATTGAGTTTTAAAAAGCCGGCGTCGTTGGGATTAAGGGCAATAACTTGTTTAAGGTAGTATTGGGCTTTGCGGTAATCTTTTTGGCGGTAATAGTATGCGTACAAATCGTAAAGGGCGTTTTCGTTGCGCGGATTTGCCGTAAGACTTGAACGAAGGTCGGCAAGCACTTGGGCGTCGCTTGAACCTAAGCGGCTGCGTTCATAATATAAAACGCTTTTCATTTTCCCTGCGGCATTCGGCAATAAACCGTTTATAAGCGAAGCCGCTTCGTTTTTTTTGCCTTCGGCAATCAAAAGGCGGATATACCATTGCCGGATATGCTCATCGGTTGTTTCGCTCGTATACAAATCTTTTAAAAGAAGGCGCGCTTGCTCGATTTTATTAAGGGCAAGGCAGATTTGCACATATAAAAGAGTATGTTCCACCGAAAGCGTTTCCAACTGCGCCAAAGCGGTAACGGCATCGTAGGCATTTTGCCAATCCTTTCTTTTTACGGAATCTTGTGCAAGAACGGCAAGAGCGCGCGGGTTTCCGGGTTCTTTTTCCAAAACGGCGGCGGCCAATTCAAGGGCTGTTTTGCCGTCAACGGTTTGACCTGAAACGGCGGAAAGTTCGGCTGCAAAAATCAATACATCGGTATCGTCCTTATACTGTATAAATGCTTCTTGAATTGTGGCAACCGCGGCACTGATATTTTTATTCCATACGGCTTGAAGCCGTGAACGCAGTAAAAGATATTCTTTAGAGGTTTTGTCGCTTTTTGCGCATAAATCAAGTAAGGTGGATACGCTTAAATATTCTTGAAGTTCAAATAAAACACGTGCACGAAAAAGCAAAAACTCAATATTATCCGGTTCGCGCTGAAGTACACGGGCAGCCGAATTTTCCGCTTCCGTATAACGTTTTAATGCAAAAGCCGAACGGGCATAGAGCTTAAGGTATTCCGCATGCTGCGGTTCTTTTTGTAAAAAAGTATGCGTAAGTTCATAGGCCGCCGCCGCTTTTCCAGACTGCAAAAGCGCATTTATGTACATGGGAACTATATACTGATTATCCGGTTCAATATCAACCGCTTTTTTAAAAAAATATGCGGCCCGCTCATATTCCTTTGTCCTGAATGCAACCGTTCCCGCCAAATATAAATTAAGCACCGAGTCAGGATAGATTTTTAAAACTTTTTCCAAAGAAAGGGCTGCTTGCGCATAAAAACCGTTAACTGCGGAAGAAGAAAAAACGGCCAAACAAGGAAGCGTAAGCATAAACACGTCATCATCGGCAGACGGAAAGGCAAAAATACCCTTATCGATTGAATCGAGGGTTGCCGTATATAAATTATCGACCGACACGGAAGGAAGCGTCCATGTTACCCTCTCTTTCGGCCATGCATATTTTATAATTGCAGAACATATTGCAAAAAGAACCTGTTCTTGTTCCGAATATCTTCCGTCCGGTTTATGCAAAGCCGAAACGGCACGGCGTATTGCAAGCGGGCTTCCGTTTTGTATATCAACTAAAACGGAGGTATTTACCCCCTTAAAATACGAAGAAAAATATGTGCCGGCAACCGGTGTTTTTATAACCGGCAAAGAATTCCCTTCGGAATCCTGAACGGGCGGAGAACCTTTTTTTTGCGGAGCCGACGAGCAAGCAACAAATAAAAGTAAAGCGGCACAAACAGCAAAAAAACGAGTCATTTATTGCAAATCCTCTTCGTCATCGTCCTCGGAATCTTCACAAAAAACCGGTTGTTTTTGCTTTTGCATATAAAAGAATAAAATAACCAAGGCCAAGCCGAAAATAATAAAAATAATAGGCCACCATGTCCGGGCAAAATCCGCAAACGATATTTTAATGATATCAAGCGAAAAGCATAAAAAAACAAAGCCCAAGCCGGTAAGCGTCAGCCCCGGAACAAGATAGGCTGCTTGCAATTTGCGAAAGCGGACATAGCCTGCAGGAAATAAAAACAAACCCGATAAAACAACCAAAAGCGGCCATATTTCATGTAAAGAATACGGTAGAAGACGGGCATCCGTAATTAAAAACAACAAACTGCATGACGATAAAAATAAACCGGTAAAAATAAAAAATGCGGGTTTTGTTCCGGTAAGGGCAAGATACAGTGCTATGCCGCCGCTTACGGAAAACAACAAAAACCGTAAAATATACATACCGAGAAATATATCCGAAGTCAAATGTACTAAAAGCAGGATTCCGCCGAAAATAAAGAGTAATCCCGCTGCAAGCAGAATGTTATTTTTATCGTGTTTCATTCTTATAGCATACATTATGTACGCAGTCTTGCCAATAACCCGCCGTGCATGTTACAATAAAAAAATGTTCGGAAAGGTTAAAAAAAGCGGTTTTTCAAAGGCCGCAGTGTTTTTTATTTGTGCAATGTTGCTCTCTTTATTTGTTGCAGCCTGTATGTTTCCGGCGGGAAAAAACAAACACAATAAAAGCGGCGATAAAGAATTTTACCGCAATCAAAATGAATTATTCGGTCTTTTGGAAAAAACGGAAACGGCAACGGAACGCCGTTTTTCGATTATCAATCAAATAGCTTCAAACTACCGCCGAGAAAAAAAAGACAATGAGCTTATATTGTTTTTAACCGATTATGTAAAAAAATATCCCGACGATAAATATAATGCGTATTGGCTGCTTTTAACCGCCTATATTTACCAGGAAAAAGGGGCCGAGCCGATTGCCGAAATGTATTTTGAACGCATTATAAAAAATTACGGCGATTTAAGCATACAGGGAAAATCCATTCATATTTTGTGCTTACAAAACCTTGTACAAATCAGTACCAGCCCGGAAAACCGTATCGATTATTTTAATCAGCTTATCACACATTTCCCCGACGAAATAAACAAAACCGAATTATACGTGCGCCTTGCCCTCGAATACGAAAAAATGGGCGAATGGAATCAAGCGCTGCAATCCTATTCTCTTTTTTTAGCGCAAGAAGACGCTTCAAAAATTCAAATTCCGACTATTCCGGATGCATACAGCCGCGCACGGCGGCTTGTCGATTTTAACAATTCGCCCAAAGATTGGACATTCGAAAGTCTTGCCGCTTTGGAAACGGCGGTAAAAGATGCAATTTCGGCACAACGCTTTACCACCCTCGATAAATACCGCTCAAAGGTAAACTTTTTTGCGATGTCGTGGAAACAGGATGCCGGCGATCCTAACTCGCAGGTAACTTTTTCAATGCGCGATTTCGGCTATGCAAGCCGTATACGGTACAATGTCCGCTTGGATGCGGCATCGAATCCGAACGAAGCGTATTTGCGTACGTGGGGATGGCGTTCGTATATAAAAGTGTGGTACTTGTATTTTAGAAAGGTAAATTTTCCGCTTAATCCGGAAATTCACGGCCGCTGGGAATGGGCGGGAATTTATTACGGAGAAAAACTGTGAAATACGGAGAAAGATTGTGAAACGTGTATTTGCCGGTGCCGCCTTTTATATGTTCTGCTGTGTTCTTATTTTTATACGTTTTCCTCTGGCCGCCGAAGAAGACACTATGCAGAGTCCTGCGGCGCATACAAAACCGACAGTACAGACCGGAAGTGCAGTTCATTCGGAAACTGTAATACAGACCGAAACTGCGGTACAGTCGGAAACTGTAGTACAGACTGAAACTATGGTACAGTCGAAAACTGCAGTTCAGGCGGCACAAAAAATAAAACCCGCCTATGTTCCGCTTGACATTCCTTACAGCGAACATAAACTGATCGATAAATACCGTAAAGAATTTATGTCGGATTTCGGGCGCAAATGGCTTGCAAGCGTTATGCAAAATGCAGCCGTATACCGCCCCTACATACGCAAAAAACTTGCCGAATACGGTTTGCCCCAATGTTTGGAATTTTTACCCGTAATAGAATCAAGTTACAATATTTACGCCGTATCCAAATCGGGAGCAACCGGTTTGTGGCAATTTATGGAAAACAGTATCACAGGTCTTTTGGAAAAAAACGAATGGCTTGACGAACGCAAAGACCCTTGGTTCAGTACAAGGGCGGCGGCGAAAAAACTGAAAAACAATTACGATTATTTTTCGAACTGGGAACTTGCCCTCGCCGCTTACAATATGGGTTTAGGCGGCATAAGCCGAATTGTGCAAAAAGCAGGCAAAAAAGATTTTTGGTATTTGGCGGATAAGGGACTTTTACGGACGGAAACAAAAAATTACGTGCCGAAGTTTATCGCTATTGCCGACCTTATAACAAATGCCGCATATTACGGTTTGGAAATACCGCCTTATAACGCAGATGCGGCTCTTTCGTTCAGCGAATGTATCTTGCCCCGACAAATTAATCTTGAAGTTCTTGCCGAAGATACGGGAATTGAATATGAAATTTATAAATTCTTAAACCCATCGCTGCGCTATCCGATAACGCCGCCCGTTGAATCATATCGGCTCAGAATCCCTGAAAACTGCGAAAACCTCGTCCTAAATGCACTTTCAAACCAACAAACAAGCCCTTTTACCCACACATATACGGTAAAACAAGGAGATACCCTGTGGGCGCTTTCGCGGCGTTTCGGCATAAGTGTAGAAACCCTTTGTGCGATAAACAATCGGAACCCCGATGCAATTTTAGGTATTGGGACCGTCTTATTTGTGCCGATACTTAAATGAGGTAATCTAAAATGTCAGCCAAACAAAAAACCGTTTGTGTACATACCCTTGCGAGTGTCTATAAGCGTCTTACAGTGTATATGTTTATCGCATGTATCGGTTTAGCGGGACGTTTTTACACGCTTCTTTCGGCACAAACCGTTGCCAAACCAAGTATTTCATCCGAAAGTTTTATAAATTGGCAAACAAATATGTTTTTATCAAAAATAAAACTCGATATGAATGCGGCAGGCTTTGCCTTACCTGCGGGCCGCACGGCAGGAATAAACCGTATGCATCAGCAACTGCCCCTGCTTATAAAATCTCCGCTTTTAACCATTACCGTCGATTCGTCCACTCTTCTAGGAGATGTTATCATTATGAACATACTCAGTTTGGAAGAATTGACCAATATAATCGATGAAGGTTTCGTAAGTGCGGGCGTATACGGTAGAGAAACGGAAACTCTTCACATGGAACACCGCATTGTGCTCCATAAAATAACCGAACATATGGTACTGCACAAAACCCCTTATGCCCCGAAAGTTCCCATAGAACAAGTATCATCCCGAGCCTATACGGGTATCATTATAGATGCACGAGGAAGTTTACCCGTACACGGCGAATTCATAAACGAAAAAGCAAACCCCTGTTTGTTTCCCAAAATTTGGGACAGCAATATGGAACTTTTATATGAACGCAATATGGCAGACCCTGCCGTTGTAAAAACAAAGGGGCTGGTAACATACGGTGCATTTCCCGGTTTACGCGAATATGCGGACAGAATCGGTAAAGATCCTCTGTATATAGCGGCAAAAGAAATATTCGGTATATACCGCACCGATCCGGTTATATCGCGCGCGGATGCATTAAAGATTTTATCGGTAGAAGAAAACCGAAAGCTTCTTACAACGGGAAAAATCGTCATACTGCTCGATGAAGATGTTCTTACACATGCCGTTGCCGCCCCGCTTAAGGATAAAAACTACTATTTTGAATACAAACAACTTGAACAATTTGTCTTTGAAAATAAAATCCCCGATGTTGAAGTAAGCAATCCGCCGAAAGGAAAGCTTATATCCATTCGCAATCTGCGTTTTAAAGCGGACTCCGCCGTATTGCTCGCAGACGAAGAAAAACGTCTTGATTTGCTGGCCGAAGCGTTGAAAAAAGCTACAATCGGAAGCGAAAATACGATTTTGGTGGAAGGCCATACGGCAAGCGTCGGAAAAGAACAGGGTGAAAAAATACTTTCGATTCAGCGCGCCAAAGCAATTATAGCGGAAATGGTTAAGCGCGGCGTAGACGAAAAGCTTTTTTCTCACCGCGGATACGGCGGAACCCACCCTATAGGCGATAATACTACCGAAGAAGGCAGGGCACAAAACCGTCGGGTGGAAATTACGATTATTCCCAAGGCAACGTATATTCAAAGAATTTATTAAAAATATATGTTGTATCCGAAAGAAACGCTTTTTATATAAAAAACCGGGCCGGCGAAAAAGTTGCACACTTTTTTGGCAGCCCGGTTGAGTTGTTGAGTCAGTACTGCAGCATTAAAAAACCGAAACTTTTAAAGACCGCTTTCTTTTATAAGAGCTTTTACTTTGTTTACGGTTGCTTGTTGGTCGGCATTCAATTTTGAATTTGCCGCTGTTTTATCGATAACCGAAAGCACTTGGCGATCCAGTAAATCACGATCTATCGTATAAAAAACATATACGCGGTATTGATCCGAATATTTGCTTTTTACGTTTTGATCGTAGCGGCGCACCAATACCCACCAATCGTTTATTTTACGTACACCCGAATATTCTATATTTGAAGACGTTTTTACAACGTTTTCAAAATACGTACCGTAGGTTCCGTCGGTTCCGCCGCTGGAGGCCCCGCTGAACAAGGCATCTACCCGGGTTGAAACATTCCGCGCAATCGTTTGAGGCATATTAAAGCTGTTTACCCACGCTTGTCCCGCGTCAAGATTTGAAGCCGTTGTTTCGGCAACAAAACAATATACGTTTTTATAATCGTTCAGTTTTTCCAAACCGGTAATCCCCGTTTGAATATAGGTTTGTACCCAAACCGGCAATTCGTTTATTCCCAATGAAGAACCTTTATGTTCAAGAACTTCGGATCTTACGGTTCCCTGCAATTCTTTTGCCTCAGGTTCTGCTTTGTTTGTTTTGCATCCGGCAAACAAAAGCGCCAAAGCCAAAACGGCAGTAGTGATTTTAATATGCATTATAATACCTCCATATTAATGTTTTAACTATAACATAAATAAAAAAGACAAACAAGACACTGTACGAACCTCTATCGCAGAAACAACAAGCATGATATACTGTGTATACAAAAAAATATTTTAAAAGGCAAATCGGTAAACTTATAGCGGAGGGTGCAGCGATGAAAACAAAAAATAAAATACCGTTTATAGTAATTTTTACAATTTGTATGTCCGCCTTAATCGCGGGTTCCGGCAAAAAATTCAATCAAGACGATATTCCGCTAAAAAACGTAACGCTGTATTCGTCAGGTGTGGCTCATTACGAACACGAAGGAACGGTTATCGGTTCCGGCAAAATAGATTTACTTTTTTTACCTTCTCAAATAAACGATGTGCTAAAATCGATTTTCATAAAAGATTCCGCCGCAAAAAATTTAAGTATCAATTACCAATCGGAAGATACGTTAAAAAAAACAATGGAGAGTTTAAAAATCGATTTATCGTCGGACGATTCTCTTTTTAAACTTTTGCGCGCACAAAAAGGAGCCGCTATTGAAGTTTATACGCCGAACAAAACAAGCGGTAAAATTTTAAGTGTCGATAAACTCGATTCTGCCGATACGGGTATAATTCTTTCTATAGCTTCGCATGAGGGCGTTAAGGTAATCCCTTTTAATGATATACAGTCCTTTAGATTTACGGATTCTCAAAGAAACGAAGATTTGCATAAAGCTTTGGAATTAATTTTGGAAGCTGCGGCAAAAACGCGAAAACAAATTTCAATAGATATAGAAGCTGCCGGCGAGCGAAAGATAGGCATTTCGTATGTAATGGAAGCTCCCATTTGGAAACCGACATACCGATTGGATATGGCCGGCAATACCGTCTCTTTTCAAGCTTGGGCAATAATCGATAACTCTACCGACCTTGATTGGAACAATGTAAAGCTTACCCTTACAAGCGGCCGTCCGGTAGGCTTTAAGCAAAATTTATACGAACCCTATTATACCTACCGCGAAACAATTCCCGTTTTTGCAGGTCAAGCCGCACGGCCTGAAACCTTCGATTCCGCATATGACGAAGATTCGGTTGCCTACGAGCAAGCTGCTGCGGCACCGACGGAAATGACGGCAAAGCGCTCTTATATGAAAATGTCGGCAGCTTACGATGATGCTTCTTATTTTAAAAATCAAACGATTTCGGATTCGGGTGCGGGTGAAATGTTTGCTTTTACACCGGTTAAACCCGTTAATTTGCCGAGGCAAAAAAGCACAATGATTCCTTTAAGTCTTACTTCGCTTCCCGCAAAAAAACACTCGGTTTTTTCAAATATACCTTACGGATCCAGCGTGCATCCGAAACTGTGTATCGATATCGAAAATAATTCGGGGCTTAAATTTCCTGCAGGGCCGATAACGGTTTTTGAACACGGCGAATATGTAGGCGATGCACTTTTGGAATTTTTGCCTGAAAATGAAAAGCGCTTAATCGCTTTCGGAGATGATATGGATGTGCGCGGCACAAAAACCGAGGAAACAAAAAAGGAAATTCAAAGTATTAAAGTCGTACAAGGCGTTTTAACGCGCACATACAAGTCTGCAAAATCCGCCGTTTACACAATTAAAAATTCCGGTTCACGTGAACGTTCCGTCATCATCGAGCATCCTATAACTTCAGGTTTTAAACTTTCCGATCAAAAAGCATTATCGGAAAAAACCGCAAGCAAGTATCGATTTAATATAAAAGTAAAAGAAAACTCGCAGGAAAAACTTTCCGTTATTGAACAAAGATTCTTTGAAGATTTTTTACAAATAAGTACTATGGACAACACCGCTTTAGCCGCCGTTTATTCCGATTCCGAGATTCCCGAAAAAATAAAAAAGGTTTTTAGAAGTATTGCGGCCGAAAAAACGAAACTTGATGAAGCTCAAAGACTTGTGGCTAATTTAGAAAACAATCAAAAAAACTTACATACGGAACAAGACAGGGTACGCAAAAATCTTCAGGCACTCGGCGCCGAAACTCAACAAGGAAAACAGTTTTTGGATAAATTACTTCAAATCGAAAACGATTTGGATAAATTGAAGCACAAAATCGCGGATGCCGAAAAAAAATATGCAAAGCTGCGCGCCGATTATTTTGAGTATATTAAAAAGATACATATAGAATAAAAACAAAATAAAAATGTCGGCTTTTGAGGCTGCCCCACATCGATTTTAAGGAAGGTATATGCACTATAAAGTTTTATTTCGAATCGAAAAACTGCACTTGATTGAAAAATTGCGGCATAAAATCGACAACTATAAAAAATACTGCGAAGAAATGGGCGATACGGCGGAAATAGAAGTGGTTTGTGCAGGCGATGTTGTAGCGTATTTTAAAAATCTTGAAAATAATTTAACCGACTCCGGTATAGATATTGCACTTTGTCATAATGCACTTTCTGCGCAAAACATGGAAGATATACAGTACAAAAACATTCGAACCGTAAGGGCGGGTATAGGAGAAATAATCAAGCGTAAGGCGGAAGGGTTTATCGAATATACAATCGAATAGAAAGCAAAGCAAACAAAAAAGATTGCGGTCCGCCAAGAAATTTTAACAATGTTTGAGAATATTTTTCAGAACTTCTCGCTGTTATTCATAAATGCAGCCAGCATTTTGTAAATTACGTTTGAGTTCTCGTTTTATCCAGCCTGTTTTTTCGTTTTCCAATAGGCTTTTTATTTTTTCCGTATAGCGGTAAAATTTTAATTTGTTCAGTTCTTTAACGGCAAAACCGTACAGGTCATTATCTTCCAAAAGGATTCCCAATACATTCACAATAGATGGTATATCCGAAAAATAATGTAATAACATTACAAAACTCTCCCTACCCTTGCGGTACTTCTTCGTTTGAACTATCGTTAAAATTTCTTGTAAAAGCAAATCGTTTCTATTATTTTTTTTCATCTTAGCAATTTCCGGACGTATTTTTGCTCCAATCATTCATATTTCCGTTTCAAAAACCATTCTCTCCGGCATATCTTTAAACAAAGTTTTTTCTTTATAATTATTTTTTTCAAAAAGTTTTTCACAATAATTTAAAATATAGCCTTTTTTATTAAAGGCAGTAACAATATCAAATCTGTTTGACGCCATATCTTTTTCTCCTACCCATTTAAAATTAATTATACCACATTTTTCCATATTTTGTTAGTCGGCAAACTAAAAAACAATTTTAGATACTTATAAAAAACCGGCAGATGTGATATAATTGGAAAACTATGGAAAAATATAAAATTGCGCATTTTGGAACATTTGATGTATCGGAGTTAGATCCTGAAATAATAGCTATCTACAACAATGATTTAGAAGAATTAAAAAATTTATTGGGAAAAAAAATAAATAAAATTATCCGAATTAAAAATAAGTATGGAGAAGATTTTACAGCCCTCGAAATGGCATTGTACTTAAATAAATTTGAATGGAGAGTGTGAGTAAGTTTTTATACATATTAATTACGGAAGAAATAAAAATGGGAATAAGAGCAAATTATCAATTTTTAAGTGATGAAAACTTAAAAGAACTCAAATCTTTTAATGCAAAAGAAGATGAAATCTTTGAGAATGTAGAAGATTGGAATGAAGATGCAGAGATATTACTCGACATAGATAAGATGTGGGATGCGCTTCATTTTCTGCTTACCGGAGTAGATAGCGGCAAGCCGATAGAAAACGACCCTCTTAGTGAAGCGGTCGTTGGTGTATCTTCTCTTGATGATGTAGAAGAGTTTATAGCTTATACAGAAAAAACAAGAATTGCTGATATTGTTTCAGCTCTCGATAATTTTGATATAGAAAAAGCTTTAGAAAAATTCAGTATGCAAAAATGCAAAAAAGCGGATTTATATCCGAACATCTGGGACTATGAAGAAGAAGCTGATGAAATAAAAGAGGAATTAATCGACTGCTTTCAAAATATGAAAGAGTTTTATAAGCAAGTGCTCGAAGTTAACGGCAATGTATTGGTTACCATTTATTAACCGGATTTGAAGTTTCAAAGGGAAAAGGATGATTTTGAGCAAAACATAGAATTCTTTCTCTCGTCTCCTAGCTACCAAGACGGCAATTTAAAAAAATGTTCCTTCTTTCCCCCAAATCATATTTTCTATCTCTTTTTTCGTTATGTTTTCCAATTTTTTATAAACCGGAGCTCCTCTAATGCAAACTCCAAAAAAATAAAATATTCCGCAAGCCGGACATTGCAAATAAAAGCAGACAGTAAAATGAATCTCTTCATCTATAATTTTAAGCATATCTTTAAACTTACAGTCTCCTGCATAAATTTTCAGCTGTTCATTTTCAATCTTGCTTAACAGAAGTTCATAGATCGGCATAAAACTTTTATGAGGGTCTTCTTGTGCATTTTTAAAAGCTGTATCTATATCATCACAATTTTTACACATAGTTTTTTTTAACTTATCTCTCTGAAAGATATTTTTTTATTTCATCAGCGCTCAATTTTCTCACTTCCGTATGCGGATACTCTTTATAATGTTCTACAATAAAAACAGGCTTCATAGTTTTACAAGTTTTGTCCTTATTTTTATTCAGGTATAACTGTAAGTCTTTGAAGCTTGCAAATATTTTATATAGACGTCTATTGTTTTTATTTTCAATTTCATAAATGCCGCAGGGCTGTTTCACGGTATAATCGGCTGTACGTAAATAGAGCTTTGCAATTTCCAATGATTTAAAAGGAAAATTCCATCGCTGCAATCCGCGCTTAGAATCATGCTCAATACAAATACATCGCCCGCACGTTCCGCACATATATTGGGTATGCTTTTCCAAACAATCCGCCGGGTTTAAAAGCGGAGTTATCCTGTTTTTGTCGATATAACACTCTTTGCACATTTTATTCCTCGTATCGGATTAGAGTGTGCAAAGTATAAGCTCCCCGATATGAATTTTCCAGACACTCTTGCAAGGTGTCGAATTTTGGAATCATTGTGGTTCTGTCGTCATTCCTCGATACACCAATGGACTCAAGCCATGTTTCAATTTTATTTCTAATCGCCGTACTATCGTCACTCAAAACATCGCTTGATACAAGAAAGACCAAAAGCCAATAATGGTCGCCGCCGGCTTTTGCTTCAGCTGAGGCTATTTCGTAATAGTTTTTGTTAAACGGAAAAGAAGCAATATTTTGCTTGATGGTCTCAATAGCTTCGACAGCCTGTTTTTCACCACATTCAGTTGATGAATAATACCAGTTGTGAAAGAAAATCAAATTTATAACAAATCCTCCTCTTTTAGAATATTATATTTGTTTTAAGACGTTTTTTCTAGTGAGGATTTACTGATTCGTTCCATTAATTGGGTACAATTTATTGTCAATGAATCTTCACCATACCTCATAATATACAACTGCTATTCCAAAATTCGGTTCATATAGTTTGACATATTTTCTATAAAATCATCAAAGGCTGCCAAGTCAATGAGCTCTTCATGTTCCATATCATAGCTTGCAATTTTTTTTGTTTTAGGATTCCATACAATATAAATATGGGTGTAATCTCCGAGTGAACGGGAAAGTCTTAATAATTTCTGCCTGCCGAATTTAAAGGGGACGGTATCAATCAGTGTAAAGAACTCAATATATCCAAAATCAGAATTCTCTAAATCAAAGTGTATGTTTTCAGTCTGTAAAAATTCAATCAATGTCTTTGGTAGTTTATACGGTTTTAATTCATACAATTTATTTTGTTTTTGATGAAACTCGGAAGGTTCTAATGATTTAAAATATTCCGCCATTTCATCATCTCCTTTTTCTAAGGCTATGCTATATGGACGCATTCCGTCTTTTTCGGCAATTTTAACATCAGCCCCATGTTCCGTCAAAAATTTGCACATTTCTAAATCGACATATCTTGCAGCTACACAAAGCGGAGTAGGCATAAAAGGATAAACCATATCAGGTGCATTATAGTTAATATCTGCTCCATGCTTAATTAGAAATTCCAAAACTTTATAATTACGGTCGAACACGGCTTGACGCAAAACTTGTCCTCCGTATTTAGTTGCGGTATGTCCAAGCTCTTGTATAAGCGGAAAGTTATCAAAGCGGTTTCCATAATACGCTTCCAGAAAAGCATCCGAACCGGCATTGTTTATTGTATTTATCTTTGCGCCATGAGAAACGAGGAGCCTTATTAACTCATCACTGCAATACCTAACTGCCGACAAAAAACTAGGATGACCTTTTGCATTAAGATCTGCACCATTTTCCGTCAGCCATTTTACAGATTGAAATTTTTCCATCATAAGTGCAAAATCTAAAGGAGAGATATCTGTGTGTTTATTCAAGCTGATTGCTTTATCAATCTTCCATCCGTTTAATAGATTTTCTTCCAATGCAGAAATGTTTTCATTTAGCACATCATTTAAAATTTGCGGCAGCGATTCAAAGGTTCCGATATTTCCGATCTTTATCATACCTAACTCCCTGCTACCGATTTCCGGAAGCGTATTCGCCTGTATTAATATCTATAACTTCTCTTATCGGCTGTATAAGAGAATCTTCATATTGAACCTCCCATTTTATATCGGGATTCATTTTGCCGCCTGTAAGACCTGCGATTGTATTCCCGTCTTCTATCGGATTATCATTATCGTAAATGTAGGATAAAACATTATATGCATGGTTTACAATATCATTCGGATTTAAGCCGTGAAAATGATATTGAATATCCGGTAAAAAGAGTGTACTCATGCCGAGCGAGTCAATCAGCATGTCATTTGTTCCTTGAATATTAAAAAAACGAATATTCACCGCATAATGAATAAAGCGTGTTTCTTCGGGTAAGGTACAGTTTAGAATTTCTTCCCTAGTCAGCATTTTTTTAGATGTTTCAAAAACTACAGCCTTGCAGGACGGATAAATGTTTATTAATGCTTCAACATAATGCACCAGCATTTCCGCTCTTTCTTTATAACCTAAACCGGCAGCCAACATATCCGTTGCCAATACTTGATATTTACATGTCTTCAGAATTTCTTCGCCGTTCGGGCAATTCCATAATTGCGTTGCGGCAATATCATCCATAATCGGTTTTTCAATTTCAGAACAGTTCATAATGATAAGCTGAGGATGAGCATTCAACTTTTCTTTTTCAAAGTATACGGAATATTTTTTTGGAGCAAAGCCTGCCATATTACTGTCATAGCAAAAGCAATCCGTTTCGCCTAAATGCTTGGCCATAATTTTATGCATAAGCTTTTTTTCAGGCGCTTTACATTTTTCTTCCATAAGTAAATGAATCACAAAAACCATACCGGGAAGGTCGGCAATTTGACTCATATCCTGTTTAAGAATCTTGTCATTTTCGTTTAATTTTTTTCTTTCATAACTTGATGTCATACCTTTACCTCCAACAAAAATCTAATTTTGCTGATTTCACTAACTCATCATATCATTAAATTTTTATAAAGAAAACAAAAGCGGTTTTTTTCGAAACACAAAATCTATATTACTCTCTTAAGTTTTTTAGGATATATTCCATAGCGTTTTGAAAATAATCACTTTGGGACATAAAATCATCTCCACAATTTCTATTTTATGTTCTTGATAAAAAATAATTGCATTATCATCACATAGGCTAAGCGGAATTGATGTTTCAGCAATATAAAGACATTTTTTACTCATAATTTGTGTTTTGAATAATTATTTTCTCTATTCTCAGCTTTCCCATGCAATGTCAATTATTTTTGCACCTTCGTCGAATTTCACGCACAATATCTCGTCGCTTAAATCCGGATCAATCATAAAATCCATTGTGATGTGCGGAGTATTATCTATCCACAAACCCAGATTCGTTATGCTCATTTGATTTGCGAAATCGGTTATATCGCTTGGTAAGTCATCTAACTCCAACTCTTCGATATGAAAGTCAATATAGTGCCTGTCATTGTTTAAGTATTCGATAATAGCACGGCGGCCTTCCTTGATTTTCTTGTCTAAATCGACAAGAAATTGTGCGTAGCTATCCAGCAAAACATCCGGTACTTCTCCATTCTTACTATACCACAGCAAAACTTCAATTCCATTAATTTCTTTCTCCCAAATCACCGATACATCGTCATCGGTTTCAAGGTTTAAAATACCGAAATACTTATGTTGAATTTCTTTCATATTTTTTCCTCCATATATTAGTTACTAAAGACATATCGACAAACAAATGTCAATAATTAGTGTTTTCTTCTCGTTTATAAAAGTTGTATATAATCATACTACTTACAGATGTTTTTCTATTCTGTCAGTCTATCAATTTCTTCTTTATACTCCGCTTCCGATAGAAATAAATCCAGAAAGTCGGAGAAATGCCCCAAGTCTTCAATCTCTCTAAAATATACTTCATGATCCGTGGTATATACCTTTGGATTGCTAAAATCTTTATCGCTTAGACATATAAAGTAATAATTGGGATAAGAGTTGGAATCGCCAATGATTAAAAACTCTAATTCACTGCAAGGAATTACAGAGCTTACATATTCTTTATCTATACAATTGGAGTATTCGTCATAATCGGTTGTTCCTTTCGTGAAAGGAGTGAATTTCTCGGTTCGGTATTGTATTCTTGGGTATGGAATTTCCTCTTCCGGTATTATTCCCTCTGCTTTAATTCTATGGAGTAAATCATCTTCTAAGTAATCGCTAAAATCTTTCATAAGAAAGCTTTTAGGGAAGCTAATGCTCCTCATATTGCTCAGCAAGTTCTCTCCTTCGAAGGCACATTTGCCGCCCAATTTAGCAATTCTATCAGTTATTATTTTATTCATAAATTCTCCTTATAAGCTAATTTTTTGGCATATTAAATTTATAGGTATCTTCTTCATTATCACATTTTGTCAAGTTATCGTTTACCGCATTTTCATTCTTTTTGAATATGAAGGCATAGCCGTAGTTTTTACTTTCCCTCTCAGTCTTCTTTATTTTTTCCAAGCCTATAAGATCAAACTCATACCTGCCTGTGGGTATATCAAAACATAAACGATAATTATAAGGCTCAATAATTTCCTCAGGGCCGGTTTTAATATATTCCGTGCGCTCGGTAATATGCTTTTTAATATTTTCAAAATCATAGTTCAAATCATCGAAGCATGAAAAGCAAATTTTATTTAATTCTCCAACTTCCAAATAAAGTTTTTCAAATCTGCACACTTCTTTAAATCCTTCGGGTATGACAGCTTCTTCATTTATTGAAGCGAATATATGATATTCAAAAGCATTGATACGGTAAAAAGGAATCAGTTTAGCCTTTTCTACAAGTTCCTGAAAAAGATCGAAATTCTTCTGTAGGTAGCTTAAAAGCTTTTTCGCCTTGCATTTTTTTAAAGTTAAATATTCCGAAAGTAAATCGGTAGGAATAATCGCCATTCCATAACCGTCTGTTGTTAATTCTCCGATATAGTTCATTACATGTGTTCCTTTCTTTCTTTAATAAAATCAATCACATCCGACCATCCGCCGTTTATTGCCTCATATCCCCAGCGTTTATCCGTCAATGATTCAAGGTAGTCAATGTTTTTATGCAAAGTCTCGGACATTTCTTTTCTTCTATCTGCGGGAATTGAGTTTAAATATACATCGCGTATTTTGAATCTGACATTTTGAAGAAAATTGACCGTATCGACATAGACAGCCGAATCTTCAAAGATCGTATTTTCAGGAAAACATTTTATAACGTTTTCAAAGGCGGTTTTCATATCGGATAATTTTAATGCCGCCAGTGTGTCGGGTACATAGCGGATAAGCTGCGGATAATTGCAGATAAATTCCCACCAACCGTCGCCCTTCCAATTTCCTATGATGTTAACGGCAATATGAAAAAGAAATAAATCCTCATCGGTTTGATTTTTAATTTCTTCTACTCCTCCGATTTCCCATAGTTTATCCGATACTTCCGCAAAGAAGTCTTCCGTAAAATCTTTTTGATTTTTAATTAATTCTTTCAGTGTAAGCATTTTATCCTCCTTTTAACATAAGTTTACCTATTTAACCTCGATACAATTTGTTCATACATATTAACACCGCCATATTTTTACCTTAACGTTTTTTGCATTTAATTCCGTGCCGTTGTAATTCTTCTATTAATTTCATTGTTGTAAGTTCAATATCGTTTTCGTAATTTTGAATCTTAAATTTTTTATAATAGGAGCAGCTGTCAAACAGGAATGGGCGGCTTTTAGAACCGCCTTTTTTTATTATTCTCATAATTCCTAAAAAGTTCGTCTTCAGTTGAATTTTTGAAAAAGTAATTTCTTCTATAATATCAATATCATAACATGCCGGTATGATAGTAAGGACGGCCAGCCTATTGTCAAAAAAGGCAAAAACATCATAACGATTGTTTCTTTTAATTATAATTAAAAGAAACACTATGCCGATAACCAATACTATCACATTTAATATCATCATGTTATATATCATACATAAATTCCTCAAATAAAATAGAACTTTATCTTATCATTCTTAAAAGATATTCCGTTGTGTCTTCTTCGAATTTCTTTTCTCCCGTAAGATTAAAACCGTGTTTTTTATAAAAAGAAATACCCCTTGTATTTTTTTCCAGTACCCATAAATTATTTGCTCCCAATTCTTGAACAGCATATTCAATTAACTTATTGCCGAAACCTTCATTTTGAAAAAAAGAATCCACATAAATTTTGCAAATTTCCGTTTTATTTATTTGAATAAAACCGCGTATTAATCCGTCATCAAAAACATATAGGTTATTTTGTATTTCCGGTTTACTGAAGCAGTTTTCAATCAGGGATACTACTTGCAGCTCTCCGAAAGAAAATTTTTCATCTTTAAAAATCGGAAAATAATTTAGTCTGTTATTAAAAACATATATCTCTGCAATTCTGGATAAGTCTTGTATTTTTGCTTTTCTAATCATGTTTCTCCCCTATCACTTTTATATTTTGAAACATCAAAACCCATCTTCTTTAAATTAATGATTTGTTTTTGCCTGTGTTCCGCAGTGCCGCCGCCTATTAGAACATCGCTGTAAATTTCACTTTCGGGCCAATCATCATAATAATTGTTTAGGAACTGCGGGATTTTTTCGTACATGGGTTGAATGATTGAAATAAAGCCCTGTTTAAGACATTCAATATACGTTTTTTTATCAAGGAGTTCCGTATGGCCGTATCGGTCAAAGGCGTCAAGACGGCTAAGAGCTCCCTCGATATCCCAAGGTGTGAACACAACTAAATGCTTAGGGCAACTCCAGCGCTCAATATCCGTTTTATCGGGCGAGGGAAAAAGTTTTTCCCAAAAGCCTCTTTTCACGGCATAACTGCCGGTAGAAATATACAGCCGGTACGGCGTATTTTCAAATACTTTTTCAGATAATTCGCCGGTGATGGGCTCAAATATTCCGTATACATCGCAATTTAATAGACGGGCATAATAGGATTTTTCGCCTGCCTCTATTTTGTAAATTGCACCTATTTCATATCGTGCCATTTTATATCTCTTTTAAGTTCCGAATAGATTTCGCTGTCTAAAAATTCTTTTAAAGTATTTATTTCTTTTGCCATGTAAAAAGTCCTTTTAACAAATTATACCACTTTTAGCCGATTTCTTCTATTGTGTAAAAATGATTGTTTTTAGTTTTTTCAATGGATAGAAAAATACTGAAAAATCATGTATAATTGAAAAATGAAAAAAATAATATTATCTATCGTTTTGCTTATAGTGCAGTTATTTTTACAGTCCGCAGCGGTAAATGCTGAAGACAGTCAAATAACAGAAAAAAATAAAAACCGAAATTCGGGAGAAGATACTATGAATTTGATTTTACTATGTCATGAAGAAATTTGTGCCGAATCGGAAGGCCGCCTTATGAATTCCGAAACGGACGATTTAAGTCCCGAGGGAATAGAGGCGGCAAAACTGGCCGGCAAAAATTTAAAAGAGAACGGATACTCTTTTGATATGATATATACATCACATTTAAAACGTGCGCATACCGTTGCCGCTTATATACTAAAGGAAGTAGACAAAACACAAATACCGCAGCATGAATCTTCCGTATTGTATACAAAAATCGATAACAATACGGAAGAAAAAAATATTTTTGCTATCCCCGAACTGCGCCCCGTCATAGAAAAAATCAACTTTTATTTGAAACACGATATTTTACAGAATATAAAAGCGGGCAAAAATATTTTGGTAGTAACCGATAAAAATACCATAAGAGTTTTTCTAAAGTATTTACTGAATATGTCTGATGAAGAAATAATGCAAACATATATACCGGCGGATAATTCATTTTTATTTATAATGGATAAAAACTTGAATATAGAAACTGCGGGGTTTCCCATATGGCCGTTTCCGCCGGAAAAAATAGATTGGTTTTAGAAAAGGGAAAGACGTATGAATAAAAAGGGGAATACTATTGCATGAAAAATAATTCTTATATTCACAACTTAAAAATAGATGATGTTCCTTGGCACCGCCTTCCTACAACTTATGCAAGAGCAACTCTGTTTCCTCAATATTTTGAAGTATTGGAAACCATGCAGGAAACGGATAAGATAGAAGAAGCATTAAATGAAATTGCAATAAATATTGAACATCAAAGTACTCTATGGTATGCAACTCCATTTGCTCTTGTATTTCTTGCAAGGATTTTTATTAAAGCATTAAATCAAACAGAGATAAACATAAATGCAGATTATATAGTGAAAAGACTTCTCGAAATTTTTGCTGTAATAGCTGAATGCTGTTGCGATGGGGAAGTACTGGAGCATCCTGAACCCTTGCCTCTTTTTGAGGATATGTTAAAAGAAGAATATCTATGGTCTGAAATTTATAATGAAGAAGATGATTTACTTAGATATGAAGAAGAAAATGTTTTTCCCGGTAATCTATTTTATAGTTTTTATTATTATTCTTTTGAGGTATTAAAAACATATCGGGAGGAATTTGTTAAATTAGAAGATACAAAATTCGCAGAAATTGCAAAAATACTTTCTTCACGGCTTGAAGGGAAAAATTAATATCAAGGAGGGACATATAAATAAGGAAGACGTGATGAAATTGCATTGTATATCGATCGCAAACAAAACAAGGTATTTCAAAAATTTAACTGAACATCCTTTTGAAACGACATAAAATATAGGGAAATTAGTATGTGGAAAGAAAAACTTGAAATTATAAAAAAAGAAATGGAGCTATATCAGGAGAAAACAAATTCAGGCATACTTGATAAAGAAATACTTAAATTTCAAAGAGCTGTAAGAAAAGAATTCGGATATGAATTACCGCCTGATTATTTGAAGCTTCTTAAATATATTAATGGATTTGAGTACAATGGTTTTATATTGTATCAAGTAGATGAATATTTAACAGAGGTCACTTCTTTTAATCAACATGTCAGTGAATTTATCGATACAAATAAAATTTGGTACGAAATAGAAGAAAACAAAGAATATATATTTATTGGAGACAGTGATATCAGCTTTTGGGTTTATTCTTTACATGAAAAAATCTATTATGAATTAGACAAGCCTGTAACCGATAACATAATTAAAAAATTCAAAACCTTAGATGAACTGTTAGAGAAGTTTTTTTCCGATGTTTTACCGGAACACAGGATCGATATGTAATTCAAAAAACTTAAGCACAAGGATAAACAGGATGGAGAACAAAATAATAATTAACGATAAAATATTTATTTTCAATGAGCATCACGGCTGTTATGAAGGCTGCTGTAAAATTTGGGGCATTTAGCCTTTATGACAGTGGATGAAAAATATAATATCAAAAATGACAGTATAAACGGTTAAAATATAAATGAATAGAACTGAATTGAAAAATAAAATATAGGAAACCGGACATGAACGAAATTTATAAAATTAACGATTTATCGGAATTGGAAACTTTTTTAAATTCTCAAACCTCTATTGAAAAACTGCGCGAAAAACTTTTTGCAGAGTTTTTAAAATATGCGGATTATAAAAGCGTATCCGAGTGGAACAAGGCGGTGCGTCTTTGTGAATGTCTTGCGGTAATCGGCTGGGGAAATCACGAACCGGTGGAAGCGCTCAGAGGTGTATTTTTTAACGGTAATCCTCGCACTTTTTTTTGCAACAGATTCGGAGAACTGCGTTTTGTCGAAGCAATATGGTCAAAAAAAAAGACCGGATTTACTATGGAGCAGGGCAGAACTTCCTATTATCTCGGGCCTGAATGTAAAGACAAAAAACAGCCCGTGTATTGGGATTACCCCGTAACCGAAAAGATAGAAGACATAAAAATTGAAAGTCAACGCAATTGGATTCCCAAAAATCCTATTTGGATTGTGCGTACGATATCCAACTGTTATGAAAATTCAAAACCGGTTATAGAAAGTATTAAGGAAAAACTTCAGGACGAATTGAACAAAAAGATGCGCCCGGAAAAATACGGAAAAGCCGTGAATTGTATTTTCTTGAATTGTTCTTTCAGTTATTATGATAATGCTCATTGTAAAACAAATTATATTATCGATGAAACCGGCCGCAAATTATCAAATCAAGAAGCGGCGAAAGAATTACAAAAATTATACACAAAAAAAGAAATTTCCGAAAACGGATATTACTTGCGTCCTCGATTTCAATACGGCCCGTTTAAAACAGACACAGGCAAGATAAATGCAGACATACATTTTGAAAAAGAATTCAGTCAATTAACACATCAACAGCAAAAAGAAAAACTGGCAGAGTATTTTTTAGTTGCTCTTAAAACCATTGCAGAAAAACAAAAAAAGAAAATACCCGGTTATGATTTCAATTTAATGATTGCCGATTTTACCGAAATAATAAATAAGTGGAAAGCTTAAAAGGAGCGTCAGTAAAAAGAACAATGTCAAAGTTACAGGATAAAAAAGATTATAAGAAAGAAAATGACAGATATTATATTTGTGCATTGAAAGCCTTAAAACAATTATTTACCAAAACATCCTGCGCTTGGAAAAAATGGATTGAAACCGATATTGAAGAATACCTAAGCACAGGCAGTGTTCAACATCATCTTATGGCTTATGGAGGAATGGGCAGCATAAATGATATTTGGATTTGCAAGGTAAATAATCATACTATAAACGATGACGCTGAACCGTGGGCAAATGAGTTGATGGAATGCCTGAAATGCCTTTCTTACGGAATTGCACATATGATAAAGGAAGACAAAAAAATAAATATTGAAAAAATATTTGCGGAAAGCCGTACACGGAAAATATTAACAAGCATTCAATGTAAGTCTTGCGGGTTTTCGGAAATACGGAAAAGAGAAACGGATTCGTATCTGGCTTCACTTCTTTTACCCAAGATGCTGGAAGAGGCTGTTTTACAAAACAAAATGGAAGAATTAATTTCTGTCTGTCTTGTACCGGATATTCCGAACTTGAGTGAAGAAAGAGAGCGGATTATAAAACTTGCAGAACAAAGCGGAATCGGTTTTTCGGAATCTAAAAATTCTTCTTGCAAAAAATGCGGCAGCGATACAAGAATTAAATATTGGAAATTGGACGGCAATATTTTTAAACCGTATTAAGGTCATAAAAGAATGGTTCGATAAATATGGGCGTATGGAGGTGTAAATATGATACCGATTCAAGGTTTGGGGCTTCTGTATGTTATTGTAATTTATATAGGCGGAATGTCTTTAATATCGAAAGTGCCTTTTAAGCCTCATATTTTTGTTTGTAATAGCTCTTATGATATACGGAGAATTTTTTAAGGGCTAGGAAACGGCAAAATCTTATTTACGACGGAACAACTAAATTTTCCTCTCCCCATTTTTGCATAGACTTTAAAACTTTCATAAAACTCTTTCCCATCTCGGTTAGAGAGTATTCTACACGAGGCGGGATTTCTTTATAGTCATACCTTAAAAGAAAACCGTCGGCTTCAAGTTCGCGTAGCTGTTTCGTCAATGAAGACTCGTTAATTTCGCCGATACTGCGGCGCAGTTTACCGAAGCGGTTAATGTTTTCAATTCCGATATAGTAGAGAATTTCAATCTTCCACTTTCCGCCCAGTATTTTTTGAATTGCCGAAACCGTTTCACATCTTTTTATAGCTTTTTCAGTTTTCTTCATATTACGATAATTTTATCACTAAAACGACATAAAAACAAGTACGCTAAAAATAAGGGTACGACTTTGATAGCTATACCCTTCTGTCTGCTAAAATCGGGTTTTCTTTTAAAATATTTTTAAGTTTTGAGCCGGCAAGTAAGGGTTCATTAGAATTGAACAGCTGAACAAAATATCAATTTTTGAAGCTGTTCAATTCCGCCATTTTTAGAAAAAACGGCATAAAATGAATCGATGCTTCAGCAAACAGGTATCACACCTTACTCATTTACGCCATTTTTTATTTCTTTCAATGCGTTTTTTGTCATGCGGATAGCTCCTGCACTGTGAATACGGACAACAGGGTGCACATCATTTTCCGCAAACCATTGTAATTTTTCCAAGTAGGGTTTTACAGAGTGCGGTTTTCTTTTTCCCATTACCCGAAATATTTCCGGGGCTTCTATCCGTACTCTTGTTCCTGTATCTTGCATCAATTCACAAAACAAATCCAGTTTTTCACAAAACAGTTCCGGAGCATTGGTTGCAATATTTTCACAAGCCCAAACAAACGCAAGTCTGACATCTTCTACAGTATCTTTGCTCATTTTCATTATGTTATCCATATAGGGACGAACTATGTTCTTATCGGATCTGCCTATTCTTCCTAAGGCATTAACTGCCCGCTCCCGTAATTTCGGATGCTCATCATCTAAATAATGGGCAATTTTTTCAATGTATACTTCTATTTGCATAGGATACTGTAACCCCATTTCCCCAAGAAGCCATAAAATCTTTGCTTTTACTGCGACCGAATACTTTTCATTCAGTTTATTTGCAACATAATCAATACTTGCTTCCCAATTTTCCTTATTTTTTGTTATCTCTCTTAATTCCTTTAGGACTTCTTTATCATTTATGGTATCTGCCATTTTTTACCGTTCCTTATAAATTTGAGTTTTACAAAGAAATTCCAACGCTTTTTCTTCGCCCTCTTCTATTGCGAGCTCTACACTTTTAACTGCCCTATCTAATAATTCTTTTGATTTTTCTCTTAGCCTTTTACTTTCTTCAACAAGTTCACTGATTTGCTGTTGTTTATCCATATCAAGAATAGGAATTTTAACTTGTTCAATCTCCGATTTTTTCCAGTGATTGATAATGGAGCCTCCAGCGTCCCGCTCCGCCTGCATTTTTACAATGAATGAATTTAATACAAGCGTTAGATACTCCGGTATAATCTTTTTACTCTTTGTAGTCAGATGTAAAATAGCGGACGAAGTAATACAGTCTTCATCTTTATCGGTTTTGTATGCAATGCCTACGGTACCGTCTTTTGAAAGCAAGACAGTATCTTTCTTGGGTTTTATAGTATTCTTGAACAATGTAGATGACAAATATATTTTAGGGCTTATTATTCCGAATTTCGTGAAGTCCTGCACTCGAACAAAAGGTATTCCGCTTTCTTCGTAATTATCACTGCCCGGTTCAACAGATTTTTCTATTACTGCCAACTGAGCCAAACTTTCAAACGTACTTTTCCCGATTTCTTTAAACAGACTGTCATATTTTTTATCATAATATTCACTGTCCAGTCGCCCCGTTTTTCCAAAAGATTCACTTAAATTTTTGACAGTATAATTAACCGGTTTTAACTCATCAAAAAGTCCAAGTTCTTCATACAATCTGAATTCCGCAAGCCGAATAAAATAAACTGCTCTTTCTTCATAGTATTCTACCGTCTGTCTGTCTGTCTGTCTGTCTGTCTAAGAAATTGTGTGCCGCCTGTTCGTCTTTGTCAATAGCTATTTCAACAGATTTTGTAGAAATTTTCAGTAGTTCTTTTGCTTTTTTTGAGTATTCCATACTCTGTTTGATATAACCTGCTATTTCGTCTTGAACTTCTTTCTTTACCATCGGGATTGGCATGTTTTTTATAGTTGGTAAATCCGTATTTTGCCTGACACTCGCCTGAGCAATATTTCTATATAAATAATATTCTTTTGCAACATTTTGAATATATGCTCCTACAAAAAACGGATTAAATCTATCGTCATCTAATCTTGCCCGTATTGTAAATGAAGCAAACAAATAATTTTCTTGTTCTTTTGTTACGATGCCTACATCTCCGACTGTCCCCATTTGAGAAATGATAATATCATTTTCTTTAGTAAAAAACTTATCTTGTAAATTATCTGTATTTTCTATTTCATCTAATTCACCAACAACAAAACAGTTTTTTAAATTCATGCCTTTGATATAAGGTACACTATTATTATTTTTTACATACGGACTCGTTGGAACTGTTCCGTAATTTATTAAACTACAAATACTTTCTAATTTTTCAACGCCTATTTTATCTAATTTTTTCTCCATTACTTCATACTTAGGCTGATAATATTCACTGTCAAGCCTGCCTGTTTTAAGAAAGCTTTCTTTTAAACTTTTAATAGAAACTTTCTCATTTGACGGATTAAAGTTTTCAAGTCCAAGTTCACAAAGGAGCAAATTTTCCGCTTGGGAGTAAAGTTTTTTTTCTTGCTGTAATTTTTGGTATGCAAGTTGTACCATAGTTTCAATTTTTTGCTGAAATTTCAAAGGAATTCTAGGAATAGGAAAAGTTCTGACTTTCTCCAATGATAAACCTTGTTGAACCATTCCTGTTTGATTTCTTATCATCCAATCATACCCAAATTTAGAATTTAAATATGCAATTAAAAATTCAGGTTTAAAATCATTTGTCTCTAATTTAATTCTTGCAATATCTTGGTCTATATTTGCAGGCAAAATTTCTTGAACAACAAGAGCACAACAACCAACGGTACCTCTTGTGCTCAAAATAATATCTTTATCCTGTAATGATGAGCGTTTATTTTTATCATCTACCCATTTTGCCAAAGGCTCGGCACCTTCTAAATTTGCAAACCAAGTTTTAGCATTTTTTGCAGTGAGCATATGAATATTTGAATTTTCATCTATTTCATGGTATCCATGTTGTCCATCAGTTATAAAGGACAGTTCTCCCAATTTAAAGATTCTGTATTTATGTAAAATTATATCATCAATCAAATATTCTTTCTTAAAATACTCACTATCAAATCTAAAACTTTTATTTTCATTTTTTACTTCACTCAATAATACTTCACTCACTTCCAGCCCGTTCAATAGCTTTTCGTACTTTTCGCTATCAAACGGGCTATTTAGAAAAAACTTAAATCCTCCTTTTTGGCAAATTCTATAAAGGCTTCCGCGATGCCGTCTTCCGTTACTCCGTCATGATTAAATAAATCGTGTTTTACAACTAAATGTCCGTGTGTATCAAGAAGCGGTAAGCTCATCTCATCTTTTACAAATATTTTATCGCCTGAATTATCCTTGCTCGGCTCCTGCATCGTTGCAAAAAATATCGGATAATCTTCCTTTTTGGGGCATAGTTCATCGTCCCACTTTTGCACAAAGAGCACGCTGGTTTTTGTTCCGGTGTGCGGCTTAAACACATTACCGTGAAGCCCGACAACTGCAAGTATTCTGCAATGCTCGGTGATAAAATCTCGAATGTATTTATCCGATGAATTATTAAATCTGCCTTGCGGAAGGACAATCGCCATTCTTCCGCCGGGCTTTAAAAAATTAAGATTCCGCTCAATGAATAGAATATCCCTGCCTACTTTTAACTGATATTTACCTTTTGCATTTTTCCCCAGTTCATATTTAGAAATAATTCTTGATTCCTTAATTTCTCCGGCAAAGGGAGGATTTGCCATTAAAATATCAAAAGAAAAAGAGTAATTGCTGTTTTTTTCCGAACGTAATTTTTTTAATTTTTTCCACCCTGCACCGTAAGTATCAATCCACTCTTCGGTCTTTGTTGTGTCTTCCCACCGCTCATAATCTAATGTATTAAGATGGAGTACATTTGTTTGTCCGTCTCCGGCAATAAGATTAAGCGTTCTTGCAACTCTGACCGCTTTTTCGTCAAAATCTATTGCAAATACTTTTTCATTTACATAATCGGTACATTCAGCCGGTTTTTCTTCACTTGTAAACAAGTGGCTTTGCTCTATTCCTTTTTCTTTTAATATTTCTTTCCATACATAAAAAATGGTATGAACGGGAAAGCCGCAACTTCCGCTTGCCGGATCAATCATTGTTTCCGTTTGCTTTGGATTGAGCATTTTTACACACATATCAATCACATAACGAGGAGTAAAATACTGCCCTTTTTCTCCTTTTGACGACTTACTCATCAAATATTCAAAAGCGTCATCTACCACATCAAGATTGGAATTAAAGAGCTTCACGTCTTGTAAAGAAGATACACAAACGGAAAGATGCGACGGGGTAAGCGTAATTTTGGAATCTTCGCTAAACACTCCGTCCCATTTTGCTTTTGCTTTATCGAATAGGTTTTGTATTTTATTTTTGAGTTCACTTTCCGTATCTCCATAGTTTCTGAATTCTAAATGTCGTGTGGTATTTCTTCCGCTTTCCATTTCATCATAGAGTTTTGTAAAAATGAGTTTAAATACTTCTTCAAACACATCGACACCGGCATTGGCTAAGACTTCATCTTCCATTTCCAAGATGAGGTCTTTTAAACTTTTCTTTTCGGTAACAAGTTTATCTTTTTTTATTAAGTCTTCTATTGTCCACCGTTCACTTAAAATGTCGGAGAGTTTTTCATTAAATGTTGGGATATTGGGAATGTCCTCAAAAAAATTAGGGTCTTTTCTGTGATAAAATGAAATTTGCCCGCCGTTTGTCCACACTCCAATGGGAGCACCTGTTGCATTACAATAACTCTTTAGCTGCTCTTTGCCGTCTTTTAATTTCGGTTTTTTCAGTTCGACAATGATATACGGAGTTGTTACCGCATTTTTATCAAATATGACAATATCCGCCCGTTTCTTTTCTCTTCCGAAAGAAACGTTATATTCAAGCTCCATCTTATCTTTGGGATAGCTATAGATATGTATGAGTTTATAAATGTATAACTGACGGACAAGCTCCTCATCAGTTAGCCGTATTTCCTTATCTCTAATTTGGCAGTGAACATACAGGACATCTTCGCCTTTTTTGTTCGGCTTACGGATTATCATTTTTTCTACTGCTTCTATCTCGGTATCTGAAAATTGTTCCAGCTTATAATTTGAATCCGAAATAATTTTTGATAGTATGTTGCTCATTTTTCTTTTTCCTCCAAAAAACTCTAAAAATTATATCATCATATTTTATATCAATCAAGAAAGTTTATTCACGAAGCTGATAAACTACCGGACATTTTTTCACTATTTGAAATAAAAAACACTAAGCAATATAAAAACAAGTACGCTAAAAAATAATAGTACTTGTTTTATCGCAGACTATATCATAAATTTAAATATATATTTGTAGTTTTAATAAATCATTCACCAATTTTTATGGAGGAAGTTATGCATTTTACGGGAACTATTTGGAGGCCGCCTTATGAGGCTTCATCGTCTTTATTACAGGTTACAGCCGGCTGCACACATCATAAGTGCAAGTTCTGCTCTCTTTATTCGGACTTACCCTTTACATTCCGTCTTTCGCCGGATTATGAAATAGAAGCCGATTTGAAGGAACTCAGTATTTACTATCCGCAGGGTAAACGGATCTTTTTGACCGGTGCAAATCCTTTTGCCCTATCGGTAGAAAAATTAAAAACTCTTGCAGAAAAGATTCATAGGTACCTACCCATGATTAAAACGATAGGTTGTTTTTCGCGGGTAACGGATATAAGCCCGAAAAGTTTAGATGAGCTTAGAGAGCTTAAAAAATTAGGTTATGATGAAATTATTATCGGAACCGAAACCGGTGATGATAAAACGCTTTTATTTATGCGCAAGGGCTACGAAGCTCAAGATATAGTGTATGAATTGAATAAATTAGACGAAGCGGGAATACGCTATCATATTTCATATTTGAACGGACTTTCGGGAGAAGGAAACGGAAGGCGGGCTGCCCTTAATACAGCTGCAATTTATAATCGAATAAATCCGGTAAGTATCAGTATCGTTGCTCTTACCGTATTCCCCGAATCGGAACTGTATACCGAAATACAAAATGGGTTTTTTATCGAAACTTCTGAAATAGAAAAATTAAAAGAGCAAAAAACATTAATTGAAAATCTGAATATTAAAACGATGATTTATGCAAATACCGTTTCAAATACCGCTCCTATTTCCGGAAAACTTCCTCAAGACAAGGGCAAGATGTTGAAACATTTACAGAATGCGATAGATACCATTGATGAAAATACGCTGCGCTACTACCGGAACGGAATAGTGCATTTATGAGCAGTCAACGTATCGGCAGCAAGCGGAATCGGTTTATGCGCAATAAATCAATCAACTGATGTTAATACAAAAGTTTACATGCGGCGTGCAGTAAGTTTTTAGTTGCTTCATTGGTAACTTCAGAATTTAATTTAGTCAAATCAGAAGTGCCGATAACGATTATTGTAAATGCGTCCACAAACAAAAGAAAGTCTTCAAGCGTTTTTGACGTTGCAAGTTTTTCCATCATAAATTTTCCGTTTTCCTTTGTTTGTTCATTCCTATTATCAAGTAAGCCGTATTTTTTTTGCAGCTTATTATACTCGGCTTGAGAAAGTAATCGGTAAAGATTGAAGTGCGAAATAGTATCAAGCAAATATTGTTCCATAGCTTCAAAGGGTATGCCCTTCGGGTATTTTTCCGCCAGCAATAAAAACCGATTAAAAGCTTCCTCTTTTCTTTTTTTGATGAGCCAAATGATAAAGTCATCCTTACTTTTGAAAAAATGATAAAACGTTCCGGTTCCGATACCGATGGCTGCGGCAATATCGGAAACTTTTAATTTTTTGTATCCATGAGTTTTGAGTAAAATATATCCTTGTTCATAAAATTTCCGTATTAAAATTTCCCGTTCTTCTTTTGTAAAATTAGCAGGCATTTTCCCCCCATAAAAACTTTTTGCAGTGTCCATTATAGCAATTATTTTAAAAAAAATCAATCAATGAATAAAAAGTCGTAAAAATTCATTGACTTATTATTTAAAATATGCTATATATGGATTCAATGAATTTATATTATATAATATTCATTGGAAAAAGAAATAAAAACCGTTTTTAAATTTTAAAAGGAGATAGTTATGATTGAATTAAAACAGGTAACAAAGCGGTATAAAAAATTCCTTGCGCTTACGGATTTTTCATATCGGTTTTTAAATGGAAGTGCTTACGGCATATTAGGAGTTAACGGGGCAGGTAAAAGCACCTTGATTAACTGTATTACAAAAAATATTTCATTTCAGGGAGATTTGAAATTTGTAGATTTGAGTATTTGGGATATCGGATATGTTCCGCAAGAATTGGCGATATATCCCGAGCTTTCCGTGTTGGATAATTTGCTCTTTTTTGCTTCAACTTACAAAATGGATAAAAAATATGCTAAAGAGAGAAGTCTGGAATTAATCGAAAAAGCCGGTTTGAAAGAAAAAATTTCTACCATGGCAAAGGACTTATCCGGCGGGATGAAAAGAAAATTAAATCTTATCACAGCCTTAGTTCATGGTCCGAAACTGTTGATTTGTGATGAGGTTTGTGTCGGAATTGATCCGATTTCAAGAAGTGAAATTTTAGAATATCTTAAAGAACTGAAAAATGAAGGTTTAAATATCATTTATACTTCACATTATTTGGACGAAATTGAATTTTTATGTAATAAAATAATATTTTTGGATAAAGGAAAATTAATTCTTGAAGGAGATACAAAGGAGCTTATTGATAAAATGTCGGAAGTAAGCCGCGAAAAATCCAATCTTTCGGATTTGTTTATGCAAGTTTTAAGGGGCGGTGAATATGCTTAAAAAAGAGATAAAGGGAATCGTTAAAAATCCCGTTTATTACATTGTCATGGCATTGCCTTTTATCATTACATTCATTATGAGTGAAGGAACAAAAAATTATTTATTGCAGCGTCCCGAGTTTACTCACAAGATAAATGTTGCGAAAGAAATCGTTCCATATAGCGGACAGATTTTAGATGCAAAAATACAGTTTGCCGTGAGTGAGTTGAACTTTATGCTTTTAATGGCATCAATTTTAATCGGACTGAGTGTGTTTGAAGAAAGAAGACTTCATATTTGGGATAGGATTGTAGATAAGCGAAAATTTGTTTCGGTTAAATTTTTTGCTCACTATGTATTCTCGGTAGTGATGATTGTTTTCAATCTGATTTTATTTGCTGTAATTTTTGATATGCAAACACCTTTAAAGTCAATTTTAATTCTTTTGAGTATGCCGACAGTCAGTATGCTTTTCGGAATTTTGATAGGCTTAATTGTTCAAAATAGAGCAATGCTTTCCAATACGATTTTAATGATAGTTATGTTTATGGGATTTTTCGGAGGAGCTTTGAGTTTAACGTCCGTATTGTCAAATACAAAATTTATGAATGTTTTGATGTACATATCTCCGTTGACATTAGCTAACAAGTTAATTTACAAAAATTTGATACATGTAAATCCGGGAAGGGAGCCGGTTATTTGGATTGCTTTCATTCTCGGATTTGCAGGATTATGTATTGCTTTTATAGAAAGGAGAATGAAAAATGGTACCGTCATTTAATTTTACTTTCAAAGTTTTACGAAATACAAAAGGCTTCATTGTTTCTATGATAATTATGCCTATATTTATGATATTGATTGTAAGTATTACTTTGGCATATTCAAATGTTCCGACAGTTGCATATATCGGAGAAAAAGCGCCGAATGTAACGAATATAAAAATGATGAGGATAGACGAAAGAGAAAAAGACTATTTTTTAGGAATATCACAAGGAACTTTGGTTATACGGACGAATAGTAACGGAGAAGTTGAAAAATATTACAGCAGCATAAAAAATAATCCGTTAATACCTTTAATCGAAAATGCGGATAAAAATGCTGAAGTCTTTACGGAAAGACCGAGCATAAACTATTCAATCGGAACGATGCTGTTTAAATTACTGACAGCGGCAGGTTTGTTGGCGACCGTTTTAATCCAGGAAAAAGGAAACGGAATACTATTAAGGGTAAAAAATTCCAAGATAAAATTAAGCACCTATATTTTGGGAAAAAGCTTTGCAATTATGTTTGTATATGAAATTGCAATACTTGCAATTTTAACGTTTTACCAATTTGCAAACTATGATTTCGGAAAATCCAATGTAATTGATTTGGGAATTATATTCACCGTAGCACTTTTCATTTCAACGGGAATATATATTTTTGTTGCAGGATTGATTAAAAACGAGGGGCTTATATGGGGAATATCATCGGGAATTATTTTTCCGCTTGGAATTTGTTCTGGCATTCTATTTCCGATTGAATATATGCCGCAGTGGATGAAAGCCATCGCACATATATCACCGCTTTATTATTTACAAATATCAGTTATAAACGGGAAAATTGAGGTATCGCCGATTTGTTTTATGTTATCGGCATCCTGTGTATTGGCAATACTTGGAATAAAACAATTAGCAAGGAAAGAATAAAATTACTTGAAAAGGGAAGATGATAGGATTTCTTTTTATTTTTATTTTTATTTCTTACGCCTTAATTCGGACATAAAAAAAGGAAGTATCGGCTGTTTGCTTGTACTTCCTTTTAGCGGTTTTATTTAATTGTGTTAGTTGGGCAAACCGGGAGTTGATTATTTCTTTTTCTTTGATTTTGGTGCAGGTAACTCATCATACATTACATTGACTAAGCCGGCTAAAAATTCTTTGTTATCTACATCATCTACTAAAAGCATTTTCTTTGCACCTTCATACGGTAATTCATATTCTGCATTCGGCATATATGCTATTGCGGATTTAACAGGTTTTACCAAAAATCGATCATCATAAATTCCGCCTACGATTTTTCCATGATAATAAATTATATACTCACCCATCATTGTACGATAAGTAATATCTTTCAATCCTGATAACTGCTCTAAAATGAAATTTAAATATTCCTTACTTGACGGCATACTCTTTCCCTATTTATCCTCAAAATTTCAGCAATCCATTTTCATCAAATTGATACTTTTCCATTATATCACTTTTCCTGTATTTGGTCAGTTAGTCAAGCTGCGATACACTGTAGTAAAATCCGGTATATATGACTATAATCATCCGGTTTTCGCTGCCTCAGTTATTACCCTGCTCTCATCTTTCGCCCTTGTATTATATGCGTCTATCGGGTACCATAAAACCGATTTTATGGTATAATAAGTCGTATAAAATTGTTGCTACCGTAATATCAAGATTGACAAAAAGCGGGGAAAAACACGGATGAAAGTACGCTTATTATTTTATGCGGGGATTATTTTTGCATATCTTATAAGCATAGTCATTGCCTATTTTGTATCTGCCGTATTACCTACAACTGCACATGATACTGCCGGAGCCGGTATGGAAACGGGTTTTCGCTTTTTTCTTTTTGCATTGTGTGCAGTAATTGCAGTTTGTGCAGTCAGTTTTATTGTTTCAAGAAATGTCTTTTCGTCTTTTAAACCTGCCGCCGTAATCAATGGGTTTATTTTCGGTTTTATCTTTTTACTTATTACCGGTTTTATTATGCGCGGATAAAATTATAAGAGGTGTTATGAATAAAAGTAATAAAAAAGCAGCAATTTTAATTTTATGTTTCAGTTTTATTCTATTCGGAAATGTGCTTTATGCAGAGGATAAAAACATGTCTTTATCGGAAACGATGATAATCGGAAAAGAAGAATACGCGCTTCCTTGCGCCTTGGATACATTTTTAAAAAACGGGTGGAAAATCAGCGAAAAAAGATTTTACATGCACCCGCTCCATAATAAGGATTGGTATGAAGTAAGATACACTCTTTCATGCAAAGAAAACGGAGCCAAATTAATTCCGTGGGGAACGGCAATCCGGACATTGGAAAAGAACGGTTCCTTTTTGGAAGTGGAAATTGAAAACAGAAGCAAAAAAATTGCGGCAGTAGAGGATTCAACCGTTCAGGCGATTTTGGTTTTGCGTACATATATAAAAGAAGATGTAAAATTAAAAAACGGTCTGAGCTTGCAAAATTTCAAAATGGAAGAATTATGGAAAAACGGAGAGCAGCAAAAATACCCTTTTTCGGAAGGTTGGCAGCTTTCCCAAACGGATTATATAAAAGAGTCGGGCTTTTTTGAAGAAGAATTTTATAAAATAACGGAACACAAAAAACAATCCGTTACATTTTATTATGATAAAAAGATGAGTTTATTGGGATTGGAACTCCGTAATGAGGTTGACGGAAATAAGCTAAGATAAAAACTTTTAAAGCACTTACACCCATGATCATTAAAGGAGAATCATTATGGAAAAACTAAGCACACAGGAAAAATTTTCCTCTCAATTTCTTGAAGAGGAAAAAGAAATTTTAGTACTTATCGAAACAAAAACCGGAGGAGCATTTAAATACGATGATATGTGGGCTCCCTCAAATCGTCCGCTCGCTTTTATCGACCTTGCGGATAATTCACTTTATTCCGAGTCCATTCGCTTAGAGTGGCTTGTAAAAGATAGGGATTGGAAATATTATTTTAAGCCGCAAACGGCCTTCCGAGTGAAGGTGCGTCCGCAAAAACCGGACTCTTCTTCGAAACATAAACATCTTTTTATGCTCGTGGAAGTCTTAGAAGAGGACGTGAAAGATAAAAGATTCGACGCAATCCTCAAAGAATACAATACCGCAGTAATCTACGAAGATGATGATTTTTATTTTGAGTTGGATAAAGAATACGGCTGGTTTGAAGGCTCAATACAGTATCAAGATGAAGATATCGACCTTACAGTGGAAACGGAAGATTTGGCAGAATTAAAAAATATTTTGAGTGCGTATAAAACAGCAACAAAAAATTTCGATGAATGGCTTGATAGAATTAAAAAGTTCGCAGCTACGGAACTTGTCGAGCTGGCAAATGATTGGCAGGAAGAGGACAGTCCGGAAATAACCGAAAAAGGCTTCTTCGACAGGATTTCGCTTTCCAGCATTGTACTCGAACCGGAAAATAATTTCATGGTGTATTTGCACGATGATGATATATTTTTCGGACATATTATCTGTGTCTATGGTAACCTCGATGGTACATTAGACAGCGCACATATAGAAGGATAAGGAGCTATGATAACAGTCAGGCAGAATTAGCCTCATTATTTATCTATTTTACAACATACACTTGAAAAAAATTTTTATAGAAGAATTATTATGTATATAAAACCTGAAAATCGGCGCAAAAAATCGAATGCAAAAATAAAGGAAATGGGCATCGCCTGTATGGAAGTGCTGCCCTTACGGGAATCATCAAAAGAGGTAAGGCTTAAAAGCTTTGAGGAAATCTGCAACAGGGCCATCGCATGTCTTTTGTCGACTCAATTGGCTGAAGACATTCATAACGGGCAAGAATATAAAAAATCGAAAGAACTCTTTTTACGCTTGCTTGAAAAATACGAAGTATCGAACTGCCTTTTAGAAAAAGAAAAACGGCTTTTTAACGGAACGTACAGCGAACAGGATGCTATCGATATCTGTTGGACTTACGAAGCCTATTGGTCGCTTGTGTGGGCTTTGGGCCTGGTCGAGGATATTTCGTACCCGAATACCATCTGCGATGTGGTACGAGCGATAAAACTGGTCGGCGACACCGACGGGAAAGAGGCGTTCAAAGCACAATGCAGACTGCGCGGGATAGAAGAAATACTGGATATGCTCGACCTTCACTACCGTTATCATTGGGCGACGGAGGAAAAGCGGCTCCGCCCCGAAACGGAAATCAAAGACTTAGACCCTGAAATTGTCATGGAACGAAGACGCGGACTAGAATGGCTTATTTCCAGCGGAACCGATTGGTTTGATATTTCGATGGACACATAGCCCTTTTTACCGCCGGTTTTTGCTGCCGCCGTGCGCAGCAGGAGAAAAATAACGAAAAATAAAGAGGAGACATTAATGCAAAAAGTTTTTATTATTGCGGCCGCTGTAGTAGTCTTCATTGCCTGCGCCGTTCTTTTATATCATGTAAAATGGGTGTACTCGTACCGCAATGCCGAAAAATACCTTGAACGCAAATACGGCATCAAGTTTAAAACTTCGTACTCATTTTTGAATTACGGTATCTCGTATGCAGTCGGCGAAAATATACTCTACCCTCTCTTTTCAAGAATGATGTATCACATTTACGCAGCGCCTGAAGACCGCCCGGAATTACGGTTCACCTGTTATTTGGACAATGAAAAAAAACCGTATTCCGACAACTATCTTACCGTAAAAATCACCTATCCGCTTTTAGTAAAAACGCAAAAAGCCTTATCGCAATTTGCGGATAATTGTATCGTTGAAATCGCCATCCCCTCAACCGTAACCCAAGATACCGGTGATTTTCCTTCCGGCACAAAAATATATATTGCCGTAAACAAAAACAAAGTACCGGCGGCTTTTGAACATACTGTGGATAATCTTATAAAACAAAATTTTTTCGGTAATAAATATTCCGTATATCTATACGCTATCGATGAAGAAGATTACCGCTCAATCGCCGCGTGTTGCGCAGCACAGTTGGAATACCTGTCGTTTTTTGTTCATGCGCCGGTTGAGAAGGCGGGCACGCTGCAGATACTGCCGTGAAGAGTTTACACATCAAAAATCAAATATAAGGAGTGTCATAAATGAAAACAATAAACGAAAATCTAACGGTAGAAGTTATTAAAGAAATGGGAGAGGAGATCGACCTTTATCGGCTTACCGATCCGATGTGGTACACCGTAAATATTTACGGAACGCACGAAGAGTATTTAAAATCGGCTAAAGATTTTACTTTGGAGCAGCGTTACTTATTAGCCCTGCAGTGGTATACGGTGGAAACCGATAACGGCGGTCATCATCAGTTTTTTTTCAACTCCACAGGTATTGTGTGGCAAGACGCCTTGGAAGGTCTTAAGCTTTTTGGCATTGATGATTTATATAAGAACTTCTTGGAAGTGATAGAATTTTTCGGCGGCTCAATTTCTTTTGATAGGAAGCAGCGCTGGGATATGCTTTCAGAAGCGGAAAAAAAAGATGAAGAAGCTCTTAATGATTTTTTGGATAAGCATGATAGGTTCTATTATAATCAAGATGAATTTGACGATAAACTGATAACCTACATTAAAAACAACCCCGAAAAATTTGTCTTCATCGGCAGTTATGAAACAGATGAGGATTAGAACATGGAAACAAATAATATAATAAACGGGCTAAAACATTTATCTGAAGGACTATTCCTACCCGAAGAATGGATTGATTGGTGGAAACAAAATGAAAAATTTGCAAAACAATTTTTGTCGCCGCGGTGGTATTTAAAGATAAAACCTAAGATGCCACAAGGTTTAATGGGTGCCGCACTAATATCTCAAAATGCGGCTCGTGAATACTTAAAATCTATAAATCAATCTTATAACGAAAATTCACAAATCAATTATATGGAAGGATGGAAAAAACAAATAGATGATATCTCCTTGAGCTATGACAAAGTTGATATTATTGATTTTGACTTGAAATTTACCAAATTGAAGCAAAGTTACCCTAACTTGTTTGCCGTAATAAAAAAACACTTACTGAAAAATGATGTTGTAGAAAATAATTTAACCGAAGAGAAACTAAGCTCATCATTCTTTTGTAAATTATTACATAGTGATGTGATTACATTTTTTTATTGTATTTCGCAATTAAAAATGGAAGGTGTTTTTATTGGTTTTAATATGTTAGAATTTCGGGAGGAATATATTAAAATTGGTGAATTATGGTTGAATAGTGATGGGGATGAGTTATATATCAAGCCTAATGAAGCTTCTGTATATTTGCATGATATAGAGAAAAATCAAATACATATTATAAATAAATCATTTAATTCATTTATTGAAAATGATTTGAGTCATTTTATCTGTGAAAATATTTAGTCTGTTACTCTGTTTTGAGGTGATTACCCTTTCTGCTGCCAAGGTCAATACTTTGACAGTGAGACTGAATTAGCGTATAATAAATAAACAATAAATATTATGAAACTAATAGAAGCTCTAACAAAATTTAGTAATGTGTTCGGCAGAAATAAAACCGATCTGGGAAATTTTTCCGTCATTGATGATGCCGTGAAAAATACCGAATGCACAGATGAGTTGGAACAGTTTTACTCTTTAACGTCTTTCGATAATGTGTTAATAATCGGAGGAGAATTCTTTCTTACCATTCAACCTAAGATAAAACTTGATAGAGCTCAAGAGGGCTGGTACATAATTCTTAACAAAGAAGGACAGCGGCAAAACGATGATACAAAGTGGAATAAAGATTGGGTCGTCTTTGCAAATAGAAATGATGATGCTGTTTACTTTGACAAGAAAAATGGAGGAGTGTATGGTTCTATCGATAAAAGACAGTTCTTTCATTTAAGCTCTTCACTTGCCGATTTCTTTTTTCTTTTATCTGAATGTATGAAACTGGAAGAAGAAAAATATAAATGTAACACAAGCGATGATGAGGAAGATCCCTTAGAAAATTTTATTGATGATACGGAAGGTATTCTCTCGCAATGCTTAAGCACAAAGCAAGTTGAAGATTTTATATCGTTCTTTTTTGGTTAGTTCAGTGGCAGCAATGAAGAGGGGGCGGAAAAGTTAATGCAATATTATCCGAAAGAAGCAGAATTTAAAAAATACGCTCATAAATATCTTCTAAAAGATTACATAAAAGTAATGCCTTTAAAGTGAGTTTTTGAAATGAAGCTAAATTGAAATAGGTTGATGTTATGAATAGTTTTTCAATTTTTTTTAAATCGGGCGGCGGAGATAAAATATCCTGCGTGAACAAGTATTGGCAGAAAATCACAAAAATATTCGACAAAATGTCTGAATATTCATATTCTACGGATATTGATAAGTTCCACATTGAAATGAGAGTAGATGGAGATTTTCTGAGATTCGGAGATCCTGAAGGCTGCAGTAATTTACGTCTATTTAAAAAAAAAGCGTATGATTGCAAACACTATTTCATTCGGCGAGAATATTTACACTGATGAAAATGTTTTATCCGAATTTTTAATTAAAAATCTGATATTAGCGTTTGAGCAAATGATAGTACGGCTAAAAAAAGAAAAGTTAAATATTGACGGAGAAGCTATGCTGGCAGATTTAAATAAATACATTTCCGGTTTCCATAACGAAAAAGCGAGGGGAGATATTGGGTTATAGTCATGAATTTAGAACAGTACTACTCCGGCGATGATGTTTGGGATAATTTCGTGGAAATAGCAAAAAAAAAGTTGGCTCTGCAGGGTTTAATACAGACAAATCTATTTTAGATAAACTAAAAAGAAAACTAAAAGATAATGATGATATAGCTTATGTTGCTTACTATCTATTCTACAATGATAGCATTAATTGGATAGAAAAAAGAATCCCTGCTTTAGATAATCTAATGCCGATAGAGTGTCTCGCATCTAAAGAATTAACTAATAGATTACGAGAGGTTCTATTAAGAACTCCCCTCTGATTAATGGGAAAATTTATTTTTAAATAAACTTATCAAAAATCAAATACTACGATATAATTAAAAAAAGGTCTTGATATGATAAATGAAATTTATAAGAGGATTGGACAACGAATTTCGGATTCGATTAAAGAAAAATGGGTTAATGCTGTTTTGCAGATTGAATATATAGGGGCGGTAAAATGCTTTTTGCAATATAAAAAACCGGACGGCACAGCCGGCAACATAGCCTTAGTTGACAGTTTTAAAAATATGAGAGACATAAAAGATTTGCACAAAATAATGACAGAAGGCGGAAAAGCTAAATGGAATAAAGCTGTTTTTTATTTAAACGCTGACGGTTCATTCAATATGGAATTTGAATGGGATCAAAAATTGCAAGATGAGATAGAAAGATTATCTTAAAAGACTTGCAATAGTCTGTTTGCAGCACAGTTTGGAAGAATTATGGCAAAAATAAAAGATATATTTTCATATTCTTCGCGCTGGGATAGCATCGGGCTTAGCTGTGCAGGATGTAAATATTTTCAAGGACCGACCCAATGGCCTGATACAGATAAGCAAAGCAGATGTGAGCTGCACAATATTTCATTAGCCGTGCAAATAGGCAAAAGCGGCTATATGACAGGCGAATGGTTTTGTTCTTCGTTTGAAGGACGAGCAGATGAGCGGGCATATAAAGAGTTTTTATCGTTAAAACCAAACCTTAAAAAAGATGTCCTATACGGCGGCTACGGCAAGGATGGAAATCTGAAAGAAGTAGATCTGAATAAACTGAAAATTAAAACATCGATGGTAGAAAATATCAACGCTATATTACATCATATAAAATCGTAAGGAAAAAAATAAATGAAGACAACACTTTTCCCGAATTGGACATTGGATGAAACAGATAACACGGGGGCAATTTCGGAATACTTTCATAATGAAAAAATGCCTTTCACTGAAGAGATTATGATTAATTGCCTGAAAATAAAGCGTAATAAATACGAAATCTATTGGGCTGTTTTGGCTCTGCGTATGATAGGAACACAGAAATCAATTCAATATTTAAAAGAAGTTACCACTTATAAAAATTTAGATGTTCAGGGTGCAAGTATTTTAACGATTGCTCACTTAGCTGAGGGTTCTGAAAATGAATTTTTAGCGAGCCTCTTGTTAAATCAGGATTTCAAAGCAAAGTGGTATGCAGTTGTTGCCTTTAATCACAAACCCGACGGCAAAGCTGTTCCTTATGCAGCTGAGTACGGTTTTAAAACAATCAAAAGCTCAAAAAATAAACCTGAAGCGGGTTCTTTAATAGTTGAGTATCTTGCAAGATTTGCACCGGAAAATGAACAGGCAAAAAAGATATTCGCAAGGATAAACAAAGATTTTGAAAATTTATCTTCTCAAGAAAAGGACGTATTCACAACAAATTTTCCGCATATTTTTAACGGCTTAATATGAATAAGATTGTAACTACAACAGTAATGGTAACTTTTACTCTTTTGATTTTTGCTGTAGACATGCTGTTGCTTACACGTTTCTTTACGCTGATAAAACAAAGAAGATACAATGATTCGGTCCCTCTTTGGGGCGGACTTCCGGATTTATTTCCCAAAATTGGGAATAAATATCTCAAAACTTTTTTGAACTACATCACGCTGAATATTGCGGTGTATATCATCGGGTACTATTTTCCAAGCAGATGGCCTGGTGCCAAAGCTCTTAGATTTTCTTTTGATGTTGTTATCGAAGGGTATAGATTTTTAACAGCATTTATAATAACAAACCTTTTTTTAGCTATTAGCCGGCTCACAAGAAAAATTAAAATTCGAGAAAATAAAGTTTCATCAAAGATTTACTACATTGAACTTATTATCATTCCCATCATTGTTATTCTTTCCCTTTATTTTTTTAACACTGTTTTTAAAGTGCTTACAAGGTATTATTTTGAATTATCTATGGAGTAAAGTATGGAACAAAAATTGATAAAACGGCTGCAAATATTTTTCGATAGACACCCTTCACTAAGGGGAAAGCCTGCCGATATTGAGCAAATTACCGCTGCCGAACAAGAACTTAATATAAAGCTCGATGAGGACTATAAGGAATTTATAAAACTTTTCGGAGGAGCTTATGCGGGTTTGGCGATACACGCTTTTGAAAATGGAGAATCCATAGGCAAAGAAACAATTATTGAATTAACCCGTTATGCCAGGAAATTATTTAATGATATAAAACTGTTCCCTGAAATAAATACAAGTCTTGTGATTGCAGATGACGGTTCGGGGAATCCGATAGCGATTGAAGCTGACGGAAGCGTTGTTTTATTTGATCTCGACATAGAAAAAAAGCGGGTTATTGCCTGTTCATTTGAGCATCTCATTGAACAAAATTTTGAAGAGTGGTAAAAAATGATAAAATAAAAACGAGGTGGGAAAATATGGGAATAGGAATAACGCCTGAAATGGCGGTCTTAGCAACTCCTTTTTTATTGGGATTGTTTTTACTGGTAACAATAGGTGCAAAGAAATTTGCAACAAAAGAAAACCCTAACGGACTGATGACAAAAAAAGGCAGGATTGCCTCTGCAATAGTTTTGTCCGTTTCGATTGCCGTTTCCGCACTGTGGTGGTATTTAGTTTACGGCAAGGGCAGCGGCGGTGCTGAGGTTAAAGGCGCCTTAATCACGATAGGTATAACCGAAGTGAGCCTTTGGGCATGCGTATTGATTATTGCTGCAGTGTTTAAACTTAAAAATAAAAGAAAATGATATCGAGCAATATATGGAATTTTTTTTGAGTGCTGCAATCGGCGGAGAAATTACGGCTGAGGTTGACGGAGCAAAAATCATTCATTCATTGATAATAAAGATGAGAAAATCTTTAAAAGAACATTTTGAAAAATCTTCTTTTGAAGGTCTTAATAAGATAAAAATCAGTGTGTATATCGGCGGAGATGTTTCCTCTTATTGTGAAAAAACCGGCATTAGCGTAAACCGGTATTTCCGTACAAAAAAAGAATATACGGCAGAGTTTTGTATCGACAAAAATTATTGGAATTTAGAACCCCTTCTTCCGATAAAAAAGAAATTTATTTTGATTATGGAAAATTTATTGATAAACTCAGGTGAACTGATCGAAAAAAAACTTAAAGCAGACGGCTGCAATTTTGACTGCAAACTATTTAAAGAAATTATGATTAAAAGTTTAGCGGAGATATAAAAAGAATATGATAAAATATTCAAAAGAAGCATTAGATGAAGCATTACTGCAAGCTCAAAGCAACGATATTAGTATGAGAACAAAAGGAATAAGGTTTTTAAGACAAGCCTCTTGTTTGGAAGTCGGCACGAAAAATACATATCCGATAAGGGATTGGTTTTCAGAAGCTGCTAATTATACAAAGCTGTTTGAAATAATACAATCAGAAAAAGATCCGAAGCTGTTATGGGAATATCTATTTTTGATAAAAATGTATTGTGAGCGTTATATTGATTCGGCTCATTTAGTAAAAAATTCTGAAACCTTTATTGCAAAAAAAGAAAACATGGAATTCAAAATAAAAGCTTGCAAACTCGGAGAATTATTTTTGGTACACCAAGATGCTTCAGTAAGGCAGGCTGCAACAAGTTTGCTTTGGTACTTAAAGAAAACTTCCGAAGTTTGGCCGATAATCATAGAGCTTATGCAGAAAAAACACGATTATATAACACTTTCTCATATCGGCATAATGATTTGCAATTGCTTTTCACTTTTGAATGACGATAGAACTATTACGGATTATTTAGGAAATATCGTAGCAAAGAAAAATCTTATTTCGCTAAAAGATGCGGCAGCTTTAAAGGATGCCGTATCACTTGCATTGGAAAAAGCTCCGGCAGCCGCAAAAAAAGCCGGCTTTAATTCCGTTTCTGAAACACTTGACAATATAATTGCAGAGCTTACAAAAATCAATAAAAAATGATAGAATAGACATAAGATGCTTATTTTAGCAGGAGATAAATATGAACGGAGAATTATACCTAAAAAAAGGATTGCTTCAACTAAACAAGAAATTGTATGATGAAGCCTTGGAAACTTTGAATAAGGTTATCGAAATGGATGATGATCTTGCCAGTGTGGTATCTGCAAAATGTATTTTGGGTGAATATTATTTTATTCATCAAAACTATGAAAAAGCAAAAGAATTTTTATCATGGATTTGCGATATGCAGGATGAACTTGAAGAAGAGTTTGACGATTTACTTTCAGAAGAAATTGACACTGCCTATGTGTTGATGGAGTTAATTGAAAAATATAATCTGTAATATGAAAAATAATTCTTATATTCACAACTTAAAAATAGATGATGTTCCTTGGAATCGTCTTCCTACAACTTATGCAAGAGCAACTCTGTTTCCTCAATATTTTGAAGTATTGGATAATATGCAGGAATCGGATAAAATAGAAAAAGCATTAGATGAAGCATTACTGCAAGCTCAAAGCAACGATATCAATATGAGAACAAAAGGAATAAGGTTTTTAAGACAAGCCTCTTGTTTGGAAACCGGCACGAAAAATACATATCCGATAAGGGATTGGTTTTCAGAAGCCGTTAATTATACAAAGCTGTTTGAAATAATACAATCAGAAAAAGATCCGAAGCTGTTATGGGAATATTTATTTTTGATAAAAATATATTGTGAGCGTTATATTGATTCGGCTCATTCAGTAAAAAATTCTGAAACCTTTATCTCAAAAAAAGAAAACATGGAATTCAAAATAAAGGCCTGCAAACTCGGAGAATTATTTTTAGTGCATCAGGATGCTTCAGTAAGGCAGGCTGCAACAAGTTTGCTTTGGTACTTAAAGAAAACTTCCGAAGTTTAGCCGGTAATTATAGAACTTATGCAGAAAAAACGGGATTATATAACGCTTTCTCATATCGGAATAATGATTCGCAGTTGTTATTCACTTTTAAATAATGATGAAATTATTACGGATTATTTAGGAAATATCGTAGCAAAGAAAAATCTTATTTCGCTAAAAGATGCGGCAGCTTTAAAGGAAGCCGCAGCGCTTGCATTGGAAAAAGCCCCGGCAGCCGCAAAAAAAGCCGGCTTTAATTCCGTTTCTGAAGCACTTGACAATATAATTATAGAGCTTACAAAAACCGCTAAAAAATGATAGAATATAAACCGTAAAAAAGGCGGTCAAATCTTTTTTGGAGGCGGGCTATGCATACGGGCATTGATTTTTGGAAGAATTACATGGATAGGTGGTTCGGAAATGAGTTAATAGCCGAGTGGAATAAAAACGTAAAAATCGAAGAGATACAATCAATTAACGGCCCGATACATATTGAAGTGTATAAAACCGATAACATCAATAATCCTACTCTGGTGTTTTCGCACGGTATTGCAGGGTATGCCCGTCTGTTACTCCCCTTTTTGATGCCCTTATATAAATTAGGATATAACATCATTGCGCCGGACTTAGAGGGGTACGGCTATAATAAACGTGTAAAAGGGAACTTTACCTGGAACGAACATTTAGTAAATCTAAAAGATACGGTTGAATATGCGAGAAAAAACTTTACCGGGAAAGTATTTCTCGGAGGAGCCAGTATGGGCGGCCCCTTAGCTTATGCTTGCGATGCAAGATATAATCTCGCCGACGGGTTAATATGCTGGTGTCTATGGGATTTTTCCGATAAAGAATTTATGTGCAAAGAAACGAATACGAAAAAAATGACCTTTGTTCTATTGCCGATATGTAAGCTCTTATCAAAACTCATCGGAAAAATCAGGCTGAAGACATATGCTTTTATATCGTATGATACATTAACCGATGACAAAGCATTTAATGATTTAGTCAAAATCGATCCGCACGCCGGAACATTGATAAGCTTTAGAGGAATTGTCAGTTTATTAACGCAATCAAAACCGGACATTCTTCATAATGCGTATAATAAGCCTGTGTTATTATGCCAACCGAACGAAGATAAAATGACACCGGTGTATTACATGAAAAAAACATTTGACAACATTAAATGTAAAGATAAAAAATATGTTGATTTTCCCGGTCCGCATTTTCCCGTAAAAAAGGAAACATACCGGAAATGGGCAAAAGAGGTAGATGCTTTTATAAAAGAAATACAGCGGACATGAGGATGCAACCTAATCCTCTATTCGGTACAAAAGCAGGTTAAGAGGATTACTCAGCATAAAAATCCGGCCTTGTCCGCCGCAGCATTCCATTGAGGAGCATTACATTATGCAAAAAAACTATCACGCTTTTTTATCATATACAAACTCGGTTATCGTAAAAAAGGATAATCCGTATCCCCATTTTAAAACCTACGCCTTTTCTTCCGAAATAGGAAGAGGTTCTCTGGCACTGTATGATGTCGGCTCCTATGCTCATATTTGCATTGCAGACCATCTGTACTACCGCGATTTTAAGTATACGTTACGAACGGAGGAAGGCATTTATTTTCAGCAATACGATTCCATCGCTTCCGACACAACATATCCTTCAGGCAGAGTGTATGCCGGAATGCAATATCTTGAGCACTACACAAAGGCCGAAACGGTTCAGTATGTTATCAAAAAAGAAACACCTGCGCGCGTTATCGGAGTCCACTTAACGCCTGAATATTACGGCGCCTATTTAAAAGATAGCTTCGGCATTACCCAAGAAGCATTTTGCGCAAAAATCGCACTTCTTCCCAAAGAAAACTATATACCGGAAATTTCTTTTATCCTAAATCAAATACAGAAATTTTCGGGAACTGCAGCAAGTGCAAAACTTTTTTTTAAAAGCAAAACGGACGAAATCGCCGCCCTCCTTTTACAAAAAACCGAAACCCTGCAAGAGGCGAAACACACCGTTACCGCTTCGGACCATGCGGCAATTATGCAAACGGCTGAATACATACGGAACAACGTACACAAAAAACTTCCGCTTGAAACGCTCGCAAAAATGTCGTACATGGGCCCCTCAAAATTTAAGTATGTGTTCAAAGCCGTTACCGGTTTTTCCCTCACCGATTACATTTTTAATAAAAAGATGGAAGCCGCCTGCGATATGCTTCTTAACACACACCTGTATGCTGCAAATATCGCCCAACGCCTCGGCTACCGCAACACCGGCTATTTTTCCGCCCGCTTTAAAGAATACTCCGGAATGCCCCCCAATGAGTATAGGAAGAAAAGGTAGCTTACTCTTCTTCGCTGTAATACACCTTGTAAAACTTACCTTTTTTATCCGTACCTTGTTCAATGTTTTGGCGGTTACCTGAAACAACGATTTGTATTTTTTTATCGAGTTGAATAACCTACCTGCCAAGGATGGCGAAGCTTTCCAACATCAGCGATGTTTGAGGCGAAGCCGCAAACTCGCCGTTAATTATTGTACAGGGAGGTACAATAATTGACATTTTTTCAGAGCTGCTCCGGAAACCTGAAATTGATTGTCTACTGAAATACCGCTTTCATCTTCGCTATGTTTTTTATACTGCCGGAATTTTTCAATTTTCTCCGGCTCACTCATAACTTCGTTGGTAAAATCGTCGATATCGAAATCGTCTTTTTCTTAAAAAAATCTAAAGATTTATTTAAAAGGTCAATTTGGTCGGCTTTTGAAACCTCAAATTCTTTAGGTAATTCTTGTGTAATAAAGTTTTTTGCTAAGGTCATAAGGTTTTGTGTATTGGTATACGCATTTTTCCGGCGGCGGACATGCAAAAAATCATCAATCCAATAACGGGTTTCAACTCCTTTTCCGACATTATCTACTACCGCAACCACATAACCTGTTTCCCGTTCCTTGTTAAAAATAAGACAGCCCTTATCCAGTTTTTTAATATTGATGCCTTTTTCGCTTTGTAATAAGCATTATTCAGTATTTTGTACAAATATATCCCTTCAAAAGGGACTATTTTAAATATATTTTAATTAAAATGGAACGTTATCTGATTCGACATACTTTTCTATTTCTTGACATGTTATAGAATCTAACCAAGTTTTTGCAGTTTCGGGAATAAAGGTTATTCGTTCTGCTATATCTTTATTTAATTTTTCTATTCTATTTTTTTCTGATTTTTCATCTTTCATGGGCGAAATAGAAATAATCTGCTTTTTTTTATCTTTTTTTAGCGATTGAGCAATAATACCATTAATATGCTCATCATTAAAGCTATACCCAATACAAAATATCGCTTTTGTATTATTCTCCAATGTCTTTTTTCTAAATACATTAACCAAAAATAAAAAAGGATCTAAATACTGTAACTTATAAGCAGTTCCAAAAATTATCGCAGTTTCTTCAGGTAAAATTTTTCCAGATTCTTCCACTTCCCCTGTATTCGTTTTTTTCCAATCAATAGAACCATGTAATTTATACAACCTGATTGGTTCTTTAATATTTACTTCAGCATCTAAATTTTCCCAATTCCATAAATGATCTGATCCAAAACCCCGTTGAACATTTGATTTACCGATAGCATTTTCAAGACATAAATCATAATTTAATGAAAAAATAGAAATAGGATAATTATACTCTTGTTGCAATCTGTAGAAATTTTTGTAATAATCATGGTCTTCTGTATGTTCACATTTTGTCCAATCAGTACAAAGTTTTTCAAGTATATGAGATTTAAGTTTTTTTATACTATCGAATTTATTACCGCAAACTTCATTTAATCGTGGAATCCATGAACCAATAAAAGGATATAAGGGATGTTCATAACTTTTCAGTAATTCGTCCATTGTATTTACAAGTGTTTCTATATTAACTACATTTGATGAGAAGTTTCCTGTTATTCCTGCTGCATTAATTATTCCACTTTTTATACAATAGTATAAATCCTTATACTGTTTCCAATTTTCATTAGTTAATACTAAATCTTCAACATATTCAATCATTTTTGAAGAAATGGGTATTTTTGCATCGTAACTAGCTCCAGCCCCCAATAAAAAAATAAAACTATCAGATTGCAACATATATGCCTCTTATAAAAACCAAGGAGTTAGGTTTTCAATATTTATTTGCTCTAAATTATATTTGTCAAAAGCTGAAATAAAGTGACTAATTAACTCAGCATATAACAAAGAGATAGGTATTGACTTTGCATTAAACCCTCTCCAGTTTGCTCCGGATAAATTTATAGCATCTTGTAAATAATTATTAATTTTTTCTGAATTTATATCACTTGGATAATCAACACTGATTTTTATAGGAGCACCTATCCTATGACGAATGGTATATTGACCATACTGTTGACCTTCAAACCAAATAAGATATTTTGAATATGACAAACTGACTTCTGAACTTTCAAGAGGAACTAAACTATTAAAGGATTTATCAAAGCATAAATAATTATGATTATCATCAAATCGTAAAATGGCTAATGTTATATCTCTTTGATGTTTGATTTCATCAAGTGTTTTTTTAATTGTTTTTATATCTTTGTTGCTCATTCTGAAGGATGTATGAATAACAAAAGTATTATATTCATTTGTATAATTATTAACTATGTCTTTTAATGATTTTGATAAGTTATCAGCATAATCATCTTTATTGTTCGTATTTGCCAATATTTTTATTCCTTTGAATAATCCAGTTGTATCTGTTAAAATCGAATATGAGAAAAATTTTTGAATATTAGAATTTTGATCTCTTTGGTATGTCTGACCGATCCCTATAATCAAGCAATTTGAAGTTTTAGGGGTTACCACCCACGGACTTCCGCCAAGTTTTGAAAATATCTGAATTGCTAAACTGGATATAGCCCATTTTAATATATTATCATTAGTAATTTTATTAATACTAATAAATTGACTTGGCATTTTATTTGTTAGAAAAAGGTGTTTTAATTTGTAATATAATTCTTTTTGTTCTTCTGATGCATTTTCTTTAGACCACGGTACTATCAAAATAGGTACTATGAAATTAAGCGGATGTTCTTCTTTTATTTTTTTTATGATTTCTTTTATAGATTCGACAGAGTAATTTTCAACCGATTTTCCGGTAACTGTATTTTCATTTAATGGAAAATGAAACATTTTTTCCATTCCTGAAAATGTAGAGAATGTCTTACCTTCCAATGCAAAATATAATTTATGAGCATAATTTTTTTCATTACTTATGTAGATAAAACAAATTTTAGGAGATGGTTGTATTATATCAATAGGTATATATGGCCCGAATTTTTTAATTCCTTGAAACTGAGAATTTTCTATCTGTGAATTTCTAAATTGATATTGTTTTGTTTGTAAAGTATTAGATACAATAGTTTCGAAAGTATTTTCAACTAAAATATCATTAAAAGAAAATATTGAAGAAAAATTTTTCTTGATAAAATTATTTATTTTTTGATACTTATCAATATAATAGTTTTTATTTTCGTTACCGTTAATATCTAAAGATAGACTTTTTATTTGAACTTCTTTAGAAAATCCAACTCCTTTATTTTTAATAAACCTGTAATTTAAAATAAATCCAAACTTTTTTTTAGAATTTAAATAAGTTGGTGCTACTGTAATTACTTCCTGCCCTAATTCATCATCCCTACATAATTCTATATCAACATGATAATTAAATTTTTCAAAAGCATAAAATCTAATATTATGCTTTCTACAATTATCTTGAAGTAGATTGAATAAATACCATTTCGTCAATTCTGTATTATCAAATGAAACATATTCTTTCTTTTCAAAATCTGTATATTCATTATACGAGACTCCAAATATTTCATTATTTATTCTTGTAAAGTATAAAGATGAGTTTTTCTCATATTGTTTATAACTTTTAGAATATAGATGAAATCTAAAATCTGAATTTTTAAGAGTTAAAATATTTATCTGTAAGTCTTTTTCCATTATGTCCCCCCCTACAACTATTTCTCTAATATCATTTTTTTCTTATCAGCACAAGCGGATAGTACCGATTTTGCTGTGGTGATGGCGGCTTCGTAGGTTTCGATTTTCTGTAGTGCAATACGCTGCTCTTCAATAGGAGCTGCTTGCACAGTAAGAAGCCGTAAAACGCAGCAATGATCGGTCGGATAAAACGGTGTATTTGTTTCACCGGAACAATCAACTCGAATTCCGCAATTATGTTTTTCAAAATGCTTTGTAAAACTTGAATCCGATTGAGAAAACCCGAGAGCTTTTAATACGTTCCGAAGATTAGATTTTGTTATCATGCTTCTATATGTTTAATCCTTATAAAATATCTAACTTCTACATTATAGCCGTTTTACACAAAAAATAAAGAGGGGATAAAATGAAATCGGATAAAAAAGGACAGGGGACTGTTATTCCAAGCAATAGCGATGTTTTGTCAATTTCAGCAGCGGCATGGACACCCCGGTTCTCGGCAGAATCGAGTTTACTTCGTAAACTCGCAGTCCGGGAATTGACAGGAGCGTTAATTTTCGGACAGTTCCCACAATTCCCTATACCGCCCGTCTTCTCCTATAAGGCTGTCATGTGTGCCGCGCCGGACGATAGAGCCGTTTTCGAGGACGAGGATTTGATCGGCATGGCGGAGTGCTGCAAGATTGTGGGCAATCATAATGACGGTTTTGTCTTTGAGCAGCTCCTGTAAGGCAGCGTGTATTTTCGCTTCGTTTTCGGAATCGACATTGGCGGTTACTTCGTCCAAAAGCACAATCGGGGCGTTTTTAAGGAGGGCGCGGGCAATCGAAATGCGCTGTTTTTCTCCGCCTGAAAGCCGCAAGCCCGCTTCGCCGATAACCGTATCGTAGCCCTTTTCGCTTTGCATAATAAAATCGGTACAGCCCGCACGCTCTGCCGCCTGATACACTTCTTCCAAAGGAGCGTCTTCCCGCCCGAGCCGGATATTATTCAAAATTGTGTCGTTGAACAAAAACACATCCTGAAACACAAATGAAATATTGTGTAAAAGGTTTTCGTAATCAAGCTCCTTAATATCGATGCCGCCGATTGTTATCCTCCCGCTCTTTATCTCCCAAAAGCGGGCAAGCACATTCATAATCGTCGTCTTGCCGCTGCCCGAAAGCCCTGTCAAAGCGATCATCGTTTTTTCGGGAACGGAAAAATTGATGTTGTGCAGCACCTCTTTTTCGGCGTAGGCAAAAGACACCTCATCAAATTGAATATCGAAGGCGTGCGGCTTTTCAGGATTAAGACGCTGCGTTCCCGAAAGCTCCTCCATTTCAGGCACCGCTTTAATGGTATTCATGCGGTCGATTGACTGTTGAGTCATTTTAGCAAAGATACTGAAAATCCCCATTCCTTCAATGCCGCTAAATAAACTGAAAGAAGCGGTCATCAGTAAAAAGATTTGTGCAAAAGAAAGTTCACTCTTTAAAAAAAGCAGGGCGGAAGAAAAAATTATTCCCGCCGTAACAAGACGCAGGCAAAATTGAAAAAGAGATAAGACGGGGATATGGGCAAGTTCGGTGCGGACGGAAAAGTCCCGCAAGTTTTTTACCGCTTCAGCCGTTTTTGAAAAACGCTTTTCCGCCATGTTGTATATTTTAAGCACATGCAGGGCATTGATAAATTCGATAATATCGGCGGTAACTTTTCCGATAAATTCCTGCCGGTTTATTTTCAACGTATCCTGCAATGTTGATAATTTTTTGTACATGAACCACACCGGAATAAACAAAAAAACGGTGAGCAAAAAGATGCGGTAATCGAAGACGAGTAAGACAGCAAAACCGATAATACAAAGCGGAATGCCGGCGGCGATTTTTTCGATAACGGTGATACCTTCAATTTCCAAAAAAGCCGCATCGGAGGTAACAACCGAAACCAAGTCGCCTGAGTTTTTTTCGTTCAGAAAGCCGAGCGGAACCTTGCGTAACCGCTCGCCTAAGTTTTTGCGTTCGCGGCACAGTGCCTTATAGCCTGCCCCGCTGCGGAAACGGAGCGTAACATATCGCAGCACAATTCTGATACAAACCGCAGCCGCCATCAAAGCGATGTAGCGGTACATCATGCGGGTATCAAGGACACTTGAGGCTGCGGGATTAAAAAGCGGTATGCCGTTTACGATTTTAAAAGCGGTAATAAAAGGCACTATAATAAAAAAGCCGTCGATAAAACTCAACACCGCCGAAAAAACAATTTCCTTTTTTTGATTTTGCATAAGAGCCAAAAATGCCCATACCGTTTTTAACATAGCTTTCCTCCCCACAGTCTTTTATATACTTCCGAGTTTTCCAAGAGTTCGGTGTGGGTGCCTTGAGCGTGTACCCTGCCTTTTTCCATGACGATAATCGAATCGCTTTCTTTGACGGTGGAAAGGTTATGATCGATGGTGATGACGGTTTTGTTTTTACACAGCTCCCGTAACGAAAGTTGAAGCTGTCTGCGATTTTCAGCGTCGGTGTGGCTCACCGCTTCGTCCAAAATCAGTACGGGTGCATTCCGCAAGACGGCGCGGGCAATGATAATGCGCTGACGCTGCCCGCCTGAAAGTTTTGTTCCCTCGTTTCCCGCAAAAGAGTTCCAACCGTTTTCAAGCTTTTCGATAAACTCCGTGCATTGCGCAAGGCGGGCGGCTTCTTTTACTTCCTTGTCGGAGGCGGCGGGGTTTCCCACGCGGATATTTTCCAAAATACTCATATTGAATAAAAAGGTGTCCTGCGTAACATAGTTGACGTGTTCCATTAATTGCGCAAGCGGTATATTCTTGTAATCGACACCGCCGATGGTAATGGAGCCGCTTGAAACGTCCCAAAAGCGGGCAATTAAATTGGCAATCGTGGACTTCCCCGAACCGGAATGCCCGACAATCGCCGTCTTTTTCCCTTCTTTAATGGTAAGCGACACGTTGTGCAGCACGTTAGGCACACTGCGTTTATCCGCTTTGCAGTCATTATCGGCAGCCGTCATTTCATCATAAGAAAAACACACGGTATCAAAGACAATTTCATTATGAGCAATCTCCGGACAGGCGGCGGCTTCTTCCAATTCGGGGGCGGACAGTACTTCTTCAATCATTTTTTTGCCGTTTTTTATGTGATAGAAATTATCCATAAACTCGGTAAACTTTAAAAGAGAAGAGCCTAAGCCCTCCGCAATGATAACGGCAAAAAGATAGAGCGGAGCGTCAATCGAACCGGAAGTAAAAAGCAGCCCGCCGACTGAAAGCACGCTCACCGTAATCGACGACAAAAGCACAAAGGCGGGGGAACTTACAAAATGCATTTTGTTGTACAGCCTTAAAGTCGAAACTTCGTAACGGTCGATGGAATCTTCAAACCGAGAATATGCCTTTGCTTCGGTACCGAATATTTTAATTTCCTTATTGCCGCGGATATATTCGATAACCCTGCCGTTCATGTTTTCGAGGGCGGCATAATAGGTGTTTACAAAATCGTTCATAATGCCGACATACATCGGAAGATACAAAAGCAGGGTTACGGCAGCCGGTACCAGCACGGCAAGGGCAAGCCGCCAATCAGATGCAAAGAGGAGCGCGGTAATGCTCACGGGAATAAGTACGTTTGATGTCGTTTCAGGCAAGGCATGAGCCAGGGGAAACTCAAGGCGCTCGATACCGTCAATGAGCAGACTGTGAAAATACCCCGCCCCCTTGTTCCGCGTAAAGCCGAGCGGCATGCGTATCATCTTTTCGGTAATTGCAAGTCTGATTTTTTCCAAAACGGAAAAAGCGGTTTTATGTGAAACCGCCGTCGATATGCTGTGCAGCACCGGCTGAGCGGCAAAAGCGGCAATGATTACCGCTGCATACCCCGACACTTCGGCGATAGAAGTTTCGCCCTTTGCCAAGCGCATGAGGAGGCGGTGCACCGTGATATACGGAATCATACCGCAGCCTACCCCCAGTACCGCAAGTACCACCGACACCGCATACGCCGGCACATTCGGCACGATAAAATCTTTAAACCTTGTTTTTTGACCCTGTTTCATTGGAAGATTTTACAATAGAGCTTCAGTTTTGTCTTAAAAAGCGATAAAAGATTGGCTTAAAGTGACAGGTTTTAGCCGGAAAAAGCAGCCGATAAAAAAATACCGCGGGGCAGCTTGACGATAGCATAAAATATATGCTCAAATAATATTGAATCTATTGCAAATTTTACTTATTTTATAAGCAGCACAAAAAAGTGCGTAATGAATAAAAATCAATTAGGAAAAGAAGCGGATTATGAGTACATTAAGAGTTTCGATTTTCGTTTTATTGGCAGCCTTACTTTTTAGCTGCAACAATCCTGTAATACCGGTACAGCCTTCTACAGGCAACACTGCCGAAAATAAGCCCGGCCCCAAAGAACCGCAAGAAACTCCTCAGCCGCAGGGTAAAGAAGATACGGTACCCGATACGGTGAACCCCATAAAGCCCAATGATGTAAGGCAAGGGATTTCGCACCTTGTTATTGTATCCGCCCCGCTTTTTACGGACTCCCCTATTTTAAAAACATACAGAGAGCATAAAATAAAGCAAGGCCATGAAGTAACTCTTATAGCTGCCGAGGGAAAGAGTGCGGAAGCAATCCGGCAAGAATTAAAAACCTTTTACAAAACGCTTAACGGAAAGATGATGGCGGTATTACTGGTAGGAGACCATATTTCATCCCATACCTCCGGTACTGCGGGATATGTGCCGGCATTTGAAAGCACTGTGTATAAAAAGAAGCACCCCACCGATTACTATTACGGTGAATACGACGGAAACTACGGCAGCTATGACGGCAAAACAGGTGAGTATAACGACGCATGGCTTCAAGAAGCTCCGGTCGGGAGGTTTTGCGTATCGACTCTCGAAGAGCTTCAAGCATGTATAGATAAAACAATGTACATGGAAGAAAAAATAAGGGAAGGAGAAGCGTCGGTTACACGTGTTATCCGCACTTCCGATAATGTAAACGGAGTTCAAACAGGAACTATCGGAAACTACTTATCTTCCTATCCCGAATTAACGGTAGAGCCGGTATCGATTCATTTCCCGAATCGGGTAAGCGCACGCATTAACGAAGGGGCCGGTTTTGTTGTGTACACGGGACACGGTTTAAGGGACAGCTGGCTGGGTAAGTTTACAACCGCTCATGCAGGCAATTTAACCAATAAAGTCTATCCTATCGTTATTGCTTCTACCTGCCTTTCAGGTTCATATCAATACTATTCACTCGGCGAAGCTTTTATGAATAAAGATAGCGGCGGAGCCGTTGCCTATATCGGAGCTTCGGCGGAATCCTATGCCGACTATAACATAGTAATGACGTGCGGAAATAAAGACAGCTTCAATACGGAGAAGCCGGGAATAGTAGGCTCTCTTTATTACAGTGCAGACACGGATAAAGCATATCGCTCACGTACCATCGGGAAAGCCTTACAGGCAGGGCACCGTGCAATGTACCGTTTCGGTCACGGCTCCGCTTCCAACAGTGTCGGCGATAAAACAAAATATTCCGTAGAAATCTACAATCTTTTAGGCGACCCCACCTATATGCCCTATACACAAACACCGAAAGCACTCACATTTACGTTTGAAAATGATAAGGGCATTGAAGCGGGACGCAATTTTGTAGTGCAAACCGCCCCCGAAGCGCAAATCGCCGTTACACGAAAAACAGCGGAGGGAATAAAAATCATCGCGGCAGGTTATGCAAACGAAGACGGTAAAGCGGTGCTGCCCATTCCCGATACCGTTGAGGCAGGCGATGCCGATTTATATGCAATAGCTTCGAATTATATCGGCAGTTCGCAAAAAATAAAAATACGGGAAAATTCGGGAATAAAAGGCAGCATTGCGGCACTAAAGCGCATTAGCGTCGGTAATAAGTCTATTGATGTAACCGAGGATAAAAGTGCATATTCGGTATCGGTCGCCTATGAAGAAAATCCTGTAAAAGTGTCGGCGGAAACAATCGATCCTGCCGCACGTGTTAGCGGTGAAGGAACATATCATCTTAATGCCGGCTTAAATACGCTTAAAATCACGGTAACGGCGGAAGACGGTGTTACCGTAAACCGGTATACCCTTACAATGGAGCGTAAAGAAACAACCAAAAGTAAGGACGCAAGTTTGAAATCGGTAAGGGTAACCGTTAATGGGGAAGAAAAGGTACTGGAGCCTTCAGCCGAATCTTCATACCTTTACGACATTCAAATTGCCCCGGATGTAAAGCGTATACACGTAAAAGCCGTTCCTACAAGCAGTACGGCTTCATGCAAAATCGAAGGTGATGATGTAGATATTCCTATCGTTGAAGGGTATCCGTATTACTATCCGATATCCGTCTACGTTACTCCCGAATTCAGCGAAGCGGGTACAAAAACATATACGATACGGGTGTATAAAACGGATGCAAGATGAGAAAACGGAAAGGTATATTGACGCTATGTGAGCCGCACGCTTGCACCCGTACACGGATGTATGCTAAAGCTTTAGGTAACCAGTTTTACGCAAAGCGTAAAACTGGAGTTAAAGAGCGGACAGGATGTCCCCTTTGCAACCCGTATTCCCCATAGCTTTTACAACCTGCACACGGATGTGCAGAAAAGCTTTAGGTAACAAGTTTTGCGAAGCAAAACTTAAGTTAAAAAGGGAACAGGACGTTCCCTTTTTAAACATTATATCCGATTTCTCCTAAAAAAACAACTTTTCGGGAAAGTTTTTGTAATTTGTTTTAAGGGAGGGAAAAATGCCGAAAGGACGAATTTTGTACTTTGCTACAGTTCGGCTATTTCCGCTTCCGAAAGCCCGGTAACCTGTATTATTTTTTGACTGGAATCTCCGAGCTGCTTTAATATGCGTGCCGTTTCAAGCGCTTTTTGCCGGGCGCCTTCCTCTAAAGCTATTTCACGTTCTTCTTCTCTTTGAACCGCTATATCGGTTGCGTAATCGTATTCCGCCAATAACATATTCATTACCTCCCGCGATTTGCGTTCCAAGTACTCTTTAAGTATATCATTATTTATACATTCCTGTACAGCTTTTTCAAAGCCTTTTTCCCTGTCAAGCTTGAGGTGTTTTCGCACTGTGTCTACAAATAAACTGTACTGGGCAAGCGGTTTGCACTGCTCAAGAATTGTATGTGCTTTATCCTGATTGATATTCACCACTTCGACAATGAGTTCAAGGTTCGGTTGTGAGCCGGCCGTCATAAAAGCGTCGGAAAGTTTTAGCGTTTTATATTCCGGAAAATCTTCTTCACCGTTGTAAAAGACATAGAACTCGGGAGTAGGAATTTTAACCAAACGGCGCAAATACTTATCGCGCGGATTTTGTATCTGCTCATACAAGCGTACTACATACTCCAAAAAACGGAACGGCATATTCAAGTTGACGGTCGATTGATGTTCCGCAAGTACAATGATTTTATTATCTACAAGGAAAGACACATCGTTGTAAAAGTTCATATACAGGATTTGCTCCAGTCTGATGTGACGCAGCTCACAGTCAAGCGGCAGCTGTGTTCCGTGCAATGCGTTGTATAAACTGATAAAGTTTGCTTTTGCCGACTTGTCCGCCCCGAAAAAGTCGGCAAACACCGAGTCCTTATAGGTTCGTTTGGGCTTAGCCTTTGTCATACTTCACCTCCACCTATATATATAGGTGGAGAATGACAAAAAAAACAGACTTTTTACGGAAAAAAGCGGAATAATTTTACTAAAATTGAAGCGGGAACAGAGGGAAGCTGTTCTTCTATGAAGCGGATTATTTCTTCTTTTGATGTGTGTTCGGTAAGCCTGAAAGCGGCTTCAACATTTTCTCCGATAGATACGGGACCGTAAGCGGCGCCCCCGGCGGCAAACACCTTTCCCGCGGCAAGGCCCCCGAATGCGCCCATGCCCAAGGCACAGCCGCCGAAAGCGATACCGCCTATCGAAAGACCGCCCAAGCTGACGCCTCCTACAGCCACACCGCCGAGGGCAAGCAGCAATCCGATTGAAAGGCCGCCGAAGGAAAAGAGTCCCAATGAAATGCCTCCCAGCGCGACAAGGCCGAATGCAATATTCCCGATTGCAATAATCCCGCGGGCACATTGGGCGCCGTCTCCCGTGTGTATGTGCACAAGGGGAAGGTTTCCTATTTTAATTTTACTGACGTACTCGTATTCGTTTTTCAGGTAGACAGTAGAGCCGCTTCCGACCTTTAAGGTTTTTCCGCCGCTTACAATATTGATTGTGCCGGATACCGCCTCAGCGGCGGAAGACGATTCCGTGCCGGCTTTCGCACCCTCCGTAAAAAAATACGCTTTACCGTCTCCGCCACGGCGGCCGCCCCGGCGCTCAGGATAAAAAGCCTTGTTTTTTCCCTTAAAAGAAGGACGTACCAAGGCGTCAAGACTTATGCCGAATTCGTCGGCAATCGCGATAAGTTTGGGAATGTCGGGCATATTGATTCCGGCTTCCCATTTACTTACCGCTTGACGCGACACATCCAAGATTTCGGCAAGCTCTTCTTGCGAAAGAGCCCGTTGTTTGCGTAATTGTATAAGATTTTGTGCAAAGTTCATGTTCACCTCGTCTTTTAATCTTATACGCTTTTACGCTTTTGCACTACCAACTTAGCGGAGCAAATGCGCAACTTGGGGTTGCATAAGTGTAGATAAATACGGTAAAAAACTAAAATTCCTCAGGCTTATTAAAATGTCCGCCGTGTATTATTTGTGCAAGATTATATACGGAATTAAAAAGCTCCGGCTGTACGACAATCCCTTTCTCTACTTCAAAACTGCCGGTTTCGCGCAAAAACATATTTCTACGGGTATCGGTAATTGCACGCACAGCCGAAGTAAACGGAACAAAGGCTGAAGATACAACCGTTTGAAAGGATTGACAAAAACGGTCAATATATTCTTTTTCCGCAGCGGAAACATCATAGACTTCATTGCTTTTTTCATTGGCTGAGTATCCGTTGATACAAAGGCGGCAGTCATTTTTATTCATTACGATTTCATTGCTATCGCGGAAAAAACTTTCTGCAGAAAAATCGAAAAAACAGGGACGAACAGGTCGCACAATAAGGTCTGAAGCATTATACAAATGTAAAGCCGAAACATCGTATCCGGATTGCAAATCCATAAAAACAAAATCGTATTGACCGTTTAATTCGGCAAGCATGCCGGTTAAATGCTGTAACGGCAAATTACGTAATTCAACCGAATTGAACGGCGCAGGAATTATATCAACATGAAATTTATCGGTCAACAAAATATAATCGTCAAGTTTGTTATCCGGTTTGCTTAAGGCAAGACCGATATTTTTATAACCGACTGCTTGTTCTGTTTCAGCATTAAGATAATAAAAACTTACGGATTTATTCATCGTTATATCTATAACCAAAACACGAAAACCCGCGGCACTCAAACAATTTGCCGTCATAATAAGCAAAGAACTTTTACCCGTGCCGCCGTTCATACTTGCAAAACCGATACGTTTCATAATTCTTCCTGTATTTTTATCTCCCGCTGTAATATTCTACAACAGGATTATAAAAGCATCAAGCTTTCCAGTGCATATCCTTGTCCAAAGGATAGATCGGGCGGGGAAGTTCCTTATATTCCAAGCGCGAAAACACTTCGTTTGTACTGCCGTCGGTAAGGACGAGCATGGAGCGCTTTGCAATCGCCCTGATTTCCGGTTCAAGGTAGCCGAGTTTTACGACAATCGCCTTGCATTGTTCAGGCTCGACGCCCAAAGCCCGCATCATTTCCGGGTCGTAACAGCCGACGTGTTTACTTGTAACGATAACGTCTATTCCCTGCACATCGATAAGCGCCATATCGCTGTTTTGCGCGCCGGGCCATGCTTTACACAGCTTTTTTACGCGCGCCTTTACCGCTATCGGCGAGCTTTTTACCGTATCGAAGGCGGCGCCCAGCGTTCCTTCAACGATGCTGCCCTCGCCCGCTTTAAAGGCTGCTTCAACAAGGGCGGGGTCGTAAAAGGCTTGATAACACAAAGGCGGGTTAAGCGACGAAAGATAAGAATCGGCCATAATTTCTTTGAGGAAATTCGTTACGTCTTGGGAAGAGCCTGCCGTCGGGTTATCGCCGCTGTCGGAAAGCACTACAGGGTACACGCCTTCTTCTATGCTCAATTTCGTGTGCTTGAGGGCGTCGGCGATTTCGCGGGTTTCGTTGTAAAAACCGAATTCGCTTCTCGTATCCCAAAAAAGCTGCGCAAGCTCTTTTGCCTTTTTGCGCGCAAGCTCTCTGTCGCCGTCGGCTACAACCATAGCCGTTACCCCGTTGTCGGCCGTATCCGCCCAAGGGAAGCCGAGTAAATACGAAGCGGCCATAATGCCCCTTTCTTTTTCAACCTCGCGCAACACCGCTATAAGTTTTTTCATCGGCTCGACGCTTGTTTCGGACTGCTCGCCCGCAATTAAAAAGGGGATTTTTACCGCTTCCAAAACGGGTTTTGCTCCCTTTTCGAGGGTATCGATTGTCATACGGGCGGCATGAACGCCGGTTTCGTAGGTGTCGGTATGGGGCGCGCACTTATAACCTACATAGCCGTCGACATAGCGCAGCATTCTGTCCGAAATGGTCGCGTGCATATCGAGCGAAGATAAAATCGGAATATCGGGGCAGATTTTGCGTATATCTTCGAGTAAATCGCCTTCGGCCTCCCCTATACCGCGCACGCGCATGGAGCCGTGAAGCGAAAGACAGAGGGCGTCCAAGGGAAGCGCGTCTTTTACCGCCTGCAAAAACTCGGCTTTAAGTTTAAGATAATAGTCTTTGTCCCACTCGCCGTTCGGGACGGCGCGCGCAATCAGTGCGGGAAGCACTTCGTAGCCGGCTTCTTTAAGCGTTGCAATCGCTCCGCATACCGAACTTTGTCCCTTCGATTCAATCAATTCTTTTCCGCGGATAACCCAAATATCGTTTTCGCCGGTGGTAATCGGATTAAAGGTGTCCGATTCATGGTGCATTCCTCCGACAAGTACACGCTTTTTCATATAAAAACCTCCGATAAAAAGTCAAGCAATCGGCTCAAAGTTTTATGCTTTGCCGAGCCTACTCTTTTAAGGCGCCCTCGCCGAATCCTTTAATCAGCTGGGCATGAAACACAATATAAAATAAAATCATCGGCAATACACCGATAACCAACGAAGCGTACTGCAAACCGTAGTCGATGTTCAATCTGCCGGCAAACTGCGTAATCGCAACGGGAAGGCTCTTTAAGCCGACCTTTGTCGTAAACACAAAGACAAATAAAAACTCGTTCCAGTGTCTTAAAAAAGACAGAATAACCATGGTTGCAATCACGGGAACCGACAGGGGCATTATCATCATCCAAAATACATAGCGGTACTTTGCCCCGTCTATTTCGGCCGATTCGATAAGAGCGTTCGGGATTCCCCTCACATACGATATTGCAATCATAACCGACAGGGGCAAATCAAAGGCGATATAGGGAATAATAACGCCCAAGCGGGTATTGATAATTCCCAATTTTGCTTCAAGCTGAAACAGCGGAATGATTACCGCATGAACGCTTATCATTAAGCCCAAGGCAAAGGCCGAAGTAAAAAACTTTGCCGACTTAAACGGAAATTTGGTAAGCGCAAAGGCGGCCGCCATAGCTAAAAGCATGGTCGAAACGGTGGCGCTTATCGTATAAATAAAGCTGTTTACCAAGGCAATACCCAAATGCCCCTTTGCCCAGGATTCCGTATAGTTTGCAATGGTCGGTGCTTTGGGAAGGCCCAAGGGGTGAACCATAATTTCGGCATTAAGCTTAAATGAAGAATAAAAAAGCCATATTAACGGAAAAAGAGTTAAAACGGCAAAAAGCAGCATAAGAATATACGCGCTTAAGCGCCAAGCGTATGTACTTTGTCTAAGTGAAGTTGTTTTCATGTGCACACCGCCTTAATAGTCAAACCGTTTTGTTACCGCACGGCTTATAACTAAGGCAATAACGGTAAACACAATAATAATTACGGCAAGAGCGCTGCCGTAGCCGTAGTTTTGGAATACAAAGGTTGTATTATACATATATACGGCAATAACTTCCGTAAAATGAGCCGGCCCTCCGCCGGTCATTGAGTAAATCAAATCGAAACTTTTAAAACTGCCCGAAACGGCAAGAATCGTATTTATAAAAATAACGTGAGCGAGCATGGGAGCAATGAGGCGCATAAAAACGGTACCCTCTTTTGCGCCTTCAAGCTGAGCGGCTTCAATAACGCTGTAGGGTATGCGCTGCAAATTGGCTAAAAAGATAACCATATATAAACTCGTATGCTGCCATAACAGTACGAATAAAATAGGCACTATTGCAAAATACTGATGTTCGAATATCGTCATAATATAATCGGGATTTCCCGTTATATGCCTGACAATAGCCGGCACAATACCCACCGGAGAAAATATACGGTTCCACAACTGGGCGACGATAACCGATGAAATTGTTATGGGTAAAAAGATTAACACTTCAAACATATCGGCGCTTTTAACCATTTTGCGGTACAGCATATAGGCAAGTAACAGGCCCAAAGGAATTTGGCCGAACACCGAAATCAACACAATTGCAATATTATTGCGCAGTCCTATATAAAAAACAGGGTCGGTAAACATACGGATATAGTTGCCCAATCCGATAAATTCCATTTTCCCGTAGCCCTTCCATTTTGTAAAACTGAGATAAAAACTGAATAATACCGGAAAAATAATAATACCGATATATATGATAAAGGCGGGCAGTAAAAAAGAAAAATAACTTGCCCGTTTTTGCCCTATATAGGTCATTTGTCAACCGCCTGAATGTGATAAGGGGCTGCCTAAAAAGCAGGTTACTCTTTAGACAACCCCAATCGATTATTTTTTTCTGTTGCTGTCGTTTGCGGCAACCCATGCTTCGTATTCGTTTGCAAGCTGTGCCGGCGTTTTTTTGCCGATCATAACCGCTTGAATACCGGGGTTAAGCAAACCGTTTACGCCTTCGCCGTCCATCTTCGCATCGATAACATAACCCATCGTTTGGTTGTTGATAAGGTCGATGTATTGCTTGCTCAACGGGTCGATATTGAATTTTGCAAGGTCGAGCTTGTAGGTGGTAACGGTTCCGTGACGGGTAAGAATTTCGCATGCTTCTTTTCCGGAAACAAAGGAGATAAACTTCCATGCGGCATCGGCTTTTGCACCCTTCAGTTTTGCATTCATACCGAAGTTTTCACCGAGCGTTGCGGCACTTGAGCCCTTGGTAACTTCTCCGGCAACGGCGGGGAATGCGATAACCTGATACTGTTCAAAGTCTTCGGGTTTTGCCGATTTTTTGAGGGCGGAAATGCGCCAGCCGGCGTCCAACAAGTACACCGCTTTTCCTGCAACGAATTCGCCCCATGAAGCGGTACCTTCAAGCTGGTTTACTCCCGGAGGGAAGAGTTTTGCATCGGTCATCGTTTTAATAACGGTGATGGCGTCTACAAACTGCTTGTCGGAGAATTTAGCCGTACCGGCCATAGCTTTGTCGAACCATGCTTTGCCGGCCATACGGTCGGTAAGCATAGACAGCAATAAGGACTGTGCCTGCCACTGGCCCTTGTTTGCAAAGGCAAGCGGCGTTAAGCCTGCGGCACGGATAACCGGAACCTGTGCAATCATTTCATCGAGGGTTTTGGGCGTGGTTAAGCCGAGTTGTTTTTGCAGTTTGGGGTTTACATAAACGGCGGTACATACGGCCATGTTGGTGGAAATAATATAGATTTCACCGTTCGGGCCTTGCGGCTCCCAAATAGCGGGGTTGTAATTCTTTTTCAAATCGTCGGTAAGATAGGGACGCAAATCTTTTACCATGCCGCGGTCCAAAACGTAACCGGAGCGGGCGCCTGCATAGGTGGTAAATACGTCGGGAATATCGCCCGAAGCGGCCATTATCTGAAACTTGTCGTGAAAAGCTTCACCGTTTACATATTCAAACTCAAGCTTGATATTGGGATACTTTTTTTGGAAAGCTTCAACCGTTACGGGCCAATATGCGGATTGGGGGTTTGCAAGATCCATCTGCATGTATACCGAAAGGGTTACGGGTGCATTGGGGTCAGCGCTTTCTTCCTTTGTGCCGCCGCCGAAGGCAAGGGCGACAGCCAGACAGCATGCTGTCAAAACAGCAATACTCTTTTTCATTTTAATCCTCCTAAAATGAGTGAACTATAGCGTACCGATTTGTACGTTTTCGTTTTACAGTATAACACCGCTTTAATTTTCGTACCAGCGTCATTATTTGAAAAGCATACGTCAAAAATTGAAAAAAAGGGCGTTTTTTAAAACACATATGCAGCCCGTCATGACTTATATAAAAATGCCTCTGGCACTTTGCTTTTTTTCGCGTTACACTGTTGACATGCACAGTCGGTAATGTACAGCAAAACCGACCACAGGAGAAGCGACGACTATGAGAACCGAACACGATTTACTCGGAGAGCGCGAAGTTCCGGATGAAGCCTATTACGGCATTCAAACCCTGCGCGCCGTTGAAAACTTTTCGATAACGGGTATAAAACTGAATTTATATCCGCAGCTGATTTACGCCCTTGCCCGGGTAAAGGCGGCGGCCGCCCGCGCAAACTTCGACCTGGGTATTTTGGATAAGGCGCGCTGTGAGGCTATAGAAAAAGCCTGTGCAGAAGTTGCCGAAGGTAAATTCAATAAGGAATTTGTTGTGGATATGATTCAAGGCGGGGCGGGAACGTCGACAAACATGAACGCAAACGAAGTGATTGCAAACCGTGCCTTGGAACTGTTGGGGCATAAAAAGGGCGAATACACATACTGCCACCCGAACAACCACGTGAACCTGTCCCAATCGACAAACGACGCCTACCCCACCGCGGTTAAAATCGCCCTTTATTCGGGAAACAAACCTTTAATAGAAGAACTGCAAAGACTCATCGCTTCTATGCGCAAAAAGGCGGCCGAGTTTTCTTCGGTTTTAAAGATGGGACGCACCCAGTTACAGGACGCCGTTCCGATGACACTCGGACAAACCTTCGAAGCTTACGCGGTAACCCTCACGGAAGAAGTCGAGCGCTTAAACGAAAACGCCCGCCTTTTTTCGGAAATCAATATGGGAGCAACGGCTATCGGCACGGGCATAAACAGCGAGCCGGGTTATGTTGAAAAAGTAACCGCGCACTTAAAAAACATTACGGGTATGCCCCTTGTTTCATCGCCCAACCTTATCGAAGCCACGCAGGACACCGGCTCCTTTGTTATGTATTCGGCTTCGGTAAAGCGGCTTGCCCTAAAACTTTCCAAAATCTGCAACGATTTACGGCTTTTGTCGTCGGGGCCGCGCTGCGGCATAAACGAAATAAATTTGCCGCCCGTGCAGCCGGGTTCGTCCATTATGCCCGGAAAGGTGAATCCGGTTATTCCCGAAGCGGTTAACCAAACCGCCTTTAAGGTTATCGGAAACGATTTAAGCGTAACCCTCGCCTCGGAAGCCGGACAATTGGAATTAAACGTGTTCGAGCCCATCATAGCATTCAGCCTGTTTCAATCGCAGGATATGCTGTGCCGCGCTATGGAAACCCTGCGCACACGCTGTATAGACGGCATTACGGCAAACGCCGAGCTGTGCCGCGATATGGTCTACAAGAGCATAGGCTTGGTAACCGCCGTAAATCCGTTTATAGGCTACGAAGCGGCTACCGAAATCGCCAAAACCGCCCTTAAAACGGGACGCTCCGTATACGAGCTTGTATTGGAACAGGGTTTATTGACGCGAACGCAGCTTGACGATATTTTGAATCCCGAAAACATGACCCACCCGCGGAAGATACAAAAGTAAAAGGGCGCGGCGGGGAAAGAGCGGCGTTCACCAAGATGAATAGTATCGAATTGCAAAAAAATAAGCCGGACTCCGTTATACCCTCACGCGGCTCAACTCATCCATCATTGCGGGACGATTTTTATACTTGATACGGAACTCTTCCAAAATACCTTTTACGATTTCTTTTCCGCCGGAATAGGACTTCATCCGCTTTAAATAACCGGCAATTTCCCCGTAGACGGCTCTTCCCGAAACCGGCTCAGCCATTGAGCGTATTACGGCTTCATATTTTTTCAGTATCCCTTCGGGATCCAAATCCCTTATTTTATCCTCATAGTATATAATATAATAGAGTCCATCCTGATGTAAGGCTTTATCCAAAATCCTTTCGTAAAGCCCCTCATAGTCATAGAGTGTATACACATTTCTTGCGCAGGCAAAAATCTTTTCGCGTTCGTTTTCCCATTCATCTTCGGTATACAGAATTTTCAGTTCTTTATATATTTCAAAATCACCCCTAGCATATTTCAGCACCAGATTCCATAATTCCCGTTTATAATCTTCCGCTCGATTTGTTTTTAAATACAGGTCTTTTAATATGTAACTGTACTTATGCACAATGCCCGGAAGATTTTTAAATAGCTCTTTGCCCTCATCAAGAAGCACGATCGCTTCATCAAGGCGCTCTGTCCTTATACATTCTTCAATATAGTATGTTCTTATATCGGTAAAACCGATATATTGCTTACAATATGCATCTATATCCTCTTGCGCAAACAAAAGTTGTTTCATCACCTGAATACGATACTGAACCCATTTGGAAATATTGTAATCATCCGTAGAAAACAATGACTCGATATATGAGGCACGCTCATTTTGAGAATCACTGCTTGGTTCCGATAAAAGACGTATATGTGTGTCGCATAAAATCAGTTTATCATGTAAAAAGTCATTTTCGGAAAAATTATCAAACAACACTCTCTCGATATACTCTTCCATGTAATCGGGAATATCTTTTTCAAGTATTTTTTTTATCTGTTTATACATCGCTTGCTTTAAATCCGTACCGCAAAGCAAAAATAAATCACGCCACAAATCAGCACAAACCAAAGCCAAAGAGGAGAGAACACCGTCCGAATCGTCAATATTAACACTGCATAATTTCATAAAAGAGTAGCGGATAAGTTCAAAAGCGGGATTATATGCCCCCCTTTGAATCAAAGCCCCCACCTTCTCTTCCAAAAATTCATACAATTCCCGCTCAAAATACCGTGCATCACTATATGAAATAAAACCGTGCCTGTCGGCATTGCGCTTACAAACGGAATTTATTTCTTTTTTTAGGATTTTAACATCGATATCGGAGATATCGGGATTACACAGTATTTTAAATTTTTCACGCAGCATTTCATTTTTTTTTAAAACATCAATTACAAAGCGTTTTACCGTTTCGGCATCGGCATTTTCCACAAGGGTTTTGACGGAATCGTTTTTTGCAACAGACGGAGTATCAGTAGAAGGAGTATCATCAAAGGGATTCTCATCCGCACGGTATAAAACCGCCGCCATGTGTTTGCACGTGTGTCCTTCGGATGCATAGGGACAGGAGCAATACATATTGCTTATGCGGCCGCAGGATAAGATAATTTCAACATCATAAACCTCATTGCCGACAACGGAAGCGGTAATGGTATTGCCTTCTTTTTTAAATTTTTCTACTGCTCCTGCATTATAATAATCAAATCCGCGTGCCGTTACTTTATCGGAAAATAAGTTTTGCCAATCCATATAACCCTCACATTATAATTATAAAAATCTGAATAAATGTGAGTTCATAGCTCATTTTTATTCCGATATCGCTTAATGAAAAATTTTTGTTCATAAAAGGACTCCTAATATTCTTACAAAAAAACCGCACTAAAACCCACTCCATAATAACGGCTTTTATATTTTAGCACCTTAGGCTTATGGCTAATCATTTTTTTTAAAAATAATCTGTTGTTCCTTCAGAGAGGATATCAACATACTGTCTATATACATATTGTTTATACCTCTGCTTATCTTCAACCAATTCTAAAATTTTAAGTTCCGTTAAAGTTTCCAACAGTTTATTTACAGTCGGTTTACTTAAACTTAATAAGTGTCTAATATCTTCCGTTTTTACAAAGGGATGTTTCAACACATAATCATATACTGAAAGAAGATTTGAAACACTACCCTTTTGTATGGTACGAATTTTTTCCGTATCGTCATTTTTTAATTTTATAATCTTTTGTATTGAGAAAATTGCATTTTCAGATACTTCGCATATTCCTTGCATAAAAAACTTAATCCATGCTTCAAACTCTCCCTTTGTACGGACATTGTTAAGGAGTTCATAGTATCTATTTCTATTGTTTTTAAAAAAGTAGCTCAAATATAAAACAGGATATTCTATAAGTTTTTCCTTTTTTAAAAACAATATGATGAGCAATCGTCCCATTCTTCCGTTTCCGTCTAAAAAGGGATGGATGGTTTCAAATTGATAATGGATTAATGCAATTTTTATTAGAGCGGAAATTAAATTATCCTCATACATGTATTTTTCCAAATCATTCAGTGAAGCATTCATCTCATCAGGGGAAGGAGGAACAAAACTTGCAGCGGTTAATGTACATCCTGCAGAACCAATCCAATTTTGAGATTTTCTAAACTCTCCCGGTGCTTTTTCTTTGCCTCGCACATTCGATAAAAGAATAGCATGAGTTTCCTTGATTAAGCGCATGCACAAAGGTAATTCCGCCAATCGTTGGAATGCATAATGTGCGGCTTTTATATAATTGACTATTTCTTCCGTTTCTTTTATTTTTTCGCTATTCCTGTTTTTTTGCAAAACATCAATAAGCGAAGCTTGCGTTCCTTCAATTTGTGAGCTGATAACCGCTTCTTTTTGCACATACATGGATACAAACAGGTCTATATCAGGTATGGTAATAGCCATACCGTCCAATCTTCCTAAAAGAAGATGGGCTCTATTTATCAAAAAATTCATTTCATCATCTATATCAATTTTTATATTTTTTAAATTATGAGGAATAAAACATTCATAATCGGTTTGTGTTCTTTTTAATTTTCCTGCTCTGTTTGTTTCCAATTTCATGATTTTTACCTTTTAAGTAAAATTCTCTTTACTTAGAACAAGTATACCAACTCTAAGTAAAATAATCAATCATTTTTTTTACTTAAAATAAATTTTTTTTATAATATGCCGGCCCGTTCCGGTGAAAAACCGCATAAGCAAACCGGCACGTCTATCAGGATAAGATAGACCTGTATAAGTTCCATATATTTTTTACCTTTTATTAAGGTATCTTTAATACGAAAAGCTCATGCGCTGGATGGGAGAGGGGCCGATTTCGCGGCAGATTTTGCGGTGTAAGGAGGTAGGATAGCCCTTGTGTTTTTCGTAGCCGTATGCGGGGTACAGTTGTGCGTAGGCGCACATAATGCGGTCGCGCTCGGTTTTTGCCAAAATAGAGGCGGCCATAACGGCGGGGATTTCGGCGTCGGCTTTAACGCGCGCTTCGCATACGATGTCGATATGTGCCCCGTCCGTATGTACACCGGTTAGCTTTATAGAACCTATATCCGGCCGGGCATTGCCGTCGGCTATACAAAGGACTGAAAAATCGCAGGCAGGAACGCCCGTATAAGAGGGCGCACACAATTTTGTATACAGTTTTTCAAGGGCCTGCTCAAAGGCCTGTTTCATTGCGAGTAAGCTTGCCTGCAAAATATTGATGCGGTCTATTTCTTTTTCGCCGACCGAAGCGACGGCCCAGGCAAGAGCTTTTTCTTTTATAAGGACTTCGGCGGCAGAACGCTTTTTTTCGGACAGTTTTTTTGAATCGTTTAAAATTCCAAGGGGAAAATCGTCGGGAAGAAAAACCGCCGCAGCGGTTACCGGTCCTGCAAGGGGTCCTCTTCCCGCTTCATCCAAGCCGCACACAAAGTTCATAGGCTTTTTTTAACCATAACATGCAGAGAAGTGTTTTTATCGTATTCTTCCCGTTCGTTTAAAAAAAAGGCACAAACGATATAGTACAGTGCTTTATCCGAAAAATGCATTTTTACTTGCGGCTTATCGGAAACATAGTCGATGCTGACGGCTTGCAAAACACCGTCATCGGAAAATACCGCTGCAAAAGCAGGAGCGGCCAGCCATTTTCCTTTAGGCGTACACAAACCTGCCGTATATACCCCCTGTTCGTCAGGACTGAAAACCGTAAAACATACCAATGCCTTGTCGGTCAAAACGGCGGGCACCGCTTCGGGATTTTCGGCGTCAAAAAGCAATGCCGGCACGGGTAAAGCAAAGGTTTGCGAGGAACGAAGCCATTCGGAGGTTTTTTCACGTATAAGATCGGCGGCTTGTACGGAAGGGCTAAAAAGCGTTTTGACGTCAATGCTTTCTTTTACATTTAAAAAATCGGCTTTGTCGGAATGCCGGTTTTCAAAACGTACTTCATATAAAGAGCTGTTTTTCCCTCGAAAAATAAACACACCGTTTTTAACGGCCGCCTCGCCGGACGGATATACGGGCGACTGCAACGATTGTAACACCTTTCCCGTCTTTATATCCAACACGATTAAAGAAGGACGGGCATCCATAAACACAATCGAATCGGAAAATAAACAGGGCGGACACAGTATCGGATATTCCGAATTATATGTCCATGAAGAATCGGCATATATTTTTCCGTCATAGTGAGCATCCAACCGTTCAAACATACCGGTACACACAAGGCGGTAAAAATCATCGCTGAGCGAAAAACGAAGTTCATGCCGTTCAAAAAACGGCTGCATAGAAAAAAGAGTTGCACCGTTGTCGGTACAGGGATAAAAATAAGGCGTATAAGATGCAATTGGCGGTTCTTCTATACGCAAAGGCGGTAAAGAAGGTAAATCAGCGATTTTTTCTTTGTGCCCGATATGCCGTACAAAAAAAACGATTAAAACTGAAAAAATCAAAACACACACCGTTATCAAAAAAACCGCAGCTTTATTTTTCTTTTTACTCATCTTTTCCGCCTAAAGGATTTTTTGTACATCGCCCCGATACGCCAGTGCATTGATACGGGATACATATAAAAATCCGCATACGCTCACATAATTCAAAAATCGGTTTAACCGGTCAAGATCGTTTAAGGGTAAACTTTGTACGGCAACGGGAGCATTTTTCACATATGCGTATAAACAGCCGATTTTGGAAGGAAGCAGTTTCTCCGGATTAAAACCGTATAAACGCCCTTCGTATTCGCTCCGTTCGACCAAAAAGCGGCTTGTATATACGGCGCGCGAATGCGGTTTTATATCGCGGCTTACGGGATTGCCGAAAACCGTACCGTATTCATCGATTGTACTTTGCCATTTTTTTTCCGCTTCCTCATATGTATCGAAATTGCATAATACGTAAACGGCGGCCGGATTGTCCGAAAATTCTATTATATTTTTTATTGAAGGCCCGCCGGCTTTTATCAAACGTTCGACGCAAAAAAAAGCATGAAGGAGCAAAGAACGCTGCTCTCCCTGCGAGGGAATTTCAAAAACCGCTTCCGTTTGCTCGGTTTGCTCGGTTTGCTCGGATTGCTCGGACTGTTCTGACTGTTTATTTTGTAAAAACGAAAATAATGCGCGCGCCGTATCGGAAAGCGGAACTTCCTTCATACACAGTATACGGGAATATGTTTTTAAAAAACCGCTAAAATCTTCATCCGCAGGAATATTTAAATACGTGTTTTTTTGTACAAAATCCGTATAAAATAAAATCTCGCTTACGATAAAGGGGATAAGATGCGTATTTTCAGTTTGCGGCATGCGGACATATGTTTCAATTGCGGAACGCAGCTTTGTTTTATACGTGTTTAAAGCCGAAAGCGCTTTTTCCGTTTTCAATCCGGAATCCGTCCGGTATATATCGAAAAAAGAATTCCATAAATTATGCAATTCATAAAAAACGGCGATATCGGAAAAATCGTTCAATTCCGCCGAAAAAACCGATTCGGACAGCAACCGGGAGCAGTCGCTAAGGCCAAAAGACGGCACGAATTCGAATCCTTTTTTTTCACCCTCAGCGATATCGTCGGCAATATCGTCGGCGGACACTGTAAAAAAAACGAGTACAAAAAAGAATATGTAAAAAAAGCAGTACTTCAATCTTTTTTTCATAACAACTCCGCTTTAAAATCCGTTTTTGTTTTTTTAATTTTTCGCTTTTTAATACAGAGAAGAAAAACCGCTGTATGTATTTTCTTCCGAAACTTTTTTTTCGTCGGCCGTTATGCCGTAGTCGGACATTCCCGAAGATATATTGTCCCATACGGCGGCAATGCCTTTCATGTTTTTTTCGGAAATAAAATTATTATTATCGAGCGTAAAATTCGAATCGACAAACTCAAGGGCACGTACGAGCTTACCGGAAAGCCTAAACGAAGAATCCTTAATCGAAATTGAACTTTGTACACTTTTTAAGCCGATCCCCGTTTGTGCAATAATCAAGCTGCGTACATTATGCAAATTGACTGTCGATTGTTCGGCACTTACCGCATCCGCATATACGGAAGCTTCGACGGTAATTCCGCATTTTTCCATATCCGCCGATGAAGCGCTCAAGTTTAAACACGAAGCCGTATTCGGATCTTTACAAATAAGTTCGCTTCCGGAAAAAGAAAGAACGGCACATTCGGCGCTTATAAGATGATTTTGAAAAACATCGCTTATGCCGCCGTAATTTTGTTCGAGGGTACAATCTTTGAGAGAAAAAAAAGCATTGCGCACAATAAGGGATGCGCCTTTTTCAAACTGAAGTCTGGTTTTGCCGTTTCCGCAAATTTCCGTATCCCGTTCTATAAGCAAGGACTGTATACCGCTGAAAGTTCCGTCCGCTAGACAACGAATAAAGGGAGCATCCGATTTTTGTACGGCGCCGTACAGTGATAAAAAAGTATCGAACGGTTTATCGGGCGAACCGTCGGCTTTTTCCGTACTGCGGTCGGGAAGAAGGCGGTCGGAAACATAATAATTGACGGTATCTACGACGGTTTGAAAGCGCACCGTTTCACTTTTATTACCGGCGGCGTCAAGACTGTATGCATATACGGTGTATAAAAGAGCTTCCGTCCGGGAAGAAGGCAGCGTAAGGATTTCACCGTCGAATCGTTTAAAATCGGCGGGGTTTACAGGCGTTACGGATTTATCCAAAGTTTCAATATCGGAACGGAAAAAACCTTTTTGTGATTGTATCGGAGGCGGAATATAATAATAAATAAGGGCCCCGCCTTGGATATCCAGATTGACGTTTTTCCGTGCGTAAAAATCGCTTTCGGAAGCAACAAAAACGGGTTGTCGAGGCGGAATCTTGTCTATTATAAAAGAAGGACGTACGCTTCCGTATTTTACGCCCTTATACAGTACGTCTATATCTTGCGAAAAACCGAACGCATCCCCTTCCAAAGCCTCTACGGTAAAAACGGGGGAATACAGGATACGCCCGTCTTTTGTTTTGACGCAAAATAAAAAATCTTCATTGCCGAAAGACAATTCCACAGTCGTATTTACGGCGGGAAATTTCGGCAGCCCCTTTAGGTCGAAATGTACGGGAACGGAAGCATCGAAAACGGTATCGCCGGTTTCGGCGGTCTCGGCGGCAAGACTTCCGCCGTCCCCTCCGGTATGTAATACATAGCGGTAAGGAATCTCACCGTCATAAACGATAAGCGGCACGTAGCGTTCGAATACCGTCGGCGAACTTAGGGCAAGACGCTTGCCGGAAAACGGCACGCCCGTATCCCCGAGCGTATACGAAATCTCCTGCGGTATATCAAGATATGAAGACGAATCGATTCGTATAAACGGATGTATGCCATTTAAAGTGCCTGTTCCGTTTACCGTACTTAGCCCGCTTGCTGCCGACGAAAAAGTATGGGCGGCTTCAATATAAGCGGGTGTTTCTTTAAGCACTACCGTATAGTTAATTTTCGAAAAACTTCGTTTACCGTTACGGTCTATCGTTGCAACCGAAAGCTGCACGTTGCCGGCAATGTTCAGTACAACCGGTCCGTCGTAAGCCAGTCCCGAAACGGACGGATCTTCTCCGTTAAAAGAATAAAAAGCTTCGGTTCCTTCGGGCAAATCAAGCACTAAGCTTTGGTAATTTGCCCATACACCCGCAGCGGGATTTAAAATACGTATGCCGGACTGAGCGGAAACGGGAATAAAAAAAAAGGCGTTTAAAAAAAACGAGTATACGAAAAAACGTAAACGGAAAAAGGGGCTGTGGTTCATAGTCTTTCTCCCTGTACCGTACTCAAGTTGATGTGCTTTGCTCCGCAAACAAAGGCTCCAACACTTCGCGCAATTCCGGATCCGAAGCGTAATAATATTGTTCGCGTTCTTCGGCCGTTAAGCCTACCAATTCATGGCTCAAATAATGCAGCCAGCCGTCTTTTTCGCGGTTGGTTAGGGTAAATTTGCGGCACCAATAATCGGGCTGAATGGGAAGCTGTTCTTCATCCGTAAAATACTTGTAATCGTGAACGGCAACCTTTATGTCTTTGCGCGGAATTCCTTTTTCAAGCAAAATTTCCACTAAGTGATTGATTGTTCGGCCGCTGTCGAAAATATCGTCCACCAACAAAATACGGTCTCCGTGTCGCAAATGTTCCGGAGAATACGTCCACCCGTCAACCATAACACGGCTGTGGCAGCGTATATCCGAATAAGAACGGGCAACGACGGCGGCATATAAAACCGGATGCACATCTTTGCGGGCAAGTTTAAAATATTCGCTTAACACATTGGCAACATAGGCTCCGCCGCGAAGCGAAACATAGATAACATCGGGTATAAATCCGTCCTGAACGATACGATGAGCCAATTTTAACGCATTATTACGTATCATATCGGACGATACAAATTCTTTCATTAAATCATACTCCTGTACCTATCATACCACAGTAAACCCTGTTTCGGCAAGATGAAAGTCCGTACTCACTGGAAATAGGACACAAGCGAATTTTTTTGTGTATAAAACATAGCCTCAAATTGTTTTGGAGTCAAGAAATCCAATCCTTCATGTGGGCGTTGGTTCTCATACTTAAAAATCCACTCGTCAATGCTTTCCTGCAACTCGTGCACATTCATCGGTTCGCAATGATAATCCGGGCACTCAGTCTGTAGCGTTCCGATGAACCGCTGCCTGATTTTCTGTAAGGCTGTTTTTCCTGCTGCAGAAGAACAGTTGCTCGATACATGCACGACAGGACGTCGGGTATATTGGCCGATTCCGCACATTGATTTAAGCCGATACCAATCTATGATTTTAAGCCTCTGCTGTACCTCTTTTGACAGCCTATAATTTCCGGCTGCCAGTTGCTTTTGGTACGCTATTCGTGTTACCCTGTGTATGGACATCCTGTGTGCATGTGTGCCTCCGTGTGAATATTTTTTGCCTTAAAACATTCTACCATGGAAGCTCTTTTTTTGCTTTAGGGTGTCCTATTTCTTTGTGAAATCGGACAGAACACAGGCTTCCCATCCCCCTTCTTTTTCACCGCCGGCACGGACGCCGGTTAAAGCCTCACATCCCCGATTGTTAGGCGGTGTAGCCGTCTAATAATCGTTGCTGAAAAGCGCACAGAATATAAGCTTGCAATCCCCCGTCTCTTTCACCGCCGGCACGGATGCCGGTTAAAGCCTCATATCCCCGAGTTTTGTACTTTGTACAAAACTCGTTGCATACAATCGGACAGGAAGTCCGATTGTATGCCCTTTACCCTTTCCGCAATCTATGGTACAATATCGCAGTATTTGCAAGACTTTACATACAAATCAAATATAAAAGAGATACTATGGACTTTAGCGAATTGAATTTAGATACCGCTCTGATGGAGGGTATACAAAAAGCGGGGTATGTAACCTGCACGCCCGTTCAGGAACGGGTATTAACGGGCGCCTTTGAAGGTGCGGACTTATATGTCCAATCGCAAACGGGCACGGGAAAAACCGCAGCCTATTTAATTACCGTTATTCAGCAAATGCTCGCCAATCCCAAAATGACCGGCAAAAAAGCCCTTGTTATGGTTCCCACGCGCGAGCTTACGGTGCAAGTGGAAGAAGAAGCGAAAAACCTTTTATCGGCGACAAAACTGAAGGCCGCAAGTTTTTACGGCGGTGTCGGTTACACCAAACAGACAGCCCTTTTAAAAAAAGGCGTAGACATCATTATCGGAACTCCCGGCCGTCTTATAGACTTGCAGGAATCGGGCATTATGGATTTGAGCACGGTGGGTTTTTTGGTTGTCGATGAAGCCGACCGTATGTTCGACATGGGCTTTTACCCCGATTTACGAAAACTCATCAAAGTGCTGCCTAAAACCGAAGAGCGGCAAACCATGCTTTTCAGTGCGACTTTAAACACCTATGTAAAAAATCTTGCATGGGAATACACGGACAACGCTCAGGAAATTACAATAGAAGCCGAACACATTACGGTTGACGAAATCGACCAAATGCTCTTGCACGTTTCAAGCGACGATAAAATCAAACTTTTGCTGGGCATCTTAAAAAAAGAAAAAGCCGAAAGCGTGCTGATTTTTTGCAATACAAAACGAAGCTGCGAAGTGATTGCCAAGCGCTTGGGCCTTAACGGCATAGAGTCCGAATTTATCATAGGCGACTTACCGCAGTCCAAACGCCTGCAAGTACTCAACTCGTTTAAAAGCGGCTCTCTTACCTGTTTGGTGGCAACCGATGTTGCGGCCCGCGGTATAGATGTCAACGACCTTGCTATGGTAATCAACTTCGATTTACCGAACGAAGCGGAAAACTACGTACACCGCATAGGAAGAACCGCCCGCGCGGGAAAAAGCGGCAAAGCTTACACCTTTTGCTCCGAGCAGGACGTATACAATTTGCCGGCTATCGAGCGCTATTTGGGAAATCCGATTCCCTCCTCCGTTGCCGGCGAAGAACAGTTTGCCGAAGATAAAAGCGCCGGCGTATATATTAAAACCGGCTTTTACCGTGAAGACGGCGATTACGAAGGCGGCCGCGGCGGAAGGCGTGCCAAAGGACCGGGTTCAAAATCGGGACGCTTTGAACGCTCATCTTCCGGACGCTCTCAAGGACGCTTCGGAAAAAGAGGCGGCGATTTTGCAGGCGGATTCAAAGAAGGCAAAAAACATTCGAAAACGGATTCGCATTACGCCGGCACGTCCGCAGCCGACAAGTCCTACAAATCGGCACGGGATATCAGCAGCCTTTCGTTTGAAGAGCGCATGAAGTTTTACCGCGAAAAATACGGCGGCGAAGGCGGCGCTTACAAAGCGGACGAAAACCGCACAAGCTTTGATGAGCGCGGTAAAAAGAAGGGTAAAGCTCAAGGCGGTTTTAAACGCAAGGGCGGAAAAAGCGAACGCTTTACCAAAAAGCGCGACGGAAAAAATTACGCAGGTGCCGACAGTGCCGCGGCAAAGGCCGCATATTCGGGCAATGCGGATAAAAGAGCCAAAACACCGGCAAAGGGCGCTCAAACTAAAGCCGGGACTCCCGCCAAAAAAGGACTTTTTGCAGCTATCAAAGGCTTATTCGGCAAAAAAAAATAAAGCGGTAATCGGTACTGAAAAAACGGCGGCGCTCATAAAACCGTATATAAATCGGCACAGGAGAAAGTATGTTACACGTAAGTGATATCAGTTTAAAATTCGGGGAACGTTCCCTTTTTAAAGACGTAAATCTTAAATTCACACCGGGCAACTGCTACGGTATTATCGGCGCAAACGGCGCGGGAAAATCCACCTTTTTAAAAATCCTTTCGGGCGAACTCGAACACGATTCGGGTCAAATCATTATGACACCCGGCGAGCGCATGGCGGTTCTCAAGCAGGACCACTTTGCCTTTGACGGGTTTTCGGTAAAGGACACGGTAATGTCGGGCTTCCCGAAACTGTACGAATGTGCCAAAGCACGCGAAGCAATTTACGCAAAAGAGGACTTCAGCGAAGAAGACGGCATCCGCGCAAGCGAACTTGAAGCCGAATTTGCCGAATTGGGCGGCTGGGAAGCCGAAAACCAAATCGAGCAAATGCTTTCGGGTTTGGGACTTGAAGAAGAATACCACAACCGCATGATGAGCGAGCTTGACGAAAGCCAAAAGGTGCGCGTTTTGCTTGCCCAAGCCATTTTCGGAGAGCCGGATATCCTCCTTTTGGACGAACCGACCAACGGTTTGGATTTGGAATCCATTACCTGGCTTGAAGATTTTTTAATCGATTTTCCGAACACCGTCATTGTCGTCAGCCACGACCGCCACTTTTTGAATTCGGTATGTACCTCTATTTGCGACATCGATTACGGTAAAATCAGCCAGTTTACGGGTAACTACGACTTTTGGTATCAAATGAGCCAAATTATGCAGCGCCAGGCAAAGGATCAGGCTAAAAAGCGCGAAGAAAAAATGAAGGATTTGCGCGAGTTTATTTTGCGCTTTGCCTCAAACGCCGCAAAAAGCCGTCAGGCGACAAGCCGCAAAAAAATATACGACAAGCTGGCCTTGGAAGAATTGCAGGTTACAAGCCGCAAATTTCCCTATGTAAACTTTAAGCCCTCGCGCGACATCGGCAACAATGTGCTGCGTGTCGAAAAACTGAATTACGCTCACGAGGGAATCACCCTTTTAAAGGACTTCAGTTTGGTTGTCAATAAAACCGATAAAATAGCCTTTGTCGGTTTGGAACACAAGTCAAAATCCGCCTTTTTCGACATTATAAGCGAAACGATTAAGCCGGATTCGGGAGACGTCTATTGGGGGCAAACCTGTACCCACGCCTACCTTTCGATAGACAACTCCGAACATTTTGAAAACGATTTGAATATCACCGATTGGCTTCGCCAATATTCGCCCGAACAGGACGACGCATACGTGCGCGGATTTTTAGGGCGCATGCTTTTTACCGGAGACGAATCCTTAAAGCCCGTTCGCGTATTGTCGGGAGGCGAAAAGGTGCGCTGTATGCTGTCAAAGCTTATGCTTTCCGGCGCCAACGTATTGATTTTGGACGAACCGACCAATCACTTGGACTTGGAAGCCATCACCAGCTTAAACGAAGCTTTAACCGATTTTCCCGGCGTTATACTGTTTAACAGCCACGACCACGAGTTTATAAGTTCGGTTGCAAACCGCATTATAGAAATCACCCCCGCAGGCATTATCGACCGCATGATGAACTTTGACGACTACCTTGCCGACGAGCAGGTAAAAGAACTGCGGAGCGAATACTATAAAGACAGCGGCAAAAAGGTGAAGTTTAATATATAAGCCATATTTTAACCGCTTTTATATTTTCAAATGTTTCCCGTGCGTATATATTCTTCTATAAATTTTGACGCACAAGCACCGTCGGCACAAGCATTTACAATTTGACGCAGAGGTTTGGTACGGACATCCCCTACGGCAAACACACCGGGAATATCGGTACGGGTTGTTTCATCTGCAATAATATAACCGCTTGCATCCGTTTTGAGAACATCTTTAACCAATTCCGTATTCGGAATGCGGCCTACCGCAACAAAGACACCGTCACAGGCAATATCGGAAAGTTTTCCGCTTACCGTATCTTCAACGGTAATACCCGTTACGACATTTTCATGTAAAACTTTTTTTACAACCGCATTCCATACAATCTCTATGCGTTCTGCTTTTTCCAAAGCGGAGCCGTATACGGAAGCGGCGCGCAATTCATTGCGGCGGTGAATAAGATATACCTTTTTACATATATTGCTTAAATATAAAGCATCTTCTACTGCGGAATTTCCGCCGCCGATAACGGCAACCGTTTTATTTTTAAAAAACATACCGTCACAGGTAGCACAATAGGCAATTCCTCTGCCGGCAAGAGAATCTTCTTCTTTTAATCCCAATTTTCGCGGTGAAGCCCCCGTTGCGATTACTACGGTTTTCGCTTCAAATACACCTTCAGAACTTTCAATCTTTTTTATATCCGATTTTAAATCCACCGAAAACACTTGTGCAAGCAGGGTTTTTGCACCGAAACGGTCTGCACAAGCTTTCATTTTTTGTCCCAAATCGAATCCGTCTATACCGTTTTCAAATCCCGGATAATTATCGATAACTGAAGTAACCGCCATTTGACCGCCCGGCGACAGTTTTTCGAGTAAAAGTGCGCTCAATCCGGCACGCACGCAGTACAGGGCAGCGGTATAACCTCCCGGACCGCCGCCGATAATAACAACATCGTATATCATTGAAGTTCTCCTTTGAGCCACTGATCGATTTCATTTTTGGACGAAGGTTCGGTGATTCGTGAACCGTGGGTTCCGTTTTTAAAAACAAGCAAAGTCGGCAGCGCTTTTACCGCATAAGTTTCCGATAGAGCGGGAGCCTTGTCGGTATTAACTTTTATTATATCAAAACGCTCCGCATTGGCTTCGGCAATTGCATCCAAAGCCGGCATAATACGGCGGCAATCTCCGCACCAAGGCGCATAAAAATCGACAAGAACCGGTTTTGTCGATTTAAGTACTTCTTTTTCAAACATATCCGCACTTATTTCTTTAACAGCCATAAATTCTCCTTAGGATAAATTCAATATATCGGGGAGCTTATTGTAAAAGTTTATCGCGTTTTGAACAAGAGGTATATCAAGCGATATCGGGATACCCGAATATCAAAGGCAAGCATACGGCGCTAGCCCTTCACTATTTACCTTTTTTGCTTTATACTTAAAGGGATGGAATACGGATTTTTCAGGGTTGCCTGTGCAAGCCCGCGCCTTAAAATTGCGGATTGTAAGCACAATGCGGATGAAATTGTCAAGCTGCTCAAAAGGGCCGAAAAAGACGGCGCTGAATGTACGGTGTTTCCGGAATTGTCGATTACGGGAGCAACCTGTGCGGACTTGTTTTTTCAAACAAACTTAATACACAGTGTCTGCCGTACCCTGACGGAACTTGCGGAGCGCACAAAGGACTGTCCGATTCTCTATGCGGTAGGCGCTCCCCTTCTTTCAGGCGGTGCGCTTTTTAATTGTGCGGTTTTTATATACCGGGGGCGCATTTTAGCGGCGGTGCCTAAAACGCATATCGGCGGCCGAAGCTTTTACAACGAACGGCGGTATTTTACCTGCGGTTCGGCGGCCGCCCCCGGTTTTCCCGCCGGGCACGGCCAAGTTATCAGTATCGGCTCCCATACCGGCATTCCCTTCGGAACGGATATCCTTATACGGATGTCCTGCGGTACAAGCGGAATAAACGGAAGCGGAGAACGGGACATATATATCGGAGTCCTAATCGGAGAAGACGTGTATGGAGCAGGTATCAGCGCCCTTCAAAGCCGCGTGTACGCACATGCCGGTTTAACGGCTGCGCACATTATACTGAACCCGGCGGCCGAGCCCTTTATTGTAGGAAGCGCAAAGCGGAAAGCATGTGCCCTGTGCGCCCTGTCCGAACGGTGTGCCTCTGTGTGCGTTTGTGCCAATGCGGGAAGCGGAGAATCGGCAACCGATTTTGTGTTCCGCGCCCACAACGGTATTTTTGAAAACGGCACGGTTCTTGCACAAAGCGATTTTCGAGCCGATTTCCGGGCAAACGGGAATGGGCGCAATAACGACAAAACGGGCGCACTCGGCGAAGCGGACGGCTATCTTGTGCAGGATGTCGACATAGAACTTCTTGAAAATGAACGGCTTCGCCGTTCTGCCGAATACGGGCGCCTTTCGGCTTCGCAAATACCTAACATGCACATTATCGAAGCCGCTGCGCCCGAACCCGCAAACGGTACGGATAAGGATGTGCAAAACCGCAAAAACAAAACGGCCGTAAAACAGGGACTGAAGCGGCACATTTCGCGGCTTCCCTTTGTTCCCGAAAATCCTGCGGAACGAAAAGAGCGCTGCGAAGAAGTGTTGTCCATTCAAGCTTCGGGTTTGGCCGAGCGGCTTAAAAACACGGGTATAAAGAAAGCGGTTATAGGTCTTTCGGGCGGTTTGGATTCAACCCTTGCACTCCTTGCCGCAGTCGATGCATTTAAAATCTGCGGCCTTTCCCCCTCGGCAATACACGCTTTTTCGATGCCCTGCTTCGGCACAAGCTCTCGGACAAAAAACAATGCCGAAAGGCTTGCTTCCGTTTTAGGCGTAAGCTTTAAAGAAATCGATATACAAACGGCCGTAAGGGCGCACCTAAACGATATAGGCGCAAGCGAGGACGTGCACGACAGCGTGTACGAAAATGCTCAAGCGCGCGAACGCACGCAAATACTTATGGACAGCGCAAACAAGACAGGCGGCCTTGTTATCGGTACGGGAGACCTTTCCGAATCGGCGCTCGGCTGGTCAACCTATAACGGAGATCATATGTCGATGTACAATGTAAACGCTTCGATTCCCAAAACACTTGCGCGGGAACTTGTGCTGTATGCGGCCGAACTTGCAGCAGCGAAGTTGGCGGCAATCCTTACAGACATTGTGCAAACGCCCGTAAGCCCCGAACTTTTGCCCGCCGAAAACGGACACATTGCGCAAAAAACCGAAGATATACTGGGTCCCTATGAGCTGCATGATTTCTTTTTGTACTATGTTGTAAGGCGGAACTTTTCGCCGCGCAAAATACTGTTTTTAGCCGAATGCGCTTTTCAAGGTGAATACAAAGCCGGCTATATAAAAGAAAAACTTGCACTTTTTTACCGGCGTTTTTTTACAAACCAATTTAAACGCTCGTGCATGAGCGACGGTATATCGGTCGGAACGGTATCGCTTTCGCCGCGCACAAGTTTTTCCATGCCCAGCGACGCACAGGCTTCGTTGTGGCTTAAAGAACTTGAAAATCCGACTTGACAAAAGTCGGACACCATTTATTTCGGCGGTAAAAAAACAATCGCCCGATAGGAGGAATATAATGAACAATTTTAATTATTGGACACCCACAAAGGTAATTTTCGGAAAAGATGCCGAAAAACAAACGGGTGCGCTCGTTAAAGCGCAAAACTGCAAAAAAGTACTCGTACACTTCGGAGGCGGAAGTGCAAAGCGTTCGGGCCTTTTGGACAGAATATGCGATTCTTTAAAAGCCGAACACATCGACTATGTACTTCTCGGCGGCGTTGTGCCGAACCCCCGCCTTTCTTTGGTGCGCGAAGGTATAGCCTTATGCAAAAAAGAAGGGGTTGACTTTATTTTGGCCGTCGGAGGCGGAAGCGTTTTGGACTCGGCAAAGGCTATCGGCTACGGAGTTGTAACAAAAGGAGACGTGTGGGACATTTTCCTCAAAAAAGTAGAGCCTGCAGGCTGTCTTCCCGTCGGTTCGGTACTGACGATTGCGGCGGCCGGAAGCGAAATGAGCGATTCTTCGGTTATTACAAACGAAGACGGATGGCTCAAACGCGGTTACAGTTCCGAATACGGACGCTGCCGTTTTGCCGTTATGAATCCCGAATTGACGGCAACCCTCGACGAATGGCAAACGATGAGCGGCTGTACCGACATCATTATGCACACCCTTGAGCGCTATTTTTACCCTGCACATGAAGTATCCGGCGAAAATATGATTACCGACAGCATTGCCGAAAGCATAATCAAAACCGTTATAAAAAATGCCCTGATTTTAAAAGACAAACCGAAAGATTATAACGCGCGTGCTCAAATTATGTGGGCGGGAAGCCTTTCTCACAACGGATTAACCGGCTGCGGCAACGGAACCGGCGACTGGGCAACCCATCAAATCGAACACGAATTAGGCGGTATGTTCGACATTACCCACGGTGCGGGTCTTGCCGCAGTATGGGGAAGCTGGGCACGCTACGTCTACAAAGAAAACCCCGAGCGCTTTGCGCAGCTTGCACGCAATGTCTTCGGCATAAGCGACACCGGCAGCGAAAAAGCGGCCTTAAAAGGCATCGAAGCTATGGAAAACTTTTTCCGTTCAATCAATATGCCCGTTTCGGTAAAGGAAATGAACATCGATTTAACGGAAGAACAAATCGAAACCCTGTCCTTGAAATGCTGTTTCGGAAAAACAAGAACGGTCGGCTCTTTTAAAAAACTGCAATATGAAGACCTTGCAGCAATTTACAAGGCTGCGGCAAAATAACGGATAGACACTGACAAAGGAATTTGTAACAAACATGCATATTTTGGTTATTGACGGACAGGGCGGCGGCATCGGAAAGCAGCTTGTAGAAGAGATCCGTAAAGCCCTGCCCGAAGTATCTATAACGGCGGTAGGAACAAACAGTATTGCAACCTCGGCAATGATTAAGGCGGGAGCCGATAACGGGGCTACCGGTGAAAACGCAGTCATTGTCGGCTGCCGCAGTGCGGACATTATCGCAGGGCCGATGGGAATCGTTATAGCCGATTCTTTGCTCGGTGAGATAACTCCTGCAATGGCGGCTGCCGTCGGACAAAGTCCTGCCCTGCGTATTTTACTGCCGGTCAACCGCTGTAAAAATTCGATTATCGGTATTGCCGATATGGATATTGCAACAATGATAAAAAAAGCGGTTGAAGAAATAAAAAAAACCGCACAAAACTGATATGCCGTATTTCGGTTCAAAGCGCAGGGCGCTGCTTGACTTTTTCCGTACTCATCCTAAGGCCGCCCTCGCCTTTTCAGGCGGTACGGATTCGGCATATCTTTTATATGCGGCGCTCAAAAACGGAGCGGACATTCAGCCCTATTTTATAAAAAGCCCCTTTCAGCCGCAGTTTGAATTGGAGGATGCACAGCGTTTGTGCGCGCTGTGCGGCATAGGCTTAAAAATTGTCGAAGCCGATACGCTGTCGGATGCCTTAATTGCCGAAAATACGGACAAGCGCTGTTATCATTGTAAAAAACTGTTGTTTTCGCTTCTCAAAAAACGGGCGGGCGAAGACGGTTATACCTTGGTTATCGACGGTACAAATGCTTCGGATCTGGCATCCGACAGGCCGGGTATAAAAGCTTTGGAAGAGCTGGGTATAGTGTCCCCCTTACGCGAATGCGGCATTACAAAGGCGGACGTGCGCGTACTTTCAAAAAAAGCGCATTTGTTTACGTGGAATAAAAGCTCGTATGCATGTTTGGCGACTCGCATTCCCTGCGGAACGCCCATACGGGAAGAAAAACTGCGCCTTATGGAAAAATCGGAAAGCAAGCTCGCCCGCTTGGGTTTCAGTGATTTCAGAATCCGCCTTGACGGAAACACGGCGCGTATAGAGGTGCGCGAGAGCCAAATGAAAAAGGTAGTGCGCGAAAGGGAAACGATACGCTCACTTTTGGCGGACGATTTTTCCGCAGTTGTGTTGGATTTAAAAGGACGGTAAAGGAATTTATATGGCAGCACAGGATATTTTGGCGATTTTGGAGCAGGTTGAATCGGGAAAGCTTTCTGCAAAGGATGCTCATCTTTTATTAAAGAAAAAACCCTTTGACGATTTAAATTTTGCAAAGCCCGATCATCACCGTGCAATAAGACAGGGAGAAGCCGAAGTTATTTACGGCGAAGGGAAGACTGCGGAACAAATCGCTTTTATAGCCGACTCTCTTTGTGCAAACGGTGAGACCTCTGTGCTTATAACGCGCTTATCCGAAGAAAAGGCCGCAGTACTGCAAAAAACGCATAAAATGCACTACGATACAATCAGCCGGCTGGGCATTATCGGTACCATGCCCGAAGCCGAGGGAAAAGGCAATATCGTAGTAGCTTCGGCCGGGACGAGCGATATGAGCGTTGCCGAAGAAGCCGCCCGTACCGCCGAATTTTTCGGCAACAGGGTTGTGCGCCTCTACGATGTCGGAGTTGCCGGCTTACACCGCCTGCTTTCCAACCTCGACTGCATTATGAGTGCGCGCGTTATTATCGCCGTTGCCGGTATGGAAGGAGCCCTTGCAAGCGTTATAGGAGGTTTGGCCGATTGCCCGGTTATCGCGGTTCCGACAAGTGTCGGCTACGGCGCTTCGTTTAACGGTTTGGCAGCCCTTTTGGCCATGCTCAACTCCTGCGCAAGCGGAGTCAGCGTAGTAAATATAGACAACGGATTCGGGGCCGGTTATCTTGCCGGTATGATAAACCGTATGAGTCAATAGGAGAAATCGATGAAAACCTTATACCTTGAATGCGCGATGGGAGCTTCGGGCGATATGCTTGCAGGCGCCCTTTTGGAATTGATTCCGGACAGCGCGGAATTTTGTACAAAACTGAATGACATCGGCCTGGAAGAAGTCCGTTTTTCGGCCGAAAAAAACATAAAATGCGGCATAACCGGAACAAAATTCAAGGTATGCGTAAACGGTGAAGAAGAAAAAAGTATCGATGCCCCCGGCCATACACATACACATGAACACACACACAACCACGAGTACTCTCACAATCATGAGCATCCGCACGGCCATGAGCATATACATCCGCACGACCACTGTCATGAACATTCGCACGAACACGGACACTCTCACAATCATGAGCATCCGCACGACCATGAGCACACGCACAGCCATTCGTCCTTTGCCGATATAAAAAAACGCATTGCCGCCTTACAAGTAAGCAATAAAGTTAAAGCCGATATTGAAGCGGTATACGCTTTAATTGCCGAAGCCGAAAGTTATGTTCATAATACAAGTATCGACAACATTCATTTTCACGAAGTGGGAACTGCCGATGCATTGGCCGATATAACCGCCGTTTGTATGCTTATCGATGAACTTTCCCCCGATACAATAATCGCTTCTCCGGTTAATGTCGGAAGCGGACATGTGCACTGCGCACACGGTATCCTGCCCGTCCCGGCCCCCGCTACAGCCCGCATTTTACGCGGTATTCCTGCATATGCCGGAACGGTTCAAGGCGAATTATGTACGCCGACGGGAGCCGCCCTGCTCGCTCATTTTGCGGCAAGTTTTGAGAGGCTTCCCGGAATGAAGATTTCGGCAATCGGTTACGGCATGGGGACAAAGGATTTTCCGCAGGCAAACTGCCTTCGAGCCTTTTGGGGAACGGTTTGCAAAGACGCAGCCCCGCAAAATACGGAAGCGGCCGAACATACCGAAAATGCCGAAAACACGGAACGGATAATAGAGCTTTCCTGTAATATAGACGATATGACGGGCGAAGCCCTTGCTTTTGCCGCGGAAATCTTATTCGAAAACGGTGCCTTGGACGTATTTACAACTCCGATCGGTATGAAAAAATCACGGCCTGCAGTAATGCTTACCTGTCTTTGTCTGCCTGCCGAAAGCTCGCGCATGGCGGATCTTATACTCCGTCATACCGGTACGCTGGGCGTACGCGAAAAATCCTGTCTGCGCCGTATGCTTCCCCGAAGCGAAAAAACGGTACAAACGCCCTACGGCAGTGTGCGCATAAAAACCGCTCAAAGCGGCAGCATACAAAAAAGCAAAATCGAATATGAGGATGCCGCCCGTATTGCGCGAAGTCAAAACATTCCCCTTGCCGACGTATATACGGAAATAGAAAAAACTGTAAACCGGCAGTAAAAACCGATTATACTTTTTTCCGCCGAAATATCGGCACCCGCCGGAAAAACGTCATAAAAGCCGTTTTTCCGGATATTAAAAAAATCCTTACACCTTTGACGGCCTGTTTTTTCCCTTATCGGGCGACAAAACGGATTCGACAAAACGCAGCGGTTTTTTTGCGGTAATAACCAATTTGCGCTTTATCGCATGTTTTACAACTGAGGGGCGTAAATCCTTTAACTCGACGGCTCCCCTATCGTATTTTTTAACGAGGGAAATCGCGTCGAATTTACAGCGGGTTACGCACTGGCCGCAGCCGACGCATATATATTCGTCGGTAACGGTCGCGCCGCAGCCCAAACAGCGTTCCGTTTCTTTTTTGATTTGCTCTTCGGTAAAAACGCCGCGCGTATCTTTAAACTTGCTTGAAGAAGCCGTTTCTGCGGGCTTTTGCCGGGGCAAGCGGTCGTAGCCTTCAAGCTTTAAGTTTTCTTTGTCGAGCGGGCGGTAATCGCGCTTAATGCGTCCTAAAACCAAACTTTGACCGGGCTGCACAAAGCGGTGAATCGAAATCGCCCCTTCCTTTCCGACCGCAATGGCGTCAATAGCGAATTTCGGGCCGGTTAAAGCATCGCCGCCTGCAAAGATATCGCTTTCAGCCGTTTGGAAGGTTTGCGCATCGGCTTTGACGGTATTGTTGCGGTTTAATTCAACCTTACTTCCCTTAAGCAAATCGCCCCACTCTATCGCCTGTCCGACGGACAAAAGCACAAAATCGGCTTTAACCGTTTTCGTTTGATTTTCGTCGAATACGGGATTAAATCGCTTGTCTTTATCGAAAACCGAAACGCATTTTTTAAACTCGACTCCCGCAACGCGGCCGTTTTCGACGATAATGCGTTTAGGCCCCCATGAGTTATTGATTGCAATATGCTCGGCAAAGGCTTCTTCGATTTCTTCTTCGAGGGCGGGCATTTCTTCGCGGCTTTCGAGGCAATACATATCCGTTTCATCCGCACCGACACGGACTGCGGTACGGGCAACGTCTATGGCGACGTTTCCGCCGCCGATAACGATAACCGTACCGTTTAATTTTAAATCGGAACCCGAATTGACTTTGCGTAAAAAGTCAACGCCGGTCATAACGCCTTCGGCGTCTTCGCCTTCTATATTCAGTTTACGGCCGCCCTGCGCCCCGATTCCGAGGAAAAAGGCTTTGTACCCTTGAGAGCGCAGTTCGTCAAGCGTTACATCCGTTCCCACATTCGTATTTGTCTTGAATTCGACTCCCAATTCACGCAAAATATCGATTTCCGCATCCACAACCTTTTTTTCAAGGCGGAATTCGGGAATACCGAGGGTAAGCATACCGCCGAGACGGTTTTCTTTTTCAAAAACGGTTACCGAGTAGCCTTCAACCGCAAGATAGTACGCGCACGAAAGACCGGCAGGGCCTGCACCGATAACGGCGATTTTTTTATCGCTGTAATCATGCTTTTTGCGCGGAACAAAGCGGTGTTCGGTATTCATATCCTGTTCGGCGATAAACTTTTTAATATCGTCTATTGCAATGGGCTCGTCAAGATCGCCTCTCGTACATGCCGATTCGCAATAGCGCGGACACACGCGCCCGCATACCGCCGGAAAGGGATTTTCAAATTTGATAAGCTCCAATGCTTCTTTGTATTTTCCCTGTGAAGCAAGCTTTATATAGCCTTGAATACCGATATGTGCGGGGCATTCGGCCTTACAGGGGCTCGAACCGCCTTCTTCGGCAACCTTCGCATTGGTACGGTAATCGGTGTTCCAATCGGCAGGCCCCCATTCGCGGTCGCGGGGAGTCGGCGTTTTTTTCTTTTTAACGGGATTGACCGTACACAGCTTTTGACCGACCTTGAGGGCGTTTACGGGGCAATGTTCGACACATTCGCCGCAGGCAACGCACTTGTCTTTATCGACATGCGACACATAGTTTGAACGCACCATATCGTTGTTGTAAAACATCGTTGCGGTACGAAGAGAAAAGCATGAACAACCGCAGCAGTTGCAAATAGCATGTGTTTTACCCGGCCCGTCCGTATTCGGAATCTGGTGCATTAAGCCGTTTTCTTCGGCGCGCTTGATAATTTCAAAAGCTTCTTCGCGCGTAATTTGCCGTCCGCGTCCCGTTCTTATATAGTATTCGGCGGCGTGCCCCAGTTGAATACACATATCTTCTTTTAAGTGGCCGCAGCCCTCCCCCATAATTTCGCGGGCGGTACGGCACGAACAATCGGAAACCGAAAACAAATCGTTTTCGTTAAGATACATCGAAACTTCTTCATAAGAGGCGCGCCTCGTTTCTCCGGAAATCGAATGTTCAATCGGAATAACGCGCATTAAGCCCATACCGACGGGAAACAAGCCTGCGGTTTTAGGCCCGCGCACCCGGCCGTATGCTTCAAAAGCTTCGGCTATTTGCGGATATTTTCGCACGTTTTCTTTATGGTTAACCATCATTTCCATAACGCCGGGAATCCACAAATCGAGCCAATACTTATCCGTACCGTCGATTTTATTTATAAAGCATGCGCCGCAGTCGGCCAACTCCCACAGCAGTTTTGAAACCTCTTCTACGGGCTTTCCCGATAATAAAGCAACTTCTTCTGCGCTTTTGGGTTTGCGCAGCTCAAGAAACATCCCCACATCGGCCATTTCGTTCGATACGACCGGCTCCAAAATTCTGTATTCGGGATCGGTTTCGGTAATCGCGCCCTTTGCGCCCCTTTTCGTCCTGTTGATATGATTGGCAAAATCCAATACCCGTTCTTTTACCATAATTGTGTCTCCTTTTTGTTTAACCTATAATCCTTTAATCCTTTTGCCATAAGCGGATTTCCGTCCGTAAATAATCCGCCCATGTATCGATTCCCTCACCGGTTTTTGCCGAAATCGGAAAGATTTTCGCATTCGGGTTCAGTTTTTTGATATGTCCTTTAAAAACATCCATATTGAAATTGAAAAATTCGGCTGCGTCGATTTTATTGACAAGGATAACATCTACAACCTTAAACATAAGCGGATATTTTAAAGGTTTGTCGTCGCCTTCGGGAACGCTTAAAATCATTGCGCTTTTTACCGCCCCCGTATCGAATTCGGCCGTACAGATAAGGTTTCCTATATTTTCCAAAACAACCAAATCCAGTCCCGAAGCGCCCAGTTCATCCAAGCCCTGTTTTGTCATATCGGCGGTTAAGTGGCACATACCGCCCGAATGTACTTGAATAACCTTTGCGCCCGTAGAAGCGATTGTGTGTGCGTCGACGTCCGAATCGAGGTCGGCTTCTATAATGCCGATTTTCATTTCGTCTTTAAGCGCTTCTATCGTGCGCATCAACGTCGTGGTTTTTCCCGAACCCGGCGACGACATTAAATTTAGTAAAAAAACCTTGTCTTTTTTTAAGTCGCTGCGCAGCGCATCCGCACGTTTTTCGTTGCTTTCATACACGCTTTTTTTAATTTCGATAACCTTGAATTTTTCCATAAAACTCCCCGCCGTTTCATACGGCTTTTATACAATTATGTTACGGTTTTTACGCATATGTATCTTCAATACCGAAAACGGCCGCAACAAGCTTTGAACCGCTTTGCTTCATACCGAAAAGGCGCGCACAGTTAAAAGCAAGGGATTTCATCTTTTGGATACGTTCTTCGTTCGACAATTCGATAATATCTCCGTGCATAACCGTGCTTATGTACGAAACAATCATTTCCAAGCTTTCATACGGATATTCGGTTGCAAAAACTCCTTCTGCAATACCGTCTTTTATAACGGATGTCAGTACCGAAGGAATTCCGCGCAATAAGACTGCCTGAATTTTACGGTGCATAAGCGCGTTTTGCGGCTTGTGAATATGCTCAATAAGAGGGGCGTATCGGCCGCCGAAATCCAAGGCAATAAGAGCTTCCAATAAGCGTTTGTAAGCGGAAAGCGATGTATCCGAAGCGGCTTTTTCGGCATCCGAAAGCATTTTTTGCGTTATGCGGCCGATTATGCCGTCAAGGATTTCTTCTTTTGATCTAAAGTGATAATAAAGGGTGCCGCGGGCAATGCCGCATTTTTCAAGGATTGCGTTTGTAGAAGTATTATCGTAGCCGTTGGTAAAAAACAGTTGTTGCGCCGCATCCAGAATTTCATTTTTTCTTATATCGGCATCTTTTATAATGCGCACCCCTTCCCCCTCATGTACTTTTTGTCCGCTTTATTAGACCGTCAGTCGGTCTAATAAGAAAAACCTAACGGACTTTCAGATAAAAGTCAAGCGGAAAAACGGTTTTTTATGAAAAATAACTGACAATTTCACAGGTTAAGATTACAATAAACTATGATACAACTGCCTTCCTGGTCATTCGTGGTACTGCGGTTTAGCCCTGCTGATAGCTCCGACTGCCTGTGCATTCACTTTGGGTAAGGGCGCATGGCTTCAGCACCGCGCACAAACATTGGCATTGTGGTGTATGTTTGCGCAAACCTTCCCCCTCTTTTTGGACGAAGGCCGCTTTGCCGTACAGTCAACATATAATGAAACGATTTATTTTATAATAAGCCTTGCGGCTCTTTTAATAAATGCCACGGTGTTTGTTTATATGATTTATAAAATGAAAAAAACAAAGCGCAATCCTTACAAAGCCGAACTGTATACCGATTTGGAGGCATACAAAACGGTAAAGGCTCTTGCCGAATAATACGTATGCATAAGGGCGGGCCGTTCCGAAAGCCGGATAATTTTTCGGCTGCCCTGCCCGAATGCCGCACTGTTTTATTTTTTATCCAATTCATCAAGCCGTTTTCGGGCGAATTTCTGTATCCGAGTATCCGGATCTTTAAGCATTCTTTTGTAGTATTTTTTTGCATTTTGTGTATCGCCGTGATCCGCATACCATTTTCCTATATTTCCCAATACAATCCCGTCGGAAGGATTGACTTTTTCGGCCGCTAAAAAAGCTTCCAAAGCCTTTTTATCCTCACCCGTTTGCATATAGACTGCGCCTAAAAAATTGTAGGCATAGATATTTTTCGGATAGGCTTTTGTCTGCGCCAAACAAACCTTTATTTCAGCTTCTTTTGCCTTGGTATCCTTTGCCGTCAATAAAAGTGCATGATAATCGTTTATGCTTTCAAGCATAATATTTTCGGCGTCATTGCCCATCGGCTCATTATTAGACCAAAGCCACTTATGATTTATTTTTTGTGCAACGCCGAATACTTCAATAATTTTTTCGGCCATACGATTATATTCTTTCAGTTCGCCCAAAATCGTTATTTGACCGAAATGCATATCCAAGCGTTCAGGCGCGATTGCCAAGCCCTTATTTAAATATTCCAAAGCCGTTTCGGTATGTGCCCTATCGTATGAAGTTTGTCCGCCGATATAGCCGACCGTTTCTCCGGTATCGGGATCGCTGAAAGCTATTGAAGTTCCCGACTCCGGAGGGACCGTATCTATCGTTAATCCGGAACTGCGTCCTTTTAAAAGATAGTAGTTAAAATAAGCGATAAACATTTCCGGATTATTCGGTTCCGCTTGTTCCCATTGGGGGAGAATAGACTCAAGCTTTTCGAGGTTTTCGCTTCGGATATACAATTCGTAATCCGATTTAAAATCGGCAAACAAGGGGAGTAAAGATAAAGCGAAAATAAATAAACACGGGATAATTTTCTTTTTCATAAAAAAATTGTAGCACAAAGAGCCGGATAATACAAGGTTTAAACCGAGCGGTTAAACAATAACGCCCATTAGACGCATCTCCCATTGTTTTATGCTTGACCTCTTTACGCATTCCGTTTACAATTACTATTCAATTATACGTATGAAGCGTATATGTTTTCCGTGAACGGACTGTATTAACACACATTTCAATTTTATATTTCTACACCAATCTTAGCATGGAGCTATGGGCGAAAGATGAATCGGCCGCCATTAATGTACTTTTTTATTTTAAACGGAGGTCGTTATGAAAAAAATCGTCGGTATTATTATTTTAGTTGTAAGTTTTGTATCTCTTAATGCAAAAGATATAATCGTAACCGATATGCGCGGTGTAAATGTTTCCGTTCCGGATAATCTTGAACGCATTGCCACTATCAGTGACGGTTTTGTTGAAGGAGTTATGACTCACTTAGGCGTCATAAACAAGGTGACGGTTATCGGATCATGGTCGATGAAGCGTGACTATAAATACAGTTTTACAACAGTCGGCGGAGAAGAATATACGCTGCGCGGTTGGAATACTATGAAATATCTGCATCCGTGGCTGAACGATTTACCCTGCATAAATTCACCACAAGGCAATATTATAAATTACGAAACGCTTGCAAGTGCAAATCCGCAGCTGGTTATCCTTCGTGTCGGCGATTGTACATTGCGCGGCGCAAATCCCGAAGCTGTTGAAAAAACTATCGGTACGATTGAAGCATTAGGCATTCCGCTTGTAGTAATTTTTTCGCCGAATTACTACAATAAAGCCGAGCTTTCCTCGATGAGGGAAGAAATGCGGGTTCTCGGCGATATATTCGGTCAAAGAGAAAAAGCTTTAAAATTATTTGATTATTTGGACTCAACCGAAAAAATGATCCGCAAACGAACCGCAACTATAAAAGAAAAGAATAAAGTCAGTATGCTTTATTTGGGATTAAACCCGAATGTAAGAAAAAAAGGTGCGGCCGGTTCCGTTTCCGGCGTCAACACACCCGAATCGTATATAATTGAAGGAATCGCAAATGCAAAAAATGCCTTTACCGGTAAAGGCTCCGGCGTCATTATGAGTGCCGAACAATTATACTCATTGAATCCCGATGTAATTGTGCTTCCTACATCAAACGGGTATCACCCCCCGCGCGAATTATATGAATCACCCGATTTTCAAATTTTGCAGGAATTAAAAGCGGTAAAAAATAAACGGGTCTATGCAATGCCCTGGTCACCGATGAATTGTGCCCGCCGCGTTGAATACCCCATAGACATGCTGATTATTGCAAAAGCGGCATATCCTGATAAATTTAAAGACATTAAAGTTCATAAATTTGTTTTACAGTTTTATAAAGACGTATATAACGTAAACGATAAAGATGCCGAGGCATTGAGAAGCGAACAAATATTGGACTGGACTGTAGAATATGATTTTTAATTCGGCCGCAATAAAACAAAAAAAGATTTTTATTGCTTTATTGCTTCTTATGCTTATTGTATGCATTGTCTATGCACTGACAGCCGGAAATTATGCTATTTCTCTTAAAAAAATCGGGGAAATTCTGCTTTTTAAATTTTTCGGACGGAAAAACACTGCTATAACGAAAATGGATGAAATTGTTTTTTGGACAATACGTTTCCCCCGTGTTTTAAATGCAATGCTTATAGGCTTTGCTCTTTCGGCTGCAGGAACCGCATATCAGGGCTGTTTCCGCAATCCTCTTGTAGAGCCCTTTATTTTGGGAGCTTCTTCGGGAGCAGCCTTCGGTGCTGCAGTCGGTATTGTTTTTAACACATTCTTTTTAAGTGTTTCAGTCAGTGCATTTATTTTTTCGCTTGCAGCGGTAGCAATTTCTTATTTGCTTGCGCGAAATAAAAGCGGAGTACCGGTTGTGGCCCTTATTTTGTCGGGTGTTATAGTCGGTTCCATATTTTCCGCCTTTGTTTCGCTTATCAAATATGTAAGTGAAGATACGCAATTACGTGAAATAACATTTTGGATGATGGGCGGACTATATTATTCAACATGGAGTGATATACAATTAAACGCTCCCTTTATATTGGCAGGCTTTTTTTTGATTTGGATTCTTTCGTGGAAACTTAATCTTTTATCTTTAGGCGACCGCGATGCGCAAAGCTTGGGTATTCATCCGGAACGTTATAAATTCATTTTTATTGTTTTAGCAACCCTGCTTACTTCCGTATCCGTTTCGGGAGCCGGAATTATCGCATGGATAGGTTTAATGATGCCACACGCGGCACGGCTTTTGATGGGACCGGATAATCGTTTTGTTGTCCCCGTGTCCGCAATATTGGGCGCCTTATATTTAATCCTTTGCGATACATTGGCACGAACCCTTACAACAGCTGAAATTCCTGTCGGAATCATCACATCAATCGCCGGAGCCCCCTTTTTATTATTCCTTCTGCGCTCCAATCGTAAAGAGTTGTCAAAATGAACGAATTTATGCTTCAATCTTCCGAATTGGAATTCTCATACACAAAGACCCCTATCCTTCAAAAAGTAAGCGTAAATGTACGCAAGGGTGCCTTATGCGGTTTTTTGGGACCGAACGGCAGCGGAAAAACCACTTTTTTCAAATGCTGTTTGAATTTTTTAAAACCCCACGCGGGAGAAATTTTTATCGATAATCACAATTCTCTAGAACTGAAACCGGCCCATATGGCCCGCTGTGTATCATACGTTCCGCAGGATACCGCCGTTTCCTTTGCTTTCAGCGTTTTGGAACTGGTGTTAATGGGACGTTCACCTCATATGGGCGGAATATTCGGAGTAGCAAAAAAAGATTACGATGCGGCATATGAGGCTATTGAAGCGGTCGGGCTAAAACCGTTCATACACACACCCGTTACCGAATTAAGCGGCGGTCAGCGGCAGCTTGTTTTTATAGCACGGGCATTGGCGCAAAAAACTCCCCTAATGATTTTAGACGAACCGGCGTCCGCTCTTGACTTTAAAAATCAAATCTTACTTTGGAGACTGCTCACGGATATAGTAAAAACCGGAAGAACCGTTATCGTATGCACTCATGACCCGAATCATATTTTATGGTTTTGTACCGATGTCGTTGCATTTTATGACGGAAAAGTTGCAGACCAAGGTATAGTCGATTCAACAATGAAGCAGAATTTATTATCCCGATTGTACGGAGATGATTGCCGAATTCATACAATAGGAGATGATAAAGTTATCTATCCGGAACGATACCGATGACCGACAGTACAATACAAGCCGAACATATTGATTATTCATATCCCGAAGAAAACACGGCTCCCGCCCTGCAGGATATAAACTTTTGTGCACAAAAAGGCGAGTTTATAGCCTTTATCGGTGCCAACGGAAGCGGAAAAACGACTTTTGCACGGCATATTAACGGCTTGCTTAAAATCCGAAAGGGAACATTAAAAACCGCCGGTTTCGATGTAAGCAATCCCGATTGTTTATGGGAACTGCGGAAACACTGCGGTATGGTATTCCAAAATCCGGACAATCAATTCGTTTCGCCGCTTATCGAAGAAGATACGGCTTTCGGTCTTGAAAATTACGATTGGCCGACCGGCGAAATTCCCGGTTTGGTACATAAGGCATTGGAACAAGTCGGTTTGGCCGGTTATGAAAAAAAATCTCCGTCCATGCTTTCAGGCGGACAAAAGCAAAAGCTCGCCCTTGCGGGAGTGCTGGTTATGAAGCCGGACATTATCATTTTCGATGAAGCGACCTCTATGCTCGACCCTTGCGGTAAAGCGGAAGTTATGAATGAAATCCGCAAAATGCATGCCGAAAAAAATAAAACCTTGATTATCATAACGCATTCAGCCGAAGAAGCCGCTCAAGCCGACCGCATTCTTGTTTTTAACAAAGGGCGAATCGTGGCCGACGGAAAGCCGTGCGATATTTTTTCCGATGAAAAGCTTTTGCAGTCGGCGGGATTGGAACCTCCCTTAAGCGTGCGGTTTTATCTGGATTTGAAAAAAAACGGCATTGAGCTTACAAGCTGTCCTCTAACTGTGGACGAATTGGCGGAGCAATTATGTGCATTGATGTAAAAAATATTTCATACACATATCTTAAAAACACCGAATTCGAACACAAAGCCCTGCAAAACATAAACATAAAAATCAACCGAGGCGAGTTTTTGGGGATTATGGGAACAACGGGAAGCGGTAAAACAACCTTTTTACATTGCCTTGCCGGTTTAATCACTCCCGAAACCGGCTCGATAGAATACGCCCAAACAAAAGCGAAAACGGGATTTATATTTCAGTATCCGGAACACCAGCTTTTCGCCTCAACCGTTTTTGCGGACATTGCATTCGGATTAAAAAAATATAAATTGCCGGCCGAACAAGTGAAGGAAAAAGTGTATGCGGCAATGCGGCAAGTACATTTGGCGCCTGAAATATTTTCGGAGCGCTTCCCCTACTCATTGTCGGGCGGGGAAAAACGCAAAGCCGCTATTGCAGGCGTTCTCGTATCCGAACCCGATATCTTGCTGCTTGACGAAAGCGCCTCAGGCCTTGATGCTTCTTCGCGCAAAAGCATATTCGGCTGCATTAAAAACATACACAAAAAGGGTAAAACCGTGGTAATGATTTCTCACGCTCCGGACTGTCTTGCCGAATATTGCAGCCGTATCGCCGTATTTAAAGAGGGGCGTATAGTAAAATGCGATACCCCGCAACACATACTGTCGGATACGGCCTTATTACAAAAAAGCGGAATTGAAACATCGACGCCGGCAAAAATCGTACAAGCTTGTGCCGAAAAAGGCATACGGCTTAAACCGCACATCGGGTATACAAGCCTGTTCGATGAAGTCCTTTTACGGATACAAAAAAAAGGAGGTGCCCGATGCAACGCATAAATATCGGAACATTTTACAGCGGCAGCTCTTTTATGCACGGCTTGGCGGCGCAAACAAAAATCGTTTCGCTCCTTTTTTTTATTGCCGCCGAGGTGTGTACGCAAAATCTCACAGGTTTTGTAATATTATCGGTACCCGTATTTTTTTCGATTGTACTGTCGAATACCCCTCTGCGTCTTTTATTTTGCGGCCTCAAAAACACCCTGATTTTTTTATGTGTGATTTTTATCTTAAACAGCCTTTTTTACGGCACAAGCGGCAGTTTGTGGAGTTTCGGTATTATACATATTACAAAGGACGGTATCGTACAGGGGCTTCGGATAGTATGCCGCATTATACATATCGTTATAGCTTCATCGATTATAAATGCGACCACCGCTCCTAAAAAGATAAGCGACGCTTTGTGCCGCCTTCTTTATCCGCTGCGTTTTTTTAAAATTCCGATAGAAACCTTTGCTTTGATGATAAACATCGCCGTACAGTTTATTCCCGTTATTTTAGCGGAAACCGAAAAAATTATAAGTGCGCAAAAAATGCGCGGCGCTTTTTCGGACAAAAAGGCGCTTTTGTACGGCGCAAAGCACAGGTTCCGTTTGCACAATGTTTTACAAGGGAAAAATATCTTACCCCTTATTTTACCCGTTTTTTTGACGGCATTTCAGCGTGCCGACGAATTGGCAATCGCAATGGAAGCGCGCGGCTACAGAGGAGAACGGAAGCGGAAAATTCCGCCTGAAAAAAAGCGTTTACGCGATTACGCCGTTATGACCGGTTCGGTTTTGTGTTGTTTTGTTGCGATGCTTTTTTTCAGATCATCTTAAGCAAAGCGGAAAAACCTATACCCGGTCTTTGATGAGGAAGCAGGGGGCCGGCACAAAACCGACGTTTTCGGCCAGCCCCTTACTATACGGGAAATTGTAAAACCGGACGGTTTTGTTCCCGCAATTTTTTTTAAGGAGGACACTATGTCTTTTTCAAAACAAATTGTTTTCAGCGCCGTATGTATAGCGCTCTGCGTTGTACTTCCCATGGCCTTTCACGCAATTCCCGGCGGCGGAAGCGTATTTTTGCCCATGCATATCCCCGTTCTTTTATGCGGGCTTATTTGCGGCTGGCCGTTCGGCCTTGCATGCGGTTTGGCAGGCCCGCTTTTGTCGAGCTTGTTAACGGGAATGCCGCCGGCAGCTTTTTTGCCTAAAATGCTGTGCGAACTTGCCGTATACGGATTTGCAAGCGGTTTATTTGCAAAACTCATTCATACAAAAAATTTTTTTGCCGATATGTATATAAGCCTTATCGCTTCCATGCTTTTAGGACGCATTATTGCAGGTATATTGAGCGCACTGATTTTTGCACCCGGTAAATACTCGATGGCGGCATGGACAACCGCATACTTTGTAAAATCGTTCCCCGGAATTATCATTCAAATTGTTTTAATTCCGTTCATCGTTTTTGCATTGGAAAAATCGAAATTGATTCCGAAGCGCTATTAAAAAGCACTCTGTTAAAACGGTAACGGCGGAGGAGATACTGTATGAATAAAAAAACGGTTAAAGACTTTTTTGACAATCTTGCAAAAGATTGGGATACTTTTGTAAAACCCGATTCCGCCGTTATCGAAAAGATTCTCGATTATGCCGATATCCGAAACGGCTGTTCCGTTTTGGATGTTGCCTGCGGTACGGGGATTTTATTCCCCTATTATCTTAAACGCAATCCGCTTTCGGTTACTGCCGTCGATTTATCGGAAAAAATGTGTGCCGCCGCGCAAAAAAAATGCACCGACAAACGCATACACATTATCTGTGCCGACATTCTCGATACAAAAACCGCCTTCGATAAAGCCGAACGCTGCCTTGTATTTAACGCTTTCCCGCACTTCGGAAACGCAAAAAATGCGGTTCAAGCTCTGTGCCGCCGTCTTGTACCCGGCGGCATTTTAACGGTTGCACATTCGGAAAGCCGCGAATCGATCAATAAACGACACAAAGAACGTGCATTTTCCGTTTCCGAGCCGCTTCCGCCCGCCGCCGATTTAGCCGATATTTTTTCGAAGCACACGGAAATCATTCATGCCTTTGAAGACGAATCTCTGTACATCGTTTCCGGCCGTATATAAAACTGTTTTACCTATCCCGCTTTGAGTTTTGCAGCTGACGGACACCGTGCGCTTCGTAATACGGCTTAAATTGAGCTAATTGTTCTTGTGTTTGCTTCGGACAATCTTCATCATATATAGGTTTTGCATTCCATATAATTTCTTTTTCGGCAGCCGTCAAAGGCGGGAGTTCTTTGAGTTCATCTAAGGTTATAGTTACGATAGTACTCATCGGTTTCCTCCTTATCCGCTTTTCTTGCAGATATAATTCGTATGCGGCTGTTGACTTCCACATATACAACAAAAAGTATATCCTCAACCTTGCCTATCACATTCCAACGATCCTCATATATGGTCGAATGTTCCGTATCATATTTATCAAGACGTTTTTCATCAAGAAAAACCCGCACCGCAAGTTCAAAGGAAATACCGTCATGCTTTTTTTTATTTATACGGTTTTTATCCTCATCCCATTCAAATGTCATAGGCTTCCTATATTAAATGTACACCGATTCCTGCAATTTGTCTACAAAAAATTACGGATAAATCCTCTTTCACCGAATCCGGTACAGTTGCCCGTCCGCACTTATGATTTTTTCCGCTGCAAGGGCACAGGCGGCTTTTTCCAAAAGTTCGGGGTCTATGTTTTCTTTTTGCGCAATGTCGTACAAGGCAGAACCGGAAGCCGAGTTTACAAGACAGCGGATAATCGCGCCGCGCGCTTGGCGCAACGAGCCTTCAAAGCGCGACTGTTTTGTATAGTGGCGGCTTTTGCGAGACGGATTTTCAACCTTTTTTTTAAGTGCCGCCCCGTAATCCATAAGCGCATAGTACCACAGCCGCGGATTTTCGCGGTATAAAGTTTGTTCGATAAGATAAAGCAAATCGGTATCCTTTACCTCACGACCTGCGGCATCGGGAAAAAAGAAAAAGATATATACCGAACGTATGTTCGTTTCTATAAACACTTCGGGTTTGTTAAAGGCAAAGGTACATACCGCACGGGCGGTATAAGGCCCTATGCCGGGAAGGGCGTCCAATGCTTCGGGAGTGTCCGGAAAGCGGCTCGTTTCTTTGAGTATTGAACCGAGCCGTTTGGCCGCCTCGTGTAAAAAACGCGCGCGGCGGTTATAGCCCAAACCGCTCCACAGGGCTAAAACATCGGCAAGAGGAGCGGCGGCAAGACTTTCAACATCGGGGAAACGCCCAAGCCATGCAAGGTATTTAGGAAGCACGCGCTCGGTTTGCGTTTGCTGAAGCATAATTTCGGAAACAAGAATCTCATAGGGATTAACCGTATGCCGCCACGGAAAATCCCGCCCTTCGCGCTCATAAAAGTCCAAAATGCTTCGGCGGAACTCGGCTGTTTTTTCCGTATCAAGAGTCACGGACAATCAATCCTTTTTTTTCCAAAGCTTCCAAAATCATATCGACAATTTGTTCGGGATTATATTGTTCGGTATCTATAATCAAATCGGCAAAGGAAAAATCATCGTTATCTATATTGTAGAGTTTTTTATAGCGGCCGGAATCTTCGGCATCGCGCATGCGCGTAAATGCCTTTACTTTTTCAATATCGCCGCATTCGCGCTTACAAATACGCCTCGCACGCACATCCTCGCCCGCACGTAAATACACTTTAAAGTCCGCTTCTTTAAGCATCCATATGGCAAGGCGCGAACCGAGTACGCAGGATTGTTTTCGGGCAAGCTCTACCTGCCTTGTATCCACCGCAATATCGAAACCGTCATCGGTTTTCGCGCGCTCTATAATTTCGGCAAGGCTTAAACCCGTTTCTTCGGAAAGGCTGCGGAAGGTAAAATTAATCATCGTAATACCCAAGGCGTCGGCAAGCAGTTTGCTTACAGTTGTATTTCCGCAGCCGCTTTTTCCCGAAACGGCAATACGCAGTTCTTTTCCTGCGGGGATTTTGTGTATCATGCGCTAAGGCTACCAAAAAAAGGGCTTTTATTCAATAAGGCAGCTTCAGATACGCCGTAAGCAGCTGGCCAAAACTTCTTTTTCACATGTTTTTAAGAGGGGGAGCAGCCCCTTCTGCTTGCGGCTCCCCCCGGCTTCAGCCGCGCTTGAAAACACCTAAACGCGCGTCTTTCGCCGCCCCCTCGCCCCCTACAATTTTAGCACTCCCTTTGACTTTTCACGCTTTTTGTGGTACAACGGCATAGATGACGGATGCACAATACATATTCGGCCCCATTCCTTCCAGAAGGCTCGGCCGCTCGCTGGGCGTAAGCCCCGTTCCCGAAAAAACCTGCAATTATACCTGCGTGTACTGCCAGCTCGGGCGCACCGCTCACATGATAAACGAGCGGCGTCTTTTTTATCCGGTCGATGCGATTATCGGTGAACTCAAAACCTTTTTGCAATCGGGTATTCCCTTTGATGTTATAACCGTTGTCGGCGAAGGAGAACCCACCCTGTACAGCGCACTCGGAGAACTTATCGGGCACATCAAGCTTTTATCGCAGGCACCGGTCGCCGTCATTACAAACGGGGCACTAATGGGCGATAAGGCGGTGCGCGAAGACCTTTCCCGCGCCGATATAGTGCTTCCCTCCCTCGACGCCTTCGACGAAGAATCGTGGAAAAAAATCAACCGCCCCTATCCCCGCCTCGATTTTAAAGCGGCGCTCGAAGGGCTTATACAATTCGGCAGCGAATATGCCGGAGAAATCTGGCTTGAAATAATGCTTGTAGAAGGCATAAACACATCGGATGCCGCCCTTGCCGCCTTAAAAAAGCTCTGCGGTTCGATACGGCATGACAGGCTCTACATAAATACGGCGGTGCGCCCTCCTGCCGAAAACTGGGCAAAACCGGCTTCAGCCGAAACGGTACAAAAAGCCGCAGCCTTATTAAACGGCATTTCTATAGACAGGCTTTCGGACGGCGGCTTTTACAGCAATATTGAAGATATCTACGAAGCCGTCATCAGCATTATACGGCGGCACCCGATGAACCGCTTTGAAATACAAAGCTTTTACGAATCGCGCCGCACATCGGATGCGCCCTCCGTCTCCGCAAAAAGCGGTACAGACATAACAGATACCGACACACGCACAAACAGGGCGGAAAATCCGGCCGGAAGCAAAGCCGCCCTTGAAAACATATTTTCGCGCCTCGATACGGATAAGCGGGTTGTCCCTTCGGTATACAAAGGCATTGTAACCTACCGCTTACAGTAACGCAAAAGAGCGGCGTCGTACTAAAGAGCCTGTAATAAGGAGTATAAAACATGCAGCCTACGGTAAAAAGAACGGCGGCTATTCACGATTTATCGGGATTCGGCCGCTCATCGCTTACGGTTATCATTCCCACCCTTTCGGTTATGGGCATTCAAGTATGTCCCGTTCCCACCGCAGTACTGTCCACCCATTCGGGAGGCTTTACCGATTATCTTTTTCACGATTTAACCGACATTATGCGCGATTACACCGCCCATTGGAAAAAAACGGGTTTAAGCTTTGACTGCATTTATTCGGGTTTTCTCGGTTCTCCGCGCCAAGCCGCCATCGTATCCGACATCATCGACGACTTTAAAACAAAAGACAGCCTCACCGTCGTAGACCCCGTTATGGGCGATAACGGCAGTCTGTATAATTCCGTGTCGAAAGATATGATACCCGAAATGCGAAAACTTATCGCAAAGGCCGACATAATCGTACCGAACTGTACCGAAGCCGCCCTGCTTTTGGGTAAAGAACAAGCCGATTTTTTGGACAAAGCCGAAATAAAGCAGTGGCTTCAGGAACTGTCGGATATGGGGCCGGAAACCGTCGTTATTACAAGCGTTCCCGACGGAAAAAATGCCGGACAGATAAACACCGTTGCATACGAAAAAAAAAGCGGCTCGTTTTGGAAAGTATCGGCGCAGCGGCTTCCGGGAATGTATCCGGGAACGGGAGACACCTTCGCCTCGGTTATGATAGGAAGCCTCCTTCACGGAGAAAGCCTTCCCGTTTCAATCGACAAAGCGGTACAGTTTATATCCCAATGCATACAAACAAGCAGAGGCTATACCTACCCGCGAAAATACGGTACACTGTTGGAACAAAAACTGCACTTGCTTTTGGAGCCATGGCTTATCGCCGGCTTTGAAGATTTATAAATAAGTACGGAGAACATAATGAAAAGCGCCTTTGATACAGCTTATAAATCGATGATTTTGTCGGCATCAGGCTGGCGTATGGTATTCGCTTCTTCGGGAAATGAAGAAGACGCAAGTCCCGAATTAACCGAAGAAAAGGGGGCAATCGCCGTTTTGGCAGCGCACGCCTTTGCAAAATATATAACCGATAAAAAAGGAAAAAACTGTACCGTTGTCGTCGGTACCGACACCAGACCCACGGGCAAGGCTATAGCCGACCGCATGATACGGGGCCTTGCAGCCTCGGGCGTACAAGTGCGTTTTATCGGCGTGAGTGCGGCTCCGGAAATTATGAGTTATGCAAAAACGGCCGACGGCTTTGCATACATTTCGGCAAGCCACAATCCGATCGGCCACAACGGTATAAAATTCGGCCTTGCCGACGGCGGCGTTATTCCCGCCGAAGAAGCCTCGCAAGTAATTCAATTTTTTAGAACCCTCTGCGAATCGGACAATCCCGAAGCGGAAGCCGAACGGATTTTTGCCCTCTGCCCCGCCGAAGCGGCCGATAAAATATACGCCGAAAGCCCCGCATACAAAAAAGAGGCGCTCGGCTACTACCGTAATTTTACGCGCCTTGTCGTAAGCGCACAAAGCGAAAAAACACAACAGGACGCTTTTTTTACCGAAATAAAAACCGCCCTGCAAAAATCCCCCCTTTCGGCCGTCTGCGATATGAACGGAAGCGCACGCTGTCTTTCAATCGATAAGGATTTTTTAAGCGAAAACGGAGTCGGTTTTTATGCAATCAACGATACGGCCGGCAGCATAGCGCACGCAATCATTCCCGAACCGGAAAACCTTGTGCACTGCGCGCGCGAAATGGAGCGCTTACAGCGGGCGGGAACGTCAAGCGCCCTTTTAGGTTATATGCCCGACTGCGACGGCGACCGCGGCAATATAGTGTATTGGAATGAAAAAACACAAAACTGCGAAGTTCTTGCCGCTCAGGAAGTTTTTGCCCTTTCGGTGCTTTCCGAATTGGCATTCCGCTGCCGCCAAAACGGGGCGGAAAAAACGGCCGTATCGGTAAACGGTGCAACCTCAATGCGCATAGACGAAATTGCGCGCGCTTTCGGGGCAGAAGTACACCGCGCGGAAGTCGGCGAAGCCAATATCGTAAACCTTGCCCGCTCGCTTCGCAAAAGCGGATACGCCGTTCCCATTTTAGGCGAAGGTTCAAACGGCGGCAACATCACCCACCCTGCCGCAGTGCGCGACCCCATGAACACCCTCTTTGCCCTTATAAAACTGCTTACGATTAAGGACAGCGAAGGGCACAAGGGCTTGTTTCATCTGTGGTGTTCGCTTTCGGGCCGCGAACACTTATACAAAGAAAACTTCAGCTTTGCCGATATCATTGCAAGTCTTCCCGCCTATACGACAACGGGCGTGTCCGACCGGCGGGCGCTTATGAAGATACGGGACAAAAACCATGCCGAATTAAAACGGCGATTTCAGCGCATATTTACCGAAGAATGGCCGCAAAAAAAAGAAAGCTTGCGCGCATATGGTATAGAATCGTGGGAAGCTGCGGCAACGGTCGGCACAAAAGAAATAGTGAATCCCGAAGATTTCGGCGTATCCGGTACGGGCGGTTTAAAAATCATCTTTAAAGACGGACAAAACAAAAAAACCGCCTTTATGTGGATGCGCGGCAGCGCTACCGAACCGGTATTCCGCATTCTCTGCGATGTACGCGGCACAAACAAAAAAGCGGAAGCCGAACTTATCGACTGGGAACGCTCTATGCTTGCAAAAGCCGACACTCTATGATACACTTTTTACATATTTTGAAATAAAAAAGGCGGTTTTATATGGGCGCACGGGGTGAATTGTTTACCACGCAAATTGTACTGGAAAACAGATCTTATTTTTTTAACGTAAAGGAAAACCGCACCGGCGATGTGTTTTTACAGATTGTCGAAAGCAAAAATAAAAACGGTGAAGCGTTCGACCGCCATCAAATAGCGGTGTTTGCCGAAGACATGCAAAAATATCTTCAGGGCTTTGAAAGCGCCCTTTCCTTTATTCAAAAACACGAAAAAGAAAAACAAAAGCTCGACGCCCAAAAAAAGCAGGCTAAAAAAGCCGTATACCGCAGCAAGGCAAAAGAGGCGGATACCCCGAAAGCCTCCGGCGCACGAGTAGATTCGGCCCAAGTAAAACGTACCGGCAGAGTTCACGTCGTTTCCAAACGAAAAAAAGACGATTAAAAAATCGGGCACATCCGCTGTGATGTGTACCCCCCATCCGCTCGGGAGAGCCTGACCCATCCGCTCGGGAGAGCCTGACCCATCCGCTCGGGAGAGCCTGACCCATCCGCTCGGGAGAGCCTGACCCATCCGCTCGGGAGAGCCTAACCCATCCGCTCGGATGGGCACCCCTATTTTTCTTTTAGACAAAGTCCAAGCCGCCGTCGGCACTTTTTACGACGCGCACGGTGCTTCCTTCAGGATAATCGCCTGCAAGGATTTTTTTTGCAAGCGGGTTTTCCAAATAGGTTTGAATGGCGCGTTTTACCGGGCGCGCACCGAACAGGGGATCGTAGCCCGTATCGGCAAGCCAGCCGACCGCTTCGTCGGAAACGTCCAGCGTTTGGCGGCGCTCGGCAAAACGTTTTGCAAGGCGTTCCAATTGGTTGCGCACAATGGATTCCATACAGCTTCGGTCAAGGCGGCTGAACGTAATTATTTCGTCTATGCGGTTTAAAAACTCGGGACGGAAGCGCGCTTTTAAAAGCGCATCTATATCCGAAGCGGCCGCATTCAGTTTTTCGTTTGTGTCGGCTTGTAAAATCAAATCGCTTCCGATATTGCTTGTCATAATGATAATCGTGTTTTTAAAGTCTACCACCCTACCCTGACTGTCGGTTAAGCGGCCGTCGTCGAGCACTTGCAAAAGCACGTTGAATACGTCCGTGTGCGCCTTTTCGATTTCGTCAAAAAGAACGACGCTGTAAGGCCGGCGGCGCACGGCTTCGGTTAACTGGCCGCCTTCGTCGTAACCGACATAGCCCGGCGGCGCTCCGATAAGGCGGCTTACGCTGAACTTTTCCATATATTCGCTCATGTCGATGCGCGTAAGGGCTTTTTCGTCGTTGAATAAAAAGTCGGCAAGGGTTTTAGCCAATTCGGTTTTGCCGACGCCCGTCGGGCCTATAAACAAAAAGCTTCCCAGCGGGCGGTTTTCGTCGCTTAAGCCTGCGCGGTTCCGCCTTATGGCGTCGGCTACGGCTGAAACGGCTTTTTCCTGACCGATAACGCGCTTATGCAGTACTTTTTCCAACTCGAGGTATTTTTGCTTTTCGCCTGCAAGCATTTTGCTCACGGGTATTCCCGTCCACGTTGACACAATGCGCGCAATATCTTCTTCGGACACTTCCTGGCGCAAAAGGCGTTCGGGACTTGCCGCTTGAACGGCCGATCCCTGTGCAGCCGCACCGCTTGTGCCGTCCGCTTGAGCATTTTCTTCTTCAAGGGCTTTTTGCAGTTTCCGCTCTATTTCGGGAATACGGCCGTATTTTAATTCGGCGGCTTTTTCCAAATTGCCCTCACGGGTATAGCGCACTTCGTCGGTATGAAGCTGTTCGAGTTCTTCTTTGAGTTTGCGTGCCGTATCTATGCGGCCTTTTTCGTTTTGCCACTGCATTTTCATCGCGTCGCGGCGCGCGGTGTGTTCGGCCAATTCTTTATTCAGCTTTTCAAGGCGCTCAAGAGAAGCGGCATCCTTTTCTTTGCTTAAAGCCTGTTTTTCTATCGTAAGCTGAAGGATTTTCCGCTCTTCCTGATCAAGCTCGGTGGGCTGGCTTTCGATTTCCATTTTAAGTTTACTGGCCGCCTCATCCACCAAGTCTATGGCCTTATCCGGTAAAAAGCGGTTGGTAATATAGCGGTTCGACAAAACGGCGGCGGCAACAAGGGCATCGTCGCGGATACGCACGCCGTGGTGTACTTCGTACTTTTCCTGTAAGCCGCGCAAAATCGCAATCGTGTCTTCTACGGAAGGCTCGGCGCAGTACACTTGCTGAAAACGGCGCTCCAATGCGGCGTCTTTTTCTATGTATTTGCGGTATTCGTCGAGGGTGGTCGCTCCGACTGCGCGGAGCTCTCCGCGCGCCAAAGCGGGCTTTAATAAATTGGAAGCATCCATAGCCCCCTCCGTCGCTCCCGCTCCGACAAGGGTGTGAAGCTCGTCTATAAAGAGAATGATTGAGCCCTCGCTTTTTTGCACTTCGTTTATAACGGCTTTTAAGCGCTCTTCAAACTCGCCGCGGAATTTTGCTCCCGCAACAAGGGCGCCCAAATCGAGGGCAAGAAGCCGCTTGTTTTTTAAACTGTCGGGTACGTCGGATGCGACAATGCGGCGGGCAAGGCCTTCGACAATGGCGGTTTTCCCGACGCCCGGCTCTCCTATAAGCACGGGGTTGTTTTTTGTGCGCCTGCTCAAAACCTGCATAACGCGCCTGATTTCTTCGTCGCGCCCGATAACCGGATCTATTTTTTCCCGGCGCGCAAGGGCGGTAAGGTCGCGGCAGTATTTATCCAAGGCTTGCATTGTCGCTTCCGGATCCTGATTCGTTACACGCTGATTGCCGCGCACCGCTTTTAAAGCGTCCAAAACGGCATTGCGCGTAATGCCGCGCTTTTTTAAAAGGTCGGCAACGCTTCCGCTTGAAGCAAGCATTGCCAAAAAAATATGTTCAACCGATAAATATTCGTCTTTTAAAGCGGAAGCTTCGCGTTCGGCCTTTGCAAGGATTTTTGCGGCCTCCGAAGAAAGCGCCATTTGAGCGTTGCCGTGTATAACCGGACAGCGCGTTAAAAGTTCTTCAACATCATGCAAAAGAGAAGCCGGTGCAATGCCGATACGTTCGATAAGGGGCGGAACAATGCCGCCTTCCTGCGTAAGAAAGGCGTACAGTAAGTGTTCCGCACCGATTTCGCTGTGGTCTTTTTGCTGCGCAAGAGTACCCGCGCTTTGCAGGGCATCCTGAACCTTAACGGTCATTTTATCGTAATTCATACTATGAATGTACGATTTTTAAAAGCAAACGTCAAATAAAAAGTGCTGTAATCATATCGCGGCAAGCGGAACTATTCCGCGGACGCTTCCGTTTGCAAACGGAACATCCAATATCGAACAGTCAATATGAAAAAAGTCGCGGATATTTTTTTCGGTTATAATAGCGGCGGAATCTCCGAAAAGATATTTTTTTAGCCCCATAAACAAGGCTTTGTCGGAGATTTTAAGCGCGTTTGCCGGAAAATGCGTATTGAATAAAACGGCTTTTTTATCTTCATGAGCAAGTTTTTCGACCGTATCCAATACCCGCATTTGATTTCGCATATCGAGATTCGATTCGGGTTCATCCATAATCAATATATCCGGATTTTTCACCAGAGCGCGCGCAATCAGCACCATTTGGAGTTGTCCTCCGCTCAATTGATTGCAGGATTTATCCCGTAAAGCGGCAATTCCCAAGCGATCCAACGCTTCATCGGCACAGGCATAATCGGCTTTCGAAGGTGTTCTTCCGAAGCCGACAAAGGCATTGCGTCCCATAACAACCATTTCCCGTACTTTGTAGCCGAAAACATTTTTTTTTGCCTGCGGTACATAACCGACCTTAGTCCAAAATAGGGAATCGGAAAAACCGCTTGTTTTTTCGTCTTCACCGATAAAAACCTTCCCCTTTTGAAAACCGAGAAAGCCCATAATGCATTTTATGAGGGTTGTTTTTCCAATACCGTTTGAACCCATCACCGCAAGTATTTGTCCGCGCTCGATGCTGAAAGATAAGTTTTCAAACAGGGGCGATTTATCGGAATACGCAAACGAAACATTTTCGATTTTAATCATACCATCCGCCTCCGCTTTTATTTAAAAGGGTTGCAAAAATGGGAGCGCCGACCAAAGCCGTCAAAATGGACAGGGGTATTTCCGTAGCCGTAACGCTTCTGGCAAGCGTATCTATGACAATTAAAAATACCGCTCCGAGCAAAATACTCGTTAAACAATTGTATTTATGATCGGTTCCGATTATCATACGCGAAAGGTGGGGAACCGCCAAACCGACAAAACCGATTACACCGCAATGCGAAACGGTTAAGGCGGCAATAACGGCAGTAGCCGCAATAATTAAAGCTCTGGTCAAATTAAGGTTTACGCCCAGCGATAAAGCTTCTTCACGGCTTAAAGAAAGTACATTCAACCGCCAGCGTAAAAGCCATAAAAGAAAAACGGCGGCTCCTAAAAAGGGTACGGCCTTAATAATATCGTCATACGATACTCCCGCTAAACTTCCCATAAGCCAATACGTAATGGCAGGCAGCTTCGATTCCGGATCGGCAACGAATTTAACCAATGAAGTTAAAGCTTCAAAGGCGGCGCCTACAATAATGCCGGCAAGAACTAAAGTTAAGGTGCTGCGCTGTCCTTTGCGTTTACTGAGCCGATAGGTAAGAGCCATACCGAAAAGGCCGAACAACAAAGAGCTGGTTTCCACCAAAACAAAATTTGAAAACAACAAGATTCCGAAAGCCGCCCCGAAGCCGGCACTGTAGGAAACGCCCAACACATGGGCGCTTACCAGGGGATTGCCGAACATCGCCTGCAAACTTAAGCCGGCGGCGGACAATCCCGCTCCTACAACGGCAGCCATGATAATACGCGGCATGCGTACCGTCCATATAACCGTATCCAAAGCGGGATTGTTTCCGTAATTAAAGGCCGAACGCAGCACATCCAGCGGATTCATTGTGTATCTTCCGATACACAATGCCGCCGAACTTACGAGAATCAACAGGATGAATAAAAAAAAGTTTAACCTATGTTTCTCATTAATCATTATCAGTGCTTGCCTCCGAACCCTGCACCCTTGGCGGCTTCGGGGTTGGCCGATAAAATACCGTTTACCTGTTCATCGGTTAATTCATATTGATAGAATTTTTTATAGTAGTCTTTAATTTCTTTTTTCATATCGTATTTAAATACATCGCCTTGCATAAGGTTTGCCATCCACATTGACATAAGCGGGGCATCTCCGGAAGGCGGAAACCAGCGGTATACACCGAGGGGTTCTTTATATACTTTTTTATTTTTAACGGCCTTTACGTTACTCCAATTTTGCCCGCGTATTTTATTTTCATATAAATCTTCAGGCATGGTCGCCGTAAAGGTGGTTAAAATAATGATATCCGGATTCCACTTATAGATTTGTTCCATATTGACAATCGAATGTCCCTGTATTTCGCGCGCAGCGTTGATTCCGCCCGTATTTTCAATCCAATTACCGCCGTAAAAACCGTTGCCGCTTACCGAAATGGAATCGGAGCTGTGGTTGAATACATACAAAACCTTCGGTTTTTTGTCGGCCGGTATTTTTTCAACTTTTGTTAAAATATCCTTTTGTATTTGCTTGCCGAACGCCAAAACGGCATCGACTTTTTTACTTTTTCCGAACATATCTCCCATGAGGGTCAGCCAGCTTTCCATAGTTACGATTACATCGCCGCCGCCTTGCGTTTTAACGCCTACAGCCGGAATACCCGCCGATTTAAATAATTCATACTGGTTCATATATTCGGCCCAATACATAACCGCATCGGGGCGCAGTTTCATCAGCTCTTCGATGTTTATATCGGTTCCGTTTATGAAATTAGACGGCACTTTCAAAAGCTGGGGAAACATAACGGACATAACCGAATTTTTTATGGCGCTGGTTGACCCCGGATGCATACCGACCAGTTTTTCTATGGGCTCACCCGTTAAAGCATAGATACTCGGTAGCGGAAGGGCGGTAAGAACGATTCTTTCCGGTTTTTTGGGAATCGTAACTTCCATATTGTTTTGGTCTATCACCTTTATAGGGGCGGAAGCGTCCTTAGCTTTTTTTTGACTATAGCCGGCTGCGGTGAAAAGCAGAATACACAGCGCGGCAGCACAAACCGTTTTTTTCATACAATAACAACTCCTTGAAATTTTGTTAGTTATAACTAATAAAAGAGAAATTATCATATTTTTTTAAGATAGTCAATAAATACGGTTTTTATATAAAATCCATCATATCGTATTCGCCGTATTCGCAAAAGGAATTTTCAATATATGCGGATTCTATAAGCTCAAGCTTTTTACCGTTTTTTTGAAAAAACTTCAGTTCTCCCGTCCCGTTGCCGCAGCTCCATAAGCGGTTGTGATATTTGGATCCTTCGGGAGATTCGTAATTCATAAACACCGTATCGGTTTTGCGGCAAAAAATATCTATATCCAATAAATATTTTGCCGTTTCGGCGCATATAAGCCAATGCAAATCTTCGGCCCCTTCACGGAAATTGAATGTTACCCTGCTTTTTTTAGCAAAACCGGTTACATTAAAGTCATAGCGTATGCCTTCATAATAAAAGACGGCTGCATACAGGGGTAAATTACGCGGTCCTTTTTTCTTTGAACAGCCGCAGCCCACGGCAAAGCAGGTATCTTTTAAAGGCCGGCTGCTTATATCGCTGACTGCATTTGAAGCGGACAAGTACATAAGAGGACTGGTAAAATCTTTTCCCCAAAACTTATCGGCATAACCGAATGATTTTTCAGGCCTTACGATAAATTCCTCATCATTATATACAACCCGCCCTTTGTAAGCGGTTTTTATTCCCTGCGCGTGCCAATTTATATCCTTAAAATCGGAGGCCAGTTCTTTTTGCATCGTCAAATCCCAAGACATGGAACCGGCATCGCTCATGTACTCGGGATGCAGCAAAACGTTTTGCTCGCTCATAAAAACCGAACCTTGCAGCTGTTCTTCGCTTATAACCAAAGAGTTGAGCCGTAAATTCAAAGTTTTGCGGTCAACTTGCAAATCGCAAACGGGATAAAACTCATGTATTTGTTTTGCCTGTTCGCCCCATGTACCGGCTTTTATCATAATATATGACGGAAAATACTTTTTAATTTTTTGTTCATACAATTGTCCGAATACGGGTTCTTGCGGGGAACGGGAAGGATTTATTATAAAAAATTCGATAAAAAAACTTTTTTGCAAACCTGTCTTAATATTAAAACCGGTAAAAACGTGGCGCCAACATATAAAACCGTGTTTTTTATGTAAAGCACCGAACATTTTGCGATTTTTACGTAAACTGTTTTTATTCATATGCAATTCCGCTGTTTACAAGATATAAAATCATAAAACCTATATAAAATTTACGCTATCCGATATTACGGTTTTATTATAACGGCAAAGGAATAATTATTCCAGTAGAACCCTTATATTCTCCGCAAATAAGCGATTTTTTTATTTTATGCATTCGCTCGGCAAAAAAAGCGGCGGCCGCTCGGATATCCGAAGCTTGGGCACTTAAAAGTATATCGAGTTTTTTTTCGCGATCTTCGTCCCGTATACCGTAAAGAGTCCTCATAAAGCCGGTAAAACCGCGGGATGAAGGAGAACGGGGCTGCACTTCTTTACTGTAAGCGCCGGTAATAGTGCGTTCAAGAACGCTTTGATTTAAGTCCGCCGCAAAAGATTTTTGTAGACATTGTATAAAAACATCCAACGAGCGCAAGGGATCGGGATCTCTGTATGTAAGAAACGAAAATACGCCTTCCATCGCATCGGTATACGCAAAAGCGCCGTATGCGCCGCCGACGGTGCGTATTTTTTCCCATAATACATTATTGGTAAACCAATGCGCAAAAAGCGTTTCATATACGGACTTTTTTGTTCCGAAAACCGAGGACGGCAAGCAAGCCGCAGCAAAACCCGTTTCCGACGGGGCCGTATACACACAGAGTTTTTCAATATCTTCATTATAGGTATCTATGCGGGTTAAGGGGAAAAAAACGTTATCGGAAACGGCGGAAAAACGCGGCGGCGTATAATTTTTTAACCGTGCCGATAACGCATTTTGTGCAGGCGTCAAACCTTCCGAATCGGCGGTAATATTTACGCAAATTCCCGCCTTGCTCAGTTGTGTATGTATATGCTGCAGACGTTCCGAAATTTCATCGGTATGCATGGCGGCAATATGTTGTGCCGTATACAGTTGACTTAACCCGCTCCAAATTTCTTCTACAGCTTTCGGACGGCTGAAATACCGTGTGCAGCGGGAAAGCGCGTATCCGTGCCCGGCCGGTACGACAGACGACATAAAGTCGTTGCGGTATTCGAGTGCAAGGTCGCGGATTCTTTTTGTATCAAAAAAATCGGGCGTTTCAAAACAGTCAAAAAGTAAATTCACACCTTCGGCCGTATATTCGGCAAGGGTTTTAAGGCGTAAAAAAAGCCAATCGCGTCCGATAAAAGGTTGCGCCGAAACAATTTCCCGTTTTTTTGCCCATTCCGTCATTGACGAAGTAAAAACGGAAGCACCGAAGCCGCCGGTAATATGAGCAATTTTTGTTGCGCTTTGAATCCAATTCATACCCTTAAAGCCGACATTCGTAAGCACTTGGGCATAAAAGGGTAAAAAGGGATATAAAGACGGATCCAAAATATCGACGGGAACGGCGGCAACAATATACACAATACCGTTTACCGCTTCGTTATGTATAAAAACGGGAATACCGGCAATATCCTTTTGTTCGGTACGGATACAGTCGATTGTTTTTTCAAGTTCGTGCGGCCTCAAATGCGGAATTAAAGAACGCAATGTTTCATCGTCCGTATGCTGAAAAGTACGCAATGCGTTTTGACTTTTTCGAATATTGTCGATACTTTGTCCGCATGACGCGCTTTGCATTCTATATGCGTTTTCGCGCTCTTTATCATAGGCTTTATCCGGTACGACGGTTAATAAAAGCCGATGAGGATTATCGATAAGCAATTTTTTTATAAGCGCTTTCAAGTAGGCTGCACCGTCTTCGGACATTATACGGTTTTTTATTTTTTCAAAAGCTTCGCGCGTTTTAAGCGAGGAAAACGGATCCGTTCCGTTCAGCCAGCCGCGGAACGCACGCCGCATAAGCACAAGCGACCAGGGGCCTGAAGAACGCTGTACTTCGCGCTGAGAAAAATCAACGGACATAAGGGCGGCTTTAATATCATCTTCATGTATACCGTTTTGAACAATATCCGATAAAACCTGCATAATGCAGCGTTCGATTTTTAAAGCGTTTTCCGGTTTGACGCCGCGCATACCGCAAGAAAACATCAAGCGGGCAAGCTCGCATTCCAAACCGGTATTCGGAGCGGTATCTTCGCCCAAACCGGAGTCAAGCAAAGCCTTTGTAAGCGGAGAGGCGTCATGCCCCGTTAAAAGCTCGGACACCACAACGGCTTCCATCAATTCCCGGCTGTCCGAAGAGGGGCCGAACACCCAATTGAGTAAAACGGTTGCTCCTTTTTCTCCTCCGGCGGCGGGACCGAAAACCTTTAATTGTTTTGGAGAATCGAAGGTACAGGTATATAAACCGGTTTCAAGACTTTTTTCGGTATCGGTTGCAGAAATCATTTCTCGGCAGCCGGACAAAAACCGCTCTTCTATAAAATCAAGCTGGGTTTCGGTGGGAATATTCCCGTACAAAAACAAACGGCATTTGGACGGACTGTAATGCGCCGCATGAAAAGCGCGCAGTTTTTCCACGGTTAAAGAAGGAATACACACCGGATCTCCGCCCGAATCGAAGGCATAGGCCGTGTCGGGAAAACAAAAGCGAACGGCATAATCGGAAACAATTCCGTCGAAGCTCGAATAAGCGCCCTTCATTTCATTGTATACGACTCCCTGTATCGAAACGCCGCCCTTATCGTCAACCTCGAAACGGTGGGCTTCCTGTGCAAATATTTCATTTAAAAGCAGGGGGTTAAAAACCGCATCGCCGTATACGGCCATCAAATTAAAATAGTCGGCTTTAACCATGGAAGATGCCGGATACAGGGTTTTATCCGGATAGGTCATCGCATTTAAAAAGGTTTTTACGCTTTGACTGTTTAACTGCATAAAGGGGTCTTTTAAAGGATAGCGTTTTGAACCGCATAATACCGAATGTTCCAGCACATGGGCGGCACCGTCCGAGCTTGCATTTAAAGTTTTAAAACCGAAGGCAAAGAGGTTTTCTTCGTCATCGTTTAAAAGATGGAATACTTCCATACCCGTTTTTTTATGCCGCAGCCAAAGCGCCTGCGATTTGTATTCGTCAAAGCGGCCGCTTTGCAGCACATCCCAATTATCATACGTAGACATCGTCGTCCCTGCCCTTTATAACCAATCTTCCTTCTTCCCACGCACGCCTCAAAGCGCTGAAAAAAGTATGCGTAACCTCGTCGCTGTCTTTTTTGCGCACGGGAATTTTAAGCTGTTCTTCTTCCAAAACCGTATCTCCCCTGCCCTTCGACATGTTTTGTAAAATCTTAGTGCGGAATTTTTCTTCTTTGCCCGCAATTAAAACGGCAATATGCTCGTCGCTCATGGAGCGCAGCAATTCCTGTATAAAACGGTCGTCGGCATTGACAATATCGTCAATCGTAAATAAGCGATTGCGTAAATCTTCGCTCAATTCGGGGTCGCTTTCGCCGAGTATGGATAAAACGGATTTTTCCGAAGCCGGATCCATCTTTTTTAAAATAGCGGCCAAGGTAGACCGTCCGTCTATAGCGGAACCCGTCTCGCCGCTGATGTTTTGCAGTTTTTCGCGCATAGCGCGGTCAACCCGCCGCACTACATCGGTAGACACGGCAGGAAGCTTTGCCATACGGCTGATAATTTCTTTTTGCCGTTCTTTATCGCAGTCTTTTATAAAGGCCGCGGCAAGAGCGGATTTTAAGCGCGAAAGCACGAGGGTTTGCACCGGAGCGGCCTCATCCTTTAAAAGCAGAGTAAGGCGTTCGGCGCTTATTTCCTGCAAATAGTCGAAGGGCGTACCGTCGGGAAAGGGCACCGCTTTGGAAAGCATTGCCTGCGCCCGTTGTTCGCCGAAAGCTTTTTCCAAAATGCTGCGCGCCGTTTGAACACCGCCTGCTTGACGGCTGCGTTCAAGCAAAGAACGGAATTCGGCAAAAATAACGGAAGCTTCATCCGTATCCACGCTGCGTATTGAAGCGATTTCGGGAATGATTTTTTCGGTTTGCTCCGGCGTTAAATGCGGCAGTACCTTTGCCGCTTCGTTTACTCCGATAAGCAGCAAAAATTTGGCAACCCTGCGGTATACCGAATCCGCTTCAAGCGGCGCAGCGGCCGTTCCTTTTTCCTGTGATGAAGATTTGCTTTCGGAATGCTGTGAAGTTTTTACCAGCTTTAAAAGCCCGTCGCGTTCCATAAGTTCATCTATATGCGTACGCATTTTTTTTACGGTCGTATCGCCCTTTCGGGGATTTGTTTCTGCAGAGGCAGAAGACGCCTGTAGATTTTGCAAGTCTTGCAGGCTCTGCCGCTTTTGCACCTTCGGCGCAACGGAACCTGCCGCCTGCCGCCCGTTTTTTTCACCCGCCGTTTGCTTATACGCCTGTATGCGCTTATCGTTAAGATTCATACTGCATAATAGCAGTTTGCGGAATAACAGGCAAGGGTTAAAAGAAAAACTGCATTTTCCCTTTTGTTAAAACGTAACGCCCGAATACAATATTACATTGGCAAAAGAAGTACATTCTCCGGTTCTGACAACTGCAACGCATTTTTCCGTTGCCCTTTTCAGTTCTGCATGCGAAACAAAAACAACTTTTACATCGTCATCAAAACGTTTTAAAATTTCGGAAAGCATAGCGGGAGAAACGGCTTTAATTTCCTCTGCAAGGACGATCTTTTCTACGCATAGTTCAGAAAGCACGGCATCCAAGGTTTGAAGAAAGGTCGGAATATTTTTTGTCAAAGCAACATCAATACGCTCAACATTACCCCGTATCGGCAACCCGCAGTCGGCAATCGCAATACCGTCCGTATGCCCCATTTTAGATATTGCCGATGAAATATTTGAATTAAGCAACATGTTTTTTTTCATATTTCAGGTTCCTTTTGCCAATCGTTTATTTTTAATAAAATCGAGATATACCGCAATGAGGATGACAATTCCTTTTACGATATATTGCCAAAAACTATTCATACCCAGAAGATTTAAACCGTTGTTAATAAAACCGATAATAAAAGATCCGAGCACTGTTCCTGCAATCGCTCCTTGTCCGCCAGCCATAGATGTTCCGCCAAGAACAACTGCAGCAATGGCATCCATCTCCGCTCCCGTAGCCAAACTAGGCTGCAGCGATGAATTACGACTTGTTAGAACAAGACCGGAAAGGGAAGCTAAAATACCTGAAAGTGTATAAATGCCGATTTTTATTTTTGTTATATTTATTCCAGCAAATTGAGCAGCTTTTGTATTCCCGCCGATAGCATAAAGATGCCTTCCGAATTTAGTATAATTTAGAAGAACAACCACAATGCTTACAACGATTATCATGTATATGACAGGATACGGAATCGGTCCCAACGAAGCCCCGCCGAAGGCAAGAAAACTCTTATTTGTAATACGATACGTTCCGGCAGCAGTAATAACGTAAACCATTCCGCGCAAAATTATCTGTGTTGAATACGTTACGATAAATGGCTGCAAATCGGTTTGAGAAACGATTAGGCCGTTTACAAAACCGGCAGCTGCTCCGACAGCAAGCCCGCCCACAATACACAACGCAAAAGGGATTCCCGACAAAGATAAGTACGCAGCCGTCATACCGGAAATCGCCATGACTGCACCGATTGAGAGATCGATCCCTCCGGCAATCAAAATAAGCGTCATACCGCAGGCAACGAATACATTTGTCGTAACTTGGCGCATAACATTGAGTAAATTACCCGTTGTTAAGAATACTTTCTTTTGGTCGGCAATAGTTATGACAACAAACAATATGGCGATAAATACTAATTGCCCCGCATAATGTAAAAACCAGTGTCTTAAAGATTTATTTTGTTTCATGATATACTCCTCAAATATCCACATCAACAGCATATTTCATTATTTCTTCTTGAGTGATTTGATCATGTTCAAGCAGTTTTGAAATTCTTCCGTCCCGCATAACAATCACCCGATCACTCATGTTGATTACTTCCGGAAGGTCCGAAGAAATCATGATTATCGAGATTCCCCGCATTGCCAAAGCGTTCATTAACACATAAATCTCGGCTTTGGCACCGACATCAATTCCTCTTGTAGGCTCGTCCATAATTAAAATAGAGGGATTTGTAACAAGCCAACTTGAAATAACTACTTTTTGCTGATTGCCTCCCGACAGATTCTGTATAAACGCATCGGGAGATGGCGTTTTTATTTTCATCTCTTGAATAAATCTTTCGGTAATATCGTACTCTTTGGTAAAATTAACCTTAACCCCGCGAATAAATTGATTCAGTGCTTTAATTGTTAAATTGAATTTGACGGACATCAGGGGGAAGAGACTCTCCTCGCGCCTGCTTTCGGGAATAAAACCGATTCCGTTTGCATAAGCATCGGCAGGTTTATTAAACCGGCATTCAGTACCGTATATTTTAATTTTTCCAGATTTTATTTTATCAAATCCGAGAATCCCCAGCACGGTTTCGGTCCTCCCTGCACCGACCAGCCCCGCAAAACCGAGAATTTCTCCTTTATGCAATGTAAAGTTAATATTTTCTACTTTCGTTGTGGTGAGATTTTCAACTTCCAGAGCAACTTGCCCTTCGATATGATGAGTTCGTGAATAATAGTTTGTGATTTCCCTGCCGACCATCAATTTTACAAGTTCGTCATTGGACGTTTCCGAAACGCTCAAAGTCCGTATGCTTTGTCCATCACGAAGAACCAATACTCTATCAGCAACCTGCCAAAGTTCTGAAAGCCTATGTGATATATAGATTATACCGATACCGCGAGATTTTAAATCCTTAATACATTTAAAAAGTGCAGCAACTTCTTTGTCCGAAATAGAAGACGTCGGTTCATCCATCACTATGATTTGCGACTTAAAAGAAACGGCTTTTACGATTTCGACCATTTGCTGCTGCGCAATCGGCAGTGTTGAAACTTTAGCATCGGGATTTATCGACAACCCCAGTTCATTTATAAATTGGGCGGCATTGTGGTACAACTTCGGAAAATCTATCAGTCCTGCTTTGCCGACCGGTTCTCTATTTAAGAATATATTTTCCGCTACCGTTAAATGAGGAACAAGACAAAGTTCTTGGTGTATGATACCGATTCCGGCATTACGCGCGTCGAGAACATTTTCAATAGCAGTTTTTTGACCGTTTAAATATATTTCTCCTTCGTTTTTTTTATGAATTCCGCCAAGTATATTGATAAGCGTGGATTTACCGGCACCATTTTCTCCGATTACGGCAAGAACTTCTCCTGCGTGCAATTGCAGATTCACACCTTTAAGGACATATACCCCAGGAAATTTCTTGTGAATATTTTTCATTTCAAGCAGAAAATTATCCATCGCTCCTCCTCGCAGATAAAAAGAAACACAGGGCTGCTTCAAAAACGGATTGCTTTTTCGGCAACCCTTATTCTCTTTAATGTCAACGATTAAACAGTATCAAAAACTCATGACCAATTTTTAAGATCCATTTTTTTGATGTTATCGGGGTCAATCAGCCACATATTAACAAGCGTTTCTCGTTCATAAGATTCACCTCTTATAATTGAGATTACGGCATCGACAGCGGCTTTAGCAAGATCAATCGGAGAATATACACCGGATCCTGTCATTTCACCGGCAGCGATAGCCTGCTTTGCGGCAGGAGATCCGTCAAATCCGAATACCATAATGTTTTTTTTGCCCATCTGGCCGCAAGTGCTTGCACAAGAGAGTGCCGTGTTATCGTTAAGGCACACAAAGGCACTGATATCCGGATTAGCCATCAACATATCTTCGGTATAAGAAGAAATAGCGGAAAGATCAGTACAATCTTTGTTGATAATCGTAACATCGCTTCGCCCTGCATCTTTAAGCGCAGCAGCCAAACCGTCAAACCGAACAGCAATTACGGAAAGCTGCGGATAATTCAATGCACCTATTTTAGCATTTCGAACAAGCTTATTCGAAAGATACTTTCCAATCGCATAGCCGCCGGAATAACAATCTGCAGTAATAAAACATGATATAAATTTTTGATCGTCTTCAACAACTTTGGAATCCGCATCGACGATTTTTACGCCGGCATTATAGGCTGTTTTTAAAGCTTGACCGAGAGCGGTATAATCGGCAGGCAAAACAACCAAAGAATCAATACCAAGCGAAACAAGATCTTCGATTTGTCCTACTTGATTTGAAACATCTTTGTTTGCATCGGTTACCGTCACTTTACAGCCTTTTGCTTTAGCGTATTCAACAAACGTGTTTTTAAACTGAACCGCCCACGTTTCCGTTTGATTGTGCATGGCAAGCCCGATAAAAGGAGCACCGGCTCCGTTTTTTTCCTTTTCCCCGCCTGCAAATGCCACTAAGCAGATACAAGCAGCCATCAACAAAACTAAAAGTTTTTTCATTTTGCCCTCCTTAAAATTTGGTTTATATTCATTCGGTTAATAAAAACCGATGTATAACTATTGCATTAAAAATTTACATATCCGATCCAGTGCGGCAAATGTTTCTTCATATGTGCGCAGAATAAATGCATGGGGCATTCCTTTATAAATATGAAAAGAAACATCAACACCGCTGTCTTGCAAAGCTTTTGCATAATACAAACCGTCATCGCAAAATGCGTCGCACTCCGCTAAAATAAAAAGTGTTTTCGGCAAACCGGATAAATCATCGCCAAAAAGTGGTGATATCATAGGATTGTGCACATCTGTACCGTCTGGAAGATACATCTGTAAAAAAGAAGGAGACGATTTTTCTCCGTCACAAGAACCGACCGGTGCATACACTTCGGCGGAACGCTTTGGAATATCATTCGACAAATCCGTAACGGGATAAATTAAAACTTCTTTACAAAAAGCAACTTCTTTATCTTGCTTTGCCATTTGCGAAAGAACCGCCGCAAAATTTCCTCCGCTGCTATCGCCGCCTACCGCAACCTTGGCAGCGTCGATTCCGATTTTTTCGGCATTTTGTATAAGCCACTTCGCTGTGTCATAACAATCTTCAAGACCTTTCGGAAATTTAAACTCGGGAGCAAGACGATAATCTATGCTAAAACATATACAACCGGAATGTGCTGCTATATATGCGGGAACAAAATTATGTGTTTCGACTGAGCACGTTATAAAACCGCCGCCATGTATAAAAATAAACGCAGGACGCACACCCTTTGTATTTACCGGCCGATATACTTTTACCGGAATTGCAAACCCGTCCCGTGCAGGGATACCGATAAATTCCGTAATAATATGCGTATCAACTGAGAAGGGCTCGGTTATACGGTGATAAAAATCGGCTTCCGCTTTTACAATTTCTTTTCTCTTTTTGGGGTCAAACCCGCTGAAAAAATCCGGTTTTAAATCAACTTTTTCAGCCAATTTACCGAATTCACATTCACAAATAGGTTCGTAGTCTTTAATGTGTTTCATATTTAACACCCTCCTTTTGGGGAGTTAAGCACTGTACTTTCACGGACAATCAGTTGATAATCAAGCTTTTTCATACAAAGCGGTTTGCCGGTAACAATAAAATCAATCAACATTTGCGCTGCAGCGGCACCCATCTCATACGCAGGCTGTTTTACTGTTGTCAATGACGGGCTGAGAAAACGGGAAAAATAAATATCATCAAACCCCGTAATTTTAATATTTTCGGGAACGGAAATCTGTTTGTCTTTTAATGCGCTCATTACACCGACAGCGATCAGATCGTTTCCGCATACAATAGCATCGGGGACATACTGCGCAAAGATTTTTTCAACACCTTCGATACCGGTCTCTACATTGTATTGAGCACGATAAACCGATTTTTCATTTAAATCTAATCCGGCATGAATTAAAGCCGATTTGAAACCGTTATATCGTTCATTATCATATTTCCCTTTTGCGGAAATATACGCAATATTTTTACAACCGCAAGCAATAAGATGCTCAGTAACGTCGAAAAAAGCTTTTTTCGCATCTATAACTATTTCTCCCACTTTTTCGCGGCCGGTTTTGCCTTTGCGGTCTACAACGACTATCGGAAAATTGTATTTTGTGAGTATTTCGGATGATTTTCCGAACATTGAGCGAGTTACGATTACGCCGTCGACCATCTTTGATTGCATTAATTGTAAAGCATCTTCTTCCCGTTGTGTATCATTATCCGTATTGCAAAAAGTAACGGAAAAACGATGTGCCCATGCAATATCTTCTACCCCTCTGGCAATTTCGGGAAAAAACGGGTTACTGATATCAGGAAGAATAAAACCGAGTGTCTTAGTCCTTTTGCTTTTGAGGCCTTTTGCGACGGCATTGGGAACATAGTTGTTTTCTTTTATGAGTCGATTGACTTTATCGCGCGTAGCACGGCTTATATTACGGTCGTTTCCGTTTTTAATTTTGGAAACGGTAGCAATTGAAACTTCAGCCAGCTGAGCGATATCTTTAATGGTAGTCAAAGAAAACACCTCGCTAAGGTAAACGTTTTACTTAGGTAAACGTTTACCTTAATATAAGTGTACAACGACTTTTTTAAGCTGTCAACAAATTTTTATATTTGCTGTATGAGTAGAGTTACAATTGTTTTTTCAGGCTCCACATAGAATTGAAAAAAAAGAGCCCGAAAACTTCGATTTTCGGACTCTTTTTTATGATTTTCGGTTTTTAAGAAACGGTGTTACAAATTATTTGCAACGACGCGGATCATTTCGCAGAGTTTGTTCGAATAACCCCATTCGTTATCGTACCATGAAACAACCTTTACAAAGGTCGGGTCGAGGGCGATACCGGCTTTTGCGTCGAATACGGAAGTGCGTGCTTCACCGCGGAAATCGGTGGAAACAACGGCTTCGTCGGTGTAGCCGAGAATGCCTTTGAGCTCGCCTTCGGAAGCTTTTTTCATAGCGTCGCAGATTTGCTCATAGGTGGCTTCTTTGTTCAATTCGACGGTTAAGTCTACAACCGAAACGTCGGAGGTGGGAACGCGCATCGACATACCGGTCAATTTGCCGTTTAATTCGGGCAATACCTTGCCTACGGCCTTAGCGGCGCCGGTTGATGAGGGGATGATGTTTTCGAGAATACCGCGTCCACCTCTCCAGTCTTTTTTGGAGGGTCCGTCAACGGTTTTTTGGGTAGCGGTAGCGGCGTGAACGGTGGTCATAAGACCGCGCTTAATGCCGAATGCATCGTGCAATACCTTGGCCAAGGGGGCAAGACAGTTTGTGGTGCAGGATGCATTGGAAATAATATCTTCACCCTTGTAGTTTTTGTGGTTTACACCGTATACGAACATGGGGGTAGCGTCTTTGGAGGGAGCCGAAAGAACGACTTTTTTAGCTCCTGCGGTAATGTGTGCGCGGGCAAGTTCATCGGAAAGGAAAAAACCGGTGGATTCGACTACGACATCGGCACCCACTTCGTTCCATTTTAAGTTTGCCGGTTCTTTTTCGGCGGTTAAACGGATTTTGTTACCGTTTACAATCATTGTGTTTCCGTCGACTTTTACATCGCCTTTAAAGCGGCCGTGTACGGAGTCGTATTTAAGCATATACGCAAGATAATCGGGATCGAGAAGGTCGTTGATACCGACAATCTGAATGTCATTTGCAAAATTTTGTACAGCGGCGCGGAACACCATGCGTCCGATGCGGCCGAAACCGTTAATTCCTACTTTAATCATAAGAGCACTCCTATCTCTATAAAATTCTATCTTATAATAGAGAAATTAAAGACAAAAGTCAAGAACAGCGCGAAAACGGAAACGCGCAATACCGTTTGTATCGTATGTTTTCAACTTTTATTCGGCTTTCACTACATGAAAATCGCAACAATCGTCTCCGTTACCCAGTGTTTTAGTACGAAGCAGCTTTCCGCCCGAAAATTCTATGGTCGGATAATCCATAACACACATGTGCGGAACCAAAAAAGAAAGATTTTCCTGCTTACCTATCATGCAAACACCGCACTGCCGGTGCGTAATATAGTATTCCGGTACATCGGGATTGCAGTTGAATTCATATACCCAATCCATAGGATATTCTCTTTTTTGAGAACGGATTGCTCCCTGTCGATACCGCTCCATTTTTTTAGAATCAAAGCAGCTTTTGTTTTTGTACATCTTTTTCATACGCTCACTGTAACACACCGCATAAACCATACCGTCAAATATATCCATAGTAATTTTTTCCGGAGCAGCCTTGTAATAGCCGAACAAATAGCAGGCTAAATACATAACGGGGGCGAGCATATTGTCTTTAGGTGAGCCTATCGAAGGCGTGCGCTCAATCATGGCCTTATATTCCTTCAAATGAGCCTTTTTAAACGCTTTGATATCCAGTTCCGGCACAGCAGAAGATGTATAGGCATATACGGTTTTGCCGAAAAACACCGGGGCCATAAGACCGATGGGAAAATACTTCATAAGAGCCTCCTATAAAAAATTAAAAAGATTATAAGTGCATATCTTCCAGCATTATAAATGCCAATTTTTCCAAAAATACCATACCGTAGTTGAGTCCGATTGCAACGGCACACTTTTTTTTGAGGTCAATGGCCAAAACGCTGCTAAAGGCCCCTGCCAGCCCTTCGTGGTAAGATATTTCGGTGCCGTTTTTAAGGTGCCAGGCGAGTCCCTGACTAAAGTCTTTTTGTCCGTCCGCCAAACGCTTATGACACTGCGCCACATAAGGCAAACTTCCGTCCAAATGCTTTTGTGCATAGGCAAGCAAATCTTCTATGGACGAGTATATGCCGCCGGCCGGCGTTATAATGTCGTTTTTATCCCACAGCCAGGGACGGCAGGGGCGGTCTTTTTTGTCGTAACCGGTCAGCGATATATCTCCGTAGCCGGTATCGGAAAGTCCGAGCTCTTTACGGATGTAAGGCTCTATTACCGTGTAGTAGTCGCTTCCCTCAATCCGTCCTAGAATATAGGCGAGCACGGAAAACCCGAAATTCGAATACCGGTACTTATAGGGTTTATCTTTAAGTTTTGTTTGCGTAAGGATTGGAATAAATTCCTTATCCATAGTGTGTCCGTGGAAGGGATTTTTCCGGAACATACCGTCTTCTTTATGCTGCCTAAGCTGACTTTTAAGCATTTCCGTAAAGGTAAGGGGTTGAATAAAATAGCCCGAATGATGTGTTGCAAGCCTAAGAAGGTTCGGGTAATAGCGTTTCGGCAATCCGGGGATATAATCGCACAGACTTTTGTGTAAATCTATTTTCCCCTCCTCTACCCTTTTGGCTAAAAGAGCGGCGGTAATCGTCTTGCCGATAGAACCCACCGGATAAGTAAGCTTTTCTTCTTTTTCTTTGCCGTCCGGGCCGAAGTGTTTTATCTTTGTCATCCCGTCTTTGAGCACACCCACGGTCAGCTCCACATGTGAGCGCGAGGCATAGAGTCTGTTTACATAATTCCTTGCTCCGGTGTTGAACATTGTTTTCCTCCTTAACATCGGACTTGTTGAAACATAAGCGGCTTTTTATCCAAGTCCGTCTTATTTTTCCAGCATAATATTCAAAATCTCAAGGTCGGTGCTTTTCATCCCTTCACGGCCCATACGTCCGACGCTTTCAATAGTTTTTTCCAAACTCTCTTCCACCAATCCTTCGCCGGGCAAAAACACTCTGTTTTTTATGCTCATTTCCAAACTAAGCAGAGCCATGGAAACAGAAGCTGCTATTTTGGACGCGCATGAGGACTTTGCACCGTCGCAAATAATACCGCCGGTTGTGTTTATGGAATTGGTAATTACGCCGTAAATCACATCGTACTCGTATCCGAGCATATAGGCGATTCCGCAGGCGGCGGCGGTTGCGGCGCTTACCGCTCCGCAATAGGCCGAAAGACTTCCGATAAAACGTTTTTGATGAAGAGAAATCAGGTTTGCAAGTGCCAAAGAGCGCAGCATTTTTTCTTCGGGAATATTATAAAACTTAGCGTATACATAGAGGGGCATGGAAACGGTAATTCCCTGATTTCCGCTGCCTGAATTGATAACCACCGGCAGCGGGCAGCCGTTCATCCGTGCATCCGAGCCGGCGGCTGCATAAGCTGCAGCCATTGCTTTAACGGAGTCGTCGCTCTCCGAGATTGTTTTACCCACGGAGGCGCCCCAGTCGTTTTTAAGCCCTTCTTCGGCAATTTTTTTGTTACACTGAATCTGTGTAAGCAGCGTTTTGTGAACATCTGTAAGTTCAAGCGTGTTTGCAAATTCCAAAATATCTTTCACGTTGAGAAGACTTCTGTCCGGTTCTTCGTATTTTTTTCCGATATGTTTTGAAGCGTCCAGCAGTACGACTCCGTTATGTTCAATGCGCACAATATTCGTATGATAGTTTTGAATCTCTACAAGTGCGCGGTTTTCTCCGGTTTCGCCTTCCAAACGGATATACAAATTGGGTACTCCCGCCGCCAAATGCTTTGTGCAGCGTTTTTCGGCTACATATTGCTTCATACGACGTATATCTTCTTCACTTACTTCGCCGAGCACATCCAAAACACGCTCAGAATTCCCGCCGACGGCCCCCAAATAGGCTGCAGCTTCGATTCCTTTAGCGCCGCCGGAATTGGGTACGGTTACCGCCAACACGTTTTTTACAATATTTCCGCTGCAATACACGTCCATTTTTTCCGGAATTTCTCCCATTGTCTTTCTCAGTACGGCTCCCGCATAAGCAATCGCAATAGGCTCGGTACAGCCGGTTGCCATAGTAAGCTCGTCCTGCAGTAAGCGCACATAGGTTTCATAGACTTTTTTTTCGAGCATTGTCTTTTCTCCGCTTTCAAACCGCTTTTTCCCGCCATGCTTTGCCGAGAATCAAATCGGCGTAATCCGCCATCTGCGAAATATATTCGGTCATTTCCGCTTCGTTTTTTTTTGTTCCATTTTTTTTCGTTCCGTTATGTGCCGATACGAGTTCTTTCAGCTTAACAAGCACCATCTTTTTTTTTGTTAGGTTTTCCACAAGCGCTACCGGAATAAGATGTACGTGCTTAACCGGATGCTTTGCGCCCTTTTCAAAGGCAATCCGTGCCGTTAAACTCATCGCAGATTCAGGACAGGAAAAAAGCGGGGTCAAATTTCCCAAGCTGTAAATAACCGGTACGTCTTTTTCCGGCTCGCCGCAGGGATGTAAAACTTCCGTAAATTGCGCCACATGAGGATGATGCCCTATCACAATATCGGCTCCGGCATCGATAAGATGCTGTGCCCAACGGCGCTGGCAGGGGTGCGGATAAGCTTCAAATTCCAACCCCCAGTGCAAGGCTGCAATTACAACCTCGCAGCCCGCCTTTTTGCAATACGCTATCTGTTCCAAAATCTGCGAAAGGTCTGGCTCCGCTTCGTAATGAAAGGGGGTTATATTTACCAAATAGGGCATCTCTGTAGGAATAGGCCGCTCATTAACACAGAGTGTGTGGGCAACCCAGCCGGTGCGGATTCCGCCTTTTTCCGTAATAACGGCTTCACGGCTTTCCCGTTCCGTTAAATTAATACCGCAAAAGGCAATACCGTCTTTTTGCAAGCGGCTTACGGTCGTTAAAATCCCCTCCGTTCCTTCATCCAAAACGTGATTATTTGCCAGCTGTACCATATCTATGTGCCGGTCTTTGCAGCGGATAAGCGTTTCGTACTGCGACGGAGTAAGATTAACTTTCGGCCCGTTATTATCCGAAAAGCTGACATCGGCTGCTTTCCCCGGAGAAAGAGCGGATTCCAAATTGGCAAAAATAAGGTCCGCCGAAAATAACTCATCGCGGATTCCTTCATAAAGCTCGTCCTTTGAGTTTTCAATACCCTTAGTGCACAAAAGATCGCCTGCAAAACTCATGTATATGGGCCTTTGTGCGGGCAAACCGCCGTTTAAAGAAAACACGTTTCCTTTTTTTTCGTTAAAAATCGCGGAAAGCTCTTCGCATCCGAAAAGCGGCTTGCGGATTGTTTTTGCGGATTTGGTCATCCAGTATGCCCAAAAATACGGGTCTTCCATATCCAAGGCGACTTCTTTGGCATACTCCCAGCTGCCCTCCTCGATATTTTTTTGTGCAATCTCCCGAATCGTTTTTTCCTGCTCCTTAGGAAGCGACATAAGCTCATAGCCGGAGCGCGGCAAAGGAGCCGGGCCGAACTTACACATGGGGGTAATCCTCCGGTATATTTTCGGGAATATCGGGCTGAATATCTTTCGGAATCAAACATTCATACACCCCGCCGGTTGTCTTTATAAGTTCCGCCCTTGCCTCGTCGGCGATGTGCCGGTTTTCCAAAACTTTCAGCGCAGTGTAGGCCATAACCTTGGCAATATGGACCAAAGCATTGTCGCCGATAGCCGATCCTACCTGAGCACATAGCTGGCGGGAATGGTCGGTTGTTCCCTTAACATAGGATGAGGCCATAAGCATAACCGTAGGAACATTAAAAGAAACGTCCCCGACATCCGTGGACGCAGGCAATACAATATCCGACAGCGTATATTCGGGAATCTCGGAAGTAATATTTTCTTCAAGGGGTTCGCCGAAATATCGGCTAAAGCGGTTTGCAATCTCATGCGCTTCTGCAGAATATTCGCAGGCGCCTATTTCTTTCCAACACGAGGCGGCCAAACGGCTCAGCGTTTGACTGGGAATAAACTCGGTCATGCCCGATTCAATTTTATAATCAAGTTCGGTTTCCGTCATGAGAGCCGCCCCCTGCGCAATTTTAACGACTCTGTCAAAAATTTGTTTTGCCTCGACACTTTTGGGACAGCGGATATAGTAAAGCAGTTTAGAAAAACTTTGCACTACGTTGGGAGACGAACCGCCGGTATCCTGAAAAGCGTAATGTATGCGCGTTGTCGGCGGCACATGCTCTCTTAAAAACTGCACGCCTATGTTCATCAGTTCGGCGGCATCGAGGGCGCTGCGTCCTTTTTCCGGACAGGCCGAAGCGTGGGCGGGCAGACCTTTAAAGGTAAAATTGACTTGAATATTGGCAAGCGTCGGAAAATTAACGATTCGGTTAAGTTCATCCGGATGCCAGCAGACGGCGGCGTCCACTCCGTCGAACACACCGGCCCTTGCCATAAACGATTTACCGCAGCCTCTCTCTTCGGCAGGGCAGCCGAAAAAAATAATTGTTCCCGGCACTTTGTGCCGCTCCATATGGTTTTTGAGCGCCGCAACCGCCAAAGCAGTACCGGCTCCCAAGGCATTGTGGCCGCAACCGTGACCGTTCCCTCCCGGAACGACGGGCGAGTCAAATTCGACACCTGCATGCTGGCTCAGATTCGGCAGAGCATCGTATTCTCCCAAAAAACCTATAACCGGTTTTCCGGAACCGTAAACCGCTTTAAAAGCGGTCGGAATCCCTGCCAATCCCGTTTCGATCTTAAAACCGTTTTTTTTCATACAGTCTATAATAAACCGGCAAGAGGAAAACTCGTGATAGGCTAACTCGGGATTGCTCCATATGCGGTGACTCAGCTCTATAAACTCCGCGCCGAGCGCATCGGTTTCGCAGCATAAAGCTTGACACGAATTCATACACATGCCTCCTTGCCGATTTTACAACTAATTTCGTTCTAATTATCGTATCACGACTAATTTGTTCTGTCAAGCATACGGCATATCCGCATAAGTACGGCCTGAATTACTGCGCACCTATATAGACTTTATTTTTTTTTCGTAGAGCCGGAGCGGCTTTTTTTTCGGGGTGTTTTATATTTAGTCGTAAATTGCGGAGAAATCAGCGATTCCTTTGTGGCAAGATTAACAATCCGAACAAACTCTTGAGCCTCTGCATAGGTAATCCGCGAAACAAAATTATGCGCCGCATTGATATCGATCATATCGTGTTCCGTGTTGATTTTAGAGCCAAGCTCCGTAAGAGAAAGCAGCGTTTGTCTTTTATCTTCCGGACTCGGCGTACGGGAAATGCATCCGTTGGAAACCAACCGATTAATAATACTGGAAACGGTGCTCACGGGCAGATCGATTTGAGTGTTTAACTGACTTCTAAGCATTTTTCCGCCGTGATGGGCTATCGCTTTAAGCAAATGAAGCTCAATCATAGAATAATCCTCTATGGATTTTTTTTCACTGCTGCGATAACCGGAATAGTACATCAGCTCCCATGCTTTGATAATGTTGTGAAGCGCTTCATTCACTTCCCTTTCGATTTCAAACAAAAAGCACCCTCATTCATTTTTTTGCAGTAACAGTGCTGCAACTTAAAACTAAGTTCACTTCCATCATAATACACAGAGAACATAGAACCTGTCAATAAAAGCAGCGAAAAAGCCTGATTCGCCTGTAAATATATGCTTGACAGCCGGCAAAAAGCGTGTTACCCTTTTATTTATAACGAAGTTCGTTTTGTTTTTGAAATAAAACGGGAAAAGGTGTGTCTGCCATGAAAACAATTCAGGACGTACCTATGCTTTTACGGCGGGAGATTGAGGCAAAAATGATAGCGCCCTTTTATGACGCATTCGTAGAAGAAATAGGTAAAGAACGGACAGACGAAATTGTCCGTAAGGTTATTGCCGGCTTGGCGCGGGAAGCCGGCGCCGCAATGGTTAAGGAAAAACCGGCGGATAAAAATGTTTTAACCTTTTTTAAAGAATCGGTTACACCCCGCTTTGCCGCCGGCGGTGCATTGGAACCCGAATACAAAGAGCTTTCAGATACGCGGGTTCTTATGGACATAAAGCGCTGCGCGTATGTACAAATGTATAAAGATATGGGACGAGCGGACTTGGGACCGCTTCTTTCCTGCCAGCGGGACGAATTTCTTTTTAAGGGAATGGATCCGCGCATTTGTTTTAAGAGAACGGGTACAATTATGGAAGGAAATCCCGTCTGCGATTTTTGTTTGGAACTGGGCAAGCAGCAAGAAAGCTGAAAAAAGGAAATAATATGTACGGAAAACGCGGAAGAGTCGGTGTAGCGACTCCCTTCGGAGGAGAAATTATCATCAGCGATATGTACCGCTATCTTCATCCCGATATACAGGTAGCGGAAGTGCCTATTCTGTTCAGTAAACTTACCAAAGAAGGTTTGGAGAATCTCAGCAGCAAGGTTGTAGAGGGTATGTCCAATTTTCCTCTTTCCCTTCCTATAGATTTGGCGTATTTTTCCTGTACAACCGGAAGTCAAATCGGCGGTGCGGGCTTTGATAAAAAAATGTGCGAAGCTATGAAAAAAGCAGCCCAATCGCGCGGAGCATTGACTACAACCACTGCACTTTTGCAAGCTCTTAGAGCCGTCGGTTCAAAAAAACTTTCGATTATAACCCCGTATCCGGACGAAATCAACGATATGGAAAAAGCATACCTTGAACATGAAGGTTTTAAAGTCGTTTCCATAAACGGTATGAAAACCGAAAATCCGACCAATCCCATGCTTATCACAAAAATACCCGAAGAGCAGACCTTTGATTTCGCGGTCAAACATGTGAGCGGACAAGCCGATACGCTGCTTATCAGCTGTTGCGGCCTGCACTCCTTATCGCTGCCGGCAGCCCTTGAAAAAAAACTCAATATTCCGGTTCTTACGAGCAACCAGTGCGCCGTATGGGCAGTAGGAAAATTTTTCGGATCTCACGGTCCTCTGGCAAAAGAACTCGGAAGCCTCTTTGATAAGTAACATTTTTTGCAGCGGTACCGTTATAAGAATACGGTATCGTTAAACTTATAATAAAAGGAAGGAGCGTATGGAAAAGAAAAACTCTTGGAATTCATTTAAAACCTGGTTCGCCATCGGTGCGGTTATGTTCGGAACCGGCTTCGGCGCAAATATCGCTTCCGGCGCCTACGCTGCAGCTTATATCGTCCCTGTGGGCGGCGGTTGGGCGATTATCTGGCTGCTCATTATAGGTATACTGGTGAGCTTATTCGGTATTATGAGTCTTTCCTTTATTCGCAGCTATAAGATCGGTAACTATAATCAGTTTTTTACAACCCTCTGGGGCGTACACAAAACGAAAAATAAATTCGCTAAAGCTGTAGTTTCGACTTTTTTTGATATCTATCAAACAGGTTCCGGTATTATCGCCTGCGCAGCTTCAACGGCACTTTTCGGTACGCTTTTAAAACAACTGTTCGGCCTGCCCTACTGGCCAGCCTGTATTCTCGGTACCGTACTCTTTGCCTTTTTAACTATGTACGGAGCACGATTTTTAAGAAATTTCAGTTCCGTTATGTCTGTAGGGCTGGCGGTAAGCTGTGTGATTATTTTGTTTGCCGTAATCGGTGAACGGGGACAGACGCTTGCACAGCGAATCGGAAATTTTCAAATCGGCTTGGATTGGGGTATTTCCACCGTTCCCAAAACGGCTGTTATGATATTGATATTTTGTTTTTCCAATTCGTCCGTAGGAGCTTTACTCTGTAATTTTTCGGAAAAAATTACCACCCGTCGCGATTCCGTCGGAGCCGGAATTGTCGTCGGCATTATGTCCGCTTTAATGCTGCTTTTAACGGGTATCATTGTATTACCCTATATGCCGGACTGCCATTCCGATGCTCCTATTTTAACCATTTGCTCTACCTATCTCAAAAGCTGGGTAACGGGTGTTTACTGGATCATTGCGATTTTGGCTATTGTTTCCACTATACCCACCATGGCCTTCGGTATTTCCAACCGCTGGGCTATGTCGTGGAAAACGGAAAAAATAACGAAAAAAATGAAATTCTTTATTATTTCCATTGTATTTTTATCCGCTTCGCTTTTAATATCGAGTATAGGGCTTATGACCATTGTTCGCGTACTGATTCAATTTATCGGCTATATTGCCATGGTCGCTATTGTAATTCCGCTTATTGTTTCGGTTTTCCGAGTTCGAAAGCACGATAAAGGCGAATAGAAAAAAACAAAGAAGGAAAATATGCAGATGAAATTTAGTGTTGAACCGAAACGGGCTGTATCCGACTGCCCGCTACGCATTTCAGCAAGCGGCTTGACACCCGGAGAAAAAGTTACCTTAATTGCCCGGGAAAAAGACATGTTCGGCAACCTTTGGGAATCGTCTACCTGCTTTGCCGCACAAGCGGACGGTACTGTAGACGTATCGCGAGATTTACCCCTCTCCGGAAATTACGACTGGGTAGATGCGATGGGACCTGCCGTTTCCATGAAGGCGGTTTCTCCCGGCCCCGGCGTACCCGGACGTACCATGCATAAAACGGAGTCTTTTTCAACCGAGTATACTCTTATCCGGGAAGACGGCTCAAAAGCAACGCAGACAGCCGAACGCCTTATGATGGCCGACGGCATGCGCCGGGAAGTTATAGAAGAAGACGGTATTTTCGGCACACTTTTTATGCCGGCATCCGAAAAAAAACTTCCGGTTATTATCCAACTGAACGGATCGGACGGCGGCATTGAAGAAGGAATGGCTGCAGTACTTGCCTCACACGGTTTTGCGGTTATTACACTGGCGTATTTTAACTATGCTTCGCTTCCCAAAATTATGGAAAATATCCCGCTTGAATATTTCGGAAAAACCATTCGTTATTTGCAAAGCAGGTCCGAAATCGATGCCGAAAAAATCGGTATATTCGGCGGCTCTTTCGGCGGACTTCTTTCTTTACTGGTGCCTTCTCTTTATCCTGAAATTACGGCTTGTGCCGCCAATGTACCCAGCGGAATACTGTTCGGAGGTTCCGGGGTCGATTACAATAAGCCCATATCCCCTTTTTCGTGGCAAGGCAACCCCCTGCCCCTTGTTCCCCGCCCGTCCGATACAAAAGAATGGATGAACTCTCAAATGGAAGAAAACGGAGCTATAGACTTCACGCAAAATCATTGGAATGCTTTGAAAGCAGCCTCAAAGGAGCAGATAGAGGCAGCAACCATAAAGGTTGAAAATATCAACGGGCCTGTTATGCTTATTTCCGGCGACGACGACCGGCAGTGGCCGAGCATGGAACTGTCCGATATGGTAGTACAGCGCTTAAAAGAAAAAGGCTTTTCGCACAAAGTTATTCATTTAGCCTACAAAAACGCGGGGCACAGCTTAATCCATCCCTATTATACCTTTACGCAGAGTCGATTTACGCATCCGGTAGACGGAAACACGTATCTTCTCGGTGGCACGCATAGGGCAAACATATCTGCTATTGAAGATTATTGGCCGAAAATGATTGCTTTTTTCCGCGAAGCGTTTAATATGTAAACGGGCTTTTAATAATAAGAAACTAAAGGAATCTTTTTCTTTTATTGCTGACAGTCTTTTTCACTTTTTTTTCCGCACCGCAGCGCTTAATTTAGGGCCGTATACAACGAGTTTTTCATATTGCGGATTCAATAAGCGGTGTAGCGATTCGCTTAACGCTTGGGCACTTAAATCACGTACCGCTTGCAAACTGTCGTCAAAAGCGGTTTGCGGAAAACCGAAAAATCGGCAGCGGGCCAAACGTTTCATACGGTATTCGGTATCTTCGGCATTGATGATTTCTTCCCCGCATACGTGCTCTTTTGCCGCCTGTACTTCATCGGCGCTAAAGCCGTTTTTTACAAGCAGGGCCAACTCGGCACGGACGGTCGAAATAATGTCCGCGGCATTTTTTTTCGGAGCGCAAGCGTAAGCGCACCAATAACCGCAATCGGCATACATTGAAAAAAAACTGTACACGGTATAACAATAGCCGCTTTTTTCACGCAAAGCTTGAAAAAGCCGCGAGCTCATCGTATCCCCGATAAGGGCATTCAGTACCGCCCAGCAATAATAATCCTTTAAGCTGAAGGGAAAGCTCAACGGATACAGCATAAAAAACTGTTCTTGCCTAAAATCCGCAGTTATAAAATGCACACGGCCGGCTTTATCTTTATCGGTATTTTCGGTTTTAACGCAGAAAGAACTGCATTCGAAAGTGCAGCCCGGCTTTTTGGCACCGCTCTTTTTTCCATGACAGTTTTTTTCCGTATGACGGCCGGCTTGCAGCGAAAGATTACGGTTTTTCATTTTTTCCAAGCGGTTTTGCATTTCGAATATATCTATATTGCCCGATATACATACGGTCAATTCGCCTTGCTGAAAAAATTCCGCATACCATGAACGCAAAAAATCGGCACTAAGGCTTTGTACGTCTTCAACCGTTCCCGCTATGGGAAGCGAAAGCGGATTGTCCGGCCACAAGATTTCGGCAACGGCATCCAAGGCGGCTTCTTCAGGGTCGTCCGAAGATGCAATGATTTCGCTTTCTATAACGGAGCGTTCCCGTTCAAGTTCCGAGTCCGGAAATACGGAATTTTCGGTCATATCGCAGAGGATATCGAGGGCGTTTCGGGCATAAACGGCCGGAACAACGCAGTATAAGCATACCTGTTCGCGCTCGGTAAAGGCGTTTGCATAGCCTCCCATACGGTCGAAAGCGGCGGCAATATCAAATGCGCTGCGGCTTTTTGTGCCCTTAAAAAGCATGTGTTCGGCAAAGTGGCTTACCCCCCTATGCCCGGCTTTTTCATAACGCGAACCGCAGGAAAACCAAAAACCGATTGCGGCCGTTCGCACGGCTTCAATCGGTTCGGCAATAAGGGTAACGCCGTTTGAACACGTTTTTTGAACAATGTCCGCTGCGGCGTTGTTTGTTTTATGTATTCGGGGTTTCAAGGGCATCAATATAGGACAAGTTTAATCTGCCCATCTTATCGATTTCCAGCAACTTTACCGGAATTTGCTGACCTTCGCTTACCACATCGGAAACCGAAGCGATTTTTGTGCGTGAAAATTTGGAAATATGACACAAGCCTTCTTTTCCCGGTAAGATTTCCACAAAGGCGCCGAAATCCATAATGCGCTTTACGGTTCCGTTATAAATCAAGCCTACTTCCGGATCTTCAACGATTCCCTTTACCGCCGCACGTGCAGCATCGGTTGAAGCGGCGTTTTTACCGTAAATCGTAACCGTTCCGTCGTCATCGGTGTTGATGGTAACCCCGTATTGGGCGGAAATGGCTTTGACGTTTTTACCGCCGGGGCCTATAAGGGCTCCGATTTTATCCACATCGATTTTCATCGTTTCTATTTTAGGCGCATACTTGCTGATTTCGGCGGCGGGAGCGCTGATAGTTTGGTTCATAATGCCCAAAATATGCAAACGGCCGCGCTTTGCCTGATCCAGGGCCTTGGTCATAATTTCTTTGGTAACGCCGGCGATTTTAATGTCCATTTGAAAGCCGGTAATACCGTCTTCGGTACCCGCAACTTTAAAGTCCATATCTCCGAGGTGATCTTCTTCGCCCAAAATATCCGACAAAATCGCATATTTTTCATATGCGTTTCCTTCAGTAATAAGTCCCATAGCTATACCCGCGACGGGCTTTTTCATCGGAACGCCGGCCGCAAGCATACAGAGGGTGCCGCCGCATACGGAAGCCATCGACGAAGAACCGTTCGATTCCATAATTTCGGAAACGACGCGCACTGTATAGGGAAACTTATCGCGGCCGGGAACCATGGGCTCCAAAGAGCGCCGCGCCAAATTTCCGTGTCCGATTTCGCGCCGGCCGGTACCCATTCTGCCTACCTCGCCTACCGAATAGGGCGGGAAATTATAGTGCAAAATAAAGTGTTCGCGGCGGTCGCCGTCTATATCGTCGTACACTTGCTCGTCAAGCATCGTACCCAGAGTGGCAACGGCCAAAGCTTGGGTTTCGCCGCGCGTAAACAGGGCCGAACCGTGCGGCCGCGGCAATACGCCGGTTTCGCAGGTAATGGGACGGATATCTTCGGTACCGCGTCCGTCTACGCGCACGCCCTTATCCAAAATGCTTTTGCGAAGGATATTGTATTCCATATCTTCAAACAAGGCGTTAAACAGTTTGTTTTGTACCTCGTCTTCAAGCTGTGCCTCATATTTTTCGGACAAAGCGGTTTTAACGGCAGCGATAGCGTCGCGCCTCTCGTGCTTGCCTTTTACAAAACAGGCTTTTTCCATTTGAGGCATAGCTTCGGCAAGCATCGCATCCTTATTTTCAAGACTGATTTGAAGGGGCGAAAGCGGAAGCTTTTCTTTTCCGGCAAGCTTACGCAAATCGTCCTGTAAGCGGCACATCGCGGCGATAAAATCCTGAGCCTTTTCCAAGGCGCCGAGCATAACCTCTTCGGACACTTCGTTTGCACCGCCTTCAACCATCGTAAAACCTTCGGCGGTTCCGGCGACAACGATTTCCATATCGCCCTTTTCGATTTGCTCGTAAGTGGGATTCAATACGTATTCACCGTTGATATAGCCGACACGCACGCCGGCGATAGGGCCGTTAAAGGGAATATCCGAAATATGTACCGCCGCTGAACTTGCGATAACCGACAAAATATCGGGCGGGTTGATTTGGTCAGATGAAATACAGGTCGGAATAACCTGAATTTCCCGCCCGAATGCGATATCGAACAAAGGCCGCATAGGGCGGTCGATAAGGCGCGATACGAGGATTTCTTTATCCTTGGGGCGTCCTTCCCTCTTTATAAAACCGCCGGGAATTTTTCCTGCGGCATAGTATTTTTCGTTGTAATCAACGGTAAGCGGTACGTAATCCAAACCTTCCTGTGCAGAAGAAGACGTACACACCGTCGCAATAACGGCCGAACCGCCGTATTGGGCATACACGGCGCCGTTTGCCTGTTTTGCAATCCGGCCCGTTTCCAAAATCAGCTCGTCATCGCCGATTTTATATGTAACTCTATGAACCATTTATTCCTTCTTTGTTATGAATGCACTATTTGCGCAAACCGAGCTCTTTGATAAGGGCGCGGTATGTTTCCAAACTAGTACGCTGTAAATATTTTAAGAGCTTTCTGCGCTGACCGACCAATTTTAAAAGTCCGCGCGATGCGCTTTTATCTTTTTTAAACGTCTTACAATGCTCGGTAAGCTGTTTAATCCGTTCGGTTAATAATGCAATTTGAACCTTTGTGTTTCCGGTGTCTTTGTCGTTTGCACCGAAATTATTTACAACCGATGCCGTTTTTTCTTTTGTAAGTGCCATTACTTACTCCTTATTGTTTAATCCTTAAAATATCACATTTTAAATCGGATTTTATCGAACCGGTAATCCGTATCCGCATCGGGAACTTCCAGGCGAAGGACGGAAGAAGCCGAATGTAAATCCGTATAAAAACACAGTTTTGTGTTATGCACCGAAGCAAAAACATCGGCAGCATATATGCCGTCAGGCGGAAGCAATTGAAGATGTTCCGCACGGGGGCGCAGTACAACCGTTTTGCCCCTTTGTTTTTCGATATCGAATAACAGGCAATCGATATCGAAGGGGCGTCCCAAAAACTGAGCCGCCTTATCGAGTTTACCGGCACGTATATAACGGCGCACGGCCGAAGAACTGATACGGCTTCCCGCATCCGCCTGCAAAGCCGCAAAATCGCATTCAATTCCGTGAACTTCGGCAAACTGCCGTATGTCGGTTTCGCCCGTAGCATGATTGTGTCCGCAGCGAAAGCCCTCTCCCACTCCGAAAAAACGCATTAAACAGCATTCTTTCAAAACGGTTAAAAATGCATACCCTTCCATTTTACTGAAATCGGCGGAAAAGTCAATGACTACGGCAAAGGCAAAGCCCCATTCTTCAAAAACTTTAAGACGTAAACGCAAACTGGATATGTCGCCTTCGTATTCGGCTTTTTGTTTAAAAGAACGCGGGGAATGTGTAAAGGTAATAAGACCGGGAACAAGACTGCGCTTTCGAGCAGCCTCCGTAACCCTTCGGCATACGGTTTCATGTCCACGATGCGGACCGTCAAAACCGCCGACGGTTAATGCACTTCCGGCAATTTCGCCCGAATACAAAGTGTGTATAAATTCTTTTGCTTTTGAATTAAGAACATCGTCCCAAGAAAAAACTTTCATGCCGAACCAGTATAGCAAAAAAAAAGATATTATAAAAGCGGAAAAAAGAAAAAATCGTTTCAAACCTTTTGCACGACAAAGCCGTATTTTAAGCGCCGAAAGCCGCCCGTATTTGAAAGCGCTGTCTGTACTACGCCGCAAAAGGTGCGGTCGGGTAAAAAGACGGCACAGTTTAAAGGTTCGTACATACAGGACCCGGACAAGCGTTTTTTATAAAGCTCAAAGGCGGCCTCAAGGCTTTCAAAATCTTCAAAAAAAGCGGCTTTTAAAGGCTTACCGTTGATAAAATCAAAGCGGCGCCCTTCGCGCAGTGTAAGCCGAATAAAGCCGCAGTATTCGGCAGTGTTCGGGTCAAAACTCATAAGAGAGCGCAGGATTGTATCTTCATTTTGCGGCCGAACATCATCGGTACGCTGGCGAACCTTATCGCAAAAAGAGCTCATACTGCCGTTTTCGGTGCGGCGGACAACCGACTCTATTGTAAAGTCTTCCAGTTCATCGGCAAAAGCGGCCTGCTCCAAAGAAAAACAGCCGACCTTCGTGCGCTTTAAGCCGATTAAATGAGCGGCCGAATTGCAGGAGAGGGCGATGTCGCGGGCAAGACTCCGTATGTACGTTCCCTTGGAAACGTGAAACAAAACGCGCGCACAGCTCACCCTGTTTTCGGGCGTTAAGCGCGTTTCAAGGATTTCGCTTTTAAATACGGTAACGGGACGCGCGGGAATATCTTGAAGTTTTCCTTCGCGGGCAAGCTCGGAAGCACGCCGTCCGTTTACATGAATTGCCGAATATGCCGGCGGAGACTGCATACTATTTCCGCGGAAGGAATCAAGGGCTTTTTCAAAATCGGCACTGTCGGGAAGAGGGGCGCTTCTTATAACCGAACCTGAGGGGTCTAAGGTATCGGTTTCTTCGCCGAAAGAGATAACCGCTTCATAGGTTTTATCGAAGAGGGTAAAAAAGGGTACCAGGCGCGTAAGACTTCCGGTTAATACGACAAGCAAACCTTCTGCAAAAGAATCGAGGGTGCCCGTATGGCCGACCTTTTTTGTGTGCAGAGCTTTTTTAATACAGCCTAAAGAAGAAAAACTGGTTAAACCGCTTTTTTTTGCGTACGGTAAAATCCCGGACAGGGCGGCATAATTGCCGGCGGCAATCATGCCGGCGTCAGGATTGCCGGCGTCGGAAAAACTCATAACTCCTGCTGTTCAAGCTCATTGAGTTTGCGCACCATATCCATGCCTTCTTTTATGCTCGTGTCGGCAATAAAGGTCAGTTTGGGAAATTGACGCAGCCTGAGTTTTTTACTCAGCGAGGTTTGAATAAAACCCGCAGCGCTTTCCAAGCCTTTTACGCCCTTTTCGGTGGATTTATCGGCTAAAAAGCTCGACACATACACCTTTGCATAAGACAAATCGCGGCTTACTTCAACCCGGTTTACATTTAAAAAGGTGGAAACCCGCGGATCCTTTATATGCCCCGAAATAATCATCGAGGCGATTTCTTCGCGGATTTGCTCTCCCAAACGGATAAGGCGGAACTCTCCCATCGGCCTTATTCTCCGTCCGCTTTTCCGGCTCCCGTGTCGGAAGCGGCTTCATCGGCTTTGGTATTTTTCGCCTTTGTTCCTTTTTTAGACAAGGGTTCGCTGTCGGTAAGTTTACGGGCAACTTCCACGTATTCGAATACTTCCAGTTGGTCGCCGACCTTTATATCCTGCCATTGGTCTATGCCGACACCGCACTCAAATCCGCTTTTTATTTCTTTTGCATCGTCTTTAAAGTGCTTGAGAGAAGAAACCTTACCGGTATAGATAACGATACCGTCGCGGATAACGTTTACGCTGCTTGTACGCTTGATAAGCCCCTGCGTAACGTAGGAACCGGCGATAAGGCCGACCTTGGGTACTTTGAAAGTATCGCGCACTTCGAGCATACCGATAACTTCTTCTTTAACGTCCGGCTTTAACATACCTTCCATCGCAAGGGTGATTTCTTCAACCGCCTTGTAGATGATATTGTATTTACGGATATCGACCTTTTCCTGTTCGGCCAGCACCTTCGCCTTGGGCGTGGGGCGCACGTTAAAGCCGATGATAATCGCGTTCGAATCGGCGGCGGCAAGCATAACGTCGCTTTCGTTAATGGCGCCGGCGGACGAGTGAATAACAACGAGGCGTATATCGCGCGTTGAAAGTTTTTCAAGCGATTCTTTAAGGGCTTCGGCGGAACCTTGAAGGTCGGCTTTTACGATAACCTTAAGTTCCATAACTTCGCCCGCATCGATTGTATCGTAAAGGTTATCGAGTGTAACCTTTTTGATATTTTTAGCGTCTTCAAAGCGCTTTAATTCCTGGCGTTTTGCCGAAACGGCGCGCGCTTCGCGTTCGGTATCGGTAACTTGGAAGGGGTCTCCGGCATTCGGCATAGCTTCCAAACCGAGTATTTCAACCGGCATGGAAGGAGATGCTTCTTCTATTTTTTGACCGAGGTCGTTAAAGATGGCGCGCACACGGCCGGAATAGACACCGGCAACATAGGGATCTCCCGTGCGTAAAATTCCGCGCTCGACAATAATGGTTGCGACGACACCGCGTCCGTGATCTATACGCGATTCGATAACCTTTCCTTCGGCGCGGCATTTCCAGTTTGCTTTTAATTCAAGAATTTCGGCCTGCAAAAGAACGGCGTCCAACAGTTCGTCCAAGCCTTCTTTTTTTAAGGCGCTGATTTTTACAAACTGGGTTTGTCCGCCCCATTCTTCGGGCATAAGACCCATATCCGAAAGCTGGGTCATCACCTTATCGGGGTTTGCTTCGGGTTTATCTATTTTGTTTACCGCAACGACAATCGGAACATCCGCGTCTTTTGCGTGATTTATAGCTTCCACCGTTTGGGGCATAACACCGTCGTCGGCGGCAACCACCAAAATAACGATGTCGGTAACCTTTGCACCGCGCGCCCTCATCATCGTAAAAGCTTCGTGACCGGGAGTGTCCAAAAAGGTTATGCGTCCCTTGGGCGTTTCCACCATATAAGCGCCGATGTGCTGGGTAATGCCGCCGAATTCGGTTGCGACAACGTTTGTACTGCGGATTGCGTCCAAGGTTTTTGTTTTACCGTGATCTACGTGACCCATAATCGTAACAACAGGCGGGCGCGGCGCCATCGCATCTTCCGAGTCTTCTTCGGTTGCGATAACCGTTTCTTCATACAAGCTGACGACTTTTACATCGCAGTTGTATTCGGACGCCACTAAGGTTGCCGTATCCGAATCTATGGATTGAGTAATAGACACCATCATGCCCATCGACATAAGTTTGGCAATAATCTCCGACGCTTTTAAGTTCATCTTTTTTGCCAAATCGGAAACGGAAATTGTTTCCATAATTTCTATTTTTTCGGGAACTACGCTTGCCTTTGTAATTTGCTTTTTCTTTTGATTAAAAAGTTTGTCTTCCAAATCTTCTTCGCGGTCTTTACGCGAATATACGGTTTTCTTTTTTGTAAACGTTTTTTTGGAAGAGGTTTTTTTATTGGCTTCGGGAAGCGGCGCCGGTGCCGAAGAAAATCCTTGTCGGGGTACAAAACCCGGCCGTCCGGCCGAAGCTCCGCCGGTTCCGGGCCGGGATCCGTAGCCGCCTCTGCCCGATTGAAAACCGCCTTGCCTATAATCACGCCCGCGCGAACCCTGTCCGCCGAAGCCGCCTGAAGACTGCTGGCGTCCCTGATAAGTGCCGGTACCGGAACGGTCGCTGCGGCTTTGAAACCCTTCACGTGCTTGAGCACCGGTAAAACCGCCGTCCGAATACGTGCGGCCGCCTTTGCCTTGAAATCTGTTGTCCGTCCGGGAACGCCCCGCAAGATTACCTTGCTTTATATTCGGCCGCGGCGGACTTAATTCCGAAATGGAAGATACTTTTTTCGGGCTTGCATTTTCGGCAGGAGGAACGGAAGATGAAACGGGTACGGCCTTTACCGCAACTTTTACGGCAGGCTTTGTTTCAGGTTTTTGTACGGCAGGTTTCTTTTTTACCACAACCACTTTTTTCTTTTCCGGTGCTGCCGATTCCGTCGATACGGCATGTTCGGGCCGCTGTTTATGCACTCGAATTCTAGTCTTTTTTTCCAATTCTTCCGCCATGTAAATCCTACTCTTCGTCCTCATATTCAAAACTCAAACCGATACCGCAACTCGGACAATTGGTCATATCGGTTGTTATTTTTGCCCCGCACTCGGGACATTCATATTCTTCATCTTCGGAATCCTGCAATTCGGAAGTTTTACCGCCGTCTTCATCGACACTGAAATCGGCATCCGTTTGCGAATCTTTTTGTTTTTCCGCTTCGGAATCCGTTTCCGCACTGTCTTCCACAAACTCAACCGTTTGTTCGATAAGGGCGGCAACGGAGTCTATATCTTCTTTAGAAAGATTTTCCAAACTGTCGAGGCGTCCTTCTTCTTTTGCACTCATAAATTCCTGTATATCGCTTATTCCCTGTTCGCTTAAAACGTCAACCGTTTTTTGATCCACACCGGGTAATTCAGACAGAGAAGCGATTTCATATACTTCCTCGTCGGAGCCGCTGAACAGGTCTTGAGCGGCTTTACGCGATTCGGCCAAAAGCTCGTCGAAATCTTCATATTGCTCTTCGGTTTTAACGTCGATATTCCAATCCGCCAAGCGGTTTGCAAGACGCACGTTTAAGCCCTGCTTTCCGATTGCAAGCGAAAATTGACTTTCCGGAACGACGGCCAAAGCTTGACGTTTTTCTTCATCCAAAATAACGACACCCGTCACTTCCGCCGGAGAAAGAGCATTTTTTATAAAAACACGCGGATCGGGGTCATAACGTAAAATATCTATTTTTTCGCCTTCAAGTTCGCGTATAACCGCTTGAATGCGCACACCCTTTAAGCCGACGCAGGCGCCGACAGGATCTACATCTTCACGATGCGAAAAAACGGCTATCTTTGTACGGTAGCCGGCTTCACGCACGATTTTAAATATTTCAACCGTATTATCGTAGATTTCGGGAACTTCCAATTCCACAATCGCCCTAACAAGTTCGGGGTCGGTACGGGACAGCACAACCTGTAAGCCCGCATATGTTTTTTTTACATCGGTTACCAGTGCCCGTATGCGGTCATTTTTATGATACACTTCGCGCGGAGATTGAAATTTTGCCGGCAAAATACCTTCCACATTTCCCAAATTAACGTAAATGTTTCCGTTCCGTTCCCGCTGATAATAACCGACGATAATTTCGCCGACCTTATCTTTGTATTCCGCCATAAGCGTATCTTTTTGGATTTCCGACAAAGATTGACGTGCCGTTTGTTTTCCCGTTTGCACGGCGGAAAGCTCAAAATCCCTCGGATCTATCAGGATGTCTATTTCATCGCCGATTTCGCATTCGGGACTCATTTGTAAGGCTTCTTCAAGTTCGATTTCAAGAACAGGATCATATACGCCGTCTACAATCACTTTGCGCGAATATACCGACACATCGCTTAAATCGTCTTCAAATTCGACATAACAATTATCGGATGTGCCGTATGCACGTTTATATGCCGCTTTTATCGTATTTTCCACTGTTTTTAAAACAGCTTCTTCAGTCAAGCCTTTGTCTTGAATAAGCTGGTGAATTGCTTCAGCTAACTGTGATGCCATTTTCAGCCCTCCGTATCTGCCAATTTTGCTTTTGCAATATTTTCATATGCAAAGGTTTTAGTTTCTCCCGTATCCGACAGTTCCAAATCCAACGTTTCGGAACAAGCGGTGCGTATAATACCGCCGATCCAATCCGAGGCATCCCTATCCCATATACGGACATTTTTACCGATAAACAAGGCGAATTCCGCCGCATTTTTTATATTGCGGTTCATTCCCGGTGAAGTTACTTCCATATAGATATCCTGCGAATTCAATAAAGCTTCAAAACGGGGCAATAAAAGCCGATGCACCTTTGCACAATCGTTTACGCCGATTGTATGAGGGTCATCCGTTTTATCCGTGCAGGGTTTTGAAATAACCGTACGTATTTGAAAAGCCGAACGAGTATGCCCTATTTTAAGTTCAATCAGCATATATCCCAATCCCTCAACAAGACTTTTGCATTCAGAATAATAGTGCTGATTTTCAAGAGGTATATACTCCATCTTACTCCCTGTATATAAAAAAAGAGCCGTGTGAACGACTCCCAACCTTGAGGATATTACTATGTTCAATTGTATTATAATACTTTGTTTGTACAGTGTCAACAGCTAAATAAGGTAACAGCATAGACCCTTTGTACGCCGGATTTTTTAAGGATTAAAGCACAGGTTTCCAAAGTTGCCCCGGTAGTCATAATATCGTCAAGCAAAACAAGGTTGTGCGGCAATTTTGTTCCATGCCGATATTTTTTTTTCAGCACATATTCTTTTCCCACACGGGAAAGGCGTTCGGCACGGTTTAATTTTTTTTGCTGCCGGGACGACAAGCGGCGCAACGCTTTATATATGCGCGTTCCGTACAAACCGTTCAAATACCGGCATAAATCTTCTATTTGATCCCATCCTTCACGGAATATTTTACCCGGCCGCGGCGGAACGGGTACGACGGCAAAATCGGGGTAATTGTTTTGCAAAACCTTGTGTATAAGGCCGGCAAAAAAGGACGAAAAAGCCCGATTCCCCTCCGTTTTCCATTGAAAAAGCAATTCTTTTTTCCACAACAAATAAGGAAACAAAGAATAAGCGCCGTCCACATGACACATTATTTTTGTTTCGCGGCATTCAAGGCAGCTTTTTTTTTCGGAAACGAGCAGGCGGCCGCAAAAAACACAGCGGTTTTCGGCGCAAACCGATTGTTTTTCAAGTTCGCGGCGGCAGTTTGTACACAGGGGCATATACAGGCTTTGTCCGCCGCATGAAATACAGTTTTGCGAAGCACACAAAGCCGCATATACGTAAGCCGCGCCGGTATGCAAAAAATGCAAGGTTTTAAATAAAAAGCTCATATATATGTTATAGGGGCACAAACAAAAAAAATAAGAACATGATACATGATTTTTTGTATTTTTTGCGAAAAATCGATTAGGTTTTACCGGACAGATTTTTTTTCCATCGGGCTATAAGCTGCAAAGCTTCAAGCGGAGTCATAGCATCCGGCTCCGACGATAAAATTTCATCGAGGATAAGTTCTTCGTCACTGAACAAACCGGGATTTTGAAAAGTTTGAACACGGCTTTCTTTTTGTGCATTTTGTGCATGCTGCGGATTTTTATCCGTATCGCAGACAGGCGGTTCCGAGGGCGGGAAAACGGGTAAGGAGCTTTCCGTCCACGTTGTTTTTTTTTGCAAACCGTCCAAAATAACCTGTGCGCGTTCTATAATCGTATGCGGAATACCGGCAAGACGGGCAACATGCAGCCCGTATGAGTTTTCGGAAGCTCCGCTGCGTATTTTTTTTGTAAAAACGATTTCGCCGGAACGTTCTTGCACATCCAGGCATAAAAGCTGCAATTTTTTATGCAGAATACGGGTAAGCTCATGATAATGGGTTGCAAAAAAAGTACGCGCTTGTAATGTATTTAAAAGATATTCGCATACCGCCCAAGCGATGGACAGTCCGTCTTCGGTGGAAGTTCCCCGCCCTACTTCGTCCATAATCACGAGGCTGCGTTCCGTTGCCGCACGCAAAATAAGCGCGGTTTCCGACATTTCCACTAAAAAAGTGGATTCTCCCCGGGCAAGATTATCGGATGCGCCGACGCGGCAAAAAATACGGTCAACCGTACCTATACGCGCTTTTTCGGCGGGAACCCAAGAGCCTGTTTGCGCTAAAAACACAATAAGGGCGTTTTGCCGCAAATAAGTACTTTTTCCGGCCATATTGGGTCCGGTAACAAGGGCAAAGTTTTGTCCGCACAAAAAAGCATCGTTCGGTACGAATTCGCCCGAAGGCAAATGCATTTCAACCACCGGATGACGCCCGCCGGTAATTTCGAATACGTTTCCTTCTTCAATATCCGGACAAGTCCAATTATGCAATCCGGCGGCATATGCAAAGGAAGCGATCACGTCAATATAGGCAATTTCCGAAGCAACCGTTAATAAATATCTGATATGCTCCGCCAATTTTGCACGTATTTCCAAAAATAAAGCTTTTTCAATTTCTATGATTTTTTCGCCTGCACCGGTTAATTCGCGTTCCAATTCCTGAAGACGCACGGACGTATAACGGTCGCCGTTTACCAATGCCCGGCGCAATATAAAGTGTTCGGGTACCGCATCGAGTTTTCCCTTGGTCACTTCGATATAATAACCGATATTTCTGTTAAATCTGATTTTAAGATTGGGAATACCGGTACGCTGTTTTTCTTCTTCCAAATAATCGTCCAAAATCCGGGTAAAATCGGTTTGAAGCCGGCGGTACCGATCCAATTCCTGCGACCATCCGTCTTTTATAATGCCGCCTTCGTTAAGAGAAACGGAAGGTTCGTCCAATAAAGAAGAACGTATAATATCGATAATTTTTAACGCGGTGTCCGTTTCAAATACATACAGCGCATCGGAAAATTCGCCCGGCGCAAATTTTTCGCACAAATTCCGGATAGTAAGCCAGTTTTCCAAACCGGTACGCAAAGCTTGTAAATCTTTTGCATGTGCTTTTTCAAGCGCAATACGGCTTGTAAGACGTTCTATATCCAAAATACGCGACAAAACCGTGCGTACGGAACGCAGGGTTTGCCCGTCTTTAACAAAAAGACCGACATGATTTTGCCGGCGTTTGATATCCTGTACCACACACAACGGATGTGCAAAAAAACTGCGTAAAAGACGTGTTCCCATAGCGGTCTGCGTATGCTGCACCGTTTCCAATAAGCTGTATCGCATAGTGCCGTCGCGCAAATTTTCCGTAATTTCCAGATTTTTGCGGGACGAATGATCCAAAACGACATAATCGGTGTCGGCATAAACGGAAATACCGGTAACTTGCGGTAAAACGCCGTCGGAACGGCAAAAAGCCGATGTTCTCAGCACATAGCGCAGTAAAGAGCCGGCGGCAAAAATTTCCGGAGAAGCGGCCGTTAAAGCAAAGGATTGTAAATTAAGCGTTCCGAATTGCCGCAATAACTGTTTGTATGCAGACTCCGCATCGAATCTCCAATCATCTTCAATATTTATATAGACCGACGGGAAACGGTTAAAAACAGCGGCATTTTTTTCCGTTTCCGCAAAAGACCGGGACACAAGCAGTTCGCGGGGCATAACGCGCCCCAGCTCTTTGGGTAATTCTTCTTCCGTGTCGGCACAATTCCAATGCGTGGCACAAAAAGTGCCGGTCGAAATATCGATATAGGCAAAGGATACTGTTTGTTTTTTTAATGTGCGCTTATGATTTCCGTAATAAATTGAAGATTCGGTGTCTTCGGCAAAACACAGGGCGGCTAAAAAATTATTTGTATTTTGTTCCAAATACTCTTCTTCAAGCGCAGTACCCGGCGTAATAACTTCAACAACCTTGCGTTCCGCAAGCCCCTTCCCGTTTTCAGGCAAGGAAATTTGCTCGCATATTGCGATTTTTTTACCCAAGCGTAAAAGCCGCGCAATATAAACACGCGATGCATGATAGGGAATGCCGCACATCGGGCTTTCGCCGCGGCGGGTTAAGGTAAGATTTAAAAGGCGCGACACTTCCACCGCGTCGCCGTCAAACATTTCGTAAAAATCGCCCAATCTGAAAAATAACACTTCCGTGCTGTACTGTGCTTTTATACGCCGGTATTGAGCCATTAAAGGCGTCACGGTACCGGAAGGCATTTTTTCCATGTGCGCTCCCGCAGATGTTCGGACGGCTTATTGGTTTCCCAATTCGGCTATCACTTTTTCCGTAATATCAACGGTAGGACTGTACCATAAAACGGCATTTGCCTGCTGCAAACTTAAAATAATGGTATAACCTTCGCTTTCGGCAATATGACGTATAACCTTATACAGCTGCTGATAAAAAGAATTTGAAGTAGAAAGATTTTTACGAAGCTTTTCCAACTCCATATTCTTTGAACTTGCATAGGCTTCCAAATACTCGGTTTTTTTGTTTATTTCGGATTCTATGCGAAGAACTGCGGTTTCGTTGCGGGCTTTTTCGTATTCCACTTTTTTATCCTGCAAACTTTTTAATTCCGCAGTACGCTTATCTATTTCCGCTTGGAATTCGGCTTTTTTGGTGTCATAATTGCGTACCGCCGAAGATTCCCGAAAGTATGTCGTATACACCCGTCCGATATCAACTACGCCGACATTGGTTATTTGTTGTGCAAAAACGCATGCATAAAGACTTAACAATACTATACATATACCTGTTTTTTTTGTGTTCATATGCTACCTCGCTATTGGTTTGTCAAATTAAATGAAAGTACGAATTTTCCGCCGTATTTGGTCGTCGAATTCCATTCAAAGGCGCCGTTATTGGTTTTAAACGCCCATCCCCACATTAAACGCAGGGGAAATTGCGGTAAAGAAAAACGCAAGCCCGGTCCGAAGCTGAAAAAGAAATCGTCTATGGATAATTGGGTAAACATTTTTTGAGGCGTTTCTTTTACCGCTATTATGTCCGCAAAAAAATCGAGAGAAAACACACCCGGCGCAAGCGGCATACGCAGTTCGGCAAAGCTCGACCACATTGCAGTTCCGCGTACGGAAGAAGACTGATCTGCGAGCGCTGCCCATCCGCGGCCGTTAAACATACCGTCTATAATCAGCATATTGTTTTGACCTATATCGGAACCGGGAACCGGCACCAAAAAAGTAAAGCCCGTATATCCTGCAAAAACGAATTTCAAATTCCACGTTTCGGAAACGGGTTTATCCAAAAGCGTAAAATAAATTTCCCCTTTTGTATCGGTTTTCAAAAAATACTCGGATTCGAGCTTCGGCAGCAAACCTATCCATGAAAACTGTTGGCTGACAAACCATCCCTTCGACGGGTCAAAAAGAGTGTCGCGCGCATTGAGAGAACCCTTTGTCCAAACCGTATTTTGAATACCGAATTTACCGTGTCTGTCGCTGACTGTCGTATCTACAGGCGTATACAGTTTTGCATCATAAAAATTACGCAAAAAGGTATTTGAAAAACCGCCGGTGAGCGTAAAAGCGGCAAAATCCCATACCCAGCGTTTTCCCAAGGCAAAATCGACGCCGAAAGACAATTGATTATAATCCATCATATAATCTTTATCGTTTACACCGCCCGGAAAATAATTGTAATAGGGTGCGGACATTTTTCTGTGCTTTACGTTAATTCCGGCATTAAAATTAAGCGGTTTATTTAAAAACCACGGATCGTTAAAATTAAACGATAAAGCCTGTTCGTCATTCGAACCGGTTATATTAACGCCTATGGTTTTTCCCGTTCCTAAAAAGTTTGCATCTTTCCAATTCGCAAATACGGAAACGGGCCACGAACCGGGTTCCGCTATACCCGAAAAGGTAATACCGAATTCTACGGATGTAGTCGATTGTTCTTCGACATTTATAACCAAATCGATCAAACTCTCGTCGGACCCCTGCACAATGCGGGGAATGACGGCGGAAAAAAAGCCGAGATTATATAAACTGCGCAAACCGGTTTCGACTTTTCGTTTTGAAAAAATATCGCCGCTTTCAAGCGGTATTTCGCGCAATATAACATAATCTTTTGTTTTTGTGTTTCCGGTAACCGTTATGCGTTCTATATGGCTTCTTTTTCCCTCGGTTATATACATAATACAGGAAATAAGGCGGTTTTCGTTGTCTTTTTTTATATCCGGATAAAAGGTGTTTGACGTATAACCGTTTTCATAATATAAATCCGCTATAGCCGCCAAACCTTCTTGAAACCGTGTTTGATTGAATACGCTGCCTTTTTTAAGCCTCATTAAAGCGGTTAATTCTTCGGTCGAAAAAATAATATTACCTTCGGTTGTAATTCCGTTAAACGTATATTGGCTGCCTTCTTTCAGCACATAGGTTAAGGTAATTTCATCTCGTTTTTTTTCTTCGTTATAGGAGGTTTCGCGCACCACATCCGTAATTGCGGCATCCATATAGCCTTTGTTTTGGTAATACAACAAAACATGTTGTTTATCAAGCTCAAGATAGGCTTCCAAAAACGCGCCCTTATTAAATAAACCGACCGCTTTTAATTTCATGTCTTTTTTTAAGTTTTTTTCGCCGATTGCGGCATTCCCCTGAAAACGAATCGCAGTGATAACGGTTTGCCGGCCTTCGTCTATATTAAAAATAACGTTTACGCCGTCTTCTTCGGTATTGATTTCGGAAACGAGTTTTACGTTTGTATAACCGCTTTCCAAATAAAGCGTTTGCAGTTTACGCTCATCAAGCAATACCTTTGATGAAATATAAATATCGTTTTCTTTAACCGAAACGGCATCCCGTAATTCGGGAGTCCGAATACGGCGGTTTCCTTTAAAAATCAAAGATTTTACAATCGGCCGTTCTATAACCGTAAACTGAATAATCACTTCATTTTTTTCGGCATCGGCAGGAAGAGCAAGCGGACTTATATCTTCAAAATATTCAAGCGCATATATTTTATTCAGCAATTCGGTATATAATTCGTCCGAAAACACTTCACCGATAAAAGAATCGGTAACGGCGGTCATATCGGCATTTTTTACGAATTTCAATCCGTTAAATTTTATTGCACGGATTTCTTTTCCGTAATACCAATTATTATCGCTTTGTGCCGGCAAGTTTATACATAAAATAACGAATACGCACATACAAAAAGCAGTTAAAAAACCTCGTTTGCCGTACATACAGCCTCCTAAGTTAAAAGTTAAATTTCCACGATAAACTGATTGAAGTATGCGGGACAAGCAATTTCCAATCCGAAGTTAAGTCCGGCGCGATACTCCATCGTATGGCAGCAAAGGGACTGGGCAATTCCAAACCTATTTCGGGCTGAAACACCAAGCCGCCGGTACTGCCGTCTTTGTTTTCAAGATTTCCGTTATATACCAAATGCAGCATCGCATCGGCATATAAGGTATCTCCAAAGTACTTACCTATATAAACAGTTGTATTATCTAAAAAGTTACCGGCCGATATCCTTGTTCCGGTATTAACATTTAGAGCGCTTATAAAAGCATTTTGCAAAAACATTGTACGCAATGAAAATATATCAAATTTAAACAAATCACGCAATCGGTTTTCCACACTGCGAAAAAGAGTTATTTGCGCACCGTAATCGGCCAAACCGCCGAGCAGCACCAAGGGGTTCGTATTGCCCGCATCGACTAAAAAGATTTGGCCCAACAAGGTCATAATTTCTTGCTGCGATTTTACCGGAACGGATGAAAAACCGGGATTAAGCCGGCTCAAAGGCTGGTCTTCGACGGTCAGCATAATGCGTACCGGATCTCCGGACTTATCGCGCTCACGGATTTCCGCTTTTGCGCTGAGCTTCGGATCGAACGATTCCATGCTTTCATTTAAAACGGCGGAAGCTTCGCGCACGTAAAAAGTTCTGTTCAAATAAAGTATTTCGCCGCCTTTCATAGAAAAGGTACCGGTAAAAGATGAAGTACCGTAGCGGGTGTCGAGTTGTAAACGCAAAGGACTTGTTTGGGTTACCAAACCGCGCAAAAAGGGATTGGTTTTTGACGGCATAAATAAGCGGGATTTGGTATCAGTTATAAGGGTTATATCCAACACCGTATCTATTTGCGGTTTTTCCTGTATAAGCGTTTCTTCCGGATTTAATACGATAACCGCTTCGACATCGGCAGTTTCTATCAAGCCGCGCACATCTACAAGTTCTTTATCGAGCTGAACCGAAACATCCGCCTTTGCAGTTCCGGTAAAAATTCCGTTCGGCATTTTATATTTGGCGGCGGCACGGCTGTCGTCAAGGGTTTTTACACGCAAATTAAGCGATTCTATAAGCAGTTTTTCCAAAGTCAAATCGACGGTCAAGGATGCCTTTGCTCCGGTTTTTTGACCGACAAATCTGCTGTCTACGGCGGAAAAAACATTATCGACCGTTTTTACACGAAAATCCTTGCACACCAATTTTTCATCGACATACTCCGGTACGCCCACAGTCATATCCGTTCCTTGAAACTCGGCGTTGATAATGGGGCTGCCGAGTGTGCCGCTTATCGTTCCCCGCCCCGACGCCGTTCCCGAATAAAGCGAAAACACGGGTAAATCCAAAAGGCGTGAAAAGGTTTTTGCATCGGCCGATATGTTATTGACAAGCAGGGAAAGTTCTTTATTTTTTACCGTACCGAAGGCATTAAAGCGGACGGGAAACCCGTGAGCGGAACGCATATTTATTTCTCCGTCGTCGAATAAAACCGCTTCAAATTCGTTTGAGCCGGCCGTCAAATCGAAGCGGCCGGAACTTCGGATAAGTTTAAGGGCATAATTTTTACGTGTATTAAAAAACGAACCCGCTAAGGATGAAAAAACCAAATCTGCTTGAAAGGATTTTTCTTTAAAGGGTACATGCTCATTATTTTGAAGCGGCCGCACGGAAAAGGAAAACGGGCTTGCATAAGTTTTTTCCGAAAAATACATATCATCCGAAATCCTTCCGGCTATATGTCCGCCTATATTTCCCGAAAAATCTTCCAATGACACGCTTCCTTCAACTGAGGTTACATCAAAATAGCTGTGCTTTAGATTGCAAGCGGATAAAACAAGATTTTTATCTTCAAGACTTATACCGCCGCTTATATGTATGTCCGATTTTCCGGTAACAAAGGATGCGTTTTCTATATTAAGATGCAGCGAGGGGTTCGCAAGGGACCCCAAGGCGGTCAACGTTCCGCTGACGGTATTATTGTCGTTTTGCATACCGATAAAACGGGCGGACGGAAACGAGCGTATTTCGGCTTCGGCCGAAAAATATATGTGTTCCCAAAAATCGGGGACGCCGCCTTTTACCGATTCGGGATTATATGCTTGCAGCATAAGAGAATACCTTTCGGGAGAAAAAGCATCGGATAAAGAAGCATTTAAAGTAAGGGAATCGAAAATGTCGCCGGAAAAATTCCATAATGCGTTAAGGCTGCCGTCCAAAGACGATAATTCGTCGGAATACCGCGCTTTGTTAAGATATAAAGCGCCCGGCTGCACCGCCCCCGCACAATGTATACGCGGCGATATACGCGAAGTTTTTGAAACTTCGGCTATATCGATTTGCATAATGTCCATATTCCAATCGTCTGCCGCATTGTACGAAAAATCGGCCGATACCGAAGATGAAAACAAAAGATTATGTACTGCAAGCGGAAACGATAAAACCGAAAAGGAACCGGTAAAGCTGCCGTTTTTACCGGCATATACCGAAGCGTTAAAATTATAATCGCCGGTGATATTTAAAAATTGAGAAGGAACAAAAATACCGGAAAAGCTGTAAGGTAAAGAATTGACAAATAAGGATACCGAAAAAAACATTTCCCGATTTTGCGGCGCAATATCCGCATTAGCCTGCATTTGCACGGATTGTCCGGAACTGATCATATCAAAGCGGGAAAGCTGAAACACCGATTCCGTTCCGTCTATTGCAAATAAAAGCACTTCATTATCTTTTTTTGTATTGGCGATAACGGCATAGGGACTGTTATATGTAAAACCTTTAAAATCGGTCGATAAAAATAAATCGGAAGAGCATATATAGGGGCTTAAAAAGGGACGTAAACGCGAAAACCCGCTGCCGACATGTTCCGGTAAAAACCACGATGCAAAGGCGGCGGCGGAATCCAAAAACATATTTTCCGTCGAAAATTGAAGCTGCATTTCTTTTTGAGCGCCTAAGGTAAAGCTGCCGTTTAAGCGCACGGTACCCGGGCCTGCGGTGTCCGATCGCGAATAATCATACGCTTCAAAGGCAAAATCCCGTGTAAGGCCGGTTCCGATTACACGCAGCTGTAAGGCGGTTAAACTGTTTTCACCGAAATATAATTGGGGAATAAAAATCAAACTTTCATTTTCAAAGGATTCCATATACAGTTCGGCGGATATCTGATTTCCGTTCGGTAAAACCGCCGAATGTATGCGGGCATTTCCCTGCGGACGCAGCCCTTCTATATCAAAACTGCCGCTGTAATCGGCGTTCAATATTGAAGAAACGGCATTAATAAAATCGATATAAACGGTTTTTTCATCTCCTTCAAAACGAAAAGACAATTCGGCTTTTTGTTTGGGCGGAAATTCGGTACGTAAGGCTCCTTCGGCATCGTAGCGCAATTCCCGCTTACGCCAATTCCATACCGCATTATAATCGCCCGATATAGATAAAAAGGGAATTTTATTTATAAGGCTGTCTTTTTTTTCGGCCCTAAATAAGTCAAAAAGATTCAAATTGTGCGCATGCAATTTAAACAAAGCGGTTTGCTCAAGGGTATCGGCAACAAGGGTGACGGCAAAGGGTAAAATATTTTGCATAAGCGACAGTTGAACTTTGTTGTCCGCATATGCGGCATACATATTTAAGGCAGGGATAGTGTAATCGGATTCTCTTAGCGAAGAAAGCCGAAGCTGGGCAAAACTGTTTTGAATATTCTGCGTAATTTTCGATTGAACGGAAAAACTCCATGCAAGGGTTCCGTACGCATTACCGCTTTTTCCGGTCGAACGTATACTGTTTTTTCCCGATAAACGTATTTGCAGGGCGGTATCGTTTGCAGGGCGGCTTATTGTAAGATTTGAAATATGCAAGTCGTTTGAAACCGATAAGCCGGCATATAAAAAGGAAGCGTCTTTTATGCGTATGCGGATAGGAAGCGAAAACAGGGTATCGATAAGATTTTGTATGTTTTGACCGGGATTTTGTACCTTAGAGATTTTTGCAGTATCGGCATCAAAATTTTCTATCGCATCAAACAAACGTTTTCTTAAAGCGGATTGGGTAAAATCGTCATAATCGCCGGAAACCCCGGAAATAACCAATTCTCCGAAAGCTTCGGCGGGTTTTCCTCCGATCAGTTTGATAAGATTCCATCGCAGTTTTACGGACTTTACGGTAAGTATTGTGTCATCGCTTTCGATATCGCTGACGCTGATATTCGACATACGAATACCCGATAAAATCGACGGAGATAAAGACGTATATGAAACGGAAAAACCGGTTTTTTCACGGATAAGTGTAAGATAGGTATCACGGATATGTGCAAAGGCCGTATGTGCCGCCGAAAGGACGGGAATTACGGAACAGGCGGCAACAAGGCCAATGCATAAGAGAAGGATTATACTGAAAATTCTGCCATAGGTCTTTTTTTTCATCCGCTTAAAGAGTATAATAGCAAAAAATCCAAGATTATGGTAGGGAGTAAAAATTGATATTGCAGGATTTTATTGTTTTTGAAGGTATAGACGGGTCGGGAACTTCCACGCAGATTGAGCGCTTACAAAGGCGCTTAAACGGAAAAAATGCGGTTTTTACGGCCGAACCGACAAAACTCGAAACGGGTATCTTTTTGCGCCGCGTATTAAGCGGAGAAATCGAAGTTGCCCCCGAAACCGCCGCCCGCCTCTTTGCGGCGGACCGTTCGGAACACATATACGGAAAGGGCGGCATTGCAGAAACATGTAAAACAAAACTCTGCGTATGCGACCGCTACCTTTTTTCAAGCCTCGCCTATCAAAGCGTCGAATGCGGCTTTGAACTTCCCGCAAAGCTGAACGAAGACTTTCCCCTGCCCGAAACCGTTTTTTATTTCCGCATAGACCCCGAAATTTCACTCAAACGCATAGCCGGGCGCGGTATAACCGAAATTTACGAAAAAAAAGACTTTTTGGATAAAACCGCTTCGGCCTACGATAAAATTTTTGCCGATTTTGAAGCAAAAAAAACGGGAATGAACATTGTGTATATCGATGCCGCACAAAACGCGGATGAAATCGAAAAGATCATCTGGGGTGTGCTTAAAAAAATGCCGATACTTGAATTGTGAAGCGTTTTTTTAAATCCGTGTCCGTATCGGCGGCGATTGTCCTCTTTACCTTGCTTTTCAGCTCTTATGCAATTACGTTTAAAGAACAGTATTATAAACTCTATCACGTGCATTATCAGCAATATCCCGACGACGTAATGGAAAATATCTATTGGCTTGAACGGGCTGTCGCCGCCGATTTTGCAAACCCGCAATTTGCCCTTACTCATATAAAAGATAAAAAAGATTGGGAAAAATACCGCTATTTATTTATGATGCACGTAAACCTTAAATTGATTGAACAGCACATGAGGCTCGGGCGCACATGGGATAAAAAAATCGCTTATTTTTACGATGCTCCCTGGAAAGAAGAGTACCTTCGCGATTTGGAAACCGCCGAACGCTGTTACCGCGCGGGCTTGTACTATTGGACTGAGGCTAAAATCTGGGCGGAAAAAGCGAATCAGTCCAAGTTCAAATTCTTGTACTTAACGGGCATTCAAAATTGGGAAGACGAATCCTACCGCATAGACAGGGGCGAATTGAATTACGAAAAAATTCTAAACCGCGAACTTGCGCGTTTGCAAAAAGTAAAAGAAAGCTTTATTGCAATGGATGAAAATACCTATTAAAATAGCGGTATGAATACATCTCATTTTACAATACGGTACAAAGCCGTGCATCCGGGAACGGAGTGCACGCAGCTTCTTTTTTACAGCTCAATCGAACAAGCCCTGCAAAGCGCAGCTAATACGGAACCGAATGCCGGCAATACAAAATCTGACGCCGCCGCTTCTACAGTGCAATGCGCTACTTCTGCCAAACAAAACCGCCTTTATATTACCGACGAGCGGGTTGCCTCCTTAAGCCCCGTAAAAAACTTTTTGGAAAAGCAAAAAAGCGAGGGCATTCCCGTATGCATCGTAAAAGCGGGCGAACAACACAAAACAATCGATACCGTTTTGGAAATTGTAAAAACCGCCCTCGATAACAATTTAAACCGTTCATCAACCTTTGTCGGCATAGGAGGCGGGGTTGTCTGCGATATGAGCGCCTTTGCCGCCTCCGTTTTTAAGCGGGGAGCCCGCGTCGATTTGATGCCGACTACCCTGCTTGCAATGGTTGACGCGGCAATAGGCGGAAAAACCGGCTGCGACTTCGGCAGTTATAAAAACATGATAGGAAGCTTTTACCCCGCCGGCACACTCTATATAGCGCCCGAATTTATACAAAGTTTAAGCGACACTGAATTCCGTTCGGGTCTTGCCGAAGTTTTAAAAACCGCCCTTCTCTACGATAAAAAGCTGTTCCGTCTTTTACGGGAACAAAAAGAAAAGGTTTTAAATCGGGAAGCGGAAATTATAAATCACATTGTAAAAGTATGTGCCCGTGCAAAGGCGAAAACAGTACAAAAAGATTTAACCGAGCGCGGTATACGCATGCACTTGAATTTGGGACATACCTTCGGCCACGCTCTTGAAACCCTGGCAGGTTTGGGAACAATCAGCCACGGAGAAGCGGTTGCATGGGGCATAGGGCGCGCAGTCGATTTAAGTGAAAAACTGGGGCTTTGTCCGTCATCATACAAAGAAGAAGTGTTTCGAGCGCTTCAAAGCTACGGATGGAGCTGCGGGCGCATTCACAGCGCACTGCAAACCGCACTTGCGGACAGTCCGACAGAAGCACTTTTGCAGGCGATGAAAAAAGACAAAAAAAACAGCGGCGGCACCGTCCGCCTTATATTGCAAAAAGGCATAGAATCCGCCCTTATAAGAGAAGTTGAAGATGAATATATCCGCACAGTACTTTGATTGGGCTGCAAGCGCGCCGCAAAACCCCGAAATAGCCGCCGAAGCTTTGGACATTGCGCAAAAATACGCGGCAAATCCTTCGAGCGTACACAAGGCGGGCATTGAAGCGCGCAAAAAACTCGAAGAAGCGCGAAAACGCTGCGCCGATGTTTTAAACGTAAAGCCCGAATGCCTCGTTTTTACATCGGGCGGCACCGAATCGAACCATATTCCCCTCCTTTCTTTACTGCAAAAGCCGATTAAGGGCAGCATTGTTATAAGCGCGATAGAACACGCCGCCGTCCGCGAACAGGCCCTTGCATTACGGCACTGCGGAAGGCGCGTTATCACCGCCGACTGCGGCAAAGACGGCATTGTAAGCGCCGATGAGGTTTTAAAAAAATGCGAGGGCGATACCGAAATGGTGTGCATTATGGCCGTCAACAACGAAACGGGGGCAATACAGCCCGTATATGAAATTGCCGATGCTCTTGCCTCGCTCAAGGGAAGACGGCCTAAGCTGCACGTGGATGCTGTACAAGCCGCAGGAAAGATTCCCTTTGATTTTTCCTATACGGGTATAGACAGCGCCGCCGTCAGCGCTCATAAAATATACGGCTGTCGCGGCATAGGCCTTTTATACACGGCTTCGCGGACTGAAAGCTTTTTAAAAGGCGGCGGCCAGGAAGGCGGTATGCGAAGCGGAACCGAAAACCTGTTCGGCATATGGAGCCTTATGCGCTGCCTTGAAACCTGTGCCGAAAAAACCGCATGCACGGCAGCCCTCGAAGCGCAAAAAGAAAAAACCGCCTTTTTTATCGGCGCTTTACAAAAAATTCCGGGCTGCACCATTATACCCGAAGCGCGCGCCGCTTTTCCCGACTTATATTCGCCCTGGATTGTGCAGGCAAGCTTTAAGGGTATTCCGGGAGAAGTTGCCGTACGCGCGTTAAGCGAACGGGGCTTTTATATTTCAACCGGTTCGGCATGTTCGGCACGCAAAAACAAACGTCCCGTTTTAAGCGCAATGAAAATCGACGAAGAAACCGCGCGCAATTCCGTGCGCTTTTCGTTCGGTTCCATGCAAACGCATAAAGACATCGAAGCGCTTATAGAAGCGGTACGGGAAGTAAACGCCTTATTCGGCCAAAAGATTTAGGATTTTTTCTTCAAGAGCCGCTTTTTCGGGGCCGAGACGGATATAGGCGTTTTTTACCGCCTCCGCACCCGATTCCCTTGCAAAATCGGCCGTACCGCAAACCGCCGGCTCGCTTTCAGCCCGATTAAAAAGTATGCTTTCGTTTTTTTCGTCAAGGACTGCCGAAAGCGGGCTTCCGCGCAGGACAACGATACGTCGGGCGAGGCAGAGGGCTTCCCGGATATCATGGGTTACCGAAACAACGGTACGTTTTTCTTCCCGGCACAATTTTGCAAACAGGGCCATAAGGCGGAATTTTATATGCAAATCCAAAGACTGAAAGGCTTCGTCCATCAGCAAAATGCGCGAAGGATAGGCAAATGCGCGCGCCAAAGACACCCGCTGTTTTTCGCCTCCCGAAAGCTCGTCCGGAAAAGCATGTAATTTATCCTGCAAACCGCATTTTTCAAGATAGGTACGGGCGCGCTTTTTCGCTTCAAGAGGAGAAAACAAAGATACAAGGGGGAAAAAAACGTTTTGAAACACGGTCGAGCTTTTAATCAAACGGTCTTCCTGAAATACATAGGAAATAAGAGCTTTTTCCGCGCAGGATTCGCCTCGCGTACAAAACGAAACGCTTTTATCGGCGGTTTGCAATAAGCCCGCTATCAAATCGAATAAACTTGTTTTTCCCGCCCCGGAAGGCGCAATCAGGGCGGTAATCGTTTCGGCTTCAAAATCAAGAGAAAAATCTTTAAAGAGGCTTTTTCCGCCGCGCTCAAGCGTCAAATGTTTTATCCGAATGTCCGTCATCGTTTTTTCCGCCGATTAAAAATAAAGCCCAAAGCGCGCTCGCACAGATAACTCAATACGATAATTGCAATCGTATAGGCAAACACATCCGCCGTTTCTATGTGAGTTTTGGCGGTTTGCATAGCCGTCCCGATTCCTTTTTTGGGAAGACAAATCACTTCGGCGGCGGCAACCACCTTCCAGCTCAGTGAAAAAGCCGTCAACGCGCCCGATAAAAAATACGGAAGTACCGACGGCACATAAATATAGCGGATTTTTTGTATAACAGTAAAGCCGTAAATGCGCGCCATGGCAAGAATTTTTTGATCCGTTTCGCGTATGCCCGAAGCGCAGGAAGCGCTCATAATCGGCAGCGTCATAAGCAAGCCGATAAAAACGGGCACCGTATCGGTCGAAAACCAAAACACCGCAAGCAAAATAAAGGACACAACGGGAGACGCTTTTATAATCCCCATCGGAAAGCCGATAAAATCTCTAAAACGGGGAAAAAGGCCTGCAAGGGTGCCTAATACAATCGATAAAACAAGGGAAATAAAAAACGAATACACACTGCGGAAAGCCGTAGCACCCGCATGCTGCCAAAAGCGCGGATCGGTAATGAGAACTCCAATGCGCCGAAAAACTTCGGAAGGGGAAGGAAGCACCAGGGTAAGTCCTAAACGCAGGCTTTGCACCTGCCAAATAAAAACAAGAACGGCTGCCGGCAAAACCGCCGAAATAAAAATCCCGTTAAGCGTCTCCAAAACACCCGATTTTTGTACAGTCATGCCGGCAAGTATAGCAAAGAATTATTTTAAATAAAAGCCGTCGTCGGGGAGTTTTCCTCCGATGGATTCGGGTGCGAATTCCGCAAACACGGACAAAAGGCGCTCTACGTTTTGCCTGCTTTCCCGGGCGCTTTGCCATACAAAGGCCGAACGCGGAACCGAAGCGGCAACAATCGGCGCTTTTAAGCCGAGCGTGTGTTTTTCAACCAAGGCGCCGGCAGCCTTCGGGTCGGCATTTACCGCCTCAACCGATTCTTTACATGCCTGCAAAAATAATTCGAGGGTTGCAGGATATTTTTCCGCAAAGGCTTTGCGCACAACCAAAGCCATAACCGGATATTCACAGCCTTCGATACCGCAGGCTTTTTCATAGAGTTTTTGCACGTCCAAAACCCGCGCAATGGTTTTATCCTTTATCGATGCAACCGTCGAAAAAGGCTCGGGTACCAAAGCGTAATCGATTTTTCCTGCAAGGAGGGCGGGAACTATTTCGGGCGTAGGAATGGAAAAATCGATTTCAATACCGTCTGTGGTATTGAGTTCAATACCTTCCGAGCGCGCCAAATACCGAATCATATAATCGGGGGTGCCGCCCTGACCGGCAACGGTAAGTTTTTTACCCTTTAAATCGGCAAGGCTTTTTACGGATGTATCGCGGCTTATAACCGAAAGCATACCGTTACCCGTGATAGCGGCCAAAAGGACGGCCTGCTTGTTTGCGGTATACACTTTTGCCGCAACGTTTATGGGTAAGATGCCCGCATCGACTTCACCTTTCAAAAGCTTGGGCAACAGCACTTGCGGAGAAGCCGACACTTCAAAGCTTGAAGGAATGCCGTTCAAGTCGGGAGCCTTTTCAAAAAGAGGCACCATACCGATACCGCTGGGGCCGTTTAAAACGGACATGCGTACGATTTCGGGCTTTTCGGGTTTTACCGGAACGATTGCCGCGGCATCCGAAGAAGGTGCAGCCTTTACAGGCTCGGCACTTTGCACTTGTGCAGGCTTTGCAGATTCGGTATCTTTCGTTCCCTTTGCAAAAAGCGGATTTACAACGCATAAAAGCGCAATCACACCGACAATCAACATACGATTGAGTTTCATTTTTCTCTCCTAAACCGCCGCAACGATAGGCCGAATGGCGTTTAATTTAAAGGCGCCAAAGGGCATTTAAAAAGCGGTAAAATTATAAGGAAAGACTAACATTTTCCCGCACCGATGTCAAGAACGGCGGAAAACTGACTTTTCAAAAGTACTTACTTTTCGGAACAAACCCGTTAAAAACTTGACGGGCATCTCTATTCCGAAGGATGCGAAGAAAATCTATACCTGAGTTTTTAGAGATGTCCGATAATAAAAAAACAAGTCACGCAAAACTTGTCATATCGCCGTTTTTGTCGCCGTTCCCTTATCTTTTTCCCGACTCCTTTTCCACCCGCTTTACATAGTCTTCGCCCCAGTAGTCGCAAAGCATTGCGTAGGCTTCTTCGCGCAAAGAAGGGGTAACGCGCTCCAGATGATGCAGGTTCATCATGGCGTGATTAAGGCAGAGTTTTTCCAAGGCGAGTTTAAGCTCGGCGGCACGGGGACAGTCAAGCGGATGTTCCTGCAAATAATCAAAAATGACGGTAAAAACGGAAGCGGCGGTACAGGCTTTTTCCCAGCGCTCAAGGCTTGTGACTTCGGAGTTGGATGTGATACCTTTATCATTAGTGTAATTATACACAAAAGAATCGATGCCGTAGTACGATGGTTTTTTTAAAAGTACAAAAAAATACAAAAGCAAGTCTTCGGCCATAGTACAAAAAGTATGAGGAAGCTCGGCATACACTTCTTGTAAAAGACGGGTACGGAACAGTTTAGCGCATAAAAAACTCGAATGCTCTTTTTTGATAAGAAAATTTTCCAGGACATCTTCTCCGGAAAGAAAACCCTTATGTATCGACTGCACACTTTTTGAAAAAGCATTGAATTTTTCCGCAGCCTTTTTATCCGACGGGTCCAGCCCCGGAACAAATAAACGCATTTTACCGTGAATAATATCTGCAGCATAGGCAAGGTTTCCGCTGCCTGAAGCAAGCAGGCCTTTGTAAAAGTTCAGTAAAGCTTCGGGAGGCAGGATGTCATCGGAATCTATACAGCATACCCACTCTCCCGATGCGGCCATAGCCCCCGTTCTGCGAGCTTCGACAAGACCCAGGTTTTTGCGGTGTTCCAAAAGCGTAAGGGGAACGCCGAGGGCTTTGAATTTTTTTTTATAGGGTTTGATGATTTTCGGTAAGGATGAACCGCCGGGACTTCCGTCATTGACGATGAGGATTTCGATGGGAAGGAACCGCAAAGAGCGCAGAGGACACAAAGAAGCTTCTTCGGTTAAAAAGAAATCCCCCTCCCGAACCGAACTTTCGTGAAGGGGCTGCTGCTCCAAGATACTGTCCAACAAGGCGGGTAAAGTGCTTTCCGTTCCGTATACCGGAACGGAAAGACTTATAAGAGGGTTATTCACTTAATACCAAATGAAACCGCAGAGATTCCTGTACTCTAATTCTCTTGAGAATGCAGCCTCGGTAGAGATTTCGCTCAATAAGGTGCCGCTTAAACTGAAGGTAAGCACCTTGTTTCTTTGATTACCCAGTTGAATTCCTTGATTAGTATTCTCACCGTAAAAACCGTCGTTTGCAATAACCAATTCTTTGGGCTTTACGGCAATAAAACGGTAGGGAGCATACCCCTTATCTTCCTCGGCACCGCTCCATAATTCATGAGGTTCATTCGGAAGCTCATCGGAAGCAGGTCCTAAGTCCAAAAGCCTGCCGCTTACAACAGCTTGCGAGTCGTTTCCAGCAATATGATTATCTTCATCTCCCGCCCCCACGGTTTTATAACTTACGGCATAAAGCCTTCCGTTAAGAATCTGCATAGAATGTATAAACTCTACAATGGGATTTTTATGAACTCCTCCAGAACCGCTGCTTATTTCCATGCTGTCTCCGACAGGGCTGCCGTTTTTATCATACTTTTGGACAGTAATCTTGTATTTATCACCGGTACGATTTTTTGATGCAACAAAAAGACCGTCTTTATTTGCCGCCATTGCGGAAGGTTCATTGCCGGAAGGCAAAACTATTCCGTTGCCGCTTGCAAAAGAGGTATCAGGAGCCGCAGTCTGAAATCCATTTCCCTGCCATTTAAGGCGTTTTATCTTATTACTATTATCAACATAGTATAGATACTTATAACCATCGGAAGCGGAGCTGTCTACAGCCATACCGCTTTTAGAGTTAAGATTACTAACAGGATTATTAGTTGTATATTGCAAGTTCCCGGAATAAACACCTTCAACCTGAGGATACATACTTATCTTATTATCATTTTTTAGAATATACAGGTTTCCGTCCAAGTCATAACAGAAAACATCTTTACAGTTGTTCGTTAATAATTGAGGCTGATTTAAAGCTTCATTTCCCCTGTCAATTTGATAGTACTCAAAGCCGGACGCATTACGCTTCCATACAATCGTCTTGGTATTCGGAGCTTTCCACTCTTTCCATTCGTTATACCATTTTGCAGGACCGGCATCCGTAAAGGTCAGGGCATTGGTGTTCATGTTAAGAACGCCGATGCGGTTGCGGTTTTTAACGATACGGACACCTGCGGGAGTATCTGCGGCATCAAAGCCGTCGTCGGCTATGTAGATATTGTCCTCGTCAAAGCCGATTACCTTTACCGCCCCGTAAAAGTTTTCGGAATAATCGTAATCTTCCAATACACCGTTTTCAAAGTCGGGATCATCGGCAAAACCTATTTTTACCGGGTCTTCAGCCAAATTATTTATCTTATAGCGGACAACACCGCCTAAAGAGTAGAGAGCTTTATTATTTCCGGTTATGGTTTCATTCACCGTTTTAAAAAGCACATAGGCATAACCATTGCGGATAAAAATATCGGTTACTTCCGACTCTTTACAGTCTCCGATGTTAATATGAGTTTTAATCGAAATATGGGGTTCAGTTGCGCCACCAACATTTTGGGCATAGATATTAAGAGGATCGTGAGGAGCATCCTTTCCTACCCACACAACCCGATTATTATCGATTGCTGCCTGACCTTAAAAAAACGTGAGGCTTGTTGTTAGAGGGGAACCGTTGACCGCGTTTTCTTCTATTTCATAAACACTACCGTTTTGATCAACAACATAAGTTATGCCTGTTGTAAAATCGTTCATAATAGTTATAGGAATAATTGCGGAAAGAGTTATAGATTCAGGACCGTCACCCTCGCTTGTGTAGCGGTCAGTCTTATCGGAAGTCGATTTATATCCGACATACAGTCCTCCCAAGCTGTCTCGGGCAAAGATATGCCCTTCATCGGTTGATTGGGGCACAGTAATCGGTTTTCCGTCCATGTAGAGGGTTAAGTCATAATTAACGTCCCCATATGCGGAAACTGTTTTTTTCTGTGTAAACAACAGCTTATTTAAGCCGGATATCTTTTTACTCAACTTGACGGCAACGGCATTCACACCCGGTTCAACGGTGTGCGTAACAGAGCCCGACCATATACCCGAGGGATTATAGACGGACACCTTTATGCGCACCGTATCTCCTATCGGAAGGTATAAACTGACGCTTTTCGGATCTTCCGGCTTTAACTCTTTTACCGAATAGCCGCTAAGTGCTCCTTCGGCTTCTATTTTTATGTGTGCGCTTGAAAGTATCGGAAGAGAATTCGAATCCAAGGCGCGATCAAGCGATGAAGAAGCGCCGAAATCGATTTGTACCGCTGCAAAATCTTTTTTTATCCCGAAATTACAGGCTAAAAAAAGTATCGAATATAAACTTATACACCATACACAGAGTTTTTTCATAGCAGCCTCCTCTAAGGAAGGGCATACCCCAAAAGGGGATTCATTCCCACATGTACAGTATATACGATTTTTTTTAAAAAAAACAACGTTTCACACAACTTGCACCTCGGCATTCGACATTTGACATTCGGCATTCGACATTTGAACCTTACTCCCCTATATTTCCTGCGCGTCTCCCGATTCGGGTTGTTTGTACATCTTCCAGTTTTTCGCTTTCGCTCCGTTAAAGGCAGCTTGTAAAGAAGACGGAAAAGTAAAATCCGTACAATTTTCTTCACCCGCCCCGGTTGAATACAGCGTACAACACCCCCTATACCACGTAGGACAATCCGGAAGTGCATTGAATATACTTATAAAAGCGTCTGCATCCAGCTTATTTTTCCAGCAGTCCAACCAGTACAAACCTGAACAGCCCTGCACATTAAGCAATGTTAATTGATTATTATAGCAGAACAATCTCCACAAAGCTGAACAGCCCTGCATATTAAGCGATGTCAATCGATTATATTGGCAGTCCAAGAAATGCAAAGCTGAACAGCCCTGCACGTTAAGCGATATCAATTGATTATCATTGCAGTACAAAGACTGCAAAGCCGAACAGCCCTGTACATTAAGCGCCGCCAATTGATTATTTTGGCAGTTCAACTGCATAATTTTACCCTTCAGCACCACCTTAGTGCCTGAAGCGTTTAAGACTATCCCACTATTGTTCGGAATGAAAGTTTGAGTACAGCCTTCAACATTAACAGGCAAAGAGTCGGCCGTTACAACTCCAATATAAATGTTTTTTTTGTCGGGACTTAAAATCAGCGAAGCCCCGCCTTCCACATAGGGAGCGCTTATCGTTCCGGGACCGGAGGAAGCATTCTCCCCTTCCAGCATACTTTGCAAAAAGGGATTTTTACAGGAAACCGTTGTAAAAACCGCAGCTAAAACAACAAAAATCAATATTTTTTTCATAGCTTACTCCCCTAGGGGCGGCACGCCAAGCGGAAGCCAAAATCACCGTCAACATTGCTTGGATGACAGACAAGCCGCATTCCTACTACGCATAAGATAGAATCGTTGACCCAGCTGCCGCCGCGCCACACACGACCGCCGCCCGACACGGGACCCGTAGGATCCGTATCTGTACCGGCTGTTACTATACCGTACCAATCCCAGCACCATTCCCAGACGTTTCCGCTCATATCCTTTAAGCCTAGATAATTACCCCTTTTTCCTCCTACAGGATGAGTTTCAAAGTTTGAATTCACCTTATACCATGCTACCGTATTCATTTCGGCCGAATCGTTCAAATCACCTTTTGTCCCGCTTGCACTGTTCAGTTTTGTAAGCCAAACATCTCCGTATAGCTCGGCATTAGTGCTGTCGCTTCCCTGCCAGCGGGCTGCATATTCCCATTCGGCTTCGGTCGGAAGTCTGTATCCTTTTTTGCTCTTGTCAAAATAAGCGGCATCACAATCGGTTTCATTGTTTGAATCTTTTAATACCACCGCATGATTATCCTTTTTTCGGTATATACATTCGGCATCCGAACCGTTTACCATCTCTGTATAGGCATTGCACCAAATTATACAATCCCGCCAATTGATATGAGTTACAGGTTTATTCTTACCCTCTGCTGTAGGCGGTCCTCCTTCAGTACTATGACTTCCTTCTCTTCCCGCATTGGCAAAAACATACCCCTTGTTATTGTCATAATTCCATTTGCGCACCTTATACCACAGCTCATAGGTTACCTCCGTTTTTCCTATCATAAAGGGACTGAGTTTTACACTTCTACCTGCACGGAAAACACCTTTCCAATCCTCAGTTGCACCGGGTAAGCCGTATGTCGGATTATGGCCTATAATACCGTTTAAAGGCGGGGTTATTTTTACGAAGTATCCGGCATCTTCAAAAAAGCCCACATAGGGGTTTTGCGGATTTTCCGTTCCGGGATTTTCGGTTACGGCATTCTCTATTCCGGCATTTTCCCCTTCCAGCATACTTTGCAAAAAGGGATTTTTACAGGCAGCCGTTGTAAAAACCGCAGCCAAAACAACAAAAATCAATATTTTTTTCATAGCTTACTCCCCTAGGGGCGGCACGCCAAGCGGAAGCCGAGGTAGTCGCACCAGGTATGGGCGGAGGTATAGCCCCGCCTGCCTACAAGGCAGGTGATTGCTATGATGTTGATGTCGCCGGTATTATGATTATTCCCAAAATGTCCGAAGCCGATCCAGCTGCCGCCGCGTTCAATACGGGAACCGGATACTGCACCTTCAGGGTCAGTAACCTCACCTGTTGCTATAGTATACCTCCCATCAAAACACTATTCCCTGACATTTCCGGACATATCTTTAAGACCCAGCGCATTCGCAGCCTTGCTTCCAACCACAGCTGTCTTTGTTGGCGCAGACGTTTGATTTACCCAGCCAGTTCCATTCCACCAAACGCCACACACAGCCACCCTGTTAAGCTCATCCCTTAAACTCTCCCAGCTTTCGCCTTCGGGTAAGGGAAGACCTTGAAAACCTATAGGCTTTTTCATACCGCTTGCGCTCCAAAGCTTTGTCAAATATACGTCTCCGTACTTGTCGGCATTTGTGCTGTTGCTTCCCTGCCAGCGGGCTGCATATTCCCACTCGGCTTCGGTCGGAAGCCTGTATCCTTTTTTGCTTTGATCAAAATAAGCGGCATCACAATCGGTTGCATTGCTTGAATTTCTTAATACCTCATCATGATTATCTTTTTTTCGGTATACACATTCGGCATCCGAACCGTTTACCATCTCTGTATAGGCATTGCACCAAATTATACAATCCCGCCAATTGATATGAGTTACAGGCTCTTTTTTACCCGATTCGGTGGGTTCTCCGTAATAACCATGACTTCCTTCTCTTCCCGCATTGACAAAAACATATCCCTTGCTATGGTCATCATTCCATTTGCGTACCTTATACCACAGCTCATAGGTTACCTCCGTTTTTCCTATCCGGCATTTTCCCCTTCCAGCATACTTTGCAAAAAGGGATTTTTACAGGAAACCGTTGTAAAAACCGCAGCAAAAACAACAAAAATCAATATTTTTTTCATACAAATCTCCTTCAACATTCAGCATTCGAACTTTGTCATTCGCCATTCGAACTTCGAACCTCGCCCTTCGACATTCGAACTTTGACCTTCGACCTTCGTCATTTCCTACTTCTTGCAGTTTTTTTACTTGAAATTATAATTGCCAATATTTCCTGCATTTCTTTATATAAAGGTCTTATTTCTTCTTCATATTCGGATTTTAACTCTAATATTATTTCAAACCAATACAGAGTTTCATCCGCTTCTTCTTCTACAATTCCCAATTTTGCGATAAATTCTGCCTTTGACCTTGCACGGCAGGCAGCACGATAGTTTGCTCCGACCGATGTTGCTGAACGCATTATTTGCTTTTCAATCACAAAATATTTTGTTTCCTTCGCAAATTTTTCACAAAATCGAATAATATCAACCGCTAATTTTTTTGTTCTATCCTTAATATTCTCAGCCAAACTCCCCCCTTTTAAAAGGTCAAAGGTCAAATTGAACTTCGCCCTTTGCACTTCGCACCTCGACATTCGAACTTCGACATTTGACATTCGTCATTCGCCATTCGACATTTGACCTTCATCAATCCCCGAACCGTATTCCTCCTGCAAGGCCTACAGCCCATACTACCGGATAGCCGCCGCGTATATAGGGTTCTATAAAAAAGTTGTTTATTGTCCGGCGGTATCCGAAAGAAGCTTGTCCCAAACCGAATATAAGCGGGTTGCCCGCTTTTTTATGTTCGCTGTAACTTAAAACTGCGCCGCCTTCGGCTTGAATAAAAAAGCCCGAATCTTTGTGTGGTTTTGAGGCAAAATCGTAAAAGTTCCAACGAAACAACAGAGCGGTATCGAACAGGTGATGTTTGTTAAAATCGTGCGAATACAGCGCCTTTACCCCTGCGGAAAAGTTTCCGAGCTTTACATCGAACGGCAGGACAAAAAGGGCGTACATGCCCGTTCCGGAGGCGGGATTTACAGGGCTGTTCATATTCGCTTCGGCTAAAAAGGCGAGCGACCATGCAAACCTTTTCGGGGCGCCCGCGGCAAAGGAAAAGGCGGGTGTATCTTGAACGGTTTTGCCGGGCCTTTTTTCGGTATTTTTTTCCGAAGCGTCAACCGGGCTTTTTGGTTCCGCAGCGGGGGCGCTTTCGGAAACCTTTTTTGGTTCCGGCATTGTTTGTACCTTTTCGCTGTCGGCGCTTTTTTCGAAACCGGCCGCAGGTCTAACCTGTTCTGCAGACGTTTTTTTGACCGACGGACTTTTTGCAGCCGGAACTTTCGCTGCAGGATTTTTTGCCTGCGGAACTTTTTTTTGCAGGCGGCGGATTCGATTCGGCAGTTTTCGACATATCACGGGCGGAAAAAGGCGGAAGGGGCTTCAAAGGTTCTTGCTGCAGCAGGGAAACATCGGCGGATTTTTTTTCCGCATTTTGAACAGCTGCAGGCGGCTGTACTTGCAATTCGCGGTTTTTTACCGTTTTATTATACAGCCACAGTCCGGCACTTGCAGTACCGGCACAGACGAAAACAAACACTGCCGTTTTTACAATATTTGTATTCATATGTTATTGTACCGAATGCCTTTTGCAAGTGTCAATAGACACATTGCCGCTTTTTGTTATTTTCCCATTCGAACCTCGCCATTCGACCTTCGACCTTCGACCTTCGACCTTCGACCTTCGACATTTGACATTCGTCATTCGCCATTTGACATTCGACACTCAGCATTCGACCTTCGCCCTTCGACATTCGTCATTCGCCATTCGACCTTCGACATTTGTCCTTCGACCTTCGACCTTCGACATTCGTCATTCGTCATTCGCCATTTGACATTCAGCATTCGGCATTTGCACACAACGGCCCTTATATCGGGAACTCTCGGCTAGTCATCCCATTCAGTATACCACTCGGCAGAATCGGTATCCGTAAAACTTACCGAATTTGTGCGTATGTTAAGAGCGGCTATGCGGTTGCGGTCCTCAAAATCGAAAGAAAGGTGACCGTCGGGGTCAAAACCGAATTCCGCATCAAAGCCGTCGTCGGCTATGTAGATATTGTCCTCGTCAAAGCCGATTACCTTTACCGCCCCGTAAAAGTTTTTGGAATAATCATAACTCGTTTCAAGTATATGAGAGTGGGTATTTATACTCGGGTCGGTAAAACCGATTTTTACCGGATTTTCCCCCAAATCGTTTATATTATAGCGCACAACGCCGCCGAAAGCATAAAAAGTGTGATTGCCGACTTTATACCCTGTCTTAAAAAGTACATAGGCATAATCACCGCGCATAAAAAGATCGGTTACTTCCGAGTCTTGGCAGCCTCTGATGTTCATATCATTTTGAATCTCAATAGAAGATTCAACTGTACTGTCAATAGTTTTGACATAGATTTTAGGAGGATTAAAAGCAGTTTTTCCTATCCATGCAATACGATTATTATCTATTGCCGCCGAACCTTTAAAATGGCTGAGGTTTGCTACCGGAGAAGGGTCAACCGAGTTTCCTGCTGCTTTATGAACACTACCGTTTTGGGTCACAACATAAAATTCACCCTTTGTAAAATCATTCATAAATGCCGAATGACCGGCAAATCCCGAGGGAACAGATATAGATTCAGGACCGTCCCCCTCGCTTGTATAGCGGCCAATTTTATCGGAAGGCGACTTATATCCAACATACAGTCTACCCAAACTGTCGCGGGCAAAGATATGCCTTCCAGCGATTGATTGAGGCACATTAACTGATTTCCCGTCCATGTAGAGGGTTAAGTCGTAAGTGTATAGAGCAGCTCCTACTTTAGTCTGCGTAAACAACAGTTTGTTTAAGCCGGATATCTTTTTATTTAATTTGACGCTGACGGCATTTGCGCCTTCTTCTACCCGGTGCGTAACAAAGCCCGACCATATACCCGACGGATTATAGGCGGATACCTTTATGCGCACCGTATCGCCGACGGGAAGGTTTAAACTGACGTTTTTAGGCGCTTGCGGCGGCAATTCCGTAATCGAATAACCGCTAAGTGCTCCTTCGGCTTCGATTTTTATGTATGCGCTTGAAAGCACCGGAAGAGAATTCGAATCCAAGGCACGTTCAAGCGGTGAAGAAGCGCCGAAATCGATTTGTACCGCTGCAAAATCTTTTTTTATCCCGAAATTACAGGCTAAAAAAAGTATCGAACATAAACTTATACACCATACACAGAGTTTTTTCATAGCAGCCTCCTATGCGGGAGCGGGCTTCAATATAAGTACAAAAACCCCACGCTTTATATTATACACGATCTTTTGGGGAAAAACAATATTAAAAGAAAAACAAAAAAACCGCAGCATGTGTAAAAAGACTTTTTCTGTCAGCCCGTACACCTGTCTGCGGTTATGATTTTGAGTTTATAAAAGCGGTTTCCCGCCGGTATTTTAACTTTCGGCTGCGTTTGTTTCGGCAGCAGGTTTGGCAGGGGCGGCTTTATCGGATTTTTTAACGATAAGCTCGCGTATTTTGGCAGCTTTACCGACTTTACCGCGGATATAGTAGAGTTTTGAGCGGCGCACCCGGCCGGGACGCATCAATTCCACTTTTACAATACGGGGGGAATACAGGGGAAACACCCGTTCAACACCGACACCGTACGAATTTTTACGAACGGTAAAGGTACGCCTGACTCCCGAATTCTTAAAGCAGATTACCAAACCTTCGTATACTTGTACACGTTCGTTTTTTCCTTCAATAATTTTAAAGTGAACTTTTACCGTATCGCCCACATTAAAAGATGCAACTTCCCGTTTTTGGGATTCTTCAATCGTTTTTATTACATCCATCACAATCTCCTTGTATCCGTGTTATTTCGGCAACACAGTTTTCGGTTTCGGTTTCGAGCAATCCCGCTTCGCGTGCCGCCCATATCATATCGGGGCGTACCGCCAATGTTTTGGCCACTCGTTTTTTCAAACGCCATAAGCGTATCCGTTCATGATTGCCGGACAGCAAAACCTCAGGAACTTTCATGCCGTCAAACACTTCCGGTTTTGTATATTGGGGATATTCCAATAAACCGCCGGAAAAACTTTCTTCCGCAAGGCTTTCGGCGGATATAACGCCGTCAACCAAACGATACACGGCGTCAATAACAACTTCGGCCGCTATTTCACCGGAAGACAAAACAAAATCTCCTACGGAGATTTCATCGTCTACCCATTTGTCGATTATCCGCTGGTCGATACCTTCATACCGGCCGCAAATAAACACCAGTTTTTTTTCGCGGCTTAATTCGGCCGCCATTTTTTGAGTAAAGGGTTTGCCCGAAGGCGTTACATAAATAACGCGGGGCTCCCCTTCTTTGCGCTTCCGTACCTTTTTTTTTGCACCGCCGGCCGCTTGAGGCGCTTTACGCGTACCTAAAACCGACTGCAAGGCGCAATCAAGAGGACCGGGCAGCATAAGCATACCGGCGCCTCCGCCGTAGGGAGTATCGTCACAGGTTTTGTGCTTATCGAAGGCAAAATCTCTTATATTTACCAGTTCGTAAGCAATAATTCCCTTTTGCACAGCTTTTGCCATAATGGAGCTTTCAAAAAAGCTGTGCACTATTTCGGGAAATAAGGTCAGCACATAAAATTTCATCGTTTTACTCTAAAATCCAGAGGTGCATAAGCTGAATGGTTCCGTGCTCAATATCAACCGTACCGATAAATTCCTTTTTAAAAGGAACCAAAACCGTCCGCGCTTTGTGCACGCCGGCTTTGTTTTTTTTATCCGTACAGGTGTACCCGGCATCCATGCTTTCGGAAACCGCAACCTCTAAAAGGTCGCCGGCTCCGCCTTCCAATATGCCCGTAACAACTCCGGCAACTACCGGTTTTTCCGGTAATCCGGCTTCGGATTTTTGTTCCGCTTTTTCGCCCTTTGTATCCCAGTACAAAAGAGTACAGCCTTTTAAGTCTTCGGCATAGTACTCGTTTTCGTTAAGCGGACAAGCCATGCTCCGAGGCACTACAATCCGCCAAGAAGACAATTTTTTTGCATCTTCCGGAGAATCAATGCCTTTAAATTTCATTAAAAGACAGGACGTTCCGCTTTCTACGGATTCGACGGTATACGGTACCGCCTGTTCATCCTTCCTTAAAGTTACATCGGTCAGTTTAAAAAAATGTTCAACTTCGCCGGATGTACTTTCCACTTTTACCTTACCAGAAATACCGAACGGACTTCTGATAACTCCGATAATAAAATCTGCGGTCATCAGTCCAAAATATCAAGACTGTACCGTTTGCCGGATCTGCCGGCAGATGCGCTTAAAACAGTCCGCAATGCCTTTGCAATGCGTCCGTATTTACCGATAACTTTACCGATATCGCCTTCGGCAACTTTTAATTGAATTACCGGACCGCGCTCTCCTTCCGTTTCTTCTACGGAAACCGCAGCGGGATCGTCGACCAGGGATTTTGCGATATATTCAATCAGGTCTTTTTCCACTTTGCGAACCTCCTGCGGTTACCGTGTAAAGTTTTTTTTGTTTAAAATTTTGCGAACGGTATCGGAAGGCTGAGCGCCTACTCCGAGCCAATAGCGTACACGTTCGGCATCAAAAACAATTTGTTTGTCTTCGGCTTCGATAGGATGATACAGTCCCACTTCTTCAATAGTGGTTCCGTCCCGCGGTTTACGGGCATCCTGTACGACTATACGGTAATACGGACGCTTTTTTGTTCCGAATTTTTTAAGTCTGATTCGTACCATTTAATACCTCCATAAAAAGATTTGCACAAAGCATGAAATTTATTTATATCACAAAGGGACTGCTTGGTCAAGATACAGATACAAGACGGAGCGCACATACCTTGACAACAAAACTATTGCCGGTATACTCTAAAGAGTGAAGCCGAAAAAACATTCTTTGCTTACTGCGGTACAATCCTTTTTTTTTACGTTTGTATTGTATTTTCAAAATAATTTATATTTATACTCGTTAGCCTGTGCCTTCGGTTTTTTATATTCGCTTATCCCGACCGTAATTATGATAGCGGCCGTTCTTATACGGCTTTTGCATACTTCACCGGATATGCTGTACCTTTTTTTAAAAAATGCGGAAAAATGGATTGATATAAAAAATCTTGATTATTTAACCGCTTATTTTTTTACTTCAAAACGTCCGACGCTCTTTGAAATTATTATCGGTATTACGGTCTTTTTTTTGGCACGCCGATTTTTCGGTACCGTTATGCAATCGGTAAAAAGGATATTTCACGAAGCAACCGACCAGCGGCCGCTTATTACTCATTTTATTACCGTCGCCGGCGAAGTGCTTTTAGTTGTTATTACTGCCGTATTGGTCTTTGTTTTAACCGCTTCAAAATCGTTTTTTTATACGCTTCAGGCCGATTCCGTTTTATCCGTACCGGCTTTACTGCCTTTTATAAGTACCGGCCTGAGCGAACTGCTGCCCCTTTTATTCAATACCGTTCCTTATATACTGATATGGATATTTACAAGTCTTGCATTCCGATTTGCATCGGGCACAAAACCGCGTTTTAAAATATGTGTGTTTGCCGCATTACTTTGTTCGCTTATATTTGCCGGAGTCAGTTATATTTTTTCGCTTTTTATAGATACGGCAAAATACAATTTAATTTACGGCGTTTTGGGCAATCTTATGGTTATGCTGCTTGAAGTGTCGGTATTTTTTTCGCTTTTTTTGTTTTTTGCGCAATTCGTATACGTCTTACAGTTTTTCGATTCTCTTTTGCTTGCCGAACTCTACCTTTTGCCGGCTCGCAATGAAACGGGCTTTTTCCAAGGGATTAGGCGTATGCTGTTTATACGCCCCGAACGATTTTTATACACGGTGCCTATGCCGAAAAGAAAAAAACGGGGTAAAAAAAAGAAGCCGGAAGCGGCACATGCCGAAGATGTGCCCGTTTTCGAAACCAAAAAAAACGGCAGTATTATTTTTTCAAAAGGCGATACGGACAAAGCCGTGTATTATTTGGCGGCAGGGTCGGTCGAATTATTGCGAGAAAACAACATTGCCCACCTTGAGCGAGGCGCTTTTTTCGGCGAATTAAGCTTTTTACTCAGCGAGCCGCGAAATGCAACCGCACGGGCCGTAACCGACGTTCAACTTATAAAAATCAGCGAAAAAACGTTTTCGGAACTTTTAAACCGCAGTCCGGAGGCCGTGCGAAAAACCATATCGCAGATTTCCGCTTATTTTGCACGAAACACCAATTTAACGGAAAACGTACATACATAAAAGCCGGCCGACGTCTATTTTGTTTCGGACTGCAATTTCCGAAACAAACTTAAACTTGCATCGTTCCTTGTATCGGGCGCATAGCGGACGCTGTGTATACTTTTTGAAACAATGTTCCGTAAATCGGCCGTTTGCAAGTCGGGATAAAAATATTTTATTTGCGCCAATAAATTACCCAATGAGGTGCTTTCTTTTGCACCCGTTAACAGTTCTTTGCCCGTATAGTTTGCGGTTAATCGGTTTATACGCTTATTTTTGCTTCCGCCGCCGACAATATAAACCGATTCTATTTTTTTAGCGCACGCTCTTTCAATCTCTTCAATCGCGACGGCATAACTGCATGCAAGCGATTCTTCGGCACAGCAAAAAAGGGTTTGCCAATCTTTTTTACCCGTAACTTGATGCGTTTTCAATAAATAAGCCCAAATCGATTCGCTCATAGAAACAGGGTTAAAATATTCCGCATCGTTGACCGACATTATCGGCACGCCGTCTTTTTTCTTTGCCGTCAATGTATCGATTTCGCTCCATTCGATTTCAGTTCCCTTTTCCGCTTCATATTCTTTTTTGAGCTTTTGCAAAATAAACATTCCGGCATTGTTTTTTAAAAGAGTTATACTGTCAAAAGCGCCGACCTCATTTGTTAAGCCTGCATTTAAAACTTCGTCCGAAATAAGAGGCTCTGAAAGTTCCGTTCCTATTAAAGACCATGTTCCGGCGCTTATAAACGAAAAAGATTCGTCTTTGCCTGCGGGAACGGCTAAAACGGCGGCAGCCGTGTCGTGGGACGGAACACAAATAAGCGGAATATCATAATCAATCCCCAGTTCCGTTTTTATTTTTGCCGTTATATTTCCCAACAGCATACTGTGCTTACCGATAGGAGCAAATAAGCCGGATCGTATGGCAAACATATCGCAGATATATTTGCTTACCGTTTTGGTTTTTGTGTTCATAAGCTGAGTAGTGGAAAATTCGGTCGGCTCATTGATTTTTTGCCCCGTAAAAAAATAATTTAAAATATCGGGTATCATCAATAATGTATCCGCGGCATTTACCAAGCCGGGCATCCGCTCTTGCAAAGCTTTTAGTAAAAAAAGCGAATTGATTTTATCGCATAAAATGCCGGTTTCATAAAACATGTTTTTTTTGTCGGCAGGCGAAACCTTGTTTAAAATCTCCGCACCGTATGTATTACGATATGCACAAGGGTTATTGAGCATAGTTCCTTCTTTAGCAAAAAAAGCAAAATCGACACCCCATGTACAAATACCTGCGGAATGTATCTGTGTAACACAGGATGCCGCTTTTTTCAGTCCTTCAAGCAGTCCCTTGTAAATATGCAATATATCCCAATAAAAATATCCGTTTACTTCAATCATATAATTCGGTACTTGATCTATAACTTCGGTAATCAATTTTTCTCCGTCATAGGTACCTAAAATCGTTCGAAAGGAGGAATTCCCGCAATCAAATGCTATCATATTTTTTTGAATCATATAATCAGTCTAAGCGCAAAAACGGTATTTGTCAATTCGCATTTATATGTATGCACTGTTGCAGAACTCGGTTCTGTTGCAGAACCGGCGGTGTTTGTGATATAATCCGCGCATATGACAAAATATATTTTTATTACCGGCGGTGTCGTTTCGGGTTTGGGCAAGGGTATTGCGGCTGCTTCTATCGGATTGATTTTAAAAAGCAGGGGCTTAAAAGTCGTAAATCAAAAATTCGACCCCTATTTGAACATAGATCCGGGCACTTTAAATCCGTATGAGCACGGGGAAGTATTCGTGACCGACGACGGGGCGGAAACCGACCTTGATTTGGGGCATTACGAGCGTTTTACCGATGTCAGTTTGTCTAAAAACAGCAGTACGAGCGCCGGAAAAGTATACCTTTCCGTATTAAATACCGAACGCGAAGGCGGTTATAACGGAAAAACCGTGCAGGTTATTCCCAACGTAACCGACGAAATCCGCACCAGAATGATGGCCGCCGCTAAAGAAAATAAAGTCGATGTCGTTATTACCGAAGTCGGCGGCACGGTCGGCGATATAGAATCCCTTCCTTTTATAGAAGCAATCAGGCAAATAAAATACGAGGTCGGTTTTGAAAACTGCGCTTACGTGCATTTAACGCTTATGCCCTATATGAAAAAAGCGCAGGAATTAAAAACAAAGCCTACCCAACACAGCGTAAAAGATTTGCAGGGCTTGGGTATTCAGCCCGACGTTATTATGCTCAGAAGCGAAATGCCCATCGATTTTGCAACAAGGGAAAAACTCGCCCTGTTTTGTAATGTTCCCAACGAAGCCATCATTCAAAATTTAAACGCACAGTCTATTTACGAAGTGCCCCTTATGCTTGAAGCGGAAGGCTTGGGAAACGCAATTTGCAAAGCCCTGCATATCGATTGCCGAAAAAGCGATTTAAGCGATTGGGAAAAAATTGTTGAGCGTTTTCACCGGCCGGCACAAAAAGTAAAAATCGCCCTGGTCGGAAAATATATAGAACTGCACGACGCCTATCTTTCGGTCGCCGAATCTTTAATTCATGCGGGCATTCACCACAACAGTGCAGTCGAAATAGAATGGGTGGATTCGGAAAGTATAACCGATTTACAAAGCGCCGCCGATCGGCTTAACGGCGCAAGCGGCATTATTTTACCCGGCGGCTTCGGTACAAGGGGTGTTGAAGGTATGATTTTTGCCGCTCAATATGCGCGCGAAAACACAATTCCCTTTTTCGGTATTTGTTTAGGTATGCAAATATGCGTTATAGAGTATGCACGCAACGTGTTGGGCTTAAAAGATGCCGATTCGACCGAAATGAATCGGGATACGGGGCACCCCGTTATAAGCCTTATGAGCGATAAGGCGGGAACCGAAGTTCCCGGAGGTCTTATGGGCGGAACTTTGCGTTTGGGAAAATACGAGTGCAGCCTTGCCGACGGCTCTTTGGCGCACAAAGCATACGGCGAACACAAAATTTGGGAGCGCCACCGCCACCGTTATGAGTTTAACAATGATTTTAAAGAACCTTTTGAAAAGGGTGGATTAAAATTCAGCGGTATAAACGAAGAGCGCGGCTTGGTTGAAATTGCGGAATTGGATACAAAGGTTCATCCGTGGATGCTTGCCGTACAGTTCCACCCCGAATTCAAGTCGAGGCCGAACAGGGCTCATCCTTTGTTTAGGGATTTTATCGGTGCCGCCCTTGCACACGGCGGTTCGGCAAAAAACTGACATTTTTCGGCACTCCGGCCGTTTTTCGGCTTTCGGCCGCACAAAAGGGTATATCAACAGCGTAACGGGAGACATTATGCACGAACATATAAAGGTTCTGGACTTCGGGAGCCAGTATGCACATTTGATAACAAAACGCCTTCGCCTTTCGGGCTACTATGCCGAAATCGCGTCCCCGGCCTCCCCCGCCGCTTCCTTTGAGCATACGCGCGGCATTATTTTATCGGGCGGCCCCGCTTCCGTGTACGAAAAGGATATTCCCGAATTCAATGAGGGGATTTTCGATTTGGATATTCCGGTACTCGGTTTGTGCTATGGGCATCAGCTTATGTGTAAGCACTACGGCGGCACCGTACAAAAGGCGCAAGCCGGAGAATTCGGCATAGCTTCTTTAATCGAATGTAAAGAAAACCCCTCTCCCCTTTTTGAAAACATCGCCTTTCCTTCTCAAGTGTGGATGAGCCATCAGGATGAGGTAAGCTCTTTGCCGCCGGGCTTTGAATGTACCGCATACACCGCAAACTGCGCTTATGCAGCGATTCAAGACCTTAAGCGAAAACGCTTCGGCTTACAGTTTCACACGGAAGTAAAAGATACCGTTCAGGGAATAGAGATTTTGGAAAACTTTGCGCGTTTTTGCGGCATGGGAAAAAATCGGAACACGGATGTTCTTCTTAATGAAATTATGGAAGATATTCGCCGCGACGCACAAAACCGTTCGGTATTGCTTTTTTTATCGGGCGGCGTAGACTCAACCGTAGCCTTTGCCCTTTTAAACAAAGCGCTCGGTACGGAGCGGGTTAAGGGGCTTCATATAGACAACGGCTTTATGCGCAAAAACGAAAGTGCATCAATAGCCGAGCGCTACCGTTCATTCGGATTTACAAACTTTATCGTCGAAGACGCTTCCGATCGATTTTTAAAAGCCGTATATCGCGAAACCGACCCGCAAAAAAAACGCCATGCCGTCGGTGAAACCTTTATCAAAGTGCGCGACGAGGTAGCATCAAAATACGGTTTGGATTCGGATCATTGGCTTTTGGCGCAGGGAACGCTTTACCCCGACATTATAGAATCGGGCGGAACAAAAAATGCGCACGTTATAAAAACCCATCACAACCGAGTAGAAGGCATTCAGGAATTGATTGAAAAGGGTTTGATTATTGAGCCTTTAAAAGATTTGTATAAGGATGAGGTGCGCATTATCGGTAAACAGCTCGGCCTTCCCGACGAATTGATTATGCGCCATCCTTTTCCCGGCCCCGGCCTTTCGATAAACGTGTTGGGAAGTACCGGAAAACTCGACAATTCTTCAGAATATAAAGAAGCCCTTGCACAAACGGCCGCCGCCCTTAGCGAGCTTAAAAAACATTCAACTTCAGTCGCCGCCTCCCCTTCCGCTGCAATCGCTTCCCCCGCCTCGCAAGCCGTTGCCGACGCCGTTACGGGAGACCTTGCGGAAGCCGTCGGCTGCATAGAGCGAATCGGCGTTTTACCCGTAAAGTCGGTCGGTGTGCAGGGAGATTTCCGCACCTACCGCTTTCCTGCGGTTTTGTATACCGCAAGCCAAGACGACTATGCGGATAAAAAAGCCTCTTTACAAAAAGCGGAAAAACTCTTTGCCGTACACGGCGCCGAACGCTTATGGGGCGGCTTTGAACACATATCTTCGGGATTGACCAATTCCTGCGAAAAGATAAACCGCACGGTATGGGCGCTCTACGAAAAAAAAGACTGCCGTCTTGTCGAAGGCTATTGCGATAAGGGGCGGCTCGACCACATACGCGAAACCGATGCCGTTATGCTCGACGAATTACGAAAATCGTCCTGGTACGCAAAAATCTTCCAGCATTTAACGATAAACCTTCCCTACGCCGCCGAAGACGGGCACTGCTCCATTGTGCTGCGTCCGGTTGTATCCGAAGACGTTATGACCGCACGTTTTGCGCATCTTGAGCCCCGCGTTCTTTTTGCCGCCCTTGAGCGGATAACGGATTTCGACTTTATCGATGCGGTATACTACGATATTACAAACAAACCGCCCGCCACCTTTGGCTGGGAGTAAAAAGAGGGGAAATAACTAAAATAATATTAACATTCAATTGTTTTATATTATGAATTATACCCGGCAGCGATTACACCTTGTTTTGATTTAAAATCGGAAGGAGAGCAGTCCATGTATTTACGAAAAACTTCTGCAAAATACTTATAACTATTAAAGCCGGTTTTTTCTGCAATTTCATAAATATAACAGGTTTCAGTTTTTAACATTAATATTGAAATATGAATACGGTATCTATTAAGAAAATCATTAAACGGGAAACCGGTTTCCTTTTTTAATATTCGATTCAAATATGTTGTACTTATGCTATATTTTGTACTAAGCTCGTTTAAAGTTATCTTATTTTTAAAATTTTTCCTTATATAATGATATATTTCTTTTACATAAAGAGAAAAATTATCTTGTAGCTCGTCGATTTTTTTTACACTAAAAGAACCTATAGGAACATCTTCTGTCAATACAATCTGTTTATTTTCAAAATATTTACAAATCTTTCTTATAGCTTTAGATAATTGGTCAGGATTTACGGGTTTAAGAAGATATTCATGTGCTCGTAATTGTACTGCTTTTTGTGCATATGAAAAATCATTATATGCCGATAAAATTATTGTTTCAAAACAATGATACTGTTTTGCTTTTGTCAACATCTCAAGCCCATCCAATAATGGCATACGAATATCGGTAATGACAATATCAGGAGTTAATTCAATAATTTTCTCCAAACCTTCTTTACCGTTTACCGCTTCACCAACTATTTCACAGTTAAGCTCTATCCAGTTAGTTTTATGCAATAAAAATTTGCGTATTATGTTTTCATCTTCAACAATTAATACTTTATACATATCTTAATCGCTTTGTTTTGCAGGGAAAGCTAATCTTATATCCGTTCCTTTTTTTAATTTACTTTTGATTTTTATTCCGTATGCGGATCCATACACCAATCTTAGCCTATAATGGGTATTCAATAGTCCCAAATGTTTTGATGTGGGTACCCATTCCTTATTTAATTTTTCATTTAATTTTTGTAATTGTTCCTCAGAAATACCGTCCCCATTATCTTTTACATGTAAAATAACAATACCTTTTATTATAATACCCGTTATTTTTATAGAAAGATTTTCTTTATAGTGTCTGTATTTTATACAATTTTCAACTAATGGTTGTAATAATAATTTAGGTATCTTAGATTTATATAAATCCTTTGAAATGTTGATAGAGTATTGCAATTTCTCTTCAAGACGTATTTTTTGCAATTCTAAATACGTTTTTATATATGATAAATCTTCTTTGATTTCAACTTGTGTATTTTTACTACCAAGGCTATAACGTAACAAACCTGCTAAAAGTTCAATTATTTCATTGGATTTTGCGGGATTGTCATAATTGGTATAATATATAATTTGTAAAACATTAAATAAAAAATGAGGATCAAACTGTGCTTGCAGCAACCTTATCTCAGCAAGACGAGTCTGATTACTGATTGCTATATTTTGATTAATTAAATTTTTTATCTCACTAACTAATTCTATATATTGATTGGATAAATATTGGAATTCATCGTTATTCTCCAATTGTAACTTATAATCGAGATTACCTGCTTGGAATTCCGATATAGCATTTTTTAACTGAATGACAGGTGTACTTAATTTCTTTGCAACAGACGATGAAAGAATATTCATCATAGCCAATATTAAGGTTGAAAAAAAGAATATTAATAGAAATCCGTATAGAATCATTTGTTCCAAAATGGTTATAGAAGTGAGTATTGTTACACTAATATTTGTTCCCTGTAATAAACACTGCGTAATTAGATAATGTATTTTATTAAGTGATATCACAGACGGGATTAAAGTTTTCTCATAAGTAAATCTGTTCCATGTATCTTTTATCCTATGATGATTTGTAGCTATAATAGTATCGTAATTATCGCTTAAAACAACAGCGTGCAAGTCAGTCGTTGATATTACAGACATCAAATCTGTTTCCAACATCTCACATATTATAAAACAAGAAGCTGCAGTATTCATTCTTATTTTATTTCCAAGAATATATACAATATCGTTATTCCCAACTCTTTTTTCATGAGAAGTATAACCGATTATCTTACCTTCATCGATATCAGCAATTTCTAGAATTTGCTTATGCAACGAATTGTTTATTATGTAATTTTCTCCCATTTGCCAAGCATTTGTTATTAAAATATTGGCATCCGTATCCAATACATAGAAAAGACATTTACATTGTCGATTGCGATTAAAATCATATAATATCTTATATAATAAATCCTTGTTTTCACGATCCAATATATATGAATGCAATACCTCATTGTTAGCAAGAGATTCTAAGAATACAATGTAATCCGTAATTTCTTTTGATAATACAGATCTTAATTTTGTATTTGTTTTTAAATTACTTTGTACAACAATATAAACACTACAAGAAATAAAGGTTAGCCAAAGTAACAGAAAAAAAAGAATAAGGATGGCAACATAATGGAAAAAAGCTGATTTCACGGAACTATTAAAATCTTGTCCTCTTTCATGCTTCATATTATCCGCCTAATACTTTACCCCTAAATTTTTATTTCTGAATTCTTTGATAATTTAAAAAATAACAATAGCACGGTCACGGTACTTAAAGCCAATATAACAGATAGAGCTGCAGCTGTTCCATAGTTTGAACGAACAACCTCAGTATAAATAGCTATTGTTAAAGTTTCCGTTTTTTTCACATAAAGGAGGATCGTTGCACTAAGCTCACTGATAATAGTCATCCAACTTAAAATTGCCCCTGACAACACACCGGGAAACATCATTGGTAATACAATATATCCAAAAGTTTTAATATTTGAAGCGCCTAAGCTGATAGCAGCTTCTTCAACACTCGGATGTATGTTTGTTAATATTGCAGCGCTTGAGCGTATTGTATATGGTATACGCCGTAAAACATATGCCAGCAACATGATGAATACACTGCCGACTAACATAAAAGGTTTACGGTTAAAGCCGAGTAACAATGCAATCCCCATGATAGAACCCGGAATAATATACGATACCATTGTCATTGTATCAAGTAAGTGTGTAATTACACTTGCACGTCTTACTGCCAAATAGGCAACAAATACACCGATTAAAACAATCATCAGAACGGCTACTATACTAAAGACATACGTATTTACCAAACAGTTTCCTAATTTTTTAAAGGCTATATGAAAGCTAGTAAGCGAATATCCCGGTATAAACATTCTTCCGCTTGTACTTGTCTTTCGGAAAGCAGTATACGTAACGGTCAATTGCGGTAATAATCCTAAGAAAACTATTATATATACGAATATATGCGCTGCAATATTTTTCAATCCAGAATGTTGTATTGCTTCCATAGATTTATTTGCATTCATAGTGTATGACATTTTGCGAGATATATATTTTTGTAACAGAAAAAATATCAATGTAATAATAACCATAATGACACTTAATGCCGCAGCGAAACCGTCATTTCCACCAACCTCACTGATGAATTCATTATATATAAGATATGGCATTGTACGATAGCCTTTGCCAATAAGTTGTGGCGTCCCAAAATCGGCCATACTTCGCATAAATACCAATACGGCTCCGGATAAAATCATCGGCATCAATAACGGCAAAATGACTTTAAAGAAACGTCTAATCCCTATACAACCAAAGCTTTCCGATGCCTCAAGCAATGATTTATTTATATTTTTTAGAGCGCCGGATACATATAAATAAATCAGAGGATATAATTGTAACGAAAAAACAGTTAACATTCCGTGAAATCCATAAATTGACGGTAATATAATGCCGGAAGTATTTTTAACAAAATTAGTTATAACACCGTTACGCCCAAGTAATAATATCCAGCTATATGCACCGATAAAAGGAGGTGATAACATTGTAATAATAATTATAATTTCAAGAAACTTTTTTCCATAGATTTTCATGGTATGTGTAATATACGCAAGTACGGTTCCGATAATTACCGTTGTGAATGTTGCAGAAAAAGCAACAAGAAGACTATTTGTTAAAGCAGATACATAATATTTTTTTTCAAGGAATTTATTAAAATATTTAAACGAAAAAATTCCGTCATTTATAACACTTAGACGAAATATTTGTAAAAGCGGATATACCATAAATAATGTAAAGAATAACAAACAAATAATTGTAGACAATGTCCAAATATCCCATTTAATTCGGATAGATTTTATCTTATCAATTTGCATTATGCTCTACTCCTTGAACAAGATTTTTTGAACCGTCTTTAGTGAATACGTTTATTTTTTTAGATTTTATTTGTAAATGTACTTTTGTGTTTTTAGGAATAATTTCAGCAATATCAGATTCCGATATTGTTTCGATTTCCCGGCCATCCGATAAAGTTATAAAGTAGTGAGTATTCAATCCTAAAAATACACTATCTTTAATGACACCTTCTATACCATTCTTTGAATGTCTTGATATGCAAAATTCTTCAGGACGTATGGAAACTTTAACCGTACCTATATTTTTCGCCTCAGGAAGCATATTATCCATCTTTATTGTATAATTGTTATAAAATTGTAATGTATCGCTCTTATTTATTTCGATACATTGTGCTTCAATAACATTACTTCTACCGATAAAGGTTGCAACAAATAAATTTGCCGGTCTTTGATAAATATTTTTTGGAGTTCCCACATGCTGTAAAACACCTTGGTTCATTACTCCGATTCTGTCGCTAATAGCAAGTGCTTCTTCTTGGTCATGTGTTACATATATTGTTGTAATTCCTATTGAGTGTTGTATTTCTCTGATAGCATTTCGCATTTCAATTCTTAGCTTTGCATCTAAATTTGATAAAGGTTCATCCATTAATAATACGTCCGGCCTAATTACAATTGCTCGTGCTAAAGCTATTCTCTGTTGTTGCCCTCCAGACATATTCTGAGGTAATCTGTCTTTTAATTCCTCAATATGAACTGTTTTTAATATTTCGTTAACTCGACAATTTATTTCTTCATTGGATATCTTTCTTTCTTGAAGTCCGAATGCAACATTTTTAAAAACCGATAAATGAGGAAATACAGCATAATCTTGAAAAACCATACCTATATTGCGTTTACTGGGTGGAACATTATTTATAATTTGATTATTGAATGATATTGTTCCTCCTTCTATTGTATTGAATCCCGCTACCATACGTAATAAAGTTGTTTTACCGCAGCCTGACGGTCCGAGAAGTGTAAAAAATTCTCCTTCATGTACTTTTAGAGAAAGTCCGGGTATAACAGGCATTCCATCATCATATTTCTTTATAACTGTATCAAACATAATTGGATAACTCATTTTGCATAGCCCTCAGTATATTTCCATATTATTCAAAAAAATTGCTGTAAAAAATTATTATTTGACAACTCAACACGTCTGCAATTAAGTTTTTGTATATACCTAATTGCAGACAGTTTTTTGATTTTTTAATATTTATTTTACATTAGTCACATAGTCTGTCCATTTTTCTACCCATTCGGACTTTTTCTGTGAAACATATTGAAAATCTGTTGTAGTCAGTTTTATTTCCTTAAGAGGTTTCATGTGTTTTCCAACAACGGCATCCTTTCTGACGCCCCGAAGACAAGCTTCCGTCCCGAGTTTATTTTGAATGTCTTCACTGAGCACATAATCAATAAATTTCTGGGCATTTGTCAAGTTTTTCGTTCCTTTTACTATCATCAAAGCTGAACCGCAATAAACGACACCTTCTTCCATATAAACGACTTCAATATGATCGGCCCCCTCTTTAACATAAGAACAGGCAGGATCCTCATAAGTCAAACCAACAGCATATTCACCTCCTACAACACCCTTATGAACAGCACTTGAAGATTGCAGGACATTTCCGGAAATGTTTTCCAACAATTTTTGGACATATTCCCATGCTTGGGGACTATCATGTTTTCCTTCCGGAGAAAAATCTGCCATAATATTAGTAAGATGATCAAACGCAGAACTTGATGCAGCAGCATCGGCTGTTACGATTTTACCTTTGAGTGCAGGATTCAATAAATCTTTGTATCCTTTTACTTTTATATTTCCAATAAGGTTTTTATTTATAAGTATAACAGATGTACCCATTTTATATTGATTGATAGCACCGTCATTTTTAAAACCGGCAATAATATGTTTTTGATTAGGAGATTCATACGGATGAAATAAATGTTCCTTTGATTTTGCCATTAAATAGCTACATCCCAACAATACATCGGCTTTTGGATCATTTGCTTCTGATTCCAAACGTTTTAGAATTTCACCGGAACCGCCGGTTATGATTTCAACTTTTATTCCTGTTTTTTCTTGAAAACTGGGTACTATTAAGTTTATAAGTTCATCTGATTCCGTAGAATACAAAGTCAGAATTTTATTTTCACCGGTTTTTGCCGCAGCATTATCACTTGTACCTTTGGCAAAGCTCAAAAAGACCAGTAATCCCATTGTTACCGTTGCAATGATTTTTTTCATAATTAAACTCCTTGAAAATAGTTTTATAGATATACAATCTCTTATATCTATAAAAATTATACCATTGAATATCCAATTTACAATCCACAATAAGAAACAAAATATCCGCAATTCGAAACTAAGTTTATTTATAGAGAGCGCGCAGCAATACTCATAACTGTTATAAAGGAAAAGGTATATTGGAATAACAAAAATTCAATATATAAATTTAATTGTCAATCTGATAACGAAAATTTAATCAACCTCATTTTAACTTTTCCATCACCCTTTACTGTTTGCCGAAAGTATGAGATACTGAAAAACACAAAAACACAGGAGTCATTATGAAAGACATTATTGAATACGACGATTTTGCAAAATTGGATATGAGGGCGGGAACGGTTTTATCCTGCGAAAAGGTTGAAAATGCCGAAAAGCTGTATAAAATTATGGTCGATGTCGGTGAAGAAAACCCGCGGCAAATAGTATCGAGTTTGGTCGATTACTACACTGCAGAAGAATTGACCGGAAAGCGCATTATCGTTTTGGTGAATTTAAAGCCGCGGAAAATGCGCGGTATAGAATCGCAGGGTATGCTTTTGTGCAGCGAAACCGAAGACGGTAAAACCTGCGTTCTTTTAAAGCCCGAAAAAGACGTGGAACCGGGAACCCCCGTTACATAAAAGCTTAATAGGCCGGAACCTTTGGAACCGTTTCGACAGACACGGGTTCCGGTACATGTAAGCTTTCTATTTTTTGTAATTCATCAGCCTGTTTTTTTATTTCTTCTTCTACATCGTAGGCATTTTGCAAACCGAGCCAAAATCGGGTACTTGTTCCGAAAAAGGCTGCAAAGCGCAATGCCGTATCGGCCGTTATTCTCCTTTTTCCGTGTATAATATCCGATATTCTTGTTTGAGGAATACGTATAGCCTTTGCCAGCCTATAGGCGGAAATATTCATCGGCTTTAAAAATTCTTCCGATAATATTTCTCCGGGGTGAATATTCGGTAATTTATCATCAATGATAATCGACAATTTCGAGTTCATAGGCATCGTTAAATGATTTGATCACGGAACAATAATACTGCAAGACAGGAGTATTGTCAAATTTATTTTATATCACTGAAATTTGTCGAAATACACGAGAAAATACCTATATACGAACCGGAAAATTCCGTAAAAAATCAAAAAACGGACGCTTGACTAAGGCAAGACTTTTTTGATATACTGAACGGCGTATCGGGCGGAATAATTCAACCCGCTGCGGTCACGGTGCCTGTAGTTCAGGGGTAGAGCGCCAGATTGTGGATCTGGTTGTCGAGGGTTCAAATCCCTTCAGGCACCCGAACAGATTATCTGTTTTATGCGTTCGTAGCTCAGCCGGATAGAGCAACGGACTTCGAATCCGTAGGTCGCACGTTCGAACCGTGTCGGACGCAGCGTAAATATTCGCAACGTGTAAACGTTCGGGGTAAAGTAAAAAACGGATTATTACGGGCCATTAGCTCAGTTGGTAGAGCAACAGACTCTTAATCTGTGGGTCGCTGGTTCGAAGCCGGCATGGCTCAAAAAGACCGAAACTGTAAAAAGGAAATATCCTTACAAACAGTTTCGGTTTTTTTATTTTTAAATCGGCGGCTGCCGATTGCCCTTTATACCGGGCTTGCTGTTTTTGAACGCGATTGTCCCTTGATGTCGAGCGTACATAAAAAAAGAGGTGCCGAAAAAGTACGCGCTTTTAAGGCACCTCCGATATTTTACAAATTTTAGAGCGATTTTTTTACTTTGCAGCGGCCGCTGAAGCTCCGGCAAGTTTACCGAACACAACCGTATCGGGCAGTGCATTGCCGCCCAAGCGGTTCGAACCGTGTATGCCTCCGGTTACTTCTCCGGCAGCATATAAGCCGGGAATCGCTTTGCCGTTTGTATCAAGCACGCGTGCATCCTTATCAATTGCAACACCGCCCATTGTATGGTGTATTGTCGGAACGCGGATTCCGGCATAAAACGGTGCTTTATCGAACCTTTTATCCATTACCTTTTTGTTAAGCGGATCTTTTATTTTTCCGTCAACAGCTTTATTATATTCTTCTACCGATTGTACCAAATTGTCGGGATTGACTCCCATCTTTTCGGCCAAGCCGCTTATCGTGTCGGCTTTAACAACAAGTCCTTTTGCAACAAGTTCGTCTATCGTTTCGTTAAAATCGTTTTTAACGTCGCCGGATGTATATTCATGCGCATCGTGAAGGATAAACATCTTCTTTTCGGGCTGCGCCAATAATGCACGGGTAAGATTGTCGCGGCGTTCGTCTTCGGCTATAAATCTTTTTCCTTCAAGATTTATAAACAATTGGTTCGCGGCATTAATCGATATATTGCCGGACATTCCGCCGGTTTCCGGATTGCCGACCGGTAAAAGTTGAATCCATTCCATTCCGACAAGGTTTGCTCCGGCAGCTTGAGCCATAATAATGCCGTCACCGGTCGCACCCATGTGGTTTGTCGAACCGAGGCCGTCCAAGCCGCCCCAGTGAATATCGTATTTTGCAATCAATTCGGAATTCCGTGCAAACCCTCCAGTTGCAAGTACGACACCTTTTTGGGCAAAAAGGGTATAGTCGTCGGCAGCCGAAGATGCTTTTACTCCCGTAACCTTTCCGTCTTTTATAATCAATTCGTCGGCCTTTGTGCTTAACAAAATCTCGCAGTCTTTTGCACTGTTCAAATATGCCATATAAGCTTCAATGGGGCCGGTCATAAGCGGTTTTTCGAATTGGTGCGTTCTGGGCCACAAAGAACCGGTTACCATTCCCACAAATTCCTGAACTTCAACACCGATACTTTCCAGCCAGCCGATAGATTCTTGAGCGCCCTTTGTAAGCTGATAAATCAATTCGAGGTTTCCTACCCTATCGCCGCCTTCAAAGGCTTGCAGTGCGTGGAACTCGGCAGAGTCAAAGGTGTAGGTCGCTTTATTGTCTTTGTATTCTTTTAACTGAGCTTTTACTTTTTCGATAAGTTCTTTATGCAAATCGTTTGCAGGCTCGGTATTGATAAAGCGGTTGACGGCATCCAAATTACCCTTTCTAAGCTGAATTTTTTGCTGGCGTCCGGGGTCGAAGGCGTTATATTGACCGCCCGAAATAATCGTTGAACCGCCGACCGAGGGCATTTTTTCAACAACAATGACCGAAGCGCCCGCTTGTTTTGCACTCACCGCTGCGGCAAGACCGGCACCGCCTGCTCCGACAATAACTACATCCGCTTTTTTTGTTACCGCCTTTTTTTTCGCTGCAGATTTTTTTACCGCATTTTTAAAAACCGCAACATTCGCTCCGGATTCGGTTAAAGCTGCTTCGGCGGCGGTTAAAATTGCCTTGCTTGTAACGGTCGCACCGGATACCGTATCGACGGCCAAACTTTGATGTTTGACAATACTTTTGGGTATATTTTGAATTGCGGCATCGGAAATATTCGGCGTTTCATTGTGAGAAACAACGGAAACATCCGTAATTTTACCGTTTTTTAAGGTAACCGCTACCTTAACGTCACCGTGAACACCCTGCCCCGTGCCGTTAAACACACCGCTGATGTTCCCCGCACTGTTTTGTTTTGCGGAACAACCGGCAATTACAAAAATTGCCGTTACACATAGAAAAGCTGCAAATCTCTTCATCCCTTTCATAAAAACTCCTATAAAGTTTTTAGCAGAAACCGTCATAAACCGACGACATACAATATGGGCGCGACGCGTTCAAAATGTACATAATAAAAGATTTATTATTCTGCTTAATTTGCAAGTAGAACTATGTTGATTAAAAATCGAGATTTAACCGACAGTTCTTATAGTGTAATCACTATAAGTCTTGCAGTCAAGAGAAGTTTTGCGTTATAACAATTTACAGGTCTTCCGTTTCTTCTGCGGGATTTTTTCTGTAAAGCCTATCTTTTACCACATAGCCTTTTTCATCGCAGGTTCCGTAATAATCAAAAAAACCTTTATCGATTGCAATAGGAAGCCATACCCTATAATCAACCGACATTTTTAAAAACGGCAGTCGTTTTACACTTGCCCAAAAGGGGCGGTTTAATTCGGTTTCCTTTATGCAGCCCGTATATTTGGATGTCACATATATATGGCAACGAAAATTTTTTCCGGGCATCGAAAAGTTTAAACGCCCCTGATAACTCGGCTGCTCAACCGATAATCCCGTTTCCGTATATACGCTTTTTTTACACACTTCAACGGCATTTTCCTGCTCTTGTAACAAAGATATAGGGCCGGAAACCTTTCCCGACCCCTTTTCTTTATATTTGCGCTCAACAAGCAAAACTTGATTTTTATTATTTAAAACAAAGCACAATACAAACGTTTTATCCGGCCGCCAATCGGTCCATAGATCGTCGAGTTTTTCATCGACCTTTTCTTCCGGTTTTACAAGCAAGTCGGGATGATCCGAAAAAAAACAGTCGTCGCATGTATTTTCATCAACGGTTAAAATCTGTGTAATCGAAAGTTCTTTGCCGCATTTTCGGCATAAGCGGCTGAACGGCCACATCACAGCACGAAACACAAATACGAAAACGGCAAGTATTGCCAAGCCGACAAAAGAAAAATACGGGTTATAATTTTTGTTTACAATCACGTATAAAAACAGCCAGTATAAAAACGCACAGGCAAACATTATCAGTACGGCTTTTCTTTTTTTGCGGCATATACCGCCCTTTTTTAGCTGATTAAAATAAACAAGAGCAAAAGCGACAAATAAAAAAATATAATTATCGATTATAAAAGAAAGTATTTTTTCCATATGTATTTTTTTTATAAAAGCAAAGGGCTGCCGCAAAACCGCTTCGGGCAGCCCTCAAATACTGTTATTCAATAACCATTACCGAAACACCGTCGGGGATTGCGGTTACCGCAGCATCGGGATTTCCGCATATTTTTTCGGCAGTTTTCATAGCTTCGTCCAAACTATGGGCGGGAATCATATGTAAATCCCGTATCAGTTGGTCGTCGGCATCCGAAACATAGATAACTTGAGCACGCTGTAAAATACGGATAAATATTTGCGTTTGCCATTGGTCGGACTGCGTTTCATTTCTTCCGCGGCTCATAAAAAGGTCGAGTGTTTTTTGAATATCCGGCTCATCCGCCATCTGATGATAAAAGCCTTCTCCGCCGTGCCCGTCATTCGACTTTGCAAGCATAATGATAACGCCGCCTTTTTTAACCGTCGCTTCGGCGGCAGTCATTCCCTTAACGGCTTGATATATGTTTTGGTCAAGCGGGTAGCCGCCGTTTGTGGAAATAACGATATCGGCGGGTTTGGCATCTACTTTACAAAGTGAAGAAAGAAAATCGCAACCGGCTTTATGCGCTTCTTTAAAATCGCCGGCGACCGCATAAATGGCTTCTTTTTTTTCATTAATGATAACATTAACGATAAATGCAAGTTTTGCATGAGCTGCCGCCCACATCATATCGTTATGAATCGGATTGTTTTCAAGAATACCGGTACGCGAATGCGAATCGGCAATAAATTCCGAACAGTGATTTGCAAGAACCGTTGTACGGCTTGCAATACCGGGAAGAACGCTTTTGCGGCCGCCTGAAAAACCTGCAAAAAAGTGCGGTTCGATAAAACCTTCTGCAACTAAAAGGTCTGCATCGATTGCAAGACGGTTTAATATACAATCGCCTCCGCTGGGAAGCGTACCGATATGCACCAAAGGCGACTTATCGCAATCATGTATGATAATTTTTTCGTTTTTACAAATTTCTTCGCCGAACTTACTAACCAATTCTTCTTTTGTGGTTTCTCTATGACATCCGGTTGAAATAAGAATCGTAATATCGGCATCGGGATTTCCTTTACGGATTTCCGCAAGCATATGCGGTACAATCGCTTTGCTCGGAACGGGGCGCGTATGGTCGCTGGCAATGAGAACTACTTTATTTTTACCTTTTGCAAGCTCCGAAAGCCTTTGAGTACCTATCGGGTTTTTCAAAGCTTCGACAACAAGTTCATCTTGTGTTTTATCCGTTTTATAATGATGAAGATTGGAAACAAGGATTCCTTTGATTCTTTCATCATTAATGTTGATTTTTAAAAACTCTTTTCCGTAGGGAAATGATAATTCCATAATATCATCCTAAAAATTAAAATAAAATCCGTTGTTTTTGCGGCTTCTGCCGTTTTACCCCAAACACCGGCTTTAACTATGGTTACATAAAAAAGGGTGCCGCAAAAGCTTTACTGTCTTCGGGCACCGCTTTTTTACAGGAAATGCACTGATGTGTATAACCTTTACGGCTATGTCTTAAGCATGTGCCGTTTCTTCTTCCGAAGCAAGAGGCACATCGTAATTGATAAGACCCTTTTTCTCTTCATATTTATACAATGCGTTAACGACAAAGGGCGTAACTATAGCCGTTACTATAACGGAGGCGGCACACTGAGCGGTTGCAGCAGCGGCATAAGGAGCCCATGTCGGATCGATAGCGGCTATAGCGGCGGGTGTCGCTACGGAATTTCCTGCCGAGGTACCGACTGCAGCACCGACGGCACAGCTTCTGCGGTTCTTTTTTCTAATCAACAATCTGTAAACGAAATATGATGTCAATCCCGTCCATACAACCGTAAGCAATCCGACGCCGATACCGGGCAAACCTGCCGTTACAAGGGTATTGAAATTCATACCCGCACCGAGCGGAAAGGCAAATAAAAAGATGGAAATAAGCATACCGGGCTTAAGGAAATCGCGCATTTTATCGTCAAGATTTCCGAGAATCATACCCACAATAATGGGGAAAATGCATGCAAACAAAGCTTTTAAAGGAATGGTTGCAACACCGGCAAGCCCCATAAAGCACATTTCGTAAAAGGGTCCGTCATTCGAGGATATTACCGCAATAGCACCCACATCCGTTTTATCGCCGTATTTTGTGGCAAGGGCAGTATATAAACCGCCGTTGGAGTTTGACATACAGCCGATAAGACCGAGCGGCGTCATTCCCAAAAAAACCGCACCGGGGCCGCCGATTTTAGCTAAGATAACACCGAGCGATACGCCGAACAACACTTTGCTTGTGTTAAGCACTATTCCCTTATAAAGAGCTTGTCCGGCACTCTTAAATTGAATTTGCGCTCCCGAACACAAAAATAGTACGGCAATAAGAGCACTTGCACCGTTTTTAAAAAGGGCCGTAGTAAAGCTCCCGATCTTTAAAAACTCCGGAAACAATGTGTTTACAACGACACCGAGAATCAACGGGATAACCATCAAACCGCCGGGCACCTTGTTAATAGTGTCAAGAATCTTGACCTGACCGAGTTTCATACCTACCTCCATAATTGCGGGTCAGAAATACTTATTGTAAGAATAGATTATATCATCATATATAAATCTGTCAAGAAAAACATAATTTTTCTCCGACCGCTTGACTTTTTTAACGGGCTTTGTTATATTAATGAACGTTCGCAAGGTTGGGATTTCTGCTTGCTAAAGGGCGAGAGTGGTGAAATTGGCAGACACGCCGGATTTAGGTTCCGGTGCCCTAGGCATAAGGGTTCAAGTCCCTTCTCTCGCATAGTCGTTTTTGACCGTGCGAAACGCTTGTTTTACTTGCGGGAATAGCTCAGTGGTAGAGCGCCACCTTGCCAAGGTGGATGTCGCGGGTCCGACTCCCGTTTCCCGCTCGAAGCGAAAGGCGGTTCGGAGAAATCTGAATCGCTTTTTTTTTACCTCAGGGAACTTCTAAAACCTCAGTTTTTAAAGAGGCTCTTTATCTTATTGGGTTCCGGCAAAAGCCGGGCAAAGGAACCGTTGTGAATACTACAAAAAAAATCGAAAAACTTGAAAACTCGTCGGTAAAACTGACCGTAACAATTCCTCAAAAAGAAGTACAGGAAAACTACACGCAAATTATCAATAAATATGCAAAGACAATTCAGATTCCGGGCTTCCGCAAAGGAAAAGCCCCCGTATCGGTTTTGGAACGCAAATTCGGCGAAGCCCTTAAAGCGGATGCCGCCGCCGACATAATCGAAAAAGCGTTGGAAGAAATTTTCGACGATATCGACAAAAACGACAAACCCAATCGCCCCCTGCCCTACGCTCAGCCGAAAATGGATGAAGTTCCGAAATTGGACACGGCAAGCGATTTGGTATTTTCCGTTACCTACGACATTATGCCCGAAGTAAAGGTATCCCATATCGACAGCGTTACAATAAAAGAGCCGCAGGTAAAAATCGGAGAGGCGGAATTGAACGAAGAACTTGAAGCAATCCGCGAGCGCAATGCGATGGTTATCGACAAAAAAGACGGCGACGCAGCAGCAAAAGACGATATTGCGACGGTTGATTATTGGGAATGCGACGGCGACGGTAAAATGCTTGATAACACAAAACGCGAAGATTTTGTCTTTACAATCGGAAGCGGCCAAAATATCTACAAATTCGACGACGATATAATCGGCATGAAAAAGGGCGATACCAAAACCCTGACCAAATCATGGGACAAGGATTTTGAAGACACAGAGCTTGCCGGTAAAACAAAAAAAATCGGTGTAACGCTTAAAGCCCTTAAACTGCGAAACCTCCCCGATTTGGACGACGAATTGGCGCAGGACGTAAACGAAAAATACAAAACCCTTGCGGATATGAAAGCCGATATAACAAAAAATCTTGAAACGGCCCTCGAAAACCGCCTGCGCGAAATTAAAGCAAATTCCCTGCTCGAACAATTGGTTGAAAAAAATCCGATTACCCTTCCCAAGTCCATGCTCGATGCGGAAATCGAAGCGCGCTGGCATATGATGGCTCAGCGTTTTCAAACAAGCCCCGAACAGCTTGAAAAGCTTGTTGCGGCTTCAGGGCAGACCAAGGAAGAAATGCTTAAACAGTGGGCCGGCGATTCGGAAAAAATGCTTAAAAGCCGCTTGATTGTCGAAAGTCTTTTAAAGGAACGCAATATCACGGTTACCCCCGAAGATCTTGAAGCCGAATACGAAAAAATAGCCGGCGGAGCGAATATTTCCGTTGAAGAAGTAAAAAAACACTATGCGGATGCGTCGAAAAAAGAGTATCTTATAGATGATATGAAAGAACAAAAACTGTATGCGCAATTATTTGCCGAGGTAAAAATCACCAAAGGTGAAAAAACGGCGTTTGCGGATTTGTTCAAAAAATAATTTCCTACTAAGGACTCGATATGAACGAAAAAATGAGCGGTTTTCTTCCTCACGTTATTGAACGAACGGGCAACAGCGAACATTGGTATGATATTTATTCCCGTCTTTTAAAAGACCGTATTATTTTTGTTGACGGCGAAATTACCGATTTGACGGCCGACCTTGTGGTCGCCCAAATTCTCTTTTTGGAATCGGAAAACCCGGACAAAGATATCAGTATGTATATAAACAGTCCCGGAGGCTCGGTAACCGCGGGCCTTGCCGTCTATGATACTATGCAGTACGTTAAAAGCGATATTCAAACCATTTGCTTAGGACAAGCGGCAAGCATGGGAGCTATCTTATTGGCAGGCGGAACAAAGGGCAAGCGTTTTGCCCTTCCCTCATCGCGGATTATGATTCATCAGCCCTGGGGAGGCGCGCAGGGACAAGCTTCGGATATAGCAATTCAAGCAAAAGAAATCGTGCGTTTAAAAAAACTGAGTATCGATTATTTCGCCTTTCACACGGGTAAAAAAGCCGATAAGGTTGCCGAAGATATGGAACGCGATTTTTATATGAGCGCTCAGGAAGCCCTCGATTACGGTATTATCGACAGTGTTATGGCGGCAAGGAGAAAAAATAATGGCTAAGTTCAAAAACGGTTTTTCTCAATCATGTTCTTTTTGCGGAAAGCCGGCAGCGGCAACACGGCGGTTAATAGCCGGACCGAACGATATTTTTATCTGCGATCAGTGTATTGCGGTATGTCAAACGGTTCTCGATGAGGAAAAAACAACCCCGCAGCCGATTCAATTAAGTGAAGTTCCCACGCCGAAAGAATTTAAAGAGTATTTGGATCAGTATGTAGTCGGCCAGGATTATGCAAAAAAAGCTTTATCGGTTGCCGTTTATAACCACTATAAAAGAATGTCGCTGCCTACACGAACCGACCGTTCAAACGACGATATACAAATCGAAAAATCCAATATTTTGCTTATGGGGCCGACCGGTTCGGGAAAAACCCTTTTGGCAAAAACATTGGCGCAAAAGCTTAAAGTTCCTTTTGCGATTGCGGACGCAACAACTTTAACCGAGGCCGGCTATGTCGGCGAAGACGTTGAAAACGTCCTTTTAAAGCTTATAAATGCGGCAAACGGCAATATTGCGGCCGCCGAACGCGGTATTATCTTTATCGACGAAATCGATAAAATATCGCGCCGCTCGGAAAACGTTTCGATTACGCGCGACGTGTCGGGCGAAGGCGTACAGCAAGCTTTGTTAAAAATTATCGAAGGCACCCGGGCAAGCGTTCCGCCGCAAGGGGGCCGCAAGCACCCGAACCAGGAGCTTATCGATATAGATACGACAAATATACTTTTTATTTGCGGCGGCGCCTTTGTCGGGCTTGAAAAAATCGTTGAAGCGCGCATACACCAGCATACGATGGGCTTCGGGGCCGACGTCGATGCTTTTTCCGACGAACAGCGCTGTGAACTTTTAAATCAAACCAATCCCGACGATTTGGTAAAATTCGGTCTTATTCCGGAATTAATCGGAAGATTTCCCGTCAATGTCGCTCTTAAAGAGCTGACCCGTGAAGATTTGGTACGAATTTTAACAGAGCCGCGCAACGCAATAACAAAGCAGTTTCAAGCTTCTTTTGCGCTGGACAATGTAGAACTTGAATTTACCTCAGAGGCTATTAATGCGATAGCCGATCTTGCATGCAGTCAAAAAACCGGCGCACGAGGGCTTCGTTCAATCGTAGAAAAACTGCTTTTGGACAGTATGTATGAAGCTCCTTCTATAAGCGGCGCAAAAAAACTGCTTATTACACAGGATATGGTGCATAAAAAACATAATCCGGCTATCAGCCTTATCGGCGAACAAAAAACCGCATAGTTAACCGGTGAAAAACTAAACGATTTTTAAAACAGTTCCGCCATATGCGGCCGTTTTAGCGCAGAGATTGTAAAAGCTCTATTGTTTTTTCGGCCGTTTTTTCCCATGAAAAACGCTTAACCCATTCAAGGCCGTTTTTTATAAGCCGCTCGCGTAATTTCGTATCGGTAAGCACCGCTTCTATTGCCGAAGCGCAGTCTTCAATATCGTCCGGATTAAAATACAGGGCGCAGTCGCCGGCAATTTCAGGCAGCGAACCGGCTTTGGCACAGGCAACAGGGACACCCGAAGCCATAGCTTCTATCAGCGGCAAGCCTACCCCTTCCCCGACCGAAGGGAAAATACACGCTTCCGAACCCGAATAGAGTTCGGGAAAATCCTTGTGCGGAAAATAACCGGTTATAAAAATATCACAGGCAAACTCGGAAGCGGCCGCTTCACGATGAATGCTTTCGGCATAGGGGTCTTCGCTTCCGGCTAAAACCAAGCGGTGCGGAAAGCCGGTTTTTTTCTTAAAAAGCGAAAAAGCGCGGATCAATTCAATATGTTTTTTTTCCGGTTTTGACAACCGCGATGCGTAAATAATGTAGGGTTTTTTAATCGCAAAGGGCTGAATGTTTACCATGTCCGAATCTATAAGGGGACGCTGATAAAACATACTGTGATCTATACCGTCATAAATAACTTCTATTTTTTCAGGCCGTATATTTATAGCGGCAAGATCTTTTCGTATGTATTGGCTGACGGCAATAATTTTTGAAGCCGAACGCAAAGAATAGCCGAGCAATTTTAAAGCCAATGTATCGTTTGAAGATTTGAACGTTTCCGAAAGTATATCGTGAATAACAACAACCGACGGCAGTTTAGGCATCCAATGTATTATTTTCGATCCGGCAGGAAAAAGCACGGCATCGTATTTTTTTTTCGCGGCAAACCGCTTCAAATAAAATATGTGCCACAATCTTTCGGCCATTAAACTGTCGGGAATTTGTATTCCGCTGTACGAACAACGCCCGTCGCCCGGATCAAAGGTATAGCGGTCGATTTCCGGCCCGAATAAATCATAGGTACAGTTTTTATCCAAAGGCAGATTTTTAACCAACGAAAGTACATATGAACCTGCCCCCGATCGACCGTGATCGCAGCCGAATACGTCTATTCCTATATTCATCGTTATATTATAGCATAGATTCGGTATGTGTGCTATACTTTTTTTTATGGAACGATCTTCTTTTGATATACGTATAGCGGAAAAATTAAACGAAAAAGCAATTACCGTACCGACCCCCGTACAAAAAGATGTTATACCCTTAATATACGAGGGCGTTAACTGCCTTTTCGAATCGGAAACGGGAACGGGAAAAACCCTTGCCTATTTACTGCCCTTGATTCAACGTTTGTGTTTTGACGCTGACGATACCGATGAAACTTTGCGGCAAACAAAGCTGCTTATCGCAGCTCCGACAAAAGAATTGGCGTCTCAAATAAAAGCCGAATTGAATTATTTTATACCCGAAGGCGGAAAAACACTGCTGTGCTTCGGAGGCTCGCCTCTAAAACGGCAAATTGAAGGCTTAAAAGAAAAACCCTTTGCCGTTATAGGTTCTCCGAACCGTTTGCTGGAACTTATCCGTCTTAAAAAAATAAAAACGGCACAAGTGGAAGCCGTTGTATTCGATGAAGCCGACAGGCTTTTGTCAAAAGAAATGAGCGACGAAAGCACCGTTTTATTGGAAAGTTTGCCCGCACACGTACAGTTTTGCGCATGTTCGGCAACCCTTCCGCTGCACATACAAAGCCGTTTAACCGAATTGTTGGAAGAAACCGGAATAGCTGAAGGAAAAAGAACACAAATACGCATCCTGCCCAAAGAAAACATATTAACAGAACAAATAACTCACTGGGCATTTTATACGGAAAACCGTGATAAAAACGATACGCTCAGACGGTTTTTAGCCGCCGAAAATCCGGAAAAAGCTCTTATATTTTGTATAAATGCCGAACAAACCGAACATACGGCCGAATATCTTTCGTTTAAACATGTCGATTGCTTTGCACTTCATGCCCGCACGGATAAAATAAAGCGCAAACAAGCTTTAGATAAATTCAAAAGCGGTTCGTGCAAAGTCCTTGTCACCAGCGACCTTGCGGCGCGCGGATTGGACATTAAGGGAATCACGCATGTTATCCAAATGGGTTTGTCCGAAAATCCCGATTTTTTTGTACACCGCGCAGGACGCACGGGAAGATCGGGAAATACGGGTATAAACGTTGTTATAGGCGATGAAAGCGATTTGCATTTGCTTGCACAATTTGAAAAAAAATTCGGCCTTATCATATACCCTAAAGATTTATATGAAGGAAAAGTTGTATCCGCCGACGACTGTTGAGTAAGCGGCGATAAAATCAAAATGCGGGCAAATGTAGCGGCAAAGATGCGGCAGCTCATAAAAAAACAGTACAGTTTTATGTTTTCTTTGTCTTATCAGTAAGTACGGATACAGTACATTGACAGAGATTGCCCTCCGTGATAAAATTGTTGAATATATCATTTTTACTTATAAACAAGGATTTTATATGAAAAAAGAAGGTCATAAACCTATTACTAAAACGCTTCTCTATATAGGTTCCGTAATTATACTTATTTTAGCGGCGGTATCTTTTATAGTAATTCCCGCAATGCTTCCCGGTGCTCAAGAAAAATTGCCGCCGCTGGGTTCATATAAGGGTAAAAAAATCGAATATGTCCAGGGTTCGTATTTTACGGAAGCGGTTGCCTATTATGATAATCTGCAAAAAGAGCGCATGTCCCGAGAAAATCTGCAAAATACGGCGGACGGGGATATGCTCAGTATTTTTATCCAAGCATTCCGCGATACGGTTATGACCCTTGCTATTAGCGATGAAGTAAAAAAAAGCGGATATATTGTGCCGGAACCTCTTGTACAACGTGCAATGCTGCCTTATTTTTCCAACAGCAGCGGTACGTACTCGGCAAAGATTTTCCGCGACACTCCGAACAACCGCAAAATTGAAATCAGAAAACAAGTGGAAAATCAGCTTGTATACAGCCGTTATTCCGACGATATAAGCAATCTTAAATCGTCAAATGCCGAAATACAGTTCATTGCGGACATGAATAAGGCCGCCCGTTCTTTTGACGCCGCATTTTTTTCTACGGCGGAATATCCGAAAGAAGAAGCGGCCGCTTTCGGCAAAAACAATCCCGAACTGTTTATAAAATATGATTTATCCGTTATCACCCTTGAAACCGAAAGCGAAGCAAAAAAACTTGCAAGCCGGCTTAAAAACAATGAACTGGTGTTTACCGATGCGCTAAGTGAATATTCGACAAAACAGTACAGCGACGATAAGGGTGCATTAAACAACAAATATCATTACCAGCTCAAAAACATCGTCAAATCAGAAGATGCATTCAAAGAACTTACCGCCCTTGCACAAGGCGGAATAAGCGGGGCTATCGAAACGTCAAGCGGGTGGTCGATTTTTATGTGTACCGGAGCGGCTGAAAACGCTGATTTTGCAGACGCTTCAATGGCAAATCTCGTATATAATTATATGACGGTTTATGAAGCGGGTATTATAGAAGAATATTTTATAAACATTGCAAAGGATTTTTCGGCACAAGCTGCCGTACAGGGTTTTACCGAGGCGGCGCTTACATACAATGCACAAACGGCTGAAATTCCCCCATTCCCGATAAACTACGGTAATACGCAATTACTCGGTTCCATTGCTTTCGGTATTATTCCTCAATTAGCCGAAGCCCAATCAAATGAAAAGTTTTTGACAACCGCCTTTTCTTTGGCCGAAAAAGAAATCTCGGAACCTTTGGTTTTGGGACAAAATATAGTTGTTCTTCAACTCAAAAGCATTGAAACCGACGAAAAAGTTTCATCGGAGCTTTTACAATATATATATCCCCGTTACACATCGCAAACAGATGCGGCAGCAGTACAGTCATTTTTTATGGCAAGTCCGCACTTAAAAAACAATGTATTTGATGTGTTTTTTAAGCATTTTATGGGTAATTAAAACTAGATGTCCGGCAATGATACACCCTGTACGGTTGAAGCCCGTCAGGGTGTTTCCGTTTTATACCGCGGACGCTATTTGTTTTCGCGCTACGAGCCGCAAAAACCTCTGCAAAAGACACTCGAAACTTTTACAATACTGCCTGAAAGCCTTGTACTTTGCCTTTCTCCCGTTTTACCTTTTACAGTCGATTTAATCCGCGAAAAAATAGAGAAGGAAGCCATTCCGGGCTGTTTTATATTGTGCGCGGAAACCGATCCCGTCCTTTACGATTTTTATATTAAGCAAAAACAAAACAGTTCCCCACCGAATCCCCCTATGCAGCACAGCCCCGTGCAAAAAGGCGGCGAAAAAAGCATAAGCTGTCCCGATGCGGTATGTCCGGATGCGGCCGTCCTTTTTAAAAAGGAAGAGGAAATAGCGCGTCTTTTGGACGGAGAAGATTTTTCGCCCCGGTATTCGGGAAGCCCTCTTCCCGCAATAGGCTTTTTTAGGCGGGTACTTGTATTGGAAGCTTCGGGTACGGCCGCACTGTATGCGGATTTTTATAAAGCGCTTTTTTCTTATGCGCAAAACAGTATCGCCGTTTTTTGGAAAAACAGAATGACCCTGGTGCGCTTGGGACGGCTTTTTTCCCGCAATGTTTTAAAAAATGCGGCCCGCATAGCGGCCCGCTCGGCATCTTCGGTTCCCTTAATTCCCGCTTCGCTAAACCGCCCCATTCTGGTCGCAGGAGCCGGTCCCTCTTTGGATGCCCTGATTCCTTTTATAAAACGTTATGCGCAAAAACTGTATATCATAGCCGTTGACGCGGCATTCCGTCCGCTTTACGACAAGGGCATAAGGCCGAATGCCCTTGTTACCGTTGAAAGTCAAGTTATAAGTCAGCGTTCTCTTATAGGAGCGCGCCGAAGCGGTATACCGATTATAGCCGACATGTGCGCAAGAAGCGCAAATCTGCGTATTACGGAAGGCAGTTTGTCCTTTTTTATCTCGGAGTATGCAAAACTTCCCCTTTTGGAGCGCATAAAAAAAGCGCTGCCGGAACTTCCGGTTTTTCCGCCCCTAGGTTCTGTGGGCTTGGCGGCCGTTGAAACCGCCCTCTTTTTACGTGCCGAAGGCACAAGCGTTTTTACCTGCGGCCTTGATTTTTCATACCCTGCGGGTGTAAGCCATTGCAAAGAAAGCCCCTCACAAAAAGAAGGACACGCAAGTTCCGGCCGCCTTATGCCGGCAGGAAATCCCGCCTCGGCCTTTAGGGACGGCGCTTTTTTTATAGAAGGAAAGGGCGGAACGCATCTCGCCTGTGATCCCGCCCTGCACTCCTACGCAGAGCTTTTTTCCGCCCGCTATAAAAATGCGGCGAACATCTACGACCTCTCCCTTTCGGGAGCAAAGACGGGCCTTCCTTTTTTAACGGAAAAAGAAGCGGGCGGTTTGATAGAAAGAGAGGCCGGCCGATTGCCGGAGCGCGCTGCGGATTGCCCGGCGGAAATCGGGGCAGCCTCCGTTGAAGCTTTTTATATAGAAGAAAAAAAACGCCTCTATACACTGCGCGCCGCCCTTACCGGAGAATCGCCTCTGAGTACGGAAGCTTTAAAAGCCTTATTGGAAGAATGCAGTTATTTATATATCCATTTTCCCGACGGACATCGCGGACCCTCTTTATCGCAAAGTTTTTTAAACCGTGTCCGAAGCGAAATCGACATATTTATAAAAGATACGGAAGGTGCAGCCTCTCTCGCTTCTCTTGACGGATGAGAAGTCATAACGTACAATGATAAAAGGAGAATGGTATGGCGGAAGCAGTACAAATCGAAAGGGTTGCAAAAAAAACGCAGGAACAAACGGCCGAAATATGTTTTCCCCGCCGCACATTGGCGAGAATAGATGCGCTTGCAAAACGTACTTCCCTCTCCAGAAATCTTCTTATAAATCAAGCCGTCGAACACAGCCTTGAAGACCTTGAAGACATCTATCTTGCAGAACAGGTGTTGGAAGAAATCAAAACGGGAAAGCAAAAAGTATACAGTCTTGAAGAAGTTGAAAAAGAATTGGGTTTATGAAAGTTCAACTCTCGGAGCAAGCAAAAAAGACACTGTCAAAGCTTGATAAACCGATTTCAAGAAAGATAACAAGCTATCTGCATGAAATTGAAAAACTTGCCGATCCCCGAAGCCGCGGTAAAGGTTTGACAGCGGACAAAACGGGATTATGGCGCTACGGTGCCGTTACACGTTTTATATCGAACAACGGTAAAGCGTTTTTGATTTTTATCAGCGTTTGCTCTTTTTGCAGCGTTCCCTCCGTTTCGGAACAGATAAGGTATTCATCCGCCGTATTAAAACCGTAGCCGAAAAGCAAGTGCATAACCGTATTTTTTTTCCGTTTTTGAAAACCGCACACATATACATCGTCCGCTTTTTTAAAGAATAGTATCCGCTCGTTTTTTCGGGCAGGCGTCTTTATTTCGCTCACCTTTCCCGGCTTGTCGGTGCCGTCAAAAGAGAAAACATATAAAGCATTTTCGCGGGAAAAATACATTTTTCGCTCATGTGCCGAAAAAGACAAATATCGGCCTTCGGCAAAAAACACCGCTTCCCCGTTTTTTAAAGAAGCGGCAAGAACATAATCCTTTTTACCGTAAAAATCACTGCCCGTTTCAAGCGAAAAAAACGCAACGCCGTTATCCGTATCGATTTCAAATTGTACAACCTTGTATCCCTGTTCGGTATACACATCCAAACAGGGAACGAAAACCGAAGAAAGAACGGCTTTATTTTGCCCGCTTCGCTTTACAATACAATTTTGCGCTTGTTTTTTTCCACACTCCAATGTATACCAATTTCCGTCTTGAAAATATACCGCATCTATACGGGCTTCCTCATACCCAAGAGTATAGACTTCCTTCAATAAATGTGATTGTATATCGAAACGCATAAAGGTGCAAAAATCAAAACCCGTATCGCGGACTGTAAAAAATATATCTTGACCTTCTATATGCGCATTTATAATCCAGCCATGTTCTGCCGGAAAAAGAGGGATTTTTTCAGTAACGGTACATCTTCTATGCTGTTCATTTGAAATACGGTACAGAGTAGTACCCGAAACGGCGTAAAAAAAATCTTCTGCAAACAAAAAACTAAAGAGCAGCAGGGGAATAATAACAAGAAATTTTTCCATACCGACTTCTTAATATTATCCGAAAAGAGCTTGACGTAAAATACTGTTTATCCGTGTTTGATATATTTCTCCTTCCGCTTCTAAAGCTTCCAATATATCGGTATCTATCTTTATTGATATTGTTTTTTTTGTAGGAGAAGAAAGAGGAGGTCTCGGAAAAGCGGGCTTGAATTCTTTTAACTGCTCATCGGTAAATTCGGGAATATCTTCGTCATATACTATGGGGCTGTTTTTTATTTCATTAATTCTTTTATCCGTTAATTTTTTTGACATAATCATAGTATACCTCCTGCAATTTTTTTTCAGCCTTTCGTGCCGATATAATTCGTATGCGGTTATTTCGTTCCGTGTAATAAACCACAATAACAAGGATACCGTTTAAACAACCGATACTATAAAATCTTTGTTCATTGTGAGAGTGGGTATCATCCTGTCTGGTCAGAAGATACGGATCATTAAATATTTCGGTTATTTCATCAAAACCGAATCCGTGCTTCTTTATATTACTCTCATTTTTTTCCTTGTCCCACTCAAATAAAGTATCTTCGCTTATAATTGTGGTTCCCATAGTAACCCGCCAATAAAAGCATACACCTTAATCCGCTTATCTGCAAGTTTAAAAATTACTTTTCCGACTGGAGCACGTATTTTTTGGAAAAGGCGGTAATAAAGCGCACGCCGCATGAAAAAAGTGCAAAGCCCAACCCCGAATAAAAGGGGCCTATAAAGGCGGCCGGAAAAAGGTTTAATTTGCGGGAAACGATTCCGAAGCTCATCATGACAATCATAATGGTGTAAGACTTTAAATCGAAAAAAAGCCAAAAACAGGTGCGCTCATCGCTCATATCGCGGATACGGCGGATGTGTTTATACACAAGTTTGCGGAAAATCATCAAATAAAAAAATAAAAATACGCCGATAAAGGCTAAAATCGAAACGGGGCTGCGCATTGTAAAAAAAAGCAAAAGCGGAAAGCCCGTTTTGCACACCATAAAACCGGCAAAAACCCACACAATGCCCGCTATAAGCGGAAGATAATTTTTCGGAATCATGAAAAGATTTTTATGTACCGTATTTTTCATTCTTTTTCCCCGTTTTCAAAATATTCAAAGGCGTCGACTATATCCAGATAAACACCGTCAAAGCCCGCATCAAGTATTTTTTGCAAATACGAGTTGTCGCCCTTGTAAATAATATCCTGCCATTCGGAATCACGGTAATCGACTTTAAAGTTTTCCTTCCATGCGGGATTTTCACCCTTCAGCCATTCGGGAGCGGCACTGTCAAATTTTTCCGCAGATACACGGTCGGAATTCCGCCGGCTTTGCCGCAGCCCTTTGTTCCATTCATCCTTCCAATAATAGCGGTAGGATTCGGCTTCGCCTATGCTCATATAGGCGATAACTTTTCGGCGCGCACGGGATTTTTTATACTGCAGCGTTTTTACATCGCTTGATTCAAGCGCCGTACCGTCGAAAAACAAATCGATTACAAAGGCGTCGTAGTCGGTTGCCGCAAGACAGCGGATAAAGTCGTCCTTTGAAGCAAAATTTTCGGGGTTGATAAGATACAAAAAGTTTTTCGCCTGCGCAATACGTTCTATACTTTCATCGTTTTTATTAAAAGGTTCGGCAGGGCGCGGCGGTATTGAACTTAAATCGCGCTTATTTGCCGCAAAAGAAATATAGCCGTTTTGCCGATTGAGTTTATACGAAGAATCGATAAAAGCGGGCGAAGTACAATAATCGACAACCAGCACCGCCTTGCCGTTTTGTACAAAAATATCGCACAGCGATTTTAAGCGCTTTGAAACGGGGCCGGGGGTGGGCTTATTGTCGGCGGTATAGCCGAAATACAAGTCTTCCCTTCCCGTCCCCGCAATTGCGTTAAGATAATCGCTCATCACCGGAGAATCGGGCAGCCCGTCCGAAGTAATCAATTCCTGGGCGTTTTGCACAATGAGCTCAAAGCCGGGATTCGTTTTGTGTGCCGCCTCAGCGATTGCGATAACAAAGTTCCGCATTTCGCTTCGCCAATCGACAGCCGGCTTTTCACCCGAAACGGCATACGAGCGCGCGGCCGCACGGGGAGACAGGGCCGCACAGGAAAAAAGCAGACAGATAAAAACACCGGCAAAAAGCTTTAAAATAAAAACTGCGGCTTTTCGGTCTTTTTTCATTTGTATGTACCGAGCAGGGCCGCTCCTACAACGCCCGCCTTATCCTGTAGTTTTCCCGCGCAAATAGAGGGTAAAGCCGTATTCGGACCGCGAAGACATTCTTTTTCTGCGATGCGGCGAAGGGGCTCAAGCAGTTTTTCACCTTCTTTACTTATGCCGCCTGAAAGCGTGATAATCTGGGGCTGAAAAATGCTTACGGCGTTTACGACACAGGCTGCAAGCGATTTTATATAATACTCAACAGTTTCGCAGGCGGCTTTATCCCCCTTGTCCGCAGCGCGGAACGCGGTTTTTCCCGAAACGTTTTCGAGGCTTCCGCCGGCTTCGCTCCACAAGGCGCTTTCGGGGTATTTTTGCATAAAATCGCGGGTGGTTTGCTTTAAGCCGCTTGCCGAAGCGTACATATTCACGCAGCCCTTTCTTCCGCAGGGGCAGTCGCGCCCGTCAAGTTCTATAACGGTGTGACCGAGTTCCCCCGCCAAACCGTTAGCGCCGCGGAAAATCTCGCCGTTTATAATAATGCCCGAGCCGATGCCCGTCCCTATCGTAATAGACACCAAATCGGTGTAGCACTGTATGCCGAGCTTTTCGGGAGGCGTTTCCTTTCCCATGCCCGCAATAAATTCGCCCCATGCGGCGGCGTTTGCATCGTTTTCGACAAGTACGGGAAGCGAAAGTTTTTTTTCCAAATAATCTTTAATCGGAACGCCGTAAAAGCCCAAATTTGCCGCCGTTTCGACCGTTCCCGTTTTAACGTTTACAATACCGGGGGTTCCGATTCCTACACGCGAAAAGCTTTTCGGCGAAAGGCCGGGAAGCGTTTTTAACACATCCTCTACCGATGCGGCGCAGTCGTCAAGGATTTTTTTCCAATCGCGGGGCAAAAGGGTGCGCCGCTCTACGGAAGCAATCACCTTGTAGCCGGCATCGAGGACGGCTGTTTTAATCATCGTTCCGCCCAAATCTATTCCCAAATAATATTCCATATCTTACTATAATGTGCTATAATCGCTTCTATGTCAATCAACAAAAAAATACCTTCAAAAATACTTGAAGTATGCGCCGATTCGGCCGAAAGCGCCCTTACGGCGGAAAAAGCGGGAGCTTTGCGCATAGAACTATGCGCCAATTTGATTATCGGCGGTACAACGCCGACAATCGGTCTTGTAGAAGAGGTAAAAAAAGCCGTTTCGATTCCCGTAAACGTGCTTATACGGCCGCGTTTCGGCGATTTTTGCTACAGCAGTACGGAACTTAAAGCGATGGTGCGCGATATAAGGCTGTGCCGCGATGCGGGAGCCGACGGTATTGTCATCGGCTGCTTAAAAACCGACGGAAGCCTTGATACCGAAGCAACCGCAAGCCTCATCGCCGCCGCCCCAAGGGGCACTCTTTCTTTAACCCTGCACCGCGCCTTCGATATGTGTAAAGATCCCTTTGACGCATACCGCAGTGCCGCAAAACTCGGTTTCGATACGATTTTAACATCGGGGCAAAGTGCAAGCTGCTATGAAGGACGCACCCTTTTAGCGCAGTTAAACGCACAGCGAAAAGCAGGGGAACCCGTCATAATGGCAGGCGGCGGCTTAAAGCCCGAACTCATCGTTCCGCTTGCACGGGAAGCGGCGGTACGATTTTTTCATCTTTCGGGTAAAAAAATCGTACAAAGCCCCATGCAGTGGAAAAATCCGAAAGTCAGTATGTCGACAGACAGTTTCAGCGAATATGAAATATGGGCTGCCGACGAAAAGGTTATTCGAAGCGCACGAGAGCAATTCGACCTTATATAAGGTTTGAGTTCGTATAGGGGCAACGTTTATATACGGGCGGCTCAAAACCGACTTTTTGCCGCCCGCAGCCTTCCTTTTTTGCTTAATTGTTTATTCTCTTTTATCGATAATTAAAAAGAAGCTTTAATTGTACACACAGGAGAATTTTTTATATGACTAAGCGTATACACGGCCTTTTTATGTGCCTTGCGGGTTCGGTATTTTGTACCGTTTTTTTAAACAGCTGCCTTACAATTCCCGATAATACCGGCGAACAAAAAAAACAAATGAACATTCAGGAACTCATCCTCGCCGGGAAAACGGAGGAAGTACGTGCTTTATTCCAGTCGCAGGCGGACATCAATATAACGGATGAAAACGGAAACACGGCTTTGCATATAGCAGCTCAAGTAAACGATGCCCAGCTTGTCACTTTTTTATTATATAAGGGTGCCGATTCGGAAATAAAAAATTATGCAGGCGATACGGCTTTACATGTTGCCGTAAAACATAAGGCCGCCGCTTCGGCGGAAGTCCTTGCCGCTCTTAACAGCAATATTTTTGCAAAAGACGGAGAAGGAAACACTGCCTTTGATATAGGCTTAAAATACGGTTCTTTATTTTATGACGCATTGCTTACCACCCGTACCGGAGAAATACGGGATGTACAAGGACAAACGATTATCCATTATTTAGTAAAAAGCAAAAATACAGACGCATTGAAATTCTGTATCAAAAAGGGTATTCCGCTTTCCGTTAAAGACATACACGGAATAAGCCCCCTATTGCTTGCTTATTCGCAAAAAGACCTTGAGTCGGTATATATTGCCGCTTTGCTTATTCTTGCAAATGCAGCCCCCGAAAGAGGAAACCTTGCATATTTTGAAGACGCGGTAAAAACGCACAATCTTTCCATGCGGTTTAACGACGGCCAAAGCCCCCTGCATTTTGCCGTTATTTCAGGGGAAACGGCAATCGTGCAGTATTTAATCAAAGAAGGAAGCTCAACGGCTGCAAAGGATATTTCCGGCTCGACACCGCTGCATGAAGCGGTACGATACGGTAAAACCGAAATTGCCGCAATGCTTTTGGATGCCGGAGCCGATATAAATGCACGCGACAGTATGGGAAAAACGCCGCTTCTTATTATCAGTCCTGACAAAAAAAGACAGGAAATATATCAATTGCTTTTACAGCGCGGCGCCGCCGCAAATGCCGTAGATGCATACGGCGACAACGCTTTACATATAGCCACAATGACTAAAACCGAAACAGCCGTTTTGGAAGCGCTTGTCGAACGCGGCGCCGTTATCGACAGCCGCAATAAAAAAGGGCTTACCCCCTTGGCACAGGCAGTCGAAAGAAAAAATGCCGCACACATAGCTTTTTTTGCATCCAAAAATGCCGATATACACGCCGAAGACATAAACGGGCAAACTCCTTTAAGCAGATCCCTTGAAGGCGAGTTTGATATGATAAAAACGCTTATAAACGGCACGAATATCAATTCCCGCGATTCCATCGGCAATACACCCCTTCATATTGCCGTCTTTAAAAAAGCATCTCCCGAACAAACACGATTTTTGCTGGAAAACGGTGCCGAAATAAATGCCCGTAACAGAAACGGAGACTCTCCCCTGTATATGGCGGTACAGCAAAATAACAGATTTATCGGCGAAATGCTGTTGGCACAGGGAGCGGATGTATTTTCCGCAAACACGGCAAACTATTCCCCGCTTCGCTTAGCCTTAAGCGCAGGCGGCGACGTACAGGATTGGCTTTTAACATCGGAAGTTATAAAGGCGACAGACGGCATGGGAAACACCCCCCTTCATTATGCAGCGGAATGGCATTTAAACGATGCAGCCTCCGTTATTCTTGAAAAAGGCGCTCCGATAAACAAACAAAACACAAACGGAGAAACCGCAGTATTCAGTGCCGTCAAATCGGACAACGACTCCCTTATAAAAATCTTTATAAAAAACGGTGCCGATTTGAATTTGCGCGATTATTTAGGAAATACCCCCCTTCATGCATGCGTGCGATGGGAAGCGCAAAAAGCAGCCCTTATGCTTTTAAAATCCGCCGATGTAAACGCAAAAAATCTTTCGGGAAAAACCGCTTTGCATGAAGCCGCTCACGGCGGGCGGATAAAAACGGCAAAACTGCTTTTAAATCATAAAGCCGATATAAATTCGTCCGACATAACCGGAAGAACGCCGCTTATGGATGCCGTCGTAAATGAAAATACTGAAATGACGGCCCTGCTTCTTCAATTGGGAGCAAGTCCTTCCATCCAGGAAATGTACGGAAGAACCGCCTATCACGATGCGGCCGAAACGGGAAATACGGCATTGATACGTTTACTGCGTAGATCGGGCGGAAATCCGCTTGCACGCGACATTCACGGCCGTACCCCGCTCTCTTTGGTATTGCATAAAGACAAATCGGTTATAGGAGCGGTATTGGGAGATGACATAAACCTTGCCGACTCGGACGGAAACACCCCTGCCCATATTGCCGTAACGTCTTCCGTTTCAGCTGCGATGTTTACCGCCCTTATCGAAGCGGGTTTTCCGGTAGACAGGCGAAACAGAGAAGGGATTACCCCCTTACTGCTTGCGGTAAAACACGACAAACCGGATTTAGCCCGCATTGCCTTGGAAAAAGGAGCGGATCCCTTTATACGGGACAATTTATCCGAATGTGCCGTAAGTTATGCATTAAAGCATGATAATACCATATTGAATATGATTGTACAAATTGCAGGAACAAAACGCGATATAGCCGGAGAAAACATTTTGCACTATGCCGCCCGTGAAGCCGATGCGGCAACCGTACAGCGCCTTTTGTCGATGAGTTTGGATAAAACGGTAAAAAACATTTCGGGAGAAACACCCTATGATACGGCGGTACGCTGGAAGCGAAACGATATAGCCGCCTTACTAAAATAGGCAGAGCCTGTATTTTAAGAGCCGGAGCGCAGTTCATCCAAAACCTTTTTGAACGCGCTGTCCGGCTTTTTTAATTCTTTTGCACCGCGCGTAATTTTACATAGACTCATTTTAAACATACGGGCAATTTCTCTTTGAGTAGTGCCCTTATCGATTTCTCGCACCAAAAGCCAGCGCTTTGCCAAATCTTCCCGCTCGGCACCGGTAAACAAACAGCCGAAAAAGTCGGCAATATCTTCAGGATTGCTCATGCCGGCGATAATCGCATACAGTTCATTCAAGCCCTCATAAAAATCACGCTCGGATACCGCGTCTTTTTTCTCTTTGTTTTCCATAACAGTCATTATACTTGCAATCACAAAAAAAAGACAGTATATTCTATATATGAGTGAAACAACGGAATGGGAAGGCATTGCATACAAACAGGTTTTTGACGAAGAAACGCTGGGACTTGAACGGCGCAAAGCGTACGACAGGGATTTATCGATACAAGAATTGGAAAACACCTTACAATCTCTTTATGTGAGTGAAGGCAATAATTACACGGGACGCGGGCCGGTCGGCGACATTGTTATGGCAGCCACCATTGCCGCATATGAACAGTTCATAGAAGAATGGAAAAAAGATTCCCGCCCGCAGCGGTAAACGGTGCCGAGGCGGCCTTCCCGAAGCCGAAATTGCAAAGCTGTAAAAACCACGGAACAAGACCGAAGGCTCTTAGCCGAACAATCTGCGGGCATTTTGCAGTACCGCGGCGGCCAATTCTTCGGTAGACAAGCCGCGGATATTCGCAACAAAGCGGTAAGTGTGTTCAATGAGCAACGGGGTGTTCGGTTTTCCGCGGAAGGGAACGGGGGCCAAATAGGGGGCGTCGGTTTCCAAAAGCAGGCGGTCGGCGGGAATAAAGCGCACCAGTTTTTCGGTTTCGCTTATTTGTGTTTTTTTTGCGTATGTTACCGAACCTGAAAGCGATATGTACCAGCCCTCGTCCAAAAAAGCGCGCGCTTCTTCCGCACCGTAAGAATAACAGTGCAGCACGCCTTTTTTTTCGCCCGCGTTTTTAATGCCCGCAAGGGTTTGCTCAAAGGCGTCGCGCGAATGAACGATAAGGGGAAGCTCCAATTCCCGCGCCAGCTCAAGCTGCATATCGAACAGTTCGCGCTCCCCTTCTTCGTCGGCATCGTCGGTATTCCAGTGGCGGTCAAAGCCGCATTCGCCGATTGCACACAGGCGCTTTTCATCGCATAATTCAATTTGCTCGCGCAAAACGTCCATATGCAAAAAGCGGTCGGCAATCGCGTCTTTATCCGGCCAAATACCCGCGCCGAAACGCAGCATTGAAGCCGCCCTCTCTTTAAGCGATGAATCCTGAACGGAAGCGGTTATGCCGTTTACAAAATCGATACGCTCTTTTAAATCGTTCGAGCGGGTACCCGAATCCAAAACAAAGGGTACTTTTTTATCGGCAAGCTCACGTATAACCGAGGCGGCGTCTATACCGCGCCCGGCAAGATAGGTTAAATGGCAGTGGGTATCGGTAAACATCGGTTCGGGGGCGGCCTTATTTTACCACTTCATAGGGCCAGCTTATAATACCGCCGAAATCGTAAATTGCCGTATAGCCTAAGGCTGCAAGTTTTCCCGCAGCATTGCGGCTTCTGGCCCCCGAACGGCAGTATACGAGGATTTCGGCGTTTAAGTCGGGAAGCTGAGCCGGACGGCTTGAACCGATAGTTTCGTTGGGAATTACAATAGCACCCGGAATGTGCCCCGAATCGTATTCGGCCTGTGTGCGCACATCAACGATGATTACGCCGCCCTTATCCATACGGGCCTTTGCTTCCTGAGCGGAAATTGTAGAAAAGCTATTCTTTTGCATATGTTTCTCCTTAGTACCTGCGGCTCCCAAACAGGAAGCGCATACAATCAAAGCGGCATAGACAGCAATTTTTTTTACCGCTTTTACAGCTTGTTTTTTCATACATACCTCTTTATAAATCGTTATTTTTCCGTTACCGCTTATTTTCCGCAGCGGCAATTTTTTCCAAAAGTGTAATGCCTTCAATATACATACGCGGAATATGAAAGGGACCCTTATACATATTTCCCTTAAGCGCTGTAGAAAGGGTTCCGTCGCGGTGAAAATAGCCGTAACATTCGCCGTATTTTTTATCGGGAAAGCGCTCGTGAAAATAGTTGTGCGCAAGGCTAAAGCGCGTTTGATATTTTTTTTGTCCCGTCAGGTAATAGGCATACAGCGAAGCGATAACCGCTTCGTTTTGCGGCCACCAGAATTTCATATCCTGCCAATATTCGCTGAGGCTTTTATTTTCGATGTCGCGGAAATATATAATACCGCCGTACTTTTTATCCCAGCCGCGCTGCCACATCCAATCGAACATATCGAGGCCCAACTTTTGTAAGTCTTTATCGCCGCGCTCAATCCCCTCTTTCATTATAAACCACGAGCCTTCTATAGCGTGCCCCGGATTTAAAAGACGGCCTTCAAAATGCTCATACTGAACCGAACCGTCCGGAGCGCACTGTTCGAGCACCGCCTTTAATTCGGGCTTTATAAAATACGTTTTGATTTCGTCTAAAAGAGTGTCGATGTACCGGTTGCAAAAATCTTCGCCTTCCATATTGAATTGACGCAAAGATGCACGCAATTCGGAAACGGTATTCAATAAAATCATCGGAACGCCGAAACCGCGCGCGGGGGCGTTTTTTTCATCGAATTTCGGAATAAGCAGACCGGGTGTTGAGCGTATTTCGTCGATTTTTTTAAGCAGATTGAAGGCTTTTTGTACGTAAGATGCTTGACCCGACGAGCGGCCGTAAGAGGCAAAACCGACTACCGCAAAGGTTTCGCTGAAAAAATAGCGCAGGCGTTTTATAACCGGCTTTCCGTCCCCGGTAAGGCGAAAATACATTCTTCCGTCGGCCTTATCGGTGCAGTGCTTTTCTATAAAGTCCGCCAAAGAGCGGCAGGCATCCAAGTATTCGGGGTGTTCTTCTCCGTAAGAGGCGGCCTTCATATAGGCGTGTGCGAAGGTCCACAAAGCGCGGCCCTGAAACCACACCGATTTATCGCTTTCCAAAAGGCTTCCGTCCCTGTCCAAGCCCGTGTATATTCCGCCGTGAACGGAATCCATACCGAACTGTAACCAAAAAGGCAGCACCGAGCCGGTAAGATTTTTCTTATAAAACGAAAGCAGTTTTTTTGCATTGAATTCTTTTGTTGCCGTATGCATATCGGCTTCTACGGTATAACAAGCATTCGGCTTTGTCAAGACAGGGCGTTTGCATAAAGGAACCGCGCCTTCCCCGTTCGGGGAACGATGTCTTCCCTGTACGGGGAACAGGTGCTTCACCGAGCGGGGAATGGGCTCTTCACCGAGCGGGGAGTACAGCCCTTAAGCTTTGGCGGTGCAAGGCAGTTTATAGACAATTTCGCGTAATTCTTTAAGCGTTTTATTGCCGGTGCTGAACTTGGTGCGTATTATTACCGTAACTTTTCCTGCCGGTACCGCCGCGGGTACGCGGGCGATAAGCGGATGTCCGGCAAAACTATACAATTCCCCGTTTTCGTGTTACACTGTGAATGAAGGGGGTGATGGAAGAATGTCTAAACACAAACGCAGCTACAAAGATTCTGTCTTTGTCGATTTGTTCGCAGAAGACGAAAAAGCAAAAGAAAACTTTTTATCGCTTTATAACGCCTTGCACGGCACAAACCTGCAAATGTCCTGTCCCGTAGAAAACATAAGGCTTGATAACGTAATGTATATGAACATTATAAACGATGTTTCCTGCCTTGTGGACGGTAAAATCATAGTGTTGGCTGAACACCAGTCTACCATAAACGAAAACATGCCTTTGCGCTTTTTGCAGTATATCGCTCGGCTCTACGAAAAACTGCAAGCACCGACAGACAGGTATCTGAGAAAGCTGTCAAAAATACCCGCGCCCGAATTCTATGTTTTCTATAATGGTGTAGAAGATTATCCTGAAACCGCAATTCTAAAACTCTCCGATGCTTTTATAACGAAATCCGCACCCGCACCCTTGGAGTTGACGGTGCAGGTTTTAAACATCAATACAGCTAAAGCACATAAAGTTTTAGCCGCGTGCAAAGCGCTTGAAGAATACAGCCTCTTTGTAGAAGAGGTCCGAAAGCAAATGCAGCTCGACAGCGAAAACGGCTTTACCAATGCGGTAAAAATATGCATAGACAAAGACATCTTAAAAGACTACTTACAGAGAAAATCACGGGAGGTAATAAACATGTTAATAGCTGAATACGACTATGATACCGACATAGCGGTACAACGGCAAGAAAGCCTGATGATCGGCATACAACAAGGCATGGAAAGAGGCTCTTACCAAACAAAACTTGAAACGGCAAAGATATTAAAACAGCTCGGCGATTCTACTGCAAAAATAGTGCAAGCCACGGGCTTAAGCAAAGAAGAAATCGAGGCTTTATAAGAATAAACATGTTAATAGCCGAATATGATTGCGACACCGATATAGCCGTACAGCGTACTTTGCAGACAAAGCCTCTTTGATACGGTGAGCAAAGAGGCTTTGATAGTGAATGTTAAGCTTTGGCGGTGCAAGGCAGTTTATAGACAATTTCGCGTAATTCTTTAAGCGTTTTATTGCCGGTGCTGAACTTGGTCCGTATTATTACCGTAACCTTTCCCGCAGGAACCGCCGCGGGTACGCGGGCGATTATTTGGCTCGGCTGGTTTACCGAGAGGCGGCGGGTTACCTTGTGTTCGGTACCGTCCGCAAGGCGGAAAAAGACTCCTTGAGATGCGTCGGTTTCGTCGATTTTAAGCTTGTTACCCTCGATGATGATGTCGTCGCCTATTGTTAAGGTGCCGTCGTTTAAGGGGAGAGAGGACACCCCGTTCCGGGCAGGGTTTCCTCTCTCCCCTTGCCCCCTCTCACTTTCCCGCACAGCCAAAGGCCTCGCCGGCCTTTGGAATCCGGCCTATGCAGCTGACAGCTGTATGTTCGATATTATCTTTAAATGTGAGCAATTCTTCAGAATTGCGAACCTAAAGCTATTTTTATGCGATGTTTCGCGCTTGTCGCGAAACTCGACGTTGAAGCGAGCGGCGCTATGTAAGCCGTGAGCTTCAACCGTGCGTTTGTGAATCTTTTCGTCGTAGGGGGCGTTTTCGGTAGCCCATACCCCCGACACGCGCGGGCTTATTTGCACCAAGCCGTCCATAAAGCTCGCTCCCTCTTGGATAAGGTCTTTAACCGCCTTGTCCCGCATGTTGAGGATGTTGATGATGGTTTCTTTTCGGAACTCGCTTCTCTCCTTGGTGATGAGCTCTGCAATGTCCTCGTTACGCTGAGTTGCGGCGTGAGCATGAACGTCCGCAATACAGTCGCGGTCGTTTTCTTTGGTTAAGGTGTTGGGACGTAAGTACACTTCCCAAACGCTTTTCTTTTTTGCCATAACATACCTCCTAAGTATTAGGGGGAGAGAGCACCCCGTTCAGGGCAGGGTTCTCTCTCCCCCTAGAACCCCCTCTCTCTCCCGCACTGCCAAAGGACTCTGCCCTTTGGAATCCCGAACATACAGCTAAAACTGTATGTTCAATGTTACCTTTAAGTGTGAGCACATTTTCAAATGTGCGAACTCAAAGCCGATTATCCGCGATGTTTATGACGGGCATAAGCCCGTCATAAACTCGACGTTGAAGCGAGCGGCGCTATGTAAGCCGTGAGCTTCAACCTGTACCCGCCGTTCCCGCTGTTCCGTAGGAAAAGCGGGAAATTTCTTTTCACAGTCCCGGCACGGATGCCGGAACAGTTCCATATAAACAAGATTGCCTGCGGCAAACCGTTTGCCGTAGGCAATCTTGAAGCATACAATCGGACAGGACGTCCGATTGTATGCACCGCCCCTAAGAACCCGGCCTATACAGCTGACAGCTGTATGTTCAATGTTACCTTTAAGTGTGAGCACATTTTCAAATGTGCGAACTTAAAGCCGGTTATTCGCGATGTTTATGACGGGCATAAGCCCGTCATAAACTCGACGTTGAAGCGGGCGGCGCTATGTAAGCCGCCCGCTTCAACCCTACTCCATCGTTACAACAATGCCGTATGCTTCGCTGTCGGCGTCGGGAAGGACGGTTATGTCGGCATCGGAGGCAGAGGCAATGGCGGAAGTGAACTTCCAATAGGCGGCTTTTCGACCGCCGCCGGTATAGAGAAAACCTGCCGCATAGATGTCGTTTCCGAAAGCGTAGAGGGCATTCACCGTGCCGCTCTCGGTACTTAACTTTATGGCTGTAAAGGAGCTGTCCGTTCCCTTCCATACACAGGGCTTGCTGCTGTCGTTTCTCCCGCCTATAAAGACAAGGCCGTCTTTTGTGCATGCGGCGTTTGCTTCGGAGCTGCCGGACGTTCCAAGCACCGTCGCCGTTACATCTGCACTTGTGCCCGTAACCTTCCATACCGCAGCATTGCCCGCCGCATTCCGTCCTGCAGCGTAGACTGCGCTGTCCAAAAAGCATACCGCCTTGGGATGTACAGAGCTTCCCGTAGCCAGTACCGTTTCGGTGCGCGAGGCTTCGTCAAGAGCTTTGTCTATTGTCCACAGGGCTCCTTTTGTTTGGGAGGAGCTGCTGTTGAATATTGTTCCTACGGCATACAAGGCGGAAGGCGATGAGCACAAAGCGTAAGCTTCCGACTCTGTCTCAGTTCCCGTGCTTGTACGCAGGTGGGCAATATTCACCGCGTTTTTGTCCGTTATGTCGGCAACGGAGGCTTCCCACGCTCCGTCTTTTTTGAGCTTTCCCGCTATGTAGAGGGAAGCGCCTTCGGTTAAAATTGCATTTGCGATGGTATATTGTTCGGGGCTTTTCCAGTAAGGGGTGTTTCCTTCCCATACAATGGCGGTTGATGCTCCGAATGCTTGTTGAAGCCCTGCACTGTAGGCTTTTCCGTCTTTAAGGGTAACAGAATATGCATATCCTCTAGTCATTCCCGAGTCCATAGGCAGTTCGTGCTTGGTGCCGTTTTTCCAATAATGGGGCTTCGGATTTCCGCCTGTTGTTATAGAGCCTGCAAGGTAGACTGAAGGAGTGCCCGAAAGCAGTTCAAAGGAAACCTTTACCTGTGCATTTTGTGTAACTTTTAGCTTGTAGGTAGGAGCGGTGCCGTTTACCGTCTGCCCGTTCAGTTCCCATTTTTGAAGCTTGTAACCTGCATGCGGGGAAGCGGTAAAGGTGATTTCCGTGTTTTCCGCTACCATGCCGTCAGAAGGAAGGGCGGGGTTTACCGTTACGGTGCCGTCTGAGGCGGGCTCAAGCGTTACCTTGTACTTGGTAAGGGGTGTTGTTCCGCCTCCTCCTGCGGAGTTGGGGCAGGCGGTAAAGAGCCCCATAATCACGAGCGATGCGGCAAGTGTGAGGACTGCCGCCCGATTTCCTAAAAATGTAGTTCTTTGTTTTGTGTTTTTCATTGTTTTTCTCCTTAATAAATAATTCATAATTCTTATCTGCACACGGACGTGCAGAAAAGCTATAGATAATGAGTTTTGGGCAAAGCCCAAAACCCGAGTTCAAAACCGCACAGGACGTGCCGAATGCCGCACATAAAACATCCTGTTTTAAATCCTGCACACGGATGTGCAGAAAAGCCGTTAGTAATGAGTTTTGCGCAAGCAAAACTCGGTTTAAAAACCGCACAGGACGTGCGGTTTTTAAACCGATTACGGGGGTTTGTGTCTAAAAAAAGAGGGTACGGGCTTTACCCTACGCTCTTTTATATGCGAAGTGTGTTTTGTGTGTGAGTGAAAATGTATTTGGGCACAGCTAGCCCTCAGCTGTGAAGCTGTGAAGCTGTGAAGCTGTGAAGCTGTGAAGCTGTGAAGCTGTGAAGCTGTGAAGCTGTGAAGCTGTGAAGCTGTGAAGCTGTGAAGCTGTGAAGCTGTGAATTTTGCGCGTGGAGGCGGTACCGTGTCAAGTAGTTTTGCCGACTTTTCCAAACTTTTTTGAGAACCCTTTATTGTACTGTTTAAGCGGTTTATTTTCCCGTTCATAAGCCCTCGCAAAAAGTCAATATAACGCACAGCACGGATGTACGTAAGCGGATTATCCGCGATGTTTCAAATCCCGCCATGAACGGCAGAAAAAGCTTTATATAACCAAGTTTGCCTCGGCAAACTTGAAGCATAAAACCGAGCAGGAAGTTCGGTTTTATGCCATGTTCCCTTTGCAATCCGTATTCCCCATAGCTTTTACAACCTGCACACGGATGTGCAGAAAAGCCGTTAGTAATGAGTTTTGGGCAAAGCCCAAAACTTGAAGCATAAAATCACACACGGATGTGTGATTTTATGCACATGGACGGCGGAAAGGCCGACTATCCGCGATGTTTTGCAACGCAAAACTCGTCGCATAAAACCGAGCAGGAAGCACGGTTTTATGCAACTGTATATCCAATGCTATCTTTAAGTGTGAGCAATTCTTCAGAATTGCGAACCTAAAGCTGTTTTTATGCGAGTTTTGCGAAGCAAAACTCGACGTGCAAGCGTGCGGCGTTATGTGAGCCGCACGCTTGCACCCGTACACGGATGTATGCGCAAGCTGCAAGTAAGGAGTTTTGTGCTTTGCACAAAACTCGGATTAAAGAGCGGACAGGATGTCCGCTCTTTAAACATTATAACCCAAGTTTTTGAGAATAACAACTTTTCGGGAAAGATTTTTGTAATTTGTTTTAAGAAAGTACAGAGTGCGAGTCCGAGGGGCGAACGGGGAAAGTGCGAGGGGCGAACTTTGTACTTCGACATTCGCAGTCGGTGTCGTAGTCATATTCGGCCAGTAACATGTTGATTCTTATAAAGCTTTCACTTCTTCAATACTTAAGCCGGTAGCTTGGGCAATATTTTCGATAGGAAGATTCATTGCAAGTAAGTTTTTTGCCGTTTCAAATGCCTTTTGGTACGTGCCTTGTTCAATTCCTTGTTGTATGCCTTCTTCCCGTGCGTCCATTTCGAAGGCCGACATAAAGCGGTATTCCTGCCGCGCCTGTTCGTTTTGTTTTACTGTCCGTATCATTGCTTCTATCCTCCCGGTGAGATCAGTATTTCACCGTTACTAATCCGACTTTGTTTTCAAAACGGCTAAAAAGGCGCTTTGCGGAAGTTCCACATCGCCGACCATTTTCATGCGCCTTTTGCCCTCTTTTTGTTTTTCAAGCAGTTTGCGCTTACGGGTAACGTCGCCGCCGTAGCATTTGGCAAGTACGTCTTTTCGCAGGGCGTTAACCGTTTCGCGGGCGATAATTTGTCCGCCTATGGCGCCCTGTATTGCAATTTTAAATTGGCGGCGGCTTATTTCTTCTTTTAACTGACCGCAGACACTGCGTGCGCGTTCAATCGCATTGCCCCTAAACACAAGCAGCGATAGCGCGTCTACCTTATTGCCGTTAATTAAAATATCAACCTTTACCAAATCGGTGTCGCGGTAGCCGATAACTTCATAATCGAAGGAGGCATAGCCGCGGCTGTAGCTTTTTAAGCGGTCGTAAAAATCGAATAACACTTCTGCAAGGGGCATTTCGTAGATAATTTCAACCCGCTTTTCGTCGAGATACTGCATATTGGTTTGGGAGCCGCGCTTTTCGGTGCACAGGGCCATAATCGAGCCTAAAAACTCGGCGGGGGTAATAATGGACGCCTTTATGTAGGGCTCTTTTGCCCAGCGTATAAGCCCCTGATCCGGATAGTCTGCGGGATTATCGACAAAAACTTCCGTGCCGTTTGTCATACCCACCTGATAGCGTACCGAAGGGGCGGTAAAGATAACCGATTGGTCAAAGTCGCGTTCCAAGCGCTCCTGCACGACTTCCAAGTGCAAAAGGCCCAAAAAGCCGCAGCGGAAACCGTGTCCCAAAGCCAAAGATGCGTCCTTTTCGTAGGTTAAACTTGCATCGTTCAGCTTGAGTTTTTCCATGCTGTCGCGCAGTTCTTCGTAATCGTTTGTGTCCACCGGATAAATCGACGAAAAAACAACCGGCTTTACTTCTTTAAAACCGGGCAGCACTTCGTCTGCGGGGTCGTCGGCAAGGGTTACCGTATCTCCGACGCGCACATCGGAAACGGTTTTAATGCCCGCAATAAAATAGCCGACATCGCCCTCGTTCAGTTCGCGCGTTTCTTCCAGTTTGATTTTAAACACGCCGGTATTTTCGATTTTGTATTCGGAGCCGGACGACATAAAGCGTATGGTTTGTCCCGGCTTGATTTTGCCGCCGAACATACGGATATGAACGACAACCCCGCGGTAGGGGTCGTAGCGGCAGTCGAACACGAGGGCCTTCGTTTTTCCGCCCGTATCGTGAGTAGGAGGCGGAATGCGCTGCACAATGGCTTCAAACAAGTCATCGATACCCTTACCCGTTTTCGCCGACACCAAAACGGCGTGCTCCGGATCCAAGCCCAAATCGTGTTCTATTTGGCGCTTTACCGACGGAATGTCCGCAGCCGGAAGGTCGATTTTATTGATAACCGGAACGATTTCAAGGTCGTGTTCGAGGGCCAAGTACATGTTCGATAAGGTTTGAGATTCAACCCCCTGTGCCGCATCCACCAGCAGCAAGGCGCCTTCGCACGAAGCGATTGCGCGTGATACTTCATAAGAAAAATCCACGTGGCCGGGCGTATCGACGAAATTCAATTCATAGGTTTTGCCGTCCTGCGCGGTATAGGGAATCGTTACCGCCTGGCTTTTAATCGTAATGCCGCGCTCGCGTTCGATATCCATATTGTCGAGTATTTGATTTTGAAATTGGCGCGCATCGATGATATTGGCCTTTTGTATAAGCCTGTCCGAAAGGGTTGACTTACCGTGATCTATGTGCGCAACAATGCAAAAATTGCGTTTTTGTTCTAAATTTGTCATCGGCTTATTTTATTAGAAAAGATAAAGACTGTCCAGAGGCGCGCCGACGGCAAAATTCACGTCCAAGTAACCGCTTTTTCGTTTTTTTGTATACAATTCCGCATAGACTGCACCCTCGTCTTCAAACAGTTTGGTGCGGATTATTTCGACCGGATCGTTGGGCGAAAAACCGCTTTCGTCGGCAATGCCGCCTTTTACAACGGAGCGCACGGTAAATTTGCGCTTATTGCCCACCGAAGAGTGAACCAGTTCCATACCGAAAAGGGGATAAAACATACGGTATTCGGCTTCGCGCTCGTAAATCGTTTTTCCCGGATATTCGCTTCGGACATCGAGATAGACAAGGGCTTCACCCGGTATTTGTGCCCCCACTTTGTCGTCCGGCGGCTGCTGTTTGCCCTCCGCCGCAGTTTTATTGTCCGCCCTCACTTTATCGTCCGGCGGCGCGGTTTCGGTTTTTGCAGGGCGGCGGTAGGCGATACGCGCAAGAGAATCGGGGCGGCAGCCTATAAGCACAAACTGTAAATCCTCGATATTCCGCACGGCTTTTCCGTTTACGGCGCTTACAATATCGCCGGGTAAAAGCCCCGCACGCGAAGCGGAACTTCCGGGCATAAGATACAGTATTTCAACACCCGCTCCCGTTTTATCGGAAGGCTTGTGTTTAAAGGTACGCCCGTAAGCGCCCATCCATGCGTGTTCGGTTTCGCCGCCCGAATATAAAAGTTCCAAAACGGTTTTAAGGTACTCGACGGGAATCGCAAAGTTTAAGCCCTGAAAAGCCGGAAGCCCCGCAAAGACAATGCCCTGCACTTCTCCCTTTTCGTTGACCAGGGGGCCTCCCGAATTGCCGGAATTGACGGCGGCGTCTATTTGCATAACCGAAACGGTGGATAAAAGCTTGCGGTCAAAAGAAGAAACGATGCCGGAGGTAATCGTGCTTTCCAAGCCCGCAGGAGAGCCTATGGCGTAGATACGCTCCCCTACCGCAAGATTTTCCGATGACCCCAGAGTGAACACGGAAGGAGGCTTTATTTCGGTTTTTAACAGGGCAAGGTCGAGGGTTTTGTCCCAGCCTATAACCTTAGCCGGGATGCGGGTTTCCGAATCGGAGGCTTTTTTTATATAGAGTTTACCGTAGCCTTCGTATTTCGGGTCCACCAAGTCGGCTATAACGTGGTGATTGGTAATAATATAGCCGCGCTCGTCGATAAAAAAGCCCGAACCGATAACGCGGGCGGCATAGCCCATGCCCTTTTCAACCTTGACGCCCAAATCGACCCACACGGTAACGCTTCCCTGAATAAGGCCGGCAAGGGTTTTATCGGCTTGACGGGACGGCAAAACGGGAAGATTTTTAAAAGCGGTTTCGGCTTCAATGCGCGCTTTCGCAAACTCGGCACTTGGCTCAAAAGCAAGGCCGAGGGCACTATATGCGGTTTCCAAGCTTTCGGCAAAGCGGAGGGCATCGGCATATTGTGTATCCCGATTTTTTTCAGATACGAGTTTTTGCGTATAAGAGGCGCATTCATCGAATAAAGCACGGGCGCGCCGTATACAGTCATCTTTGTGTTCAAAATCGTCGGGACGTGCATCCGTTTCCCGCACAAGAAGGGCCGCCCGCCATAGGGAGCGTAAGGGGGAGGTTTCCCGTTCGTTTTTTATATGCTCGATTTCTTTATTGAATATCTGCCGGTCGGTAAAATCGGGAATCCCGTAATCGGCTTTACGCGAAAGGCAGGATGCGCACAAAAGAAACATACAGAGAAAAAAAAGAAAAGCCGGACGGCGCATAGATGTAAACGGCGGCACTAAAAAAACTCCTTTATCCGTACAAGACTTCTATTCGTATAAAACTTCACCGAAACAGGTGTTTCCGTTTTTTACGGCAAAGATTCTGATAAATCGATCCTTTTCTTTTACCCAAAGTAAATCGCTTACCGTAACTATAACACCCGAACCGCCCTTACGGTTAAGCATTTGTATCATCATTTCGGCATAAAAATTACCCGGATATTCGCCAATCCAAAAAAACGGGGCAGCCGGATCTTTTGTAACGGGTTGTCCGTTTACGGAAACGGGTTTTCCGTTTTCAAGGCGAACAGTAACCGTATTACCGCTGAACGGAGATTGGTATTCGATTTCTTCGAATTTTTCATCGTAACGAGTCCAGCGAATATCCCATTCGCCCTTATTCCTTCTTTTCCATACCGCCGATTGTCTTAAGCCGGGGCCGTACTCTTGTATAAGCTCATGTATACCGTCTCCGTCGGTATCGGAAAGGGTTTTATATAAATATAATCCCTTTGCGTCATTTTCGGTTCCGAATAAATTCATACTCAGCCGGACAGCTTCTGTTGGACTGCGGTATTCCGGAGCTTTTTCAATATCAAAACCGTATATTTCGGTGACTTCGTAACTTCCGTTTTTATCCCAATCGACATTTCTAAATCGCAGTATACCGTTTTCAAAATGTCCGTAAGCATAAGGGGTTCCCCTGTCCGTGTAAGTTGCATTTTGTATTCTTCCCTCGAACAAACTGAACCTGACGGAACCGTGTGCATACTCATTGGACTTGCGTTCAATCGTATGCGATAAAGAAAATATATGTTCTTTGGAAAAATCTTTTAAATCATCTTGTAAAACGGGAACGTATAATACGGTTCCGCCGTACTTTTCCATAACCGTATCTTTTATGATATTGACCGGAGTTCCGAATAAAGTATTGTCGCGTATATCATAGCTTTCTTTTGTATCCTCGTATATGATACGTGCAATCGAAGGCCATTCACCGTACCACACATTTATTTTTTCATTACAAAGCTCTAATTTTACGGGAATGCCGTAATCGCAGTCCGCAACCCAATCAAGACGGCCGTCTTGTTCTTTGTCGTATTCGATAATAAAAGGACGGCCGAGCCGATACCGGGTCTTTATATCTGCAATACCGTCATTATTCGTATCAAAACAAATCGTACCGGCAAAAACGGCATAAAAGTTGCGTAAGCGTTCTTTTAAGCGCTCATCGGTAATCAGCGACACAAAGGCCCTTAAATGTGTATAATCTATTGTTTGATTTAAAAAGGGAAACATATAATCAAAAGCTTTTTCTTCGCTAAGCAATCCGGCTTGTAATGCATACACGGCATAGAGGGGATCCGTTTTTCCGTACGCATTCCACGAGCGAAGCAAACGCTTTTTTTCATCGGCGGAAAAACCGAATGCAGAGGCTTTTAACAAAATGTCCGGATCGGCATCCTGTAAAACTCTAATCCGTGATAAAAAAAGCGAAAGAAGCTCATCGAAAACAAGTTTATTGTTTGAGTTTGCCTCGTCATTCGAAAAAGCGGCATTTTCACAATCAAAAAACAACACGGCAAAGCGCTCGTCTTCGGGAAATTGAAATGCCGCCCGCTTAACGACGAGCCGCGCCTCCTGCACATCTCCTAAAAGATACAAAGCCTTTGCACGGGTATATAACGCATCTTTACCGGAAAGTACGGGCATTTCATCCAAAAGTAAAACGGCAGCGGCGGGTTTTGCCGTCTTTGTATATAAATCCGCAAGTAAAAGCCGCGCAGCATCGCGGTTATAGTCGTACCAGCGGTTTTGCAAAGCTGCCGTAAGAAGAGGTTCAATCATATAGGCGGGTAACCCGCGCACCGACATACTGAGCGCTTGAATATAATACAAATCGGCTATTGTATCATCGTAAACCAAACCTAAGGCCGCTTGGGACGAGGCTTTTTCATATTCTTCACGTATAAGAAGTTTTTTCGCGCTGTCTATATAGCGCAAAGCGGTTTTGGTATACTGTTCCGGATTTTGTGAAAATACATGTACGGCAACAACACAAAGATAAGCAAAGATAAAAAAATGCCGTAAAACAAACACCGATTTTCGCATAACCGCCTCCTTTTTACAATTCAGCTTTGCACTTCAACTTTATACTTCAGCTTTCGGCAGTACCTCGCCTGCGCAAATTGACGCGCGGCCCTTCCAAACCGCTTCCGGCTTCTTCTTCGTTTTCGGCCGGCTCTTTAAGCGGCTCAATGCCGAGCAGTTCGCGCACTTCCGTATCGTCAAGGGTTTCTTTTTCAACTAAAGCTTGGGTAAGCTTATCCAATTGATCGCGGTGCTCGGTTAGGATTTTTACCGCACGCTTTTTCGCTTCGGTTAAGATTTTTTCGACGGCACGGTCTATCTTTTGGGCGCTTTCTTCCGAATATCCTTTGCGCCGCTCGATTTCTTTTCCCATAAAAATAGGCTCGTCTTCCTTACCGTAGGAAACCGCGCCCAAATCTTCGGACATTCCCCATTCGCATACCATGCGGCGCGCAATATCGGTTGCCCGCTGTATATCGTTTTGGGTGCCCGTAGTCGTATCGCCGTAGACAATCGATTCGGCCGCATAACCGCCGAACATAATAACCAGCTGGTCTTTAAGCCAGCTTTTTGTGTGAGAATAGGAATCTTCTTTAGGAAGACCGACGGTAAGGCCGAGTGCCCTCCCTCGCGGAATAATCGTTACCTTATGCAAAGGAGAGGCATGCTCCAAATAATAGTACGGGAGGGCGTGCCCCGCTTCATGACATGCGGTCATTACGCGCTCTTTTTCGGGCATAACCATTGATTCGCGGGCAACCCCCATAAGGATTTTATCGCGCGCTTGTTCCAATTCGGTAAAGGACACCTTTTCTTTGTTTTTGCGTGCCGCAAATAAGGCCGCTTCGTTTATCATATTCGATAAGTCCGCCCCGCTCATGCCTGAAGTGGCGCGCGCAAAATGCTTAAAGTCCACATCGTCGGTAATTTTGATTTTTTTTGCATGAACGAGTAAAATCGATTCGCGCTCTTTAATGTCGGGAAGCGTAACGTGTACTTGGCGGTCGAAACGGCCGGGACGCAAAAGCGCGGGATCCAAAACGTCGGGGCGGTTGGTCGCCGCCAACACGATAACGCCGTCCTTATTGTCGAATCCGTCCATTTCCACCAGCATTTGATTTAAAGTTTGCTCGCGCTCATCGTGGCCGCCGCCGAAACCGGCACCGCGCGCGCGTCCTACCGCGTCAAGCTCGTCTATAAAGATAATCGCGGGCGCACGTTTTCTTCCCTGTTCGAATAAATCGCGTACACGGCTTGCACCTACACCCACAAACATTTCGACAAAATCGCTTCCCGAAATGTGCAAAAACGAAACGTCGGCTTCACCGGCGACTGCGCGCGCCAAAAGGGTTTTACCCGTTCCGGGACTGCCGACCAAAAGCACGCCGCTGGGTATTTTTGCGCCGATTTCGCGGTATTTTTTGGGATTTTTCAAAAAATCGACGATTTCCGCCAGTTCTTTTTTCGCTTCTTCCTGACCGGCGACATCGCTGAAGGTTACCTTTTTTTTGTTATTGTCGAAAAGGCGTGCCCTGCTTTTTCCGAACTGCATGCCGCGGCTGTTTTGCATGGACATTTGCCGCATAATAAAAAATACAAAAAGAATCATTAATAAAAGCGGCAAATACTCAAACAGCTCGGTTAAAACACTCGGCTTTGAAATTTTGCCCGAAACGCTTACACCGTTTTGCTCCAAAAAGAACATAAGACCGGGGTCCTCATAGGGAATAACGGTTTGAAAGCGTGACTGCATATCGGAGGCCGCATTTGCCGAACGCATGGTTCCCAAAATCGTTTTTTGATCCTGAATTTGAACTTCGCTGATATGTTTTTGTTCGACAGCCTCTAAAAAATCACTGTACGATATAATCGGATACGTATTCGATTCCCTGTCCGTAATAGCGGTAAAAATGAAAAAAATTGCAAACATCATCAACAGGGTAATTAAAAAACGGCCGACCGGCGGTTTTATATTGGGAGCCTTATGTTCCGGCCCCTTACCGTTTTTTTGTGATGTATGTTTTGAAAAGGACTGTTTTTTATTCATGATCGTTCCTTATTACAATGCAAATTATAATACAAAAATATTTTAAATTCCTGCCGTAATACCGGCAGATTTAAAAATAAAGAAAACACCGGAAAAATCACCGGCACAATCTTTTACATACCAATCGGGATATCCCAAAGGAGCACCCCATATGCATACCGGATTTTGACCATATTCTATTACCGGTATTAAAGAGGTATGATGCGGCTCTATGTTCCATTCGTTCCATATTTTTTTTAAAGTTTTATGAGTACCTGCGGCAGTTTTAATGCGATCGCCCGGTTTTCGGCTTCTTAAGCGGACAGGAAGGCAAAAAGGTCCCATACATACTTCCCCGTATTTATTGTCGGCACAGTTCGCCTTTTTCTGTACTTGAAGATCCGAAGCGTAAACAACTTCAAAATATCCTAAGGGGAAATCATATGTACCGGGAGCATCGATTTGAATGCAATAGCCTTGGTTTATTGTATCGGGTTCCGGTTTTGTACGGATATTGTTTACGTATAAAAAGCGTTTTGTACGTATAAATTCAATACCGCAGCCCTTAACGCGGCTTTGTCCCGAAGCACAATCTCTAAACAGCGCATAAGGCAGCCGCCATGCCGCCGAAACTTTGTGGGCAGCATTGTACAAGGCCCGTATACGGACCGGAAAGCCGGCATTAAAAAAAGCCGATGCATCAGTACGCACGGTAAAAACCGCCTGCGTACCCGCCGTATGTCTTTTGACTCTTTCTTTACCGGTCAGGACACAACCTGTCAGTACACAAGGTTCCCACAATACGGCCGAAGCAAGTTTTTCGATAAAAGCCGCCTCTTCAGCCGCTTTTTGTGCCCCCGAAAGTACGGCCGTATCCCAGCCCCGTACATGTTCATTTAAAAACGGAACGACACGGCGGCGCAAATTATTACGAAAATAGGCAGTGTTGCGGTTTGTACTGTCTTCCCGAAAAGGAATCCCGTGTTTTTCCGCATAAGCTTGTATAGCCGAACGCGGAATATCCAATAAGGGGCGGCAAAACAAACCGCGCCTCTTTGCAATACCCGCCGCCGCCTGCCCCGAAATACCGGCAGAAGCTCCCTGAAAAAAACGCTGCAAAAGCGTTTCCAATTGGTCATCTCGATTGTGTGCCAAACAAACAAAATCACAAAAGCGGGCTTTTGCTTCGTTTTCAAACAGCTTATAACGGACAAAGCGGGCAGCTTCTTCAATTCCTCCGCCTCTTTGGGATGCGGCGGCGGCAATTTCACCGGGCGCAACCGTTTTAAGCGTACAAGGGATTTTTAAAAGGCGGCATTGATTTTGTACAAACAAGGCATCGCCTTCGGTTTCGCACGCTTTGCGTAAATTATGATTTACCGTTATCACCGAAAGATTAAAACGAAGGTTTAAATCCGTATTGCCGGTACCGGACGATAAGGCTTTTAAAGCATAGAGCATAACCATAGAGTCGATGCCGCCGGAAACCGCCAAAAGTAAAGACGGCGGAGTTTGAATGCCGTCTATACCGCATTTTTTTAACCCCGCCGCAACTTTTTTTAAAAAATCCTGCACGTAAATCAGCGCAGCGGTTTTACCGCAGCTACAATTTCATCGGCGGGCGTAAGCACGGTTACACCGGAACCGGCATTTATATCCTTTACGCTCAACTGTGCATTTAAGCTGAGATTTGTTACATCGACAACAATGCGCGGGGGCAAATCTTTGGGTAAGCACTTAATATCGACCGTCGCTATACCTTTTTCCAAAGCACCGCCTTCACGCACACCGACAGGATTACCGCGCAGCAATACGTTCATTCTAACCGTTAAGGGTTTTTCCGGATCGACCGCATGGAAATCGACATGAAGATTTTTATCGGTTATAATATCGTATTCCGTTGCTTTAATTAATACGGGTTTACCCTCTTTTCCGTCAACAACCAAAGAAACAAGGGTTGTAGCGGTTGCGGTTTTCCATACCTTTGTAAATTCGCTTTCATCAACGGTAAGCATAAAAGCTTCGCCCTTTGAATTATACATAACGGCAGGCAGTTTACCTTCGGCACGCAGTTTTTTTGCAGCTGCCTTGCCCGTTGCCGTACGGGAAGCGGCCTTTAAAACCAATTCTTCCATCTTAAACTCCTCATTGAGAAAATAAAATTTCGGGAAAACACTGTAAAAGCGAAAAAGAATATACCCCATCGTTCATCACGCCAGAGTTTTCCGAATATTAAAAAACAACACCGACTAATTGAGTATTTGAATTAATCGGTATCGCTCTAGCTGGACCGGCTGGATTCGAACCAGCGGAATACCGGTACCAAAAACCGGTGGCTTACCACTTGCCGACGGTCCAAAGAAAAATGCGCCTAGAAAAAAGCTTGTTACGGGAATAGTATTTCCGTATTAAAGCTTAGTCGTCGTCCGCGGATGTAGAACCTTCCTCGATATGTCCCGCTGCATACTCTGCAAGAATAGTATCTTGCAATTTAGTACGAAACTCCGGACTGATCGGATGGGCTACATCCTTATAGTCACCGTTACTGGTTTTGCGGCTAGGCATTGCTATAAACAAACCAGTTTTTCCTTCAATAATCTTGACGTTGTGCACAACAAAACAGTTTTCAAATGTAACTGTAACGTATGCTTTCAGCTTTCCTTCCGCCGCTACCTTACGGATACGAATTTCGGTAATCTGCATAACCACTCCTCACTTGGCAGGATAACCTATTGTGCATGGCACACTACGCAGACAGACCGCAAGTTTTTACAACCTGACATCTCCATCTATCGCATAACCGAGTGTAAGCGCTTTTTGCTTCCGCTTCGGAAGAAAAAACGCCGTAAACTGCAGAACCGGAACCGGTCATTTCGGCAAAATCCGCACCGACAGCTTTTAAGCTTTTCAATGCAGCTTTGATAACCGGATAGGACTCTGCAAGCGGTTCCGTAAAACTATTACCGAAAGTCCATTGAGCAGCCGGCTTACGGTAAATAGCTTCCAGTTCCGCAACTCCGGGAAGTTCCCGCAGAATTGACCTGTTTATTCGCTCATCCAAAAGTGCATACGCTTCTTTGGTCGAACTGTAAACATCAGGCTGCACAAGTACAAAGTAAAGGTCGTTACGGGAGCTGATTTCCCTAATAAACTCGCCTCGTCCCGTCACCACGGCACAACCGTGCGACAGAAAAAAAGCAACATCGCTTCCGATTCGGCAGGCTGCCTGCATTTTTTGTTTTGTTTTAAGCTTCGTTTGAAAAAGTTTATCCAAAACAATCAGCAAAGCCGCCGCATCCGAAGATCCGCCGCCTAAACCGGCTCCCGAAGGAATACACTTCGTCACATCGACGGTTACAGCTTCGTTTATACCGGTAAGATTACAAAATTCTTTATATGCCGCCGTAAGGGTGTTTTCGGCAGGAAGCGGCGCACCTTTTACCTTTACCGTACACTCCGGCTTTCCCGCTTTTTTTTCAACGATTAATTCGTCACATAAATCAATCGCTTGAAACACACTTTCAATATTATGGTATCCGTCATTCCGTCCCGATTCCTCAGCAGAAAGCACCCGTAAATGCAAATTGAGTTTTGCGGGTGCACGAATACACATCCTATTCGGCATAGCTAAATTATACAGAAAAATATTTTTTTGTCAAACGGTTTAGGCAAAAAAAAAGCTTTTCTCAATGGGTATTGAGGGAAAAAGCGTCTATAAATAAAATTTTTACAACATTTTAAAAAAAACAGTTGACAGAAAGATAAGACTCATCTATGTTTAAGGTAAAGATATTAATTAAGGAAGTACTTAAATGCTCAGTGACAGCGAATTGCTGGATTATTCGTCAACTGCCGGCTATGCAATCGAAAATGCTTATGACGACGATTTTGATGACGATTTCGACGATGACGACGATTTCGATGACTTTGAAGATGACGAATTCATGGACGACGACTTGGACGATTATGACGACAGCGAAGCCGATTTCGACTATGATGAGGATGACGACTTTCAATATGACGATGATTTGGACGAATAAATCGGTATAAAAGCGAATCTCATCCGGAGGCACCGATGCGGTATCGGCTTAATCCGTGCCTCCGTTTTATAAAAGCTTTTCGCCTCCGTGCCACAATTTTTCCAAATCGTAAAAATTTCGTGCCTCGTCCGTCATTAAATGTACAACGATTGTTCCCATATCCATTAAATTCCAATCGTCGCCGGAAGGCAGTTTTCTGTCGGGAACTCGAATGGTCAATTCGTTTTGCTTTGCGTAATCCTTTATTTGTCTGTATAAACCCTTCCAATGAGCACTGCTGTTCACTGTGGTAATTACAAAATAATCCGTCCAACTGCTTAATTGTGAAATATCCAAAACAACGGTGTCGGCGCCTTTAAAGTCGGTAAGGATATCCGCTATTTCCAAGGCTTTTTCTTTATCGGTTTTCATACAATCCTCTTTTAAAATAATCATCGGACATAGCGTCCGTCAAAATCTTTGCCCAATACAATCGTAAAGTCAACCAGGGTATCGGCTTCAAGGCCGTCTTCCTTTTTTATTTCGGCGGTTTTAATATTCGTACAGCGTATAAAATCGCCGATGCTTTTGGCAATCTCTTTATTGCCGATATGGTCTATGATAACGGTTTTTTCATAATCGTTGCGGTCGGCATTGGATGTCGTAAGAATATCATAGCCTGCACTTTGCATTAATGCAGCCGTATTTTTTGCAAGCCCTTGAACCGAAGTTCCGTTTTGAACGGCAAGAACATAAATACGGCTGTGAACAACTTCCGTTTCCGAAACAAGGGCCGAAACGGTTTGCTTTAAAACGTCTTTTATAAGCTGTCCGTCATAATACGGAAATAAAAGTAATTTGTCGTCTACCAAGCGCTGCGAACCGGTAATCGATTGGGGGAAAAGGCGCTCGGCATCGATCAAAGAAATTTTTTCCAAAAGGCTGTACAAGCCTTCATTGTCGATATTGGCTTTTATCCGCGATGCATAGACGGGGAAAATGTTCTTTTTAAATATATCCGTTCTATGCATATTAACGGCATATAAAAAAGCAACAACCGCATTTTGTAAGCGATCCTGCCTTTCGGCTACGGCAGCCTCTTTATTTTCGTATAAAATATAGGTACGTATTTTATCGCCGTCGAGTACAACCGAACCGGAGGGCAATAAATAAGGAATACCGTCGATTTTATCGTCAATCGGATACGGTACAAAAACTCGTAAACCGCCTAAAAAATCCGTCAATTCGGAAAACTGTTTTAAATTTATTTCAAGCGAAAACGGAATGGACATTCCCGTAAGCTTTTCTATCTCAGCCCGGTATACATCTATGCCTTTTTCTTTATAGACGGCATCTATACGGTCTACCCTTCCCAAGCTTGCATAAATGGCACCCGTATTTCCGAGTATATCGATAAGGGCACCGCGGTGAGATACCGGATAATAGGCCATAAGCATTGTCGAAAGAGCTTCTCCTTCATCTTCAAGGACAATAAGCAGTTTAATGATTTGGTCGCTTTCCAAAACTTCTTCGACGGGATTGGTTTTAAGCGCAAATACCAATAATAAAACGGAAACCGTCAATACGGCCACAATGAGAAACAAAAAAACAATATGTTTGTGTGTCCCCAAACGGGGTTTATAATTCGCCATGTATTTCCCCTCGTAAGGATTGTATCATCTTAAAAGTATCGGATGCAATTGCTTTGTTTTGATTTTTAAGATAATTTTCGTTTTCTTCGGCAACCGCCAACAAAAGAGTATCTAAACTCAAGTTCATGCACTGTGTAATATAGGCTTCGCTGCTGTGCGCCCTGCCCGGTTCTATTTTATCGGCAATATATAAAACCTTTGCCAAATCGCCCATACCCGCTTTACCGAAGGTATGGCAGCGCACGGCTTCCAAAACATCGCCGTTACATACGCCGAAGTCTTTTTGAAGAAGAACCGCCGCCGCACGCCCGTGTAAAAGGGATTTTTTTTCCGCTTCCAAGCCGGATACGGGGTGGCCGTCGAGGACTGCCAAAGAAAAAAGTGCATCCTCGTCCATATCCTTACACATATCGTGTACAATGCCGGCAAAGTAACCGCTTTGCGCATCAAGACCGTAGCGGCGGCATAAGCGAGAAGCGGTTAAGGCGGTGCGCACCGAATGCTCATAGCGTTTCGGATTCACAGCGGAAGCCGTATAGAGGGAAAGGCGTTCAATCAAATCGGCATCTATCGGAAGCGAAAAGGCGGCTTTTTGTACCGAGGATGAAACTTGCACGCAGGAAGTATTTCGGTTTTTATTTAAAGCCATACAACTTCCTTTGCACAATGTACTCATAAACGCTTGCGGGAACAAGGGCTTTCCAATCTTTTTTTTCGGCTGTCATGCGCCGTATCGCAGCCGAAGAAACCGCACAAAACTCATTGTGAAGCTGAAGGTGCGGACGGGGGAAAGTCCCGCCTGCACCGGAATGCTCGCCTGCCCGGTGCGGTTTATCGGGAACGCCGGCTTCCGCAACAGAAAAACCGCCCTCGGGCAGCTTCTCATCATCACGCAAGGGACGGCAGCCGAGTACAATATCCGCTTTTTCAGCCAAAAGATCGGCGTTTTTCCATTTTCCGAAATCGGCTGCAAGGTCGCTTCCGATAATAAGGCCTATTTTTCCTTCCAATGCCCCCGCATAGCGCGCTTCCAAATCGTATACGGTATCGATAGTATAGGAAGGGCCTGAGCGCTTTAATTCACAGTCGTCAATAAAAAAACGATTGTCGCCGTATTCGTTTAAAGCCCGTTTAAGCATTTCCAAACGGTCGGTATCGGAAGCGCCTGAAGCCAAAGTTTTATGAGGCGGCTCGCGCGCCGGAATAAACAACACACGCTCGTAGCCGTACTCGTCGGCCGCCTGTTTTGCCAAAAAAAGATGTCCTTTATGGACGGGGTTAAAAGAGCCGCCCAAAATTGCAAGTTTCATCGGTCAGATTCCTTGCTATATAAGCAGTTACAGGTTCGCACGTGCGAACATTCCAAAACCGCAAGCTTCATTGCTCGGATCCCGGATACTGTACCTCTTGATCGTCTACCGACGCGCGGCTTGCAAGAAAATCGCTTTTTTTGTCCTGAGCCGCTTGAACGCTGCCGCCGTATACAAGAGTTATCAATTCTTTTTTAACCCGGAGCAAGCCTTCGCCCGTATGCACCGAAAGAGGAACCGTTATCATATCCTTGTATGTTTCGGCAATTTCGGCAGCACGAAAGGCCGCATCTCCTACATCGATTTTATTGCATAAAATAATGCGCTTTTTTGATGCCAGTTCGGGCGAAAAAGCGTTTAATTCGGCATTCAGTTTTTCGTAGGCTGCCGCATAGTTGTCGTCGGAACAATCGATAATAAAGGCAAGGCCTGCGGTGCGCGATATGTGCTTTAAAAAGCGGATTCCCAAGCCGGCGCCTTCGGCGGCTCCTTCTATAATGCCGGGAATATCGGCTATAACGATATCCTGTTCGTCGTCGATGCGTAAAACGCCCAAATTGGGAATCTTGGTTGTAAACGGATAGGGCGCGATTTTAGGCCGGGCGTTTGTAAAGTAATCGAGAAGGGAGGATTTTCCCGCATTCGGAAAGCCCACCAAGCCGATGTCGGCCATAATGCTCAATTCGACGCGCAGTTTTTTTACATCGCCCGGCTTTCCTTCGTGGGCGTAGCGCGGCGCCTGATTTACCGAACTTTTAAAATGAACGTTGCCCCAGCCGCCCTTGCCGCCTTTTAAATAGGTAACGGTTTCGCTTTCCTCTTCGCCCGTAAAATCGCAAACAAGAACTCCCGTTTCGGCATCGGTTACCTTTGTTCCGGGAGGCAGCGGAATAATAACATCGTTCCCGTCCGCGCCGTGGCGGTTTCGGCCTTCGCCGTCGCCGCCGTTTTGCGCTTTAAATACAGGCTGTTTTCGTAAATGAGCAAGGGTTCTGAGATTGTGCTTTACGCAAAAAACGACATTGCCGCCCCGGCCGCCGTCGCCGCCTGCGGGACCTCCGTGCGGAACGTATTTTTCGCGCCGGAACGCGATACAGCCGTTGCCGCCCTTACCGGAGCGGACTTCTATGAGAGCTTCGTCGGCAAATTGAATCACGTTTAAGCTTGAGCAGGGATTACCGAAGCCAGCTTTCGACCCTTGCGTTCATGATAGGACACAACACCCGTTGCGGTTGCAAAGAGGGTATCGTCTTTTCCGCGGCCGACATTATCGCCCGGATGAATTTTTGTCCCGCGCTGGCGCACGAGTATGGAGCCGGCAGGCACAAAGGTTCCGCCGTATGCTTTTACACCTAAATATTTCGGATTGGAATCGCGGCCGTTTTTAGCGCCGCTTCCGCCTTTTTTACGTCCCATAGTATATACCTCCGCATTTTAATCAATCGTTTGCATCGGCGCGGTTTATGCGCACCGATATGTAAGGCGGATAATCGGTTTGCAATGACAAAAGCCCCTTTTGCAAAAAATCCGCCGTATAACTTAAAATCCCCGAAGCCGCTTCCTCTCTTTTTTTTACTGTAAAGGAAAGTTCTCCGCGTCCGGGAATATCGGTTTTTAATTCAATTCCGCTTTGTGCGTTTAAGACCTCCAATGCCGTGCGCACCAATATACTGGCCGCCGCGCATACGATGTCGTTGCCCGCCGGTGCAAAGCCGGAATGACCGCTGAGCGCACAGGAATACAAATCACCGTTTTCAAAACGGGTAAGTACAGCCCGTATCACGCTCTCTTATTCGGCCTGCCCTGCCGAAATGCCGGTAATGCGGATTTTCGTATAGTGCTGGCGGTGGCCGATAGTCCGGTGATAGTCTTTTTTGCTTTTGTATTTAAACACAAGCACTTTTTTATCACGGAACGAATCTTCCACAACCGCGGAAACCTTTGCACCTTTTACATAGGGGGTTCCCACCTGCACGTTTTTACCGTCATTTACCATTATAACCGTATCTATATCGACGGTTTGTCCTTTTTCAACATCGAGCTTGTCCACTGTAATAAGAGCGTCTTTTTCCGCCTTATACTGTTTACCCTTATACTCAACCAGTGCGTACATCTTCTACACCTCTATTACCTGTTTTATTTGCGGCAGGGGGAAACTCCTGCCAAATCCGGCAAAAACGGGGACAGCCGGACGGGGGAATCAAAAAAGCCGCCGGCTTTTCAGTCCCAATGTAATGAACAGTATACTATATTTTAAGCGGCCTCGTCAAGGGTTTATACGGGTCTTGACAAATTCAATAAAGTGAGTACCAATTATAAGCGGAGATATATTATGGAAAACTGTTTGACGATAGGGCAAATGGCGAAACTGAACCGTATTTCCGAGCAAACACTGCGCCTGTATGAAAAAAAAGGGCTTTTGCAGCCCGTATCGCGGGACGATTTAACGGGTTACCGTTTTTACGATATACGGCAAAGCGCCGTTTTGGATATGATCCGTTATATGAAAGCCCTGGGTATGAATCTAAAAGAAATCAAAATACAGCTTAAAGAAAAAGATATGTGCTACATGCACGAAATTCTGACACAACGGCAAAATCAAATCGACAAAGATATTTTGGAATTAAAATGCCAGCGGCGGGCCGTTCAGCGTACAATCGAAAGCTTCGAGCGCTATAAATGCGCTCCGCCCGACGGTACAATCGTTCTTGAGTATATAGGAAAGCGTTTTTTATACTGCATCGATTCGGGTATCAACGTGTACGACCACGATTTGGGTACTTACGAAAAAATGCTGCGGGATTTAAAAAACGAATTGGAAATAAACCGTTTGCCGCAAACCTATTTTTACAATGCCGGTACCATTTTGCGCAAAGACAATCTTTTGCGCAAAGAATTTTATTCTTCGGAAGTGTTCGTTTTTGTAGACCGTCAATTTGTTCCCGACGAACTGATTACGGTTTTGGAACCGGGAATGTACTTGTGCATTTACTGCGATAATTTTTATAAAGAAAAGGAGTATATTTGCCGCCTGCTTGATGAAATACAAAGGCGAAACTATATTATCGGCGGCGATTACCTGTGCGAAGAAATTTCGGACATTGCAATGGCATGGGAAACCGAGCGCGATTTGTTTTTGCGCTTACAAATACCCGTTTTTTTTGAAAAATAATCTATAAATATTTATTATTTTTTTCTTGACCTTATACCAAGTACAAGCTTTAAGATGTATATAGGAGCGGACGGAACTCTGAGTTCACGCCGTTAAAACCCGTCTTAAAGGAGGCAGTCTATGAGTCAGGAAAAAATTCGTGTAGTACAATACGGATGCGGTAAAATGAGTAAATGGACGTTGCGGTATCTGTATGAAAAAGGTGCGGAAATTGTAGGCGCTATCGATGTAAATCCGGCAGTGGTCGGTAAAGATGTCGGCGAAATTGCAGGCTTGGGTTTTCCCATCGGAGTGGTTGTCCGCGACGATGCCGACAAGGTATTGGACGAATGCGATGCGGACATCGCCGTTATGACTATGTTCAGCTTTATGAGCGATATGGCGCCGCACATGGAAAAATGCGCCGAACGCGGTATAAACATCATTACAACCTGCGAAGAAGCGATTTATCCGTGGACAACGGCTTCCGCCATTACGAACAGGCTCGACAAACTGGCAAAGGAACACGGCTGTACGATAGTCGGCGCGGGTATGCAGGATATTTATTGGGTCAACATGATAGGCTGCGTTGCAGGCGGCGTTCACAATATCAAAAAAATCGAAGGGGCGGTAAGCTATAATGTGGAAGACTACGGTCTTGCACTTGCAAAAGCCCACGGAGCCGGATTAACTCCCGATGAATTCGAAGCTCAAATCGCTCATCCTGAAACCCTGGAGCCGGCATATGTATGGAATTCGAACGAATGTTTGTGCAATAAAATGGGCTGGACAATCAAATCGCAAAGCCAAAAATGCGTTCCGTATTTTTACGACAAGGACTTATATTCGGACACGCTGGGCAAAACCATTCCCAAGGGGAACTGTATCGGCATGAGTGCGGTTGTAACGACCGAAACATTCCAAGGCCCGATTATCGAAACCCAGTGTATCGGAAAGGTGTACGGCCCGGACGACGGCGATATGTGCGATTGGAAAATAACGGGCGAACCCGATACGGTCTTTTTTGTAAAAAAACCGGCAACGGTCGAACACACATGCGCTACAATCGTAAACAGAATACCCACGGTACTTGAAGCGCCTCCGGGCTACATTACCGTAGAAAAATTAAGCGAACTTAAATACCTGTCATACCCCATGCATATGTATGTGGATTAAAAAAGACGGATTAAAGCAGGCCGATTAAAACGGGCGGGGCTGTCTACAAACCGAAGTTTTGGGGCGCCACCGCCCCCGAAAGGCGGGGAAAACCGAAGCGTGTTCCGCTGCGCCCTTCCCTGCCGTTTTTTGCCCCCTCGTCTGCCTAATTACCTTATATCCGGACCTCTTAATGTTCCAAAGCGCTTTGTTCCAAAGTGCTTAATCCGCAGGCAATTTGTGAGGCTAAGCGCGCATTGTTGTACACAAGGCGGATATTCGATTCGAGGCTTTTACCGCCCGTAATTTTTTGAATTTCGTCGAGTAAAAAGGGTGTTGTGCGCTTTCCGGTAATGCCGAGCGCATTCATTTTTTCAAGAGCATCTTCTATGGACTTATCGATATAATCTTTGTCCATCGCAAATTCTTCGGGTATGGGATTCGCAACAACCATACCGCCGGCCAAGCCGAGCTCAAGCTTTGCATAAAAAGCTTCGGCTATCTCTTTGGGACTATCCATACGGCAGTCGGTTTTAAAGCCGCTTGAGCGCGTGTAAAAGGCGGGAAGTTCTTCGGTTTGATAGCCTACAACCGGAACGCCGCGCGTTTCCAAATATTCGAGGGTAAGGCCCAAATCCAAAATCGATTTTGCTCCCGCGCATACGACCAGCACATTCGTTTTTGCCAATTCTTCAAGGTCGGCCGAAATGTCCATCGTCGTTTCCGCACCGCGGTGCACCCCGCCTATGCCGCCGGTTGCAAAAACTTTAATGCCGGCCATCGCGGCGATAATCATCGTGGCGGCAACCGTGGCGGCCCCGTCTTTTTTTTGCGCGGTTAAAATGCACAGGTCGCGGCGGCTCGCCTTTGTAACGGCAAGGCCGGTTTTTCCCAAATAATCGATTTCATCGGTGCCGATACCCGCTTTAAGGCGGCCGCCGATAACGGCAATCGTTGCAGGAACGGCCCCGTTTTCGCGGACTATCTTTTCAACCGCTAAGGCCGTTTCTACGTTTTTCGGATAGGGCATTCCGTGCGAAATAATCGTCGATTCAAGGGCAACCACCGGTTTACCCGCCTTTAAAGCTTCGCTCACTTCGGGCGAAACGTCAAGATATTTTTTGTATTCGTTCATATAACACTCCTTCCGTAAGATTATCGTTTACCGCCTCATTAACTTCCAAACACAGGGATGCAGCCGCGATTCCGGCAAAACCGCTTTCTTTTAAGCTCATATTTTTTAAAACCGCCCATGCGACGGCCGCCGTTTGACTGTCGCCCGCCCCCGTCGTATTTTTGATAAGGGATTGCCTGCTTATGTGCGCACCTGAGCGTACCCCGTCCGTATTTTCGGGTACATAGGCTTTTACGCGGCAGCGGCCGGTTTTATCGGCGCAAAACAAGCCTTTTTCTCCGAGCGAAATATAGATACGCTGCACCCCGCCTTCGATAAAAAACCGGGCAAGTTCTGCAAGAGCGGGTTTCGCTTCCGTTTGTGAACCGGTCCGGAGCAAAGAGTTTTGACGGGAAGCGTTATACAGGGCAAGGGCTTCCGTTTTGTTCGGTGTTAAGGCATACAGCTTGTGCAAAACGGGCAAAAGTTTTACCGCCTTGTGAGTTGAAACGGGTTCTGCAACAAGGGGAACGGTACAATGTTCGGCGATATATGCAATCGTTTCGGCGGGAATATTCGTGTCGATAAGGCAGAGCGCCGACTTGTTTATAAGCGGCAATTTTTTTTCGATATATTCAGGCGTCAGATGTTCGTATATATCCATATCGTTTACCGCCGACACCATATCGCCTTTTTCATCGTTTATGCACACGTAAGAAGAAGACGAGGCCGTATCTGCGGTTAAAGAGGAGGATATATCAAGGCCGCGCTCAAAGCATTTGTGTTTTAAAAATGAAGCATGCGTGTCTCCTCCGAATGCGCTTATAAAGTGCACGGGAAGGCCGAGCAGAGCCAGATTTGAAGCGATATTAAAAGCCACACCGCCCGCGCCGACCCGTATTTTTCCGGGATTGGAATCGGCTTTGCGGAATGCGGCCGAAGCGGATGCGCTTATATCGATATTAACCGCACCGATAACGGTAACCGGTTTTGAGCCGCCCGTTACATAGCCCTTGCCTAAAATCAAACCCTTTTTTATTAAATTCGAAATATGAACGGAAACGCTTGAACGCGTAATCCCCGCTTTTTCGGCAAGTTCTTGGTGAGAAATTAAAGGATTTTCGCGTATCCACTGCAAGATTTCGGTTTCCCGGGCGGTAATTTTTTTCATACCTCATTCCTTATAAGCAAATCCTTATACAGGATAAGCATAAACAAAGAATATGTCAAGAGATAATTTTTGCGCTTTAACATCCGCTTGTGTCCCGTTTCCGGTGAGTACGGACATCCGTATTGTTTAAATCGGGATTTTGCGCTACACTTACACGGCAACACGGCGCCGGTTGAGTTCGCACTTTGTCGGCATCTTAATTATGCTTAATAATGGGAGTCTTTTATGCAATACCGTACCGAACACGATTCAATGGGGGAAGTTCAGGTTCCCGCCGATGCCTTATGGGGAGCGCAAACGGAGCGCAGTAAAAACAACTTTAAAATCGGCGCGGGAATCGAAACTATGCCCGAAGAAATTATCCGTGCATTCGGCATATTAAAAAAGGCGGCAGCGCGGGCAAACCGCATTTTGCTTGCCGAAAAAATGACTGAAGAAAAACTGCACGCAATAGAAGCGGCATGCGATGAAATAATCGAAGGAAAACTTGCAGCCGAGTTTCCGCTCGTGGTATGGCAGACGGGAAGCGGCACTCAAACGAATATGAACGTCAACGAAGTGATTGCAAACCGCGCAAACTCCCTTGCAGGGAAAAAGCTTTTGCACCCGAACGACGACGTAAACATGAGCCAATCTTCAAACGATACCTTTCCGACCGCCATGCACATAGCCTTTGTACTGATATGCGAAAAGCGCCTTATTCCCGCAGTGCAGAGCCTTATCGATGTTTTTTGCAAGCTGGAAAAAGAAAACGAGGATGTAATAAAAATAGGGCGCACACACTTGCAGGACGCCGTTCCCCTGCGCTTTTCTCAGGAAATAAGCGGCTGGCGCTCGTCTTTGGAAGGGGGGCGCGATTTACTTACCATGTCGCTTGAGCCTTTGCGGGAGCTTGCCCTGGGCGGAACGGCTGTGGGAACGGGATTAAACGCTCCGAAAGGCTTTGCCGAAACCGCCGCACAAAAAGCGGGCGAAATTGCAGGCACCGCCTTTTATACGGCTCAAAATAAATTCCACGCCCTTACAAGCAAAAACGAAGCGGTGTTTGCGCACGCAGCGATAAAGTCCCTCGCCTGCGACATGATGAAGATTGCAAACGACATACGGCATTTGGCTTCGGGCCCCCGCTGCGGTTTGGGAGAAATCCTTATTCCGGAAAACGAACCCGGCTCTTCCATTATGCCCGGCAAGGTAAATCCCACGCAAGCCGAAGCGGTAACCATGGTTGCCGTACAAATTATGGGAAACGACGTGAGCGTATCGGTTGCGGCAAGTCAGGGAAACTTTGAACTGAACGTCTTTATGCCCGTGTGCGCTTATAATTTTTTGCAGTCGGCGCGGCTTTTAGCCGAAGCGGTTGAATCCTTTACGGAACACTGCGCGCGCGGTATTCGTGCAAACAGGGAGCGCATGGCATTTAACGTAAGCAATTCGCTTATGCTCGTTACCGCGCTTAACCCGCACATAGGCTACGAAAAAGCGGCACAAACCGCGCAAAAAGCCCACCGCGAAAACATCGGCTTAAAAGAAGCCTGCGTCAAACTGGGCTTTTTAACCGCCGAACGCTTCGACGAACTTGTACGTCCGGAAACTATGGTGTAAGGGATTTATCCCCACAAAAACCATAAAAGGATTGAGGCGGCCGCCGTGGTTATAAGGGTAAAGGGAACGCCGATTTTGCACCAATCGGCAAAGGACATAGGCGCGCCCTGTTTTTTTAATATGCCCATAGCCGCAATATTTGCCGAAGCGCCGAAGGGGGTAAGGTTTCCGCCCATGCACGAACCGACCAAAAGGGCAAACATATACAATTCGCTTTTTAAGCCCAGATTTTGCGCAAGGGTTGCGGCGACAGGCAGCATAACGATAATATAGGGCACGTTATCCACAAAACCGGAGATGATAACGGATACAAGGATAATGACGGCAAATCCCAACAGCTTATTGCCGCCGATTATGCCGCGCAAAAAGAGGGCAAAATCTTCCAAAAGGCCGGTTTCCGAAACCGTTCCGATAACGATAAAAACGCCGATTAAAAAGCCGATGGTTTCCCAGTCGAGATTTTTAATCATTAAAGCGGTTTTTTGCAACCCCTCTTTACGGACAAAACGGAACCATATCAAACCGGCGATACCGAGAATCATCACAAAGGCGCCCGAATATTCAATATGAAAAAACGAACAGACAGCCAGGGCGACAATCATTAAAAGCAATAAAATTGTCGGAAAAAACGATACAATGCTTTCGCGCTCAACGCTGATTTTTTGTTTTCCTATATTCGCAACCTTTGTAAAATACAGATAAAAATACAGGGCGCCTGCAATCATTCCCATTTGAACGACAAAAAAAATCGATAACCGTCCTTCATAGATAAAAAAGTCGTTAAAACCGTAGCGGGCATAGGAAGCGAATATCATGGAAGGAGGGTCTCCGACCAGGGTCGCTGTCCCTTGTAGATTTGCCATCACCGCAAGACCGGCCATAAAATATATGGGAGTAATACGCAGCTTTTTACACACGGAAAGGGCAATGGGCGCCATAACCAATACGGTGGCGACGTTTTCGACAAAGGCCGAAATAATGCCGGTCATAATTAAAATGGCGGTAATAGCCGTTCCCGTATCCGGAAGCTTTTCGATAATCATATCGGCCAAACGGTTGGGCACGCGCGAATATAAAAAAAGTTCGGCGATTATAAGAGAACCGATATAGATGCCCAAAATATTCCAATTGATAAGCGTAATAAGGGCATGGGATGGAGAAACCGCTCCGATAAGAATAACCGCCGCTCCTGCAATAAGCGAAACCCAGTGTTTTTTATCCGAGAAAATAATAACAGTAACATACATAAGAGCGGCAAGCGCCAAAACAATCCACTTCATTTCCATAGAACAAAACTCCTGTGAGCGGTAAAAGCAATATTCCCATATTGTATACGGTTAAGGCATATAAAATCAATAGTCCGCATTTTTAGC